>NZ_CALART010000029.1 GCF_937888285.1 uncultured Aquimonas sp.
CCCGGCTTCCACGGGATGCGCTGGTGGATGCGCTGCGCTTATCCACCCTACAACCGCGAGAGACGGCGAGCGTGGATCGAAGCCGAAGGCTGCTGTGCGCGTAGGGTAGATAAGCGAAGCGCATCTACCGGCGTTTGGGTTCTCGAAGGGCGTTTCGCTTCGGGCCGATGGCTGGGCTGGCTACGGTGAGCTCTCGCTCGGCGTCCCGCTTCCACGGGACGTACTACGGTCTGGTCATCCGCCCGCGCCCGCGTGTCGACATCGACGCCGTCCCCGCTGCTTCCGCCAGAAACAGCGCATCAGACGAGCGCCGCATCTTCGGGGGCTGATTCTTGAGCCCCTCTCCCCTCGTGGGAGAGGGGAGCAGGCACGCGCGCTGGCTGGGGTGCGGAGCCGTGACAGCGAGGGCGGTCGTCGAGCGAGTGATGCGCCTCAGCGCGCAGCCACCGCCGCATCTGACACGTACGGATTGCCCATGCGCTCGCGGCCCAGCGTCGACACCGGGCCGTGGCCGGGGACGAACTGCACGGAATCGCCCAGCGCGAACAGACGTTCGCGGATCGAACGGATCAGGTCGGCGTGGTTGCCGCGCGGGAAGTCGGTGCGGCCGATGCTGCCGGCGAAGATCACGTCGCCGACGAAGGCCAAGCCCACCTCGCGCAGGAAGAACACCACGTGACCGGGCGTGTGGCCGGGGCAGTGCAGCACTTCGAGTTCGAGCGCGCCGACGCTGACGCGTTCGCCGTGGGCGAGCCAGCGATCCGGGGTGAACACTTGCGCCGGCGGGAAGCCATATTCGGCCGCGCGGGTCGGCAGCTGCTGGATCCAGAAATCGTCGTCCGGGTGCGGGCCTTCGACCGGCACGCCGAGTCGCTGCTGCAGTTCGGCCACGCCCGAGCAGTGGTCGAGATGACCGTGCGTGACCAGAACTTTCTCCAGCGTCGCACCGTGACGCGCCACCGCGGCGAGCAGGCGCTCGACTTCGCCGCCGGGGTCGACCAGGGCGGCCTTCTTGGTGCGCTGGCAGACGATCAGCGAGCAATTCTGCTGGAACGGGGTGACCGGCAGCACTTCGACTGCGACCGGTGGGTTCGCGTGCGTGTTCATCTCAATCCTCCGGCGCCGAGGCGTCGTCTTCGCTGTCGGCAGGCAGCTGCAGCAGGTCGGGGGTGCCTTCCAGGGTTTCCACGCTGCGCAGCTTGCGTTCGATCGCGCGGGTGCGCACACCGGCCGCGCCGATGCTCTTGCTGACGGTGTCGATCTGCTTCTGGGTGCGCTCCAGCACTTCGCCGAACTTGCCGAACTCGTTCTTGACCGCGCCCAGGATCTGCCAGACCTCGCTGCTGCGCTGTTCGATCGCCAGCGTGCGGAAACCCATCTGCAGGCTGTTGAGCAGGGCCGCCAGCGTGGTCGGGCCGGCTAGGGTGATGCGGTAGTCGCGCTGCAGGGCCTCGAACAGGCCGGGCCGGCGGATCAGCTCGGCGTACAAGCCTTCAGTGGGCAGGAACAGCAGGGCGAAGTCGGTGGTGTGCGGCGGGCCGATGTACTTCTCGCGGATGCGCCTGGCCTCGTCGCGGATGCGCCGCTCGAGCGCGAGCGCGGCCACGCCTGCGGCCTCGGCATCGGCGCGGTCCTGCGCGTCGAGCAGGCGCTCGTAGTCCTCGCGCGGGAACTTGGCGTCGATCGGCAACCACACCGGTGCGCCCGGCGTGCTGCCCGGCAGGCGGATGGCGTACTCGACGCGCTCGCTGCTGCCCGGCAGGGTGGCGACATTGCTGGCGTACTGCTCGGCGCTCAGGATCTGCTCCAGCAGGGCGCCGAGCTGCACTTCGCCGAAGGTGCCGCGCGTTTTGACATTGCCGAGCACGCGCTTCAGATCGCCCACGCCCTGCGCCAGCGTCTGCATTTCGCCCAAGCCCCGATGCACCTGTTCGAGGCGCTCGGAGACCAGCTTGAAGCTCTCGCCGAGCCGCGTCTCCAGCGTGGTCTTGAGCTTCTCGTCGACGGTCTCGCGCATGCGTTCGAGCTGGGCGGCGTTGTCGGTCTGCAGCTCCTTGAGCTTGGCTTCAAGCGTGCCGCGCACTTCGTTCATGCGCTCAGCGTTGTGCTGGGTCAGCGTCAGCAGGCGCGCGTCCAGCGCTTCGCCAAAGCCCTTGAGCGCGGCCACCGATTCCTCGCGGCTCTTGCGGGCGTCATCCGACAGCGTCTGTCGCAGGGTCTCGATGCGCTGGTCCGAGCGCAGGGCGGCGGCGTCGAGGCCGCGGCCGAAGGCATCCAGCCGCTCGGCCTGGGCGCGGCTGCCCTCGCCCAGCGCCGCGCGCAGCTGGGCCTCGAAGCGCGCCTGCTGTTCGGCGGCCTCGCTGCGGGCCTCGCGCAGCTCCTCGCGCAGGGCGCGCTCGGTGCGTTCGGCGGTGGCGGCCAGTGCGGCCAAGCGTTCGAGCAGCGCGGGGTCGGTCCGCGTGCGCTTCGTTCTGTAGAGCAGGATGGCCAGCAGCATCAGCACGATCAGCAAGACGACGCAAAGCGCGATCAGCGGCCAGAACAGCACCGACAGGGCATCGGCAGTCCCCTGCGTGGCGGCGACGGGCGCGGCGAGGGTGGAAACAAGAGCGTGCAGCATGGCGAGCGGGCATCCAGGGCGAACGCGACAGTCTAGTGCGGACCGCCGATGCGCTGGTCATGAGCGTGCATCAAGCCTGCGGAGATCTCTGCGCGAGCTGCTAGAGTTCGGCGATGAGCACACTCCTGAACGAGATTCCCGTCGAGGACTTCGCCGCGCTGATTGGCGAGGCCCTGCCCACCGAGGCCGCCGGCCAGCAGTTCGCGCTGCGCGTCGAAGCCGTCGAGCCCAGCCCGCACCCCACCGGCCGCGGCCTGCCCGGCTTTTCGCTGCAGCTGCGCGGGCCTGCCGAGCTGAACCTCGGCCAGGGGGTGTATGCGATCACCCATCCGCGCCACGGCTGCCTGCAGCTGTTCATCACGCCGATCCGCCGCGATCCCGAGGGCCTGCTCTACGAGGCCGTCTTCAACTGATGTGCCGCGGCTGCAGCGCGTCGATCAGCGCTGCGCCTCACGGCGCATGAAGTGATAGACGCCGCGGACTTCGAGCGTGTCGAAGCCCAGCCGCCGATACCAGGCATGGGCAGGGTTGAAGGGTTCGACGTGCAGGGTGATGGGCAGGCTGCGCTCGGCGCTCCAGTCGATCATCTGCTGCATCAGCTGTCGGGCGACGCCGCGCCCGCGCCACTCGGGCAGCAGGGTGATTTCCATCAGGCGCAGCTCCTCGCGGCCCCAGTGCAGGTAGAGCCGGCCGATGCCCGCGCCGGCGTGTTCGATCACCAGAAAGGCGGCGCCCGGATAGTGCTGGCGGTAGTGGCTGCGCTGGGCGCTGAACTGCTGGTCGACGAAGGCCTGCTGCTGGGTGTCGTCCCAGCCGCTGCGCGCCAGCTCTTCGCTGCGCGTGCTGGCGTAGAGCCCACGCAGCAGGGGCAGGTCGGCTTCGCTTTCCGGGCGCAGGTGCAGGTCCGCCGGCCGCTGCGGCCAGTCGGACGCGAACAGCTCAAGCAGGGCGCTGGCGCGCTCGGCGGGCTGCAGCACGAGGCTCGACCTCAGGCCCGCATTCAGACGCTGGCCTGATCCTGCGCCAGGCAGGCGAGGTCGGCGCGCAGGCAGAGGTCGGCGGACTCGGTTTCCGCGCGCACCTGCAGCAGGAAGCCGTCGATGCCGGCCGGTGGCGCGCAGCGCTGGTCCGGCCCGCACGCCAGTGGCGCGGACGGGATCGCGTCGAGGCGGATCAGATAGTCGCCTTCCGGCCAGCCTGCCGCATCCAGCCGCAGGTAGCGGGACGAAGCCGCACCGTCGTCCAGCCGGAACTCGAAGGCGAGGCCCTGGGCGGGCAGGCTGAGGCTGCAGTCGCCGCTGTTGCCCGCGGTCTGGCTCTGATCGAAGCGCCAGGCCCGATGCCGGGCCCCGGCGGCGGCGTCGGTGTCGTACAGCAGGTCCAGCTGCAGCGAGCGCAGGGGCGAGCCCTCGGCCAGCCGTGGGCCGAGCAGCCGCAGACGCTGTGGCGCCGTGCCGCTGGCCGCCTGCGCCTGTTCGCTGTAGGGACGCCACAGCCCGGACTCGGCATCCAGCCGCAGCACGCGCGCGGATGGATCCGCCGAGAGGCCGCGCGCAGGCCCCGACAGCGCAGCCGCGCCGATGCCGCAGGCGCTGCCAACCAGAAAAGCTCGACGATCCATGATGGGTCCTGTTGTGTCTTCCGCGGCCTGCTGACGGGCCGCTGGTGGGGCTGGGATGAAGTGTGCCGGGTGTCGCGCCTGCGAACCGCGCCGCCGCGTTCTGGCAGCATGTCGAAATACGCCCCTCCTGGGAGCTTTCGACTCGGCGGTCCGGCGCAGGTCCGTACCGCCTGCCGACAACCCAATCGCTCACGCGCTTGCAGTGTCGACTCGGCCTTCCTTGGCCGAGCAAACAGGCCGATTTTCAACTGCCGGCTAGGAGCGCGGCGGAAACACGCCCTGCAGGGCGATACAGAAGTAGAACGTCAGATAGGGCTGCATGTTGTTGTGCGGCTGGTCGCCGCCGACCGCAGTCAGGCTCTGCGGCGCGAGCTGGGTCAGGCCGGTGGGCGCCGCGTACTGGCCGATGCCGATGCCGGTGGCTGGCAGTTCGGCCGCGGGCTGGCGGCTCAGGCCGTCGGACTGCGAGGCGCGCACCGTGTGCGCGTGGCTCGGGATCTCGGATTCCAGCAGGCTGACCGTCTCCGAGCCGCCCACCTCGCCGAGGTCGTGCAGGCTCAGGCCCGGGCCCTGGCCGGGATGCATCGGCGCGCGGCCCTGCAGGTCCGGCAGGGCGAAGTTGCTCTTGCCATTGCCGCCATAGGTGGTGCCCAGCAGCGAGAACAGGGCGGTGTTCTGCGACAGCGGCAGCAGCTGGCCATCGCACCAGGCCCAGCCGCGCGGCGCGAAGTTGAAGGGGAAGATGCGGATTTCGGCAACAAAGGGATCGGCCACGGGGTGCTCCTTCAGGACGGCTGCGGGAAGATGCCGAACAGCGAGATGATGAAGTCCACGCACAGGTAGGGCTGCATGTTGGTGTGCGGCTGGCTGCCGCCCACCGCCCCGATGCTGGCTGGCGCGAGGTTGGTCAGCGGTGCGTCCGAGCCATATGGCGAGACCGTGGCGCCGGTGCTGGCAGCCATGACCTGCTGGCTGGCGGTCTGGGTGGTGGCCGTGTTGTTGGTCGCCAGCAGGGCATGCGTATGCGCCGGGATCTGGTTGACCGTCAGCGTGATCTCCTCGGCGCCTCCGGTCTCGGCAAGGATGAAGCCATTGCCCTGGTGGATGGGGATGCGGCCGCGCAGGTCGGGCAGGGCGAAGGTGCTTTGCCCGTCGCCGCCGTAGGTGGTGCCGATCAGCTGGAACAGGGTCTCGTTCTCGGAGATCGGCAGCAGCTGGCCTTCGCAGAACATCCAGCCGGCGGGCGCGAAGTTGCCCGCGAACATGCGGATCTCGCCTACATAGGGTTGTGCCATGGGTGGTCTCCGTCTGGGCCTAGGTCGGCGAGGGGAAGATGCCCTGCAGTGCAATGCAGAAGCTGATGGTCAGGAAGGGCTGCATGTTCAGATGCGCCTGCGAGCCGCCGACATTGGTCACCGCGCTGGGGGCCATGGCCACCAGGTTCGCCGGCGGTGCCCACAGGTTGGAGGCGCTGGAGTTCGACAGGGCCAGCGCATTGGTCGGCGTGTTGGTGCTGGCGGTCTGATTGCTGGCCTGCATCACGTGGGTGTGCGTCGGCATCTCGGCGATCGACAGCGTATGCGCCTGCTCGCCACCGCGTTCACCCAGGGTATGGCCGCTGCCGACGTGGATCGGCGTGCGCCCGCGCAGGTCGGGCAGGGCGAAGTTGACCCGGCCATCGCCACCGAAGGTGGTGCCCAGCAGGGAGAACAGGGCCTGGTTCTGGTTGATCGGCAGCAGCTGGCCGTTGCACAGCGCCCAGCCCTTGGGGGCGAACACGAAGCTCATCATGCGGATTTCAGAGAGAAAAGGTTCTGCCATGGCGGTCTCCAGTGCTCGGGGCACGCCGCGAAGTGCGGCCTGCGGGATGAGAGGGCGGAAGCGCCAGTCAGCGCTGCGCTGTCGTCCTCCCGGGGTTCTGCGATGAACGCGGTCGGTGCCCCTTCGAGCACCGACCGCGAAGCGCTTACGGAATCGTGCAGTTGCTGAAACCGCTGGTGCCCGAGATCAGCAGCGTGCCGCCGCCTGCCGGGTTCAGTCCGTTGACATAGGTCTCCACGCCCGGCGATGCGGTGGCAGCCATGCCGACCACGCCGAAGGTGAACTGGCCGGCGACGTTGCCCTGCTTGCGCAGGCCGATGCCAAGCGCCGCTGGGAAGCCGGCGGTGGGCGCGCTGCTGTTGCCGGAGATGTCCAGACACACGGTGTCGTTCTCGCCGGTTCCACCGTTGCCGGAATCGATGCGGATGCCCTGACGGGCGCCGCTCAAGGGTGCCGCCACCGTGTTGTTCTGCACGCGCGCCCGGAGGGTGCCGTTGGTGTCGCGGGAGACCAGCAGGATGCCGTTGCCATCGGTCTGGCTGATGGTGTTGTTGCGCACCGTCACCGTCATCTGCGGTGCGTCGCTCACCCCGAAGGTGTTGCCGAGGCCGCCGCCGATGCCCTGCGAAGCCAGAGTGTTGTTGGCCACGATCACGTTGTTCTCGATCAGCGAGGTCACGTTGGCCTGGCCGAAGGCGGAGTTGCTGATGCCGGTGCCGGTGACGTTGGTGATCGGGTTGGCCACGGTGCCGTTGTTGGAGATGTTGAAGTTGCCCTGGCCGCGGCCGTTCACCAGGGCGACGATGCCCTCGGCGCCGATGCGGTTGGCGGCACTGGCGCCAGCGATGCGGTTGCCGGTGATGTTGATGATGTTGGTGGCATGGCCCGCCGTGCCCATCGTGCCCACCGGCCCGGCCGCATTGGCGTTGCCGCCCTGCACCTGGATGCCGCCACCGCCCGGGAAGTTGGTGATCACGTTGTTGGTGATGCTGGCGGCGGTGACGTTGGCGACCGTCGAACCCGAACCGAAGCCGATCAGGCCGATGCCCCAACCCTGCGAGGTGGCCGACGAGGTGCTGCTGGTCAGGGTATTGCCGCTGATGGTCACCGAGCTCAGGGTGCCGTTGAAGTTGAACAGCTCGATGCCGTGGTGGCGGGAGTTCGTGAGGCTGCTGTTGGTGATCGACACGGCACCGTAGATGTTGCGCTCGTTGCCATTGGTGGTCGTGTTGAAGGCGATGTTGGCCGAGTTGTTGGCAATCGACGCACCGGTGCCGTCGATGCTGCCGTTGGCGAAGGTGAAGCCGTTGACCTCGGTGCCATTGACGCCGTTGCCGCCGGTGTTCTGGATGCGCATGCGGGTGATCGAGGGCGCGACCGTGTTGGTCAGCTGGACGCCGTGGCTGCTGGTGTTGGCGATGAAGCCACCGGTGCAGCTCGCGCTGTCGCTGCAGGTGCCGCCGTTGCCGGTGACCGTCAGCGCGCCGCTGCTGCCGGTGTTGTTCAGCAGGATGCCGTGGGCGCCGCCCAGCGACTGCACCGACACCGCGTTGATGCCGGCCGCGCCGATGGTGGTGTTCTGTACTTCGACCGCGATGCCCCCGTTGTTCACCAGGGCTCCCGCCGCGACGTTGCCGAGGGTCAGGGTGCCGGCACTGCTGGCCCGCAGCGCGGCGGTGTTCGCGCTGGTGATCCGGGTGACGTTGCTGAAGGCGTAGGTGCCGGTGTTGTTGGCCAGGTTGATGCCGCCGCCGCTCTCGCCCGCGTCGTCATGATCGATGATCAGCTGCTGGCCGAAGCTGAGCCCGGCCGGGCTGGCGCTGTTCTGGATGTCGATGGCCGGAGTGCCCGCACCGAGCGCGCCCTCGGAGTTGATCGTGCCGGTCATGCTGCCGGACAGGGTCATGCCGCTGACCTGCAGGCTTCGCGCTGCAGCGGTGAAGATCGAGACTCCGCCATTGAGGATCAGAGTGCCGCCACCGCTGGCAGCGACTGCCGTTCCGGCCAGGCGATTCGCGTTCGTCCCGAGCTCGGCGTTCACGGTAATCGCAATGGTCGCGCCGGGGTTGTTCAGCAGCTGCACCGCCGGGTTGGTGCCAGTGCCGGTGAAGACCTTGCTGGCGCCGCTGAAGGTGATCGTGCCGCCGGTGCGGCCACTGACGCGCAGACCCTGGTTGCCGGCGCCGCTGCCGCACAGTGCGGAGCAGTTGAGGTTGCCGGACAGGGTCAGGTTGGCGCTGGCTGCGCCCTCGATGTCAATGAGGCGCCCTGCGCTGGCTTTCTCGATGGAACCCGCATAGTTCACCGTGGCCGTTCCCGTGCTGACCTGGAAGGCAGTGCCGGTGGCGCCGCTCAGCGCACCCGTGCCGAGGTTCAGGGTGCCGGCGATCGCCGACAGACGCACGTTCTGCGCGCCGCTGCTGGAGCTGACCTCGGTGAAGGCATTGCCGCCCACTTCGGTGACCGTGCCGTTGGCCAGATCCAACGCCTGGCCGCTGCCGACGATGCGGTTCTCGCCGAGGACCAGCGCACCGACGTTGGCCCCCAGCAGGGCGGCACCGGTGGTGTTGCCGATCTCGATGCCGCGCACCGTATTGCCGGAGCCCAGGGTGATGGCATGGGTGGCGGCGACGCTGGTGGTGAGCACCGGGCGCGCGCCGGCCAAGGCGGGACGCGCGACGGCAGTCGCCGGCGGACTGATGCCGAACACCGTGTCGAAGGCACCGGCAACGCCCTGGCCGATCAGCTGCTGGCCATTCTTCAGGGTGACGCCGCCGATGTAGGCGCCGCTGAACTTGAAGATCTTGGTGTTCGGGCTGGCCGCGGTCACCGCTGCTGCCAGCGTCTGGAACGGACGCGCGAGCGTGCCGTCGCCGCCGGCCGGGGCGTCGTCATCGACGAACCAGATCGCTTCGCCGCTGAGCGCCACCGTCGCGGTGGCGGTGGTGCAGGCCGGCGGCGCCGGCACGCCGGAGTCGCAGACCTGGAAGCTGAAGCTGTCGGCGGTGCTCGTCTCGCTGGCCGGCGGCGCATAGCTCCAGCTGCCGTCGGCGGCGGTGCTGACGCGGCCGCCCTGGGCGGTCGGGGCATTGGACTGCACGGTCACGCTGAAGGGCGCGCCGCCGGCGCCGTCGATGTCGCTGACATTGGCCAGCAGGCTGGCAGCGTTGGCGCTGCCGATGCTGATGCCGATATGGCGGTGCACGGCCACATTGGTGGGCGGCGTCACCGTCGGCGGGTCATTGACCGCATTCACCGTGATGCTGAAGTTGACCGTGGCCGAGGTGTCGACGCCGCCGTTGGCGGTGCCGCCGTTGTCCTGCAGCACGACGCTCAGGTTGGCCACGCCGTTGGCGTTCGCCGCCGGCAGGAAGCTCAGGTTGCCGGTGCTGGCATTGATGCCCGGCGAAGCCGCGAACAGGGTCGGGTTGTCATTGCTCAGCACGATGAAGTTCAGCACCTGGGTGATGCCCGGGTCGCCATCGTCGATCGCCGTCGCCCACGGGCTGTTGTAGGCGCCACTGTCCTCGTTGACGGTGACGTTGCCGCCGCTGACGAAGGTCGGCGCGTTGTTTACGAACAGCACTTCCAGGGTGAAGGTCTGAGCGGCGCTGGCGCTGACGCCGCCGTTGGCGGTGCCGCCGTTGTCGTTCAGCACCACGCTGATCGTGGCGACGCCGAAGCTGTCGGCGGCCGCCGCATAGGTCAGGGTTCCGGTGCTGGCATCGATCGCCGGCGGGGTGGTGAAGCTCAGGTTGCCGGTGCTGCCGGTGACGTTGACGCTGAAGTTCAGGGTCTGCGCGGCTTCATCGATCGGCCCCGCGCTGATCGCGGTGGCGAAACCCGGCACCGTCTGGGCGCCGGCGTTCTCGAACACGCTTGGTGCGGTGGCCGGGATGGTGAAGCTGGGCGCATCGTTGACCGCGGTGACTTCGATCACCAGAGGCACGGCAGCGCTGGCGTCGACGCCGCCATTGCCGGTGCCGCCGTTGTCGCGCAGGACCACGCTGAAGCTCGCGCTGCCGTTGGTGTTGGCGGCCGGCGTGAAGCTGAGCACGCCGGTCGGGCTGATGCTGGGCGCGGTGGTGAAGGCCAAAGTGCCGGTGGTGGCGCCGGCGGTGAGCTCGAAGTTCACGACCTGCGTGCCGCCGTCGTTGTCGTTGATGTCGGTGGCCCAGACCGCGCTGTAGGCGCCGCTGTCTTCGAGCACGGCCAGCGGGCTCGCGCCCGGGGTGAAGCTGGGCGCGTCATTGACATTGATCACTTCGAGGGTGAAGACCTGGGCGGCGCTGGTGTCGACGCCGCCGTTGGCGGTGCCGCCGTTGTCGCTCAGCACTACGCTGACGGTGGCCACGCCGGCGGTGCCGTTCTGGGCGGCGAAGCTCAGGTTGCCGGTGGCGGGGTCGATGGACGGGGCGGCCGCGAAGGCCAGGTTGCCGGTGCTGCCGGTGACGTTCACCGCGAAGGACAGGGTCTGGCCCGCCTCGTTGGCAGGGCCGGCGCTGATCGCCGTGGCGAAGCCGGCCTGCACGGTCGGACCATCGTCCTGGAAGACCGGGGCCGCCGCGGCCGGGATCACGAAGCTCGGCACATCGTTCACCGCGGTGACGTTCAGCACCAGCTCGACCGGCGCGCTCTGGTCGACGCCACCGTTGGCGGTGCCGCCGTCGTCGCGCAGGGCCACGCTGAGGGTGGCGCTGCCGTTGGCGTCCGGGGCCGGGGTGAAGCTCAGCACGCCGGTGGCGCTGAGCGCAGGCGCCGCCTGGAACAGGCCGGGGTTGGAGTTGGACAGGACGACGAAGCTCAGGGTCTGGATGCCGCCGTCGTTGTCGTTGAGGTTGGTGGCCCAGGCGGCGCTGTAGGCGCCGCTGTCCTCCAGCACGGCGATCGGGCTCGGGCCCGGCGTGAAGCTGGGGGCGTCGTTGACGTTGTTGACCTGGATGGTGAAGGTCTGGGCGGCGCTGGTGTCGACGCCGCCGTTGGCGGTGCCGCCGTTGTCGCTGAGCACCACGCTGACGGTGGCGGTGCCGCTGGTGCCGGCCTGGGGCGCGTAGGTCAGGGTGCCGTTCGGGGCGAGCGCCGGTGCTGCGGCGAAGGCCAGGTTGCCGGTGCTGCCGGTGACGTTGGCGGCGAAGCTCAGGGTCTGGCCGGCCTCATCGGCGGGGCCGGCGCTGATCGCGGTGGCGAAGGCGGCGACGGTCTGCGCACCGGCTCCCTCAAGCACCGGCGGCGCGGTGGCCGGGATCACGAAGCTCGGCACATCGTTCACCGCGGTGACGTTCAGCACCAGCTCGACCGGCGCGCTCTGGTCGACGCCACCGTTGGCGGTGCCGCCGTCGTCGCGCAGGGCCACGCTGAGGGTGGCGCTGCCGTTGGCGTCCGGGGCCGGGGTGAAGCTCAGCACGCCGGTGGCGCTGAGCGCAGGCGCCGCCTGGAACAGGCCGGGGTTGGAGTTGGACAGGACGACGAAGCTCAGGGTCTGGATGCCGCCGTCGTTGTCGTTGAGGTTGGTGGCCCAGGCGGCGCTGTAGGCGCCGCTGTCCTCCAGCACGGCGATCGGGCTCGGGCCCGGCGTGAAGCTGGGGGCGTCGTTGACGTTGTTGACCTGGATGGTGAAGGTCTGGGCGGCGCTGGTGTCGACGCCGCCGTTGGCGGTGCCGCCGTTGTCGCTGAGCACCACGCTGACGGTGGCGGTGCCGCTGGTGCCGGCCTGGGGCGCGTAGGTCAGGGTGCCGTTCGGGGCGAGCGCCGGTGCTGCGGCGAAGGCCAGGTTGCCGGTGCTGCCGGTGACGTTGGCGGCGAAGCTCAGGGTCTGGCCGGCCTCATCGGCGGGGCCGGCGCTGATCGCGGTGGCGAAGGCGGCGACGGTCTGCGCACCGGCTCCCTCAAGCACCGGCGGCGCGGTGGCCGGGATCACGAAGCTCGGCACATCGTTCACCGGCGTCACGGTGATCGTGAAGTTCGCCGGCGGCGATACGTCGACGCCACCGTTGGCGGTACCGCCGTTGTCGCGCAGGCGCACGCTCAGGTTGGCGCTGCCGTTGGCGTCGGCGGCGAGGGTGAAGCTGAGCACGCCGGTGGCGCTGATGGCCGGGGCCACCGCGAACAGACCGGGGTTGGAGTTGGCGGTGAACTCGAAGGTGAGTGTCTGCGTACCGCTGTCGCCGTCGCTGATCGCCGTGGCCCAGCTCTGCGAGTACGGCGCGCTGTCCTCCAGCACGGTGACCGGGCTGGGGCCGGGGGTGAAGCTCGGCGCATCGTTGACGTCATTGACCGTGATGGTCATGGTCGCCGTCGCATTCAGCGAGGGCGCGCCGCCGTCGCTGACCTGGACCTGCAGGGTGTAGGGCGAGGCGGCGATGCTCAGGGCGGCCGCGTTGGCGACGGTGATCTGGCCGCTGCCGGCATTGATCGCGAACACGGTCTGGCCGCTGCCGCCGACGATGCTGTAGCTCAGCTGGCCGTTGGCGCCGGCATCGGCGTCAGTTGCGACCACGCTGCCGACCACGTCGCCGTTGGCGGCGCTTTCGAACACCGAGAACGCCTGTGCCGCGATCTGCGGGGCCTCATTGAGGTCCTGCACCGTGACCGTGACCTGGCGGTTGAGGCTGAAGCCGGGCGCGCCCTGCAGGCTGACCGTGACGTCGAGGGTGAAGCTCGGCCGCGTTTCGAAATCCAGCTGGCTGCTGTCGGCGACGCGGATCTCGCCGGTGGCGTTGTCGACGCTGAAGCCGGCGCTCGGGGTCTGCGCGTTCAGGGTGAAGCGCAGCAGGGTGGAGAGCCCGCCCGGGGCGGCATTGATGCTGCCGACCAGGGTGTTGTTCGGGGCGTTTTCGTTGACGTTGAAGCTGGTGTTGAGGAAGGGCGGCACCAGCACCGGCAGGCGCATTTCGGTGACGTCGAAGCGGAAGAACACGCGGCCGGCCTCGCGCGCGGCGAACACGCCGCGCAGGTCGACCTGCGGTTCCGGCTGGGTGGTGTCACCGGCCGGATCGGTCAGCAGGGCTGCCACGTCCCAGTCGCCGATCTCGCCGTCGAGCAGATAGCCGGCGGCCCAGGCGATACCGGCGCTGGACAGGGTGCCGACCATCAGCGCGGCGAGCATCAGGCCGGGGTGGCGTCGAAGCGTCCAGGCGGCGGCGACGCCCAGCGCCAGGCAGAGCAGGATCAGCGACCACGCGCCGGCGGCCGGGATCACGGCCGGTCGCGGCAGTGCCGGCGGCAGCGGCGGCACGCCCACGCCCACTGCGAGCACCGGGCCGGCGGCATCCGCCGCGCCCAGCAGTGGGCTGCTGGCGAGGAAGGTCAGGTTCCAGTCGCTGGCGATGTCCTCGCCGAGCAGGGCGCGCTCGAAGCCTAGCTCGACCACATCGCTGGGGCCGGGGCCGCGGTCGGCGCCGACCGGGTGACCGGCGGGGAGGCTCTGCGCTGCCCCGAAGCTGCCGCCTGAGCACAGCCGCAGCGCCTGGGTCTGCACCAGCAGGGGCTCGAAGCTGACGTCGGCGTCGAGACGCGCGTCGATGCCCGCTGCGGTGCCGTTCGGCGTGACAACGCTGCAGCCGGTGGCGGCGTCGTTGTCGCTGTCGATCAGCACGGAGTAGGTATAGGCCTGCGCGGCCAGAGGTGCGGCGCCCAGCGCGATCAGCGTGGACAGCAGCACGCGGCGCGCGGCGCCGGCGAATCGGATCTTCATGTGGTTTCCCCGTGGTGTAGCGCGACCTGCCCGCTCGCGATGCGGACAAACAGTCGATGCGGTCACAGTGTCCGCTTATCCAGCAAGCGAGAAAAGCCCCGGAAGTCCTTCATTTGGCTGTGAATGCCTGCGCGCTGCAGGAAATCGGGCGGCGGGCCTGTCAGATCTGACAGGTCAGGTGCTCCGGCATACGGTCCTGAGACGCTGGCTTCAGTCGACCTGCGAGCGCAGGAAGCGCGCCATCGAGGGCGGCGGCTTGGGGCCTTCAAGCTCGCGCGCGATGTCGACGTAGCCGCGGGTTAGCGCGACTTCCGCGGCGCTGCGCGCCAGGCTGTCGCGCAGCGCGGGCTCGGCGCCGGCGCGCAGAAGGCGCTGCACCAGCGGCAGCAGGCCGTGCTGGGCGGCCCAGTGCAACGCCGAGAAGCCGCGCTGATCCTGGGCGTCGGGGGCGGCGCCGAGTTCCAGCAGGGCTTCGAGCTGGGGCAGCAGCGCCTCCGCCTGCAGCGGCGTGCCCGGCAGCTCGGCGGCGCCCAGCAGCAGCAGCAGCGGCGTCTCGCCCATGGCATTGGCCTGCGCGAGCTGCGGGCTGTTCGGCGACAGCGCATGCCACAGCGCCAGCGCGGGCTTGGCATCGGTGCTGCGGCAGCCGAAGCGCGCGGCATGGTGCAAGGCCGTGTTGCCCTCTGCGTCGACCGCCGCGCGCTCGGCGCCATGCGCCAGCAGCAGGTGCACGCACCGGCTCTGTCCCAGCGCCGCCGCCAGCATCAGCGGCCGCAGGGCGCCGGGCAGGGTCTGTTCGACGTGGGCGCCGCCGGCGAGCAGCAGTTCGACTGCTGCGGCATGCCCTTGGCTGATCGCGGCGGTCAGGGCGGTCATGCCGCTGTCGGCCGCGATCGCTGGGTCGAGGCCGGCCTTCAGCAGCACCGCGACGACCTCGGCGTGGCCGCTGCCGGCGGCGCGCAGCAGGGCGCTGCAGCCACGGGCATCGCGAACGCCGGCGTCGAAGCCCAGTTCGAGCAGGCAGCCGCAGGCGACGGCGTCGCCGGCGACCGCCGCGGCGATCAGGTCGACATCGCGCAGGGCGCGTCCCGGGTGTGGCCAGCGCGGCCAGTCCAGCCAGCGCAGCAGGGCGGCATTGCCTGCGTGCATGGCCTGGCCCAGCGGACACTGGCCGTCGGGTCCGCGCCGGTGCGGACTGGCGCCGGCACGCAGCAGGGCCTTGAGGCAGTCGAGGTCGGCGCGCTGCGCGGCCGTGGCCAGCGCGGACTGGCCGGTGCGGCTGCTGGCTTCGGGGTCGGCGCCCATGGCCAGCAGGCGCGCGAGCAGACGCGCCCAGCCCAGCTGCACGGCCAGCAGCAGGGGCGCATCGCCCTCGTCGGCGCCGAAAGGATCGGCGCCGGCTTCCAGCAGCCGCAGCGCGCGGGCTTCGTCCTCGCCGGGCTTCAGACGCGCACCGAGACAGGCGCGCAGGTACTGCGCAAGTCCGCCGCTGCCGGCCGGGCTGACCCCGAGCTCGAGCAGGGCGTCGAGCGCCTGCGGTGCAATCGCGGCGCGATCCAGCGCGATCGGCAGCAGGCGCTCGCGGCTGTGTGCACCGCTGGCGGGCAGGCCGGCGGCCAGTGCCGCCAGCGCGGCGCGCGGCTGCTGTGCGGCAAGGGTGTCGAACAGTTCGCAGAGCAGATCGGCAGGCGGGCGCAGCTCGCGAAGCAGGGCCGGCACCAGGTCGACGCGACCGCGGCGCAGCGCGCGCGCGAGGCGCTCGCCCATCTCGATGCGCTCGGCCTCGTCGACACCGTCGAGGACCGTCGGCGCGTCGTCGACGGCCGCCGGCAGCGGGTGGTCGGGGTCCATGCGGCCCACCAGGTCCCAGCGCTGCGCGCCGCGCGCCAGATCCAGGGCGCTCTGGCCGTTGGCGCAGACCTGTTCGCAGCGCGCGCCCATCTGCAGCAGCCGGGTGACGACCTCGGCGTCGGCACGCGCCGAGCCGCAGGCGATGTGCAGGGCGCTGCGCCCGCCGGCGTCGAGCGCGTCGACCGGCGGCGACTTGCGGCGCAGGGCTTCGATGACCGCGACCGAACCGGCGCGCGCCGCTTCCATCAGCGGCGTGACACCGTGCTCGTCGGCGCGCGCGGCATCGGCGCCGGCACGCAGCAGGACAGTGGCGATCGCCGCGTTGCCGGCGAGGCAGGCCTCCAGCAGCGCACTGCGCCCCAGCCGGCCGCGCGCGTCGACCTTGGCCTTGTGCCGCAGCAGCAGCTCGACCCCGGCCGGATCGTCATCGCCGGCAGCGGCGGCCAGCAGGGCCGGCTGACCGCCATCCGGTTCGCAGCGCGCATGCCGCTCCAGCAGGAAGCGCGCAAGCCGCCAGCTGCCGGCGGCACAGGCCTCGAAAAGGGGACTGCGACCACCGCGGTCGAGGGCGTTGATGTCGGCGCCGGCATCCAGCAGCTGCGCGGCCACTTCGGGATCGCTGCTGCGCGCGGCGAAGTGCAGCGGGCTGCGGCCGTCGGTGTCGACGATGCGCGGATCGGCGCCGTTGGCCAGCAGCATGGCGACCGCATCAGGTCGGCCGTGGTAGCTGTCGCGGGTGGCCGCCAGCAGCGGCGTCAGGCCGGCGCGCGCCGCATTCAGATCGACCCCGCGCAGGATCAGCGCGCGCAGCAGGCGCAGGTCCGACAGCAGGGTCGCGAGCACCGCCAGGTCGCGCTGGTCGCGGCCCTCCGGAGGCTCGGGCGCGGCGGTGGCGCGATCGCAGTCGGCGAGCAGTGCGAGCGCGCGCTCGACGTCGCCCCGTCGTGCGGCTGCGAACAGCTGTGCGCGCGGATCCTCCGTCGCTGACGGCTCGGAAAGTCCGGCTGCGGGCTCGACCGTAGCGCTCGCCGGCGGCGCTGGCGCAGCGCTGGCCTGCACCGGCGCCTCGCCCTCGGCAAGCACGCAGGACTGCACCCGGCGCGCCAGGACGAGTGCGCACAGTGGCGCCAGCAGCAGACCGTGTGCGGCGATCGCCAGCACCAGCAGCGGCGACCCACGGGCGCCGTCCGCGGCAAGGGCGACGAGTGCCGGGGCCAGCATCAGCAGCACGCACAGTGCGCCGAGCGTGGCGTCGAGGAACTCCACCTGGCCGCGCTCGAACAGACGCCGGCTGTGCAGACGCGCGCGCGCCAGGTGCTGGCCCAGGCTGCGGCGGGTGATCGGTTCGGGCAGGAACAGCAGCACCGGATCGGTGAACACCCGGCTGACCAGCAGACCGGCCGCGGCGACGCCCGCACACAGCAGCAGCACCGCGCGCAGCGCGCCGGATTCGAGCAGCCCGGCAAACGGCCAGGCGATCAGCGGCACGCCGACCAGCAGGGCGATCAACAGCAGCAGGCCGGCCCCCAGCAGGCCACGCGAAAGTGCCGGCGTCGCCCGCGGCACCGGCAGGCGGGCGCTGGCGAGCACCGCACCGGCCAACTGCAGCCCGAATGCGGCCGCCAGCAGCGGCAGGCCCCACAGGCGGTCGGGAGCGATACCAGCGAGCGCGTGTGCGGCGATCAGCAGCGGCGCCGACAGCGCGGTGGCCAGCGGCAGCGCCGCCGGGGATGCCCGCACCGGGGTCTCAGCCGCCATGCGCGGGCATCATGTCCGGCAGGCTGTGGCTTGGCGGCGGCAGCTGCACGTGGAAGCCGCGCTCGCGCAGGTTGGCGCGCACCACCGCGGCGTCCTCGCGGGCCAGCCGGCGATCTTCGGTGAGTTCGAAGCTGAGCGCCGCCACCAGCGGCAGCAGACCTTCGCGCAGGGTCTCGGGCAGCAGTTCGAAGGCGCCCTCTTCGCGCAGGTAGACGTAGGTGTCGGCGCGCTTCTCGCTGCGGTAGACGTAGCAACGCATGGGCGTGGGCATCAGTGGCTGTGCGGGGAATGCGCGAAGGATAGCGCTGCGGGGGGACGTGCGGCGGCCCTGCGCGGGATCGGCGTGCCGGCCCGGCCGCGGCTGCCGCCACAATGCGCCCCTTTGCGCGCCACGCGCGCCCGCCCCCGGCCCGGAGCCTTCACCATGTTCGACGTCCTGCTGTACGAGCCCGAGATCCCGCCGAACACCGGCAACGTGATCCGTCTGTGCGCGAACGCCGGCGCGCGCCTGCACCTGATCCGTCCGCTCGGGTTCGAGCTCGACGACGCGCGGCTGAAGCGCGCCGGCCTCGACTACCACGAGTACGCCGAGCTGCAGGTCCACGACTCCCTGCCCGCGGCCCTGGACGCCCTGCGGCCGCCGCGGCTGTTCGCGCTGTCGACGCGCGCGCAGCGGCGCTACGACGAAATCGCCTTCGCCCCAGGGGACGCCTTCCTGTTCGGACCGGAGAGCCGAGGGCTACCCGCCGACGTGTTGGCGGCGATTCCCGAGGACACCCGGCTGCGCCTGCCCATGCATCCGGGCAACCGCAGCCTGAACCTCTCCAACGCAGTGGCGGTGCTGGTCTTCGAGGCCTGGCGGCAGCAGGGCTTCGCTGGCGGAGCGTGATACAGCGCACGTTTGCAACTGAACCCCGTTAAAGGGGGGTTAAAGCGGCGCCCTGCGAATTTCCTTTGTGCAACAAAGGTTTGACGCAGGGAATTCAAGCTGGTTATGGTTCCGCGGTCCCAACGGCCGCGAGCCTTCGCCAGTGCATTCCAACGACTCGACGCCCGCTGCCGCGCAGCCCCGACCCCCCCAGGCCGTCCGCCGCAGCCCCAGCGCCGAAGCGCAGGTGCCCGAATCCACGCAGCGCCCCCGTATCGCCCTGTCGGCGCTCGCCCGCTTCCGCCGCGAGCACTGGTTCCTGGCCAGCATGCTGGCCACCGTATCCACGTTCGTGGTGCTGACCATCCCCGGCTTCGCGGGGGCGAGCCTGGAGCCGCGCAACCCGGCGCGCGAGTACCTGGAGCTCGAGCTGCCGCAGCTCGCCGAGATCAGCGGCAGCGACGCGGCCGCCGCGGTCGAGGCGCCCGTCTCCGCCAGCGATTGGACTGTGGTCACCGTCAAGCCCGGCCAGACGCTGGGCGCGATCTTCAGCCAGCAGGGGCTGTCGGCCACCTTGATGCACCGCCTGCTGGAGCATCCCGGCGCGCGCGAGCCGCTGACCCGCTTCCGCCCCGGCGCCGAGTTCGCCTTCGACATCGCCGCCGACGGCAGCCTGCGGGCCCTGCGTTTCGACCGCGACGAGGCCACCCGAGTGGTCCTGCACGTCGACGGCAGCGACATCCGCGAGGAGAAGATCGAGCGCGAGGTGCAGCGTCGCGTGCAGATGGCTTCGGGCACCATCACCGAGTCGCTGTCGGAAGCCACCGCCCGCGCCGGCATGTCCACCGCCAGCATGCTGGAGATGGCCAAGGTGTTCGGCTACGACATCGACTTCGCCCAGGACCTGCGCGTCGGCGACAGCTTCCATGTGGTCTACGAGGACATCTACCGCGACGGCGAGCGCCTGCGCGGCGGTGACATCCTGGCGGCGACCTTCATCAACCAGGGCAAGACCTACCAGGTCTTCCGCTACACCTTCGCCGACGGCAAGACCGAGTACTACGACGGCGACGGCCGGCCGATGAAGAAGTCCTTCCTGCGCATGCCGATCGACTTCGCCCGCCTGAGCTCGCGCTTCTCGAACGCACGCCGCCACCCGGTGCTGGGCACGGTGCGCGCGCACCGCGGCGTCGACTACGCCGCCGCCACCGGCACCCCCATCAAGGCCGCCGGCGATGGCCGCATCACCTTCGCCGGCTGGCGCAGCGGCTACGGCCGCACGGTCATCCTTGACCACGGCAACGGCGTCACCACGCTGTACGCCCACATGTCGCGCTTCTCCAGCTACAAGACCGGCGCGCGCGTCAGCCAGGGCGCGACGATCGGCTATGTCGGCGCCTCGGGCCTCGCCTCGGGCCCGCATCTGCACTACGAATTCCGCGTCCACGGCGTGCACCGCGATCCGTTGACCGTGACCATGCCCAAGCCCGAGCCGCTGCCGGCCGCCCAGCTGGCGCGCTTCCGCGAGCAGACCCAGCCCATGTTGGCGCGCCTGCAGCAGATGCAGGCCACCGCCAGCGCGCTGGCCTCGCGCTGATCGCTCGCGCATGGCCGCGGGCGAGGATGGCCTCTACCTCGGCCTGATCTCCGGCACCAGCGCCGATGGCATCGACGTCGCCGCCGTCGATCTGCGCGGCGCGCGGGTTGCGCTGGTGGCGGGTCGCACCTATCCCTGGGACGCGACCCTGCGCGCGCAGATCCTGCGCGTCTCGCAGCACGAGCCGCTGATCTCGCTCGACGAATTCGGCGAGCTCGAAACCGCAGTCGCCGATGCCTTCGCCGAATCGGCGCTGCGCCTCATCGACGACTTCGCGCTCGATCGCAGCGCCGTGCGCGCGATCGGCTCGCACGGCCAGACCCTGCGCCATCGGCCGAGCGGCCCGCGGCCCTTCACCCTGCAGATCGGCGACCCCTCGCGCATCGCCGAACGCGCGGGCTGCACCGTGGTCGCCGATTTCCGCCGCCGCGATGTCGCCGCCGGCGGCCAGGGTGCGCCGCTGGTGCCGGCCTTCCATCGCGCGGTGTTCTCCGATGCCAGCGAAGCGCGCGCCGTACTCAATATCGGTGGCATCGCGAACCTGAGCCTGCTTGGCGGCAGCGGCACCAGTGTGAGCGCAGACGTAGAGGCGCCGGTGCTGGGCTTCGACTGCGGCCCCGGCAACGGCCTGATGGACGCCTGGTGCCTGCGCCATCGCGGCCAGGCCTTCGATGCCGGCGGCGCCTTTGCCGGCGAGGGCGAAGTCCACGCCGAGCTGCTGCAGCGCCTGCTGGCCGATGCCTACCTCGAGGCGCCGCCGCCGAAGAGCAGCGGCCGCGATCGCTATCACCTGGCCTGGCTGGAGTCGCAGATGGCCGGTGTGTCGGCGTCGCCAGCCGACGTCCAGGCGACCCTGCTGGAGTTCACCGCCGCCAGCATCGCGCAGGCGCTTGCGCGCTGGCAGCCGCAGGGCCGGCGGGTACTGGTCTGCGGGGGTGGCGTGCACAACCCGCGGCTGCTGGCGCGGCTGGCCGCGCGCCTGCCCGGGCGCACGGTTGAATCGACGGCCGCCCACGGCGTCGACCCCGACTTCGTCGAGGCCATGACCTTCGCCTGGCTGGCGCGAGCAACCCTCGCCGGCCGCGCCGGCAATCTGAGCGAAGCCACCGGTGCGGCGGGTCCGCGCGTGCTGGGCGGGATCTTCCCGGCCTGAGTCCGCAGCGAGAGCGAGCGGCCGCTGCCATCGACGCGGCTGTCTCGCCAGTCTGCAATCGAGCCCGATCTCAATGGAGCCCGATCTCAACGGAGCCCTATCTCAACAGAGCCCGATCTCAATGGAGCCCGAGGTAGCGGCGGATCGCCTCGGCCTGCGCATGGCCGCGCAGCCAGCGCGCGAAGTCCTGCACGCGCGCGTGCTCGGCGTCGCCCAGCAGTTCGCGCAGGCGCCCCTCGCGGTGGGCCGCGGCCTCGCGCTGGCGGATGCCGAGCTGCCACATCTGGCTGAAGATGCTGGGCAGGTGCTGGCGCAGCTCCAGCGCGCCGAGGAGGTTCCACTCGCCGGCATCCAGCCAGAACTCGCCGCAGTGGCCGCACAGGTCGAGCCGGTTGTCGACGCCGGCGTCGATCCGGAACTTGCCCATGAAGTGCCGGCAGCGCGGGCAGGTCAGGGCGGCACCGCTGTCGCTGATCTCGACCGCTTCGACGTGCCCGGCCCAGGCGGTCTCACCGCCGGCTTCGGCCCACTGACGCGCGGCCGGTACGGCGAGCAGCACGCCGTTGCAGTGCGTGCAGCCAAGGCCACCCAGGCCTGCATCCAGTTCGATGGCAACGAGGGTCGGGGTCTGGCAGGCGGGGCAGTGCATATGGGGGCTCCTGAGCGCGTGGCCCGGGGCAGGACGCGCCCGCCTGCAGGGCGTGACCGCCGCGTGATGCGATGAGGGTAGCCGCGCGGGTTCAGTCGCCCTCGGCCGCCAGCAGCACGCGATCGCGGCCGGCACGCTTGGCCTGGTAGAGCGCCCGATCGGCGCGCTCCAGGGTGTCCGAGAGCGCGTCGCTGGCGAAACGCCCGAGGGCGATGCCGCCGGACAGCCGGATCGGGAAGGGCAGGCCCTCGCCGGCGGCGCAGCGCGTGCGCACCTGGTCGGCCACCCGCTCGGCGGCTGCCGCACCGGCACCGGGCAGGAATACGCCGAACTCCTCGCCGCCCATGCGGAAGGCGAGGTCGTCGTCGCGCACGCTGGCGTTGAGGATCCCGCCCAGCGCACGGATCACCTCGTCGCCCACGGCGTGGCCGTGCTCGTCGTTGATGCGCTTGAAGTGGTCGACGTCGAGCACCAGCACGGCGAAGCGCTCCGCGCGGTCGAACTCGCCGGCGACAATGCGCTGCTCCACCTCGTCGAGCGCGCGCCGGTTCATCAGCCCCGACAGCGCGTCCTGGCGGGCCTCGCGCAGCAGCTTGATGTTGGCGTGGACCAGCTCGCGCTGGGTCGCGGTCAGTTCATCCTGACGCTGGCGATGGGCGCCGAGGCTGGCGTGCAGCTCGCGGTTGCGGCGATGCAGCTCCAGCAGGCGCATGACCTGCCGCGACAGGGCTCGCAGCGCCTCGATCTGATCGGTGGAGAAGCGTCCCGGCTGGTCGTCGAACACGCACAGGGTGCCGAGCGCGATGCCGTCGGGGTCGACCAGCGGCGCGCCGGCATAGCGGCGGATGAAGGGCGGCCCGACCACGGTGGCGAAGTGCGCGAAGCGCGGGTCCTGGCGCGCATCCTCGACTTCCAATACCCGATCCGGCGTGCGGATCGCGGTGTCGCACATCGCGGTGGAGCGCGCGGTCTCGCGCAGGTCGATGCCGATGCCGGCCTTGATCCACTGGCGCTCGCGGTCCATCAGGGTCACCGCCGCATAGGCCGTGCCGGCCACCGCCTTGGCCACGATCGCGAGCTCGTCGTAGGCGCGCTCGGGCAGGGTGTCGAGGATGCGATAGCGCGCCAGCGACTGCTGCCGAGCGAGTTCCTGCGGGGAAGCTGCGTTCACCGGTGGCTCCCGTTCCGACGCGCCTGGGCGTGCTGTCACGCCAGCTCTGCAACGCACATGCCGCCAGGCGCGCCATGGCACTGGCGTCTGCGGACGCATCGGAGCGGTCGGCACCGCGTGCATGCGCGGCGGCCTGCATCGACGCGGCGGCGCGCGCCCGGGTCCGGCATTCCCATGGGGACGAGGTCACCCAAGCTTGTGCAGGGCCTCGATGGCTTCCTTCAGCGCGCGGCTTTCCTCGTCCTCCCAGGTGCCGGTCAGCCGCGCGATATCCCCCGGCAGGGGCATCTCGGGCTTCTCCATGCCGAGCGCCTGGCGCAGCAGGCTGAGCACCACATCGTTGATCGGCCAGCCGCGATCGCGAGCCATCCGCTTGATGCGCTCGGCGATGTCGGGGTCGATGTCCTTGACGAGAATGTCGGGCATGCAGGGGCGCGAGCGGGAACGCGGCGCGGGCCGCGAAGTGGCGGTACGGTCGCGGCATGGCCGCGGGCGGCAGCGACGACACCCCTGTATGCCGCCGCTGGCCGGTCACCGTAGCACAGCGGCCGGACGCAACGAAAACCCTACGGGCGCGCCGCGGCCTCAGCGGCGGCCGGCATCACCCAGCGAGCGGTCGATCAGGCCGGAGCGCAGCATCGCCACGTACAGGAAGACACCGGGCAGGGCCACCACCGTGGTGAGTACGTAGAAGTTCACGTAGCCCAGCATCTCGATCAGGCCGCCGGCGGTCGTGCCGGTGATCAAGCGTCCGACCACGCTGGCGGCCGCCGACAGCAGCGCGTACTGGGTGGCGGTGAAGGCGAGGTTGCACAGCGCCGACAGATAGGCCACCACCACCACGCCGCCGATGCCGCTGGCGGTGTTCTCGAAGGCGATGGTGAAGGCCAGCAGGGCGTTCGAGTGGCCGATGTAGGCCAACACGGCGAAGCTCAGGTTCGACACCGCCATCAGCATCAGCGCGATCAGCACCGAGCGCTGCATGCCCAGGCCCGAATACAGCAGGCCGCCGAGGAAGATGCCGATCAGGTAGGCGAAAAAACCGACGCCGACGTCCCAGGTGGCGATCTCCTCGTTGCTGAAGCCGAGATCGTTCAGCAGCAGGCGCAGGGTGAGGTTGGCGAGGGTGTCGCCGATCTTGTGCAGCAGCACGAACAGCAGCACCAGCAGGGCGCCGCGCCGGGCCATGAATTCGACCAGCGGCGCCACCACGCTGGCGACGAAGCCGCCGGCGCGCTCCAGCACGCGGTGGCGTTCCGGCTCGCCGAGCAGCAGGCCGGTCAGCATCGCCGGCAGGGCGAAGGCCGCGCAGAGCAGGTAGGCGAGGCTCCAGTCCGCGCGTGCGGCCACCCACAGCGCCAGCGATCCGGCCGCCACCGAGCCGATGCGCCAGCCGTACTGCGACATGCCGGAGCCAACGCCGAGCTGCTCGGGTTTGAGCGTCTCGATCCGGTAGGCGTCGATCACGATGTCGTAGGTCGCTCCGGCGACCGCCACCGCGATGGCCGCCGCGGCGAACAGCAGCAGGTCGTCCTTCGGATCCAGCAGCGCCAGCCAGGCCACCGCAGCCATCACCAGCGCGCCGGCGAAGATCAGCCAGGACACGCGCTGGCCGAGCCGGCCCAGCAGGGGCAGGCGCAGCGAGTCGACCAGCGGCGACCAGATCCACTTCAGGTTGTAGACCAGGAAGGCCAGCGAGAACGCAGTGACGCTGCGCTTGTCGATGCCGTCCTGGGCCAGGCGCGTGGTCAGGGTGGCGCCGATCATCGCGTAGGGAAAGCCCGAGGACAGACCCAGCATCAGCGCTGCCAGCGGTTCGCGCTCGACATAGGGGCGCAGGGCGGCCGGCACATGCCGGCGCCAGTCGATGGCGCTGGTCATGCGTAGTCGACCACGTAGGGCGCGTGGTCGGAGAACTTCGGTTCGGCGTGGATGGCGCAGTCGCGCAGCGACTCGCGCAGCACCGGCGAGACGACCTGGTAGTCGATTCGCCAGCCGACGTTCTTGGCGCGCGCGGCGCCGCGCTGGCTCCACCAGGTGTAGTCCTCGCCCTCGGGGCGCAGGTGGCGGTAGCTGTCGACCCAGCCCTGCTCGCCGAACAGATGATCCAGCCAGGCGCGCTCCTCGGGCAGGCAGCCGGAATTCTTCTGGTTCGAGGTCCAGTTCCTGATGTCGCGGCGGGTGTGGACGATGTTCCAGTCGCCGCAGATCACGTAGCGCCTGGATGAGCGCATCCACCCGGCGAGGATCGGCGCGAACCAGTCCATGCAGCGGAACTTGAACTGCTGGCGCTCGTCGCCCGAGGAGCCGGAGGGGAAGTACAGCGAGACCACGCTCAAGTCGCCGAAGCGCGCTTCGATATAGCGGCCCTCCTCGTCGAATTCGTCCCAGCCCAGCTCGGTCAGCACCGCATCCGGCGCCTGCCGCGCATAGATGCCGACGCCGCTGTAGCCCTTCTTGGTCGTCGCGTCGCGGAAGTGGGCGTGCCAGCCGGCGGGTCGCAGCGCCGGGTCAGCCAGCTGTTCGGCCTGGGCCTTGGTCTCCTGCACGCAGAGCACGTCGATGTCCTGGGCGCCGAACCAGTCGAAGAAGCCTTTGCTGGCGGCGGAGCGGAGGCCGTTGGCGTTGAAGCTGCAGATGCGCATTTAAGAGCCGGGATTGGGGGTGAGGCGGCGCGCTCGCGCGGCATGCCGCGCGCGTCGCCGAACGCCCGAGCGCTGTGCGCGAGGGCCGGGAGGGGATTCGTTCGAGCTGGCTTCGCATGGCCCGCTCGCGGCGAAGCTGGGATGATAGCGGGCTTTGGTCGGATGCCCGGAGTGAGCCCCATGCAGCAGGCGATGCAGGACTACCAGCAGCGGTTTCTGGAGCTCTCGATCGAGCGCTCGGTGCTGCGCTTCGGCGAGTTCACCCTGAAGTCGGGGCGGATCAGCCCGTACTTCTTCAACGCCGGGCTGTTCAATACCGGCGGCGCGCTGGCGCGGCTGGCCGAGTGCTATGTCGAGGCGCTGCTGGCTTCGGGGCTCAGGTTCGACATGCTGTTCGGGCCGGCCTACAAGGGCATTCCGCTGGCGACCGCGGTGGCGACCGCGCTGTACGCGCGCGGCATCGACGTGCCGGTCGCCTTCAATCGCAAGGAGGCCAAGAGCCATGGTGAGGGCGGGCGCCTGATCGGCGCGCCGCTGTCCGGCCGCGTGCTGATCGTCGACGACGTCATCACCGCCGGCACCGCGATCCGGGAGTCGCTGGGCTTCATCCGCGAGGCCGGCGCCGAACCCTGCGGCGTGCTGATCGCGCTCGACCGCCAGGAGCGCGGCGCCGGTGAGTTGTCCGCCGTGCAGGAACTTGAACGGCAGGCCCAACTGCCCGTGATCGCCATCGCGCGGCTGGCGGAACTGCTTGCCTATACTGCAGGTCGACCTGAGCTGGCCGAACATCGCAGCCGCCTGCTGGCCTATCGCGACACCTACGGCAGCGCCAACTGACCCGCCTGCCCCGCCACCCGAGGTTTCGATCCATGCGTGTGCCCGCCCTGCTCGCCCCCGCCCTCCTCCTGTCCCTGCTGTCCGCGCCGGTGCTTGCGCAGAAGCTCTACCGCTGGGTCGACGCCGAGGGCAAGGTGCACTACACCGACACCCTGCCGCCGGAAGCGGTCGATCAGGCGCGTGACGAGATCAACAGCAGCGGCGTCACCGTCAACCGGGTCGAGCGCGCCCTGACCGAAGAAGAGCGCGCCGCCAAGCGCATCGCCGACGCCGAAGCCGAGCGTCAGGCGAACCTCAAGGCCGAGCAGGACAAGATGGACGCGGCCCTGATGGGCTCCTATGCCACCGAAGCCGATCTGGCCCGCGCCTACCGCGAGCGCTTCGACCTGCTCGACCAGTCGCTGGAAGCGGCGCGCGTCGGCATCCGCAGCCAGGAAAAGAGCCTGGAAGACCAGCTCGCCCATGCCGGCTCGCTGGAGCGCGGCGGCAAGCCGGTCCCGGCCACCGTGCAGAGCAGCATCGCGGCCGCGCGCAAGCAGGTCGAGGACCAGCGCGAGTACCTGCGTCGCCGCGAGACGGAGCTGCAGAACCTGCAGGCGGAGTACGACCGCATCCTGCAGCGCTACCGCCTGCTCAAGGCCGGCGGCTGATGCGCGTGTGGCCAAGGGCGCGCGCGTGAATGGCTGGGCTGTGAGCACGCTCCGCCGGGCCCGATTCCACCGCCGCGCCGGCATGTGCGAGTCCACCGTCCCATCGACCGCGCATGCGCCTGCCCTTCGATAACGCCTTCCGTCGGGACTTGCCCGGTGATCCAGAGACCGGCAACTACACGCGGCCAGTCAGCGGCGCGCTGTGGTCGGCAGTGCAGCCCGCGCCGGTGCCTGCGCCACGCCTGCTCGCGCTGTCGCCCGAGGTCGCCGCTGCGATCGGCTTGAGCCGTGAGGACACGGCAAGTTCGCGCTTTGCCCAGGTGTTCGCTGGCAACGCGCTGATCGACGGCATGCAGCCGATCGCCACCAACTACGGCGGCCACCAGTTCGGCCACTGGGCCGGCCAGCTGGGCGACGGCCGCGCGATCAGCCTGGGCGAGGTGATCGGCGCTGACGGTCGCCGCCACGAGCTGCAGCTGAAGGGCGCCGGCCCCACGCCCTACTCGCGCCGAGCCGACGGCCGCGCGGTGTTGCGCAGCTCGCTGCGCGAGTTCCTCTGCAGCGAGGCCATGCACGCGCTGGGCGTGCCGACCACGCGAGCGCTCTCGCTGATCGCCACCGGCGACGCGGTGGTGCGCGACATCCTCTATGCGGGTGATCCGAAGCCCGAGCCCGGCGCCATCGTCTGCCGCGTTGCGCCGAGCTTCCTGCGCTTCGGCCACTTCGAGCTGCCGGCCTCGCGCGGCGAGCATGCGCTGCTGCGCCAGCTGTGGGACTTCATGTGCGCCCGCGACTTTCCCGAGTACGAAGCTGCGGCCGAGCGCGACGCCCAGGTGTTCCGCGCGATCTGCGAGCGCACTGCGCTGTTGATCGCGCACTGGATGCGGGTCGGCTTCGTGCATGGGGTCATGAACACCGACAACCTGTCGGTGCTGGGGCTGACGATCGACTACGGCCCCTATGGCTGGCTGGAGGATTTCGATCCGGCCTGGACGCCGAATACCACCGACGCCGAAGGTCGCCGCTACGCCTTCGGCCGGCAGCCGCAGATCGCGCACTGGAACCTGTCCTGCCTGGCCGGCGCGCTGTCCTCGTTGTTCGCCGATCAGGAACCGCTGCGCGAGGGCCTGCGCGCCTATGCCGAGACCTTCAACCGCGCCCACGCCGAATTCAATGCCGGCAAGCTCGGCCTGCTCGAACCGCGCACCGACGACACCGTGCTGGCGCAGCGCCTGTACGCGTTGATGCATGCGGCCCAGCTCGACTTCACGCTGGGCTTCCGCGCCCTGATGGATTTCGAGGCGCCCGCAGCCTCGGTCGATCGGCTGCGCCCGGCCAGCTACGACGAGGCGGCGTTCGAGGCCCAGCGGCCCGCGCTGCTCGCCTGGTGTGTCGACTATGCGCAGCGGTTGGCCGGCGAAGGTGCGTCAGAGGCGCGACGCGCGCGCATGGCCGCGGTGAACCCGCTCTACGTGCCGCGCAACTGGTTGGCCCAGCAGGCCATCGACGCCGCCGAAGGCGGCGACCTCGCGCCCCTGCACCAGCTGCAGGCCGTGCTGGAACGTCCCTACGAAGAGCAACCCGGCGCCGAGGCCTACGCGCACAAGCGCCCCGACTGGGCGCGCCACCGCGCCGGCTGCTCGATGCTGTCCTGCAGTTCATAGGGTGGGCCCTGGCCCACCGGAGCTCGACCCACGCCCGGTCTCGATCCGCCCCACCGGAGCTCGACCCTCGCTCCGCTTCGGATTTCGGCCTGTCGATGCGGCCGCTCGCTGCTGTTCATAGGGTGGGCCCTGGCCCACCGGAGCTTCATGCCTGCCGCGCACAATGGTGCCCAGGCGGCTCGCCGAAACGCACACGGCCATCCGCCTGCATGCCAGATGCCGATGACCAAGGGCCGGCGCCGATGTCCTCACCGAGGCAAGCGTCAGGCGCATGGTGGGCCAGGGCCCACCCTATGCGATACCTTTGGCGGGCGAGGGCTCACCCTCCTCGTGTGCCGCGATCCACGGCCCGCCTCACACCGGCCCGAAGCGCCCGGCCTGGTAGTCGAGCATGGCCTGCTGGATCTCGTGCGGGTGGTTCATCACGAAGGGCCCGTACTGCACGATCGGCTCGCGCAGCGGGCGGCCGGCGACCAGGATCAGGCGCGCGGGCGCAGCGCCAGCGGCGACACTCAGCTGGTCGCCATCCGACAGCAGGGCCATGACGTCGGTGCCGACCGTCTGGCCGGCGAGCTCGGCGCGTCCCTCGAACACGTAGGCGAAGGCGGTGTGGCCGGCCGGCATCGGCACCTCGAGTGAAGCGCCCGCCGGCAGGGCGATGTCGAGGTACAGCGGCGACGTCGCCTCGGCATCGACCGGACCGCGCACCCCGCCGTACTCGCCGGCCAGCACGCGCACCCTGGCCCCGGGCAGAGGCTCGACGTCGGGAATGCGCTCGGGCGCGATGTCCTGGTAGCGCGGCGCGCACATCTTCTGCGCCGCCGGCAGGTTGATCCACAGCTGGAAGCCGGACATCCGGCCCTCTTCCTGCTCGGGCATCTCCGAATGCACCAGGCCGCGGCCGGCGGTCATCCACTGCACCGAGCCCGACACCAGCAGGCCTTCGTTGCCCTGGTTGTCGCGATGGCGCATGCGCCCTTCGAGCATGTAGGTGACGGTCTCGAAGCCGCGGTGCGGATGATTTGGGAAACCGGCGATGTAGTCCGCGGCCTCTTCCGAGCCGAAGTGGTCGAGCATCAGGAAGGGGTCGAGGTTGCGCAGCTCGGGAATGCCGATCACCCGGGTCAGGCGCACGCCGGCGCCGTCCGAGGTGGGCATGCCGCGCACGAGGCGGGTGACGCGACGGGGCTGGGTCATGGGGCTCTCCGGAGCTGGGGGACAGCCGCCAAGATGGTCGCCGCGGCCGCGCCGCTCAAGCCTCGCCGCTGCAACGCTGCGTTGTGGTGAAGACGCGCTGGCGTGCGGCGGCGGATCCGGGCGCGCTCAGCGCGCGCCCATCGCCCGCGGCACCACCGCCATGGTCAGGCGCGAGATGCAGACCGGCTGGCCGGCCTCGTTCTCGATGCGGATGTCCCAGACCTGGGTGCTGCGGCCGACATGGATCGGCCGGGCGGTGCCGATCACCCAGCCAGTGGTCACGGCGCGCAGGTGGTTGGCATTGATCTCAAGCCCGACCGCCATCTGCGTGGCCGGGTCGACGCAGAGGCTGGCCGCCATGCTGCCCAGGGTTTCGGCCAGCGCCACCGAGGCGCCGCCATGCAGCAGGCCGAAGGGCTGGTGGGTGCGATGGTCGACCGGCATGCGGCCGCGGATGAAGTCCTCGCCGACCTCCAGCACCTCGATGCCGAGATGCTGGACGAGGGTGTCGGCGCTGCCGGCGTTCATCGCGGCAGCGTCGACTTCGCGCAGGAAAACCCGCGCCAAGCTCAGCGCACCGTCATCAGGCCGGGGCGCCAGCTGCGGGTGTAGCCGGCGCGACCATAGCCGCTGCTGCCGCCATAGCCCACGCCGTAGTCGCGCTCGCGGCGGCGGTGGATGCGGCTGATCAGCTCCTCGCGACGCGACTCCAGGAAGTCGGCGCGGCCGACGGAGGCCGGGTCGAGGCCACGGCGCTCGGCCTCGTGCTGGCGGAAATCGCAGAAGTCCTCGTAGGCCTCGATCTCGTTGTGCAACTGGCGCAGGCAGAGCTCGATCATGATCGCGTCGTCGAGGTAGCCCAGCACCGGCGTGTGGTCGGGGATGGCGTCCTGCGGGTTGACGAAGTAGACCAGGGCCGAGACCACGTGCTTGCGGTCTTCCTCGGGCAGGGCGAAACCCTCGTCGTTCAACATCGCGATCAGCGAGTCCAGGCCTTCCAGGCGCTGGCGGATGAAGTCCGGCAGGCTCTCGACCTGAGCGGCCTTCAGCAGGTCGACCGCGGCCTTGACGATCTCGTCCGGCGACTTGGCGCTGGCTTCGGACGCTGCCTGGGCGGCGCGGAAGCGCTCGATGTCCTTGTCGCTGAGTTCGATGTTGATGCTGAGAGGCATGGCGGTTCCTTGGCAGGGGAGGTCGACGGGGACAGCGGGGACGGACGCGCGCGCCCCGGAGCCTGCGCAGCCTAGCCAGCGCCCCGGAGACGGTCAATTGACGATCGTCACCGCTGGGCAATCGTTTTCGACGGCGCCCCCGCTTCGTGCTTCAATGCCCGCCGCAAGCGGGGGTGTCCGGCGGCAGCCGGGCTGAGAGAGTCCCTTTGAACCTGATCCGGGTCGTACCGGCGTAGGGAGCTTCGATTCGATGCGCGGTGACGGCCGGAGGTCGGCCCATCGCGCGCCGTGCCGGCGCCGCCGCTTGGACTCTTCCAGACCAAGGACCGCCGCATGAACGCCCTGCCCGAAGACTTCCAGCGCGCCACCGAAGCGCTGTCGGCCGATGTCACCCGCCCGATTCCGGGCTCGCGCAAGATCCATGTGACCGGCTCGCGCCCCGACCTGCGCGTGCCGATGCGCGAGATCCGCCAGTCCGACACCCCGGCCCTGTTCGGCGCCGAGCCAAATGCGCCGCTCAGCGTCTACGACACCTCCGGCCCCTACACCGACCCGCAGGCACGCATCGAGCTGACTGCGGGCCTTGCGCGTCTGCGCGAGGCCTGGATCGCCGAGCGCGGTGACACCGACGTGCTGGCCGGGATCAGCTCGCAGTACGGCCAGAAGCGCCTGCACGACGCGAAGCTCGACAGCGTGCGCTTCCCCAACCTGCGCCCGCCGCGCCGCGCCAAAGCCGGTGCCAACGTCAGCCAGATGCACTACGCGAAGCGCGGCATCGTCACCCCGGAGATGGAGTTCGTCGCCGTCCGCGAGAACCAGCGCCGCGAGGCCATGGTCGAGCAGGTGCGTGCGCAGGGCCTGGCGCGTGGGCGCATGCACCCGGGTCAGGATTTCGGTGCATCGCTGCCCGTTCTGATCACGCCCGAGTTCGTGCGCGACGAGATCGCCCGCGGCCGCGCCATCCTGCCCAACAACATCAACCACCCCGAAAGCGAGCCGATGATCATCGGCCGCAACTTTCTGGTGAAGATCAACGCCAACATCGGCAACTCGGCGGTGACCAGCTCCATCGCCGAGGAAGTCGAGAAGATGGTCTGGGCCATCCGCTGGGGCGCCGACACCGTGATGGACCTCTCCACCGGCAAGCACATCCACGAGACCCGCGAGTGGATCCTGCGCAACTCGCCGGTGCCGATCGGTACGGTGCCGATCTACCAGGCGCTGGAGAAGGTCGGTGGCCGCGCCGAAGAGCTGAGCTGGGAACTGTTCCGCGACACGCTGATCGAGCAGGCCGAGCAGGGCGTGGACTACTTCACCATCCATGCCGGCGTGCGCCTGGCCTACATCCCGTGGACCGCCAAGCGCGTCACCGGCATCGTCAGCCGCGGCGGCTCGATCATGGCCAAGTGGTGCCTGGCGCATCACAAGGAGAATTTCCTCTACACCCACTTCGAGGAGATCTGCGAAATCATGAAGGCCTACGACGTGGCCTTCTCGCTGGGCGACGGCCTGCGCCCGGGCAGCATTGCGGATGCCAACGACGCCGCCCAGTTCGGAGAGCTCGAGACGCTCGGCGAACTGACGAAGATCGCCTGGAAGCACGAAGTCCAGACCATGATCGAAGGCCCCGGCCACGTGCCGATGCAGCTGATCAAGGAAAACATGGACAAGCAGCTGCGCGAATGCGGCGAGGCGCCCTTCTACACCCTGGGCCCGCTGACCACCGACATCGCGCCCGGCTACGACCACATCACCAGCGCGATCGGCGCGGCCATGATCGGCTGGTACGGCACCGCCATGCTCTGCTACGTCACGCCCAAGGAGCACCTCGGCCTGCCCAACAAGCAGGACGTGCGCGACGGCATCATCACCTACAAGATCGCCGCACACGCGGCGGATCTGGCGAAAGGCCATCCCTCGGCGCAGATGCGTGACAACGCGCTGTCCAAAGCCCGCTTCGAGTTCCGCTGGGAAGACCAGTTCAACCTTGGCCTCGATCCGGAGAAGGCGCAGGAATTCCACGACGAGACCCTGCCCAAGGACGCCCACAAGCAGGCCCACTTCTGCTCGATGTGCGGGCCCAACTTCTGCTCGATGAAGATCACCCAGGACGTGCGCGACTTCGCCGCCGCCCAGGGCATCAGCGAACAGGAAGCGCTGGAGCAGGGCATGCAGCAGAAGGCCGAGGAATTCCGCGCGCAGGGGGCGGAGGTGTATCGCAAGGCCTGAGCATTTCCCGGCCCGACGTCGCCGTGCAGCCCTTCTGCGGAAGCCTTGAATCGTCATCTCCACGGAGCGCCAGTCCCTGAGAGGGCGGGGACGGGGCTCCAGACCTCTCGCGACGGAGGCTGGCATGCCTGGGCCCCCTTCCCCGCCTCCGCGAGGACAGGCTCTTCGCGGGGGCGACGGCAACAGATGTCGCAGCGAGCGTTGTGTTTCTCTGGAGCGTGTCAGCGCGGCGTCGCGGTCCAGGTGTTCTCGCAGCAGGGTCAGGATTCGTCATCCCCGCGAAGAGCCTGTCCTCGCGAATGCGGGGATGGGGTTCCAGTGGTCCTGCGACTGAGGCGGACCGGAACTGGGCCCCCGCTTTCGCGGGGGCGACGATTCGTGGGGTCGCAAGCGTTCTGTTTCTTGAGAGCGTTTCAGCGCGGCGTCGCGGTCCAGGAGTTCTCGCAGCAGGGTCAGGATTCGTCATCCCCGCGAAGAGCCTGTCCTCGCGGAGGCGGGGACGGGGATCCAGTGGTTTCGCGACTGGGGCCGGCGGGGCTCGGCCCCCGCTGGCGTGGCCATCCGTGTGGCCAGTCCGTAAGCTCGCAGCGCGTCGCTGCGAGCGCACGGAGTCGGGAGCACGACGCATGGCGGCCGATCCAGCCTGCACCCCCGCACGACCAGTCCGCCAAGGCCGCCGCTGCCGGCGCAAGGCGGCGAGCCTGCTAACCAGACCGCCGCGGCGCGCATCCAAGCCGGCATGAGCGCCGACCCCACCGCGATACTCGATGCCGCCCGCAGTGGCGATGCCAGCGCCTTCCGCCAGCTGGTCGAGCTGCACAGCCGGCCGGTGTTCCAGCTGTGCTGGCGGATCACCCGCGACGTCGCGCTGGCCGAAGACGCGGCGCAGTAGGCCTTCTACAAGGCCTGGCGAGCGCTCGCCCAGTTCGATGGCCGCGCCGCCTTCTCGACCTGGCTGCATCGGATCGCGGTCAATGCCGCGCTGGAGCAGCTGCGCCGCAGCGCGCGCCATCAGCCTCTTCCGAGTGCGGACGGCAGCGATGACGAGGACTCGCCATCGCTGAACCTGTTCGTCGATGCCGAGCTCGATGTGGACACCGACACCCTTCCCGCCATGCCGTGCCCACAGGCGCATGCGCGCGGGGCAGAACTGGCGATGCGGGTGCGCGCCGAGCTGGAGCGGATGAGCGTCATGGAGCGCACCGCTTTCGTTCTGCGCCATGTCGAAGGCGAATCGCTGGAGCAGATCGCCGCCCAGCTGTCGCTCAACATCGGCCAGAGCAAGCAGGCGATCTTCCGAGCCGTGCGCAAGCTGCGCACGGCGCTGCAGGACTGGAGCTAGAGCATGACCACGATGCCGCCGATCAACGACAGCGAGCTGATCCTCTATCACTACCGCGACGGTCTGCCCGCGGCACGACTGCGCGAGATCGCTGCAGCCCTGGCGACTGATGCCGCGCTCTCGGCGCGCTACTCCGCACTGTGCGCCACGCTCGATGCCAGCGCGCTGGATCTGCCGCCCGAGCCTGCCAGCGGCCTGTCCGAACGCATCTGGCAAGGCCTGTCGCTGCGCGCGGCGGCCGATGTCGCGCAGCCGCCATCCCTTGCACCGCGCCGTCGGCAGGGTTCAGCGCGACGCCGACTGCAGCGGGGCTGGGCGGCGGGCTTGGCCGCAGCGGTGCTGCTGTCGCTGGGCTTCTTCGCCGGTCGCGAGCACGGCCTGCAGGAACAGCCGCCGACCCTCGTCGTCGCCAGCGATCGCGTCTACGCGAATGTTCTGGCCCAGCATCTCGACAGCACGCGGCATGCGCTGATGACCGCGGTGAACGCCGACAGCGACGGCCTGAGGTTCGGCAATGCGGAGCTGGCACGTGCACTCATCGACAACAACCGTCTCTATCTCGCCGCCGCGCGCCACAGCGGCGATGCCCGCCTGGTGGAGCTGCTGCAGGCGCTGGAGCCGGTGTTGATCGAGCTGGCTAACCCCGCCGGCTCCGGGGACATCCAAGTGCGTACAGGCCTGGGCGAGTTCGTCGAGCGCTCCGATCTGATCTTCCAGGTGCGCGCGGCGGAAGCCGGCCTGCGCGCCCGCCACTCGATCACCCGTACCTGACACCGCCAGGCGGAGCTCGCGTATCCGCCGCCTGCGGCACCCCACCCTCAAGGACAGGAGTCCTGCCATGCACACTCGAATTGCCCGTCCACCCCGGCTGCCGCTGCGCGCGCTCGGCTTCGCCCTGGCGCTGGCAGTGGGCTCAGCCGCCGCAGCCCCCGATGATCGCGCCATGGCGCCCAGCGGCAGTGCCAGCCAGGCTCTGTACTGGCAGGGGCACGAACAGTTGAAGCAGGGTCGCTGGGAGCAGGCCCTGCAGCAGTTCGTGGCGCTGGAGCAGCAGCTGCGTCGTGACGAGCCTGCCGCCGCCGACAGCGCGCTGTACTGGCAGGCCTATGCGCAGCACCAGGGGCGCCGCCTTGGCGAGGCCCGCGCCACCGTCGAGCGCCTGCAGCGTGAGTTTCCGCAGAGCCGCTGGCTGACGGACGCGCAGCGCCTGCTGGGCACGCCCGCTGCGGACGCTGCTTCCGCCGCGGCCAAGGACGCAGGCGCCGACGCCGCCGAGCGGGAAGACCTGGTCGAATCGGCGCTGGCGGGCCTGCTGTCGGCGCCCCCCGAACGCGCGCTGCCGCTGCTGCAGCGGGTCATCACCGGCAACTACAGCGCGCGCAGCAAGGAGCGGGCGCTGTTCGTGCTGAGCCAGATCGATGATCCGCAGGCCAGCGCACAGATTCTGCAGATCGCCCGCAGCGGTGAGCCGGAGCTGCGCGACCGCGCCATCCGCATGCTCGGCATGTCCGGCAACGATGCCGCCCGGCAGGCGCTGCAGAGCCTGTATCGCGACAGTCCGGAGCAGAAGGTGCGGCGGTCGGTGCTGCAGGCCTGGATGATCAGCGCCGATGCAGCCGCGATGCTGCAGGCCGCGCAGACGGACGCGTCCAGCAGCCTGCGCGCCGAGGCCGTGCGTTTGCTGGGTGCGATGGGTGCCCTCGATGAACTGCGTGAGCTGCTGTCCGCCAGCAAGGACGCCGAAGTGCAGGCCTCGGCCCTCGAGGCCATGGGCATCGCCGGCGCCAGCGATGATCTGGCCGCGGTGGCCGCAGGCTCGGGCGCGCTTCCGCTGCGCCTGCAGGCCCTGCGCGGCCTGGGTATCGCCGGTGCCGGTGAGCGCCTGGTCGAGCTCTACCCGCGATTGCAGTCGGTGGAGCTGAAGGCGGCTGCACGCGAGGGTCTGCTCATCAGCGGTCACCAGAGCGGTCTGCGGCAGCTCTACAGTGCCGCGCAGGATCCGAACGAAAAGCGCGAGCTGCTCAAGCTGATCAGCCTGCTCGGCGGCGACGAGGCCCTGGACGCGATCGAACAGGCGATCGAGCAGGGAGAAGATCGATGAACGTCGTCGGCGCTGTCTGGGATCATCTGCGCCTGCAGCTGCACGACCTGCAGGGCTTCGTGCGCCTGCTGTGGAATCTGAGTCCGCTGCGCTGCCTCGGGCTGCTGATCGCCCTGCTCTGTCCGCAGCCCTCGCAGGGGCAGTCGCTGGAGGGCGCCCCGAGCGAGGGCTGGGCCCGCTGGCAGGTGCCCAAGCAGGCCGGAACCGGTCGGGTGTGCTGTTTCGAAGGCGCAGATCCGACGGGGCGCGGCTGCAGTCTGGACGCGCGCGCCAAGGGCTATCGCCTCAATGCTTCGACTCCAGACGCGCCGGCGTCCGACCGGCTGGATGTCTACGTTCGCTTCGCCGCGGGCGAGCCGGTCGACCTGCGTGCCTACGATGGCGCCTGCCCGGTGCACTCGGCCTCGCCGCCCATCGAGCTCGCCGCGGTCAGCCCGGAGAGCAGCGTTCGCTGGCTGGTCGCGCAGAGTGTTGCGGAGCAGCGCTCACGTGGGTCGAAGACTGCCCTGGCCGACAGCGCCCTCACCGCCGTGGCCCTGCACGCCACCCCTGCCGCCACCGCGGCGCTGATTGATCTGAGCGCGGCCGACAGGCCCGAGGCGTTGCGCCGCAGCGCGACCTTCTGGCTGGGGCAGGCGCGCGGTGAACCCGGCATCGAGCGGGTACTGGCGCTGTCGCGTGGCGCCGAAGCCGACGCCTTCCAGGAGCACCTTGCCTTCGTGCTCTCGCAGTCCGGGCTGCCGCAGGCGCGCGCAGGCTTGAGCGCCCTGGCCGACGCGGGGCGCAGCGACGAGGTGCGCGGCAGCGCCCTGTTCTGGATCGCGCAGGCCGGCTGGCAGGATGCCGAGCCGCGCATCCTCGCGGTCCTGGCAGACGATGCCTCGCCCGCGCTGCAGGAGAAGGCGGTGTTCGCGCTCAGCCAGCTGGAGAAGGGCGCCGACGAGGCGTTGATCCGGGTGCTGGAGGGACGCTATTCCCGCGCGGCCAAGAAGCAGGCGTTGTTCTGGTTGAGCCAGTCGGATTCCGAACTCGCCTTCGCATTCCTGGATCGCCATCTGAGCGAAGGCGCTCGCTGAGCCCCGGGCGTCGTCGGGCCTCCGGGACATCGCGCCGGACTTGGTCGCGTGTGCCGGGCTGCCCTCGGCACCCTCCGCCGAGTGGAGCTCCGGCGGCGTTGGTGCGGGCAGCCAGGCCAAGGTGCAACCAGACTGGATCGAGCGCACCTGGGCCCGGGCCGCAGCGCTGCTGCGGCTCAGGCTGCAATCAATCAATGGCGTCGAAGGCGCGTTGTCCTTGAGCCCTGGGTTCCGACGCGGCGCTGGCCCAAGGGCCAGCGCTGTTCAGAACGGAGGTGCTTCGCTGGCGGCGGTTCTTTTCGCGACCGCCTTCTTGGCAGGCGCCTTTTTCGCAGCGGCCTTCTTTGCCGGCGCCTTTTTCGCCGCCGCCTTCTTCGCGGGCGCCTTCTTTGCAGGAGCCTTCTTCACCGCCGCGGGCGCCTTCGCGGCGGCGACCTTCTCGGTGGTTTTCTTCGCTCCGAAGCGACCGCGCTTGGCCCCGCGTGCGGGAGCGGTCGCCATGATCGCTTCGCAATCCGCCAGGCTCAGTGAGGCCGGCTCGACGTCCTTCGGGATCTTGCCGTTCTTCTCGCCGTCGGTGATGTAGGGGCCGTAGCGGCCGTTGACGATCTCGATCGGGCTGCCCTCGAACTTCTTGATCAGGCGGTTGGCCGCGGCTTCGAGCTTCTCCGCCACCAGCGCCACCGCGCGCGGCAGTTCGATGGTGTAGGGGTCATCCTCGGTCTTCAGCGAGGCGTAGGTGCTGCCCAGCTTGACGAAGGGGCCGAAGCGGCCGACGCCCACCGTGACTTCCTCGCCCAGGTGGGTGCCGAGGTTGCGCGGCAGCTTGAACAGCTCCAGCGCGTCCTCCAGCGTGATCGTGTGCATGCTCTGGCCGGCGCGCAGCGAGGCGAACTTGGGCTTGTCGGCGTCCTCCTTGGTACCGATCTGGGCGAAAGGCCCGTAGCGGCCGAGGCGCACGCTCACCGGCAGGCCGGTCTTGGGATCGTTGCCGAGCACGCGCGAGCCGCTGGCGTCGCTGCGGTCGACGGTCTCGATCTTGTCCTCGACCAGCGCCTTGAAGGGCTTCCAGAAGCGCTCCATCAGCGGCAGCCAGTCTTCCTCGCCGCGCGAGACCGCGTCGAGCTCGTCCTCGAGCTTGGCGGTGAAGTCGTAGTCGACGTACTGGGTGAAGTGCCCGGCCAGGAACTTGGCCACCGCGCGGCCGACATCGGTCGGACGGAAGCGGCGGTTGTCGAGCATCACGTACTCGCGCGACAGCAGGGTCTGGATGATGCTGGCGTAGGTCGACGGACGGCCGATGCCGAACTCTTCCAGGGCCTTGACCAGGCTGGCTTCGGAAAAGCGCGGCGGCGGCTCGGTGAAGTGCTGGTCGATGACGATGGCCGACAGCGGCACGATGTCGCCGGGCTTCATCGCCGGCAGCTTGCGGCCCTCGTCTTCGGCGTCGGCGGATTTCTGGTCGGTGCCTTCCTCGTACACGGCGAGGAAGCCGGGATCGATGATGGTGGTGCCGGTGGCACGGAAGCCGTGGTCGCGGCCGGCGGCGAGTTCGACGCTGACCGTGTTCATCGTGGCCGGCACCATCTGGCAGGCCACCGCGCGTTTCCAGATCAGCTCGTAGAGCTTCTGTTCGTCCGGATTCAGGTACGCGGCCACCGACTTCGGCGTCAGCTTGGCCGAGGTCGGGCGGATCGCCTCGTGCGCTTCCTGCGCGTTCTTCGACTTGGTGCGGTACTCGTTGGCGGCCGCCGGCAGCGCATCGGCGCCAAACTCGCGGGCGATGACCTCGCGCAGCTCAGCCACGGCTTCCTGCGACAGATGGGTCGAGTCGGTACGCATGTAGCTGATCAGGCCGACCGTGCCCTGTTCGCCCAGGCTGACGCCCTCGTAAAGCTTCTGCGCGACGCGCATGGTGCGGCTGGTCGAGAAGCCGAGCTTGCGCGCGGCCTCCTGCTGCAGGGTCGAGGTGATGAAGGGCGGCGCCGGCCGGCGCTTGCGCTCGCGGCTCTGCACATCGCTGACGTGCAGGGCATCGCCGGCGGCCTTGACCAGGCGCGCGCGCGCGGCCTCGGCGTCGGCGGCATGGGTCAGGGTGAACTGCTCGACTTTCTTGCCGTCGAGCTTGACCAGCTTGGCGTTGAAGGGGGTGACCGCATGTGCGAGCTGGGCCTCGGCGGTCCAGTACTCGCGCGGCACGAAGGCTTCGATCTCTTCCTCGCGCTCGACGATCATGCGCAGCGCCGGGCTCTGCACGCGGCCGGCGGACAGGCCGCGCTGCACTTTGCGCCACAGCACCGGCGACAGGTTGAAGCCGACCAGATAGTCGAGCGCGCGGCGCGCCTGCTGGGCGTTGACCAGGTTGTCGGAGACCGCACGCGGCTTCGACATCGCTTCCTTGATGGCGCGCGGGGTGATCTCGGTGAACACCACCCGCTGCAGGGTCTTGTCCTTCAGCAGGCCACGCTCGCGCAGCACCTCGGCGATGTGCCAGCTGATCGCCTCGCCCTCGCGGTCCGGGTCGGTCGCGAGGAACAGGGCGTCGGCGGATTTCGCGGCCTTGGCGATGGCGTCGACATGGCGCTCGTTGCGGTCGATCAGCTCGTAGCGCATGGCGAAGTCGCGCTCGGGGTCGACCGCGCCCTCCTTCGGCACCAGATCGCGCACATGGCCGTAGGAGGCGAGGACCTGGAAGTCCTTGCCGAGGTATTTGTTGATCGTCTTCGCCTTGGCGGGGGATTCGACGATGAGGAGGTTCTTGGCCATTTCAGTCCATCAGGGGCGTGAGGAGGACGCGGGCGCCGCGTCCTGTCGATGCGCCGGTCATTCGAAGGTGTGCAGTTAATCCCAGCGGCTGGAAGAGGCCGTGAGCAGCCGGACGCCGTTTCGGCGCGGCGACGGGCCCATTCCTGTCCGGGAGGGCCTTCCTTTCCAGTGTCACCACAGGGGATGACGGCAAGTCAAGCCGGTTCGGCCAGCCAGACGCGGCCATTTCCCGGCAGGGGCCGGGTTGCGGCGGGCTCTGCCGGCAGATGCAGCGCCGGCGGTGCAAGCTGCGCGCCGCGGCTGCGGGCGCGCTCGGTGTAGTCCTGGTAGGCCGGAATCGCGATCGCGGCGAGGATGCCCAACAGGGCGAGGCCGCCGAGTCCGACCACCACCACCAGGAACACGATCACGCAGCCGCCGAGTCCGCGCTGCTGGCGCTCGGGGTGCGGCGTGAAGGCCCACTTGTCGACCACCAGGGTATTGGCGACGAAGTCGTGCAGGGCCCGCTTGCGGTCGGTGAAACCCGCCATCAGGAAGCCGATCCACAGGGTCAGGTGCGACAGCGCCGCGGCGAACCAGCGCCCCAGCGCGTGGCCGAAGCTCAGGCGCCGTCCCTCACGGTCGGTGACCTTGATGCCGAGCGCCATCTTGCCGACGGTCGCCTGGTTGGAGGAGCTCTCCATCAGCGCGTAATACAGTCCGGCCATCACGAAATAGATCAGATAGACCATCAGGTACAGGCCGATCATGGCCGGCGTCGGCGCGCCGTTGGAATCCTGCAGCGCGCTCATCATGCCCACGGCGAACACCGCGCCGAGCACCCCGGCAACGATCTGGGCGACGATGCCGATCAGGAAGCCATCGAGAAACACGGCTGCCCAGCGCCTCAGAAAGCCGGCGTAGACCACCTCGCCCGTGTTCGACCACTGGGGCTCGACGTCCAGCCGGGCCGCGCTGGGGGCGTAGGGCGATGCGGGGGCACCCGCGGGCGCGGCGGCGCTCGCAGGGTTCGCCACGGCCGCCGGCGCAGCGGCGGCGGCGGGCGCGGGTTGAGCCTTCGGCTGAGAAGCGGGGACTGTCGTCAGGCCGAGTTCGGCAGCGGCAGTGGACAGCGGCCGCCACTCCGGCCAGCCCTCGCGCCAGACCAGGCTGTCCGGCCGCACCCGGCCCTGGCGGGCGTGGCCAACCAGGATCGCCGGGCTGACCGGGCCCTGTTGCTGGCCCTGCGCGTCGACGTAGTACCAGGGCTGTGGGCTGGTGGGGGTGTTCATGGCGGCGGCTTCCGGGGCGTCAAACCGGGCGATGCTTTACCGGTGTGATGCAAAGGTCAAGAACATTCGCCACGCACAGGGCGCGCGACGCGGTCTTTGGACGCCTGGTTTCCGTCCGTCGCCCCGGGCAACGTGGGCCGTGCGGGCGTTGGGCATGCGTGCGCGGACGCCCGCGAACCGGCGCCGGCGCGCGTGCTTCGATCGAACGGATGCGCTCGACAGGCCCTCGGAGCGCACGAGAAATCCAGACGCCGTGGCGGGCTGCCGCCACGGGCGCCCGGGGGCGGCCCGCAGTCGGCGGAGGATTCCGACAGGCTCTCAGTGCAGGGCTTCGCCATCCAGCGCGAACAGGTGGCTTTCCATCCAGGCGAACGCGGCCTCCCGGCCGGGCTGGTTGAACAGCACCATCAGCACCACCCACTTGAGGTCGTCGAGGTCGAGTTCGGCTTGATCGAGCGCCATCGCGCGGTCGATGACCTGCTCGCGCAGCGCGCCGTCGAGGATGCCGATCTGCTCAAGGAACAGCAGGAAACCGCGGCAGTCGAGGTCCAGGCGCTCCTGCTCCTGCGCGGCATACAGCCGCAGAGGGCTGGCCATGGGCAGGGTGGTGTCAGGTGAGGCGCGGAGCTGCTCCAGGCCATCGAGCCAGTCGAAGGCCTTGCTCACCTCGGCCGGACTGAAGCCGGCCTGGATCAGGCTGGCCTGCAGGGAATCGCGATCGCGGACGGCATCGGGGTCGTCGTAGAAGTAGTTCTCGAACAGGTAGAGCAGTACGTCCAACAGGGTCTCTTTCATCCAGCCTCTGCCTGCGCCGGCGCGCATTGGGTTCAGGAAGACCGCCGTGTGTAGCGGCCATGCTGTGCGCTGACCACTCCCTCCAGTTCCAGCAGGACCAGCATGGAGGACAGCTCCCCGACGGTCAACCCGCTGCGCTCGGCGAGGATGTCGATGCCGACCGGGTCATGCCCGAGCGCCGCCAGCAGCCGGACGCGCTGCGGGTCAGGCTCGATCGGGTTCGCGGCGGGCGCAGTCGCGCTCGCCGCCGCCACCGCTTGAAGACGGCCGCGCAGGCTGGACGCCAGTCGCTGCGCCGCAGGCCCGAGTGCGTCGATGACGTCGGCCGAGGTCTCGACCAGCGCGGCACCGTCACGGATGAGGCGGTGGCAACCGCGCGCCAGCGGATTGTGGATCGAGCCGGGGATGGCGAAGACTTCGCGTCCCGCTTCGCTGGCATTGCGTGCGGTGATCAGGGCGCCGCTGCGCTGCGCCGCTTCCACCACCAGGGTGCCCAGAGCCAGGCCGGCGATGATCCGGTTGCGGCGCGGAAAATGGTCGGGGCGGGCCGCCGTCCCGGGCGCGAACTCGCTGACGATGCAGCCGTGTTCGCGGATCCGGGTGGCGAGCACGCGATTGCGCGCGGGGTAGACCCGATCGGGGCCGGTGCCGACCACCGCGATGGTCGGCTGGCCAGCATCCAGCGCGGCCGCATGCGCAGCCGCGTCGATGCCGTCGGCCAGACCGCTGGTCACGACCAGACCGCTGCGCGCGAAGCTCGCCGCGAAGTCCGCCGCCGTATCGATGCCGCCAGAGGTCGGATTGCGGCTGCCGACGATGGCGATCTGCGGAAACCACAGCAGGTCGCTGTTGCCGCTGATGAACAGCACGGGGGGAGGACCGGGCGACTCCGCCAGCAGCGCGGGGTAGTCGGCATCACCGAGTTCGATCAGGCGGTTGCCGGGCTGTGCCAGCCATTCGGCGTCCGCTGCCGCGCGCTCGGGCTCCCGAGCGAGGAAGGCCGCAACGGCAGCTCCGGAGACACCCAGCGCGCGCAGGGCAGCGCTGGAGCCTGATTCCAGCCGCTCTGCGACCTGCGCATCTTCCAGCGCCAGACGCAGCACGCGCCCCGGCAAGGGGGCGCGTACAGCGGCGAACCAGACCTCGGGTCGCAGCTTCAATGCAGGCGTATCGTCAGGGCAGACGGTCTGGCGCCTTGGCGATGTTGTCGACGCCGGCCGGTCGGATCGCGTCCATCACCAAGCCGTAGCTGACCTTGTCGAAGGTGCGGAAGATCATCACGTGGCCAACGAATTCGTCAGGCAGTTTGACCTGGCGCGAGGGCAGGTTGGCGGTGAAATCCGTACGGTTGGCGATGTGGTCGCTGACGCGGTCGCCTTCACCATACAGAGCGAACACCTGACCGTTCTCGATGCCATCGCGTGCGCCGGCCGACAGTGCCACCACGTCGCGCGGACCGGCGACGCGGTAGTAGTCGGTGACGGCCAGCACACGCATGTTGTCGGGCACGCGCTCCGGTGCGCGCGGGGTGAAGTACAGGTCGAAGGCAGGCTCCTGCACCGGCATCAGCAGGTCGCCGGCGCGCACTTCCTTGCCCTCGGGGGCCAGCAGCAGCGTGGCGGGGTCACCGGCAACCGTGACTTCGGCAGTGGTGATGTCGGCGACTTCCCAGCCGAGCACTTCGAAGCCGTTGTCGGACGCCGCGTAGTAGGCCCACTCGATCCCGAGCGTGCGCGGGGTCAGGCCGTCACGCGCATTCCATTCGTCCTGCTTGAAGCGGTGTTTGCCGTCGGTCGCGCGGGGATGCACCGCGTAGCGCACCGTCGGACGCACGATCGCCCAGCGCTGGCCCGGCTTGAAGTCGACGCCACGCGCGTACACGACCTGGCCGGAGGCACCGCGCAGGCGGTTCTCCTCGATCGCCAGCACATAGGGCAGGCCCTTCGGCTCCTCATCGAGCACACGCATGCGCTTCAGGAAGGACTCGACTTCCTGCAGCGGGATTGTGCGAATGGCGTCATCGGCTTCGCGGCGGATCTGCGGATCGCGGCGATTGACGCCGAGCACAGGGCGGCCGTCGAGGTAGGCGAGGCTGATGACATCGCCCGGATAGATGAGGTGCGGATTCTCGATCTGCGGGTTGGCCTGCCAGATCTCCGGCCACAGCCAAGGCTGCTTGAGGAAGCGGCCGGCGATGTCCCACAGGGTGTCGCCCTTCTGCACCACGTAGGTGTCGGGGTGGTCATCGCGCAGCTGCTGGGCCGCCACGCAGGTGGCAAAGGTCAGCACGGCGACGGCGAAAACTGAAAGCAGTTTTTTAAACATGGCGGCCATCTACCTGATTTACCAAGCAGGTTTGTCGGCACTATAGCGTAAAGATTTGTGGATTAGAAACGGTTCAGGTTCACACTATGGCGCTTGATGTCGGCCCCGCATGGCAGGTCTGCTGCGCCTGCGCCGACGCGGTGTTCAGGGCGCCGCTGCTATAGTCCGCGCTCCAAGTTCCCTTGATTCCGGGCGCGCTCGCGCCAAGGTAGCGGCCATGGCCACGCTTCCCATCCTCGAATTCCCCGATCCCCGCCTGCGCACCCGCGCCCGCGAAGTACTGCCCGCGGATTTCACGCCCGAGCTGCAGCAGCTGATCGACGACATGTTCGAGACCATGTACGCGGCGCCCGGCATCGGCCTCGCCGCGACCCAGGTCGATCGCCATCTGCGCTTCATGGTGATGGACGTCAGCGAGGACAAATCCGAGCCGCGCGTGTTCATCAATCCGCAGATCGTCGAAAGCGACGGCCACCAGGTCTACCAGGAGGGCTGTCTGTCGGTCCCCGGTATCTTCGCCGACGTGACCCGGGCCAACCAGATCACCGTGCGTGCGCTCGACCGCCGGGGGCAGACCTTCGACCTCAAGGCCGACGGCCTGTTGGCCGTCTGCATCCAGCATGAGATGGACCACCTCGACGGCAAGGTCTTCGTCGACTACCTGTCGCCGCTGAAGCGCGAGATGGTGCGCAAGAAGCTGGCCAAGCAGCGTCGCGGCGCGGCCTGATCGAACCTGCAGCGGGTGCCTCGCACCCGCGGAGACGCCCCCCCATGACGAAGCCCCTGCGCCTGGTGTTCGCGGGAACGCCGGAGTTTTCCGTGCCCCCGCTGGAACGCCTGCTGGCCGGTCCGGATGCACTGCTCGCGGTCTACACCCAGCCGGATCGTCCGGCCGGCCGCGGTCGCCAGCTGCAGCCGAGCCCGGTCAAGCAGCGCGCGCTGCAAGGCGGCATCGAGGTGCGGCAGCCGCTCAACTTCAAGGACGCCGAAGAGCGCGCGCGGCTCGCCGCGCTCCGGCCCGACCTGATGATCGTGGTGGCCTACGGTCTGATCCTGCCGCAGAACGTGCTGGACATCCCCCGCTTCGGCTGCTGGAACCTGCACGCCTCGCTGCTGCCGCGCTGGCGCGGTGCGGCGCCGATCCAGCGCGCCATCGAGGCCGGTGATGCCGAGACCGGTGTCGATCTCATGCAGATGGAGCGCGGCCTTGACACCGGGCCGGTGCTGCTGGAGCGACGCACGCCGATTCACGCAGACGACACCGGCGGCAGCCTGCACGATCGCCTGGCCGTGATCGGCGCCGAACTGCTGGTCGAAGGACTCGCAAGACTCCGCACAGGTGAGGCGCTGCCGCAGCAGCCGCAGCCCGAGCAGGGCGTCACCTACGCGCACAAGCTCGACAAGGCCGAGGCGCGGCTCGACTTCACCCAGCCTGCGCGCGTGCTCGAACGCCGCGTGCGCGCCTTCAACCCCTGGCCGATCTGCGACTGCGAGCTGGGCGGCGAGCGCCTGCGCGTGCATGCAGCGCAGGCCCTTGAGCAGCAGAGCACCGCTGCGCCCGGCCGCGTGGTGGCAGCCGGTGCGGCCGGTATCGACATCGCCTGCGCCGACGGCCTGCTGCGCCTGACCCGCGTGCAGCGCGAGGGCGGACGAGCGCAGGCGGTGGCCGACTATCTCAACGCGCGGCGCACGCCGCTGCTGCCGTGAAGCCCGAGCGCCCCGCTCAGCGCCCGCAGCCGGCGAACGCCGCGGGCCGCGACAGCGCCGTGCCCGGCGCATTGGTACGCGCCACTGCCGCCAAGGTGTTGACCGAGGTGACGGCGGGACGCTCGCTCAAGGCGGTGCTGGCGCAGCGCCTGCCTGCACTGCGCGACAGCCGCGACCGCGCGCTTTGCGAGGCGCTGTGCCACGCCGCCCTGCGCCGCCGCGCGCGCGACGCCGTCCTGCTGGAAGCCCTGCTCGACAAGCCGCTGCCGCCGTCCGCCCGCGCCATCGGCCTGCTGCTGGCGGTCGGCTTCGCCCAGCTCGAATCCCTTGGCCTGCCCGAGCATGCGGCCGTCGCCTCGACCGCCGAGGCCGCGCGCGTGCTCGGTTTCCCGCGCCATGTGGGCCTGGTCAATGCGGTGCTGCGCCGCTTCCTGCGCGAGCGCGCCCAGCTGCCCGCTGGCAGCGAGGCCCAGCAGGCGGCGCAGGCGCATCCGGGCTGGCTGCTGGATGCCCTGCAGCGCGACTGGCCGGGCGACTTCGATGCGGTGACCCGGGCCAACCTGCGGCAGGCGCCGCTGTGGCTGCGCGCGCGCGGTGGCGCGGCGGCAGCGATGCAGCTGGCCGAGGACTTCGCTGCCGCCGGCCACCCAGTCGAGCGCATCGAAGGCTCCGCTCTGTGCCTGCGCGATGCCGGCGATCCCACGCGCCTGCCCGGCTTCACCCGCGGCCGTTTCGTGGTGCAGGACATCGCCGCCCAGAACGCGGTCGCCGCACTTGCGCTTGCACCCGGTCAGCGTGTGCTCGACGCCTGTGCGGCACCCGGCGGCAAGGCCGCGCAGATCGCCGAGGCCGGCGCGCGCCTGTTGGCGCTGGACAGCGACCCAAGGCGCCTGGAGCGGGTGCGCCAGACCTTCGAGCGGCTCGGCCTTGAAGGTGAACTGCGCGCCGAGGACGCGGCCGAGCCAGCGCGCTGGTGGGACGGCGTGGCATTCGATGCAATTCTGCTGGACGTGCCCTGCAGCGGCACCGGCGTGGTTCGCCGCCAGCCCGACATCCTGCTGCATCGCCGCGCCGAGGACATTCCTGCTCTGGTCGCGCAGCAGGCGCGCCTGCTGCGCGCGCTCTGGTCTTTGCTGGCCCGTGGCGGGCGCTTAGTCTATGCGACCTGCTCCGTGCTAAAAGACGAGAACGAGCGCCAGATCGATGCCTTCCTCGCGGCCCATGCCGATGCCGAAGCTCTGCCGCTGGATGCGCGCTTCGGCCGGGCCAGCGGCGCCGGCGCCCAGCGACTTGCCGGCGACGACGACGGCGATGGCTTCTTCGTCGCCGCGCTGCGCAAGCGCTGAGTCGACCGCCGCCGGCGCTGCGCTGCTCCTGCTCGTATTGGCGGCCTGTTCACCGGTGCAGGGGCCGCGCGCGGTGATCGAGGACGCGCGCCTGCGCCAGCGCGGCGCGGCCCTGCAGCTGGATGTGCAGCAGCGCCTCGACTTCCAGCCGCGCATGCTGGAGGCGCTGTCGAACGGGATCGCCCTGCGCCTCGACTACCGGATCGACTACTGTGCCGGCCGCGGTCATGCGGTGCGCAGCCTGTGGCTGCGCTATTTCCCGCTGGCCAGCGAGTTCGAGCTGCGCTGGCAGGGTGCGGACAGCGCCCGCCGCTTCGCTCGCCGCGGCGCCCTGCTCGCCGCCCTCGACCGGGTGCGCATCGAGCTGCCGGCTGATGCGGTCGACTGTGATCTCGTGCTGCAGCTCAGGCTCGAGCGCTCGGCCCTGCCTGCGCCGCTGCGCTTCCCCGCGCTGGTGGGGCTGCAGGACTGGCGGCTGGAGTCAGCGCCCTTCCGTCTCGCTCCGGCCCAGGTCCGGTGAGCACCGGGCGCTCGAAGTGGCCACGCCGTGTCGGCCCCATGCTGCTGGCGCTGGGCGTGCTCGCCCTGGTGTTTTCGGCGCTGTACCTCGCGGCCAGCGCCGAAGGCCTCGGCACCCGCTTCGCCGCCCTGTATCCCTGGGTCTTCCTCGGCGCGGGTGGCGCCGTGCTGCTGCTCGCGCTCGCGATCGCCGCCCGCCTGCTCAAGCTGCGCCGCCAGCTGCGCGCTGGTGAGCCCGGCGCGCGCCTGAGTCGTCGTCTGCTGGTCCTGATGCTGGCGCTGTCGGTGCCGCCGGTCCTGCTGGTGTTCGCCTTCTCGGCGCGCTTCGTGGGCGCCAGCGTGGACAGCTGGCTGCGCGCCAACACGGTCGAGGCCATGGACAGTGCGCTGGAGCTTGCCCGCCTGCAGCTGCAGGACCGGCGCCAAGATGCGCTGGGCCGCGCCGAGCGCGTGCTGTTGCAGCTGCAGGCCGATCGCTTCGCCCTCGCCGAAGCCGTCGAGGGCTCACTGGATGCCGTGGGTGCCGCCCAGGTCGTATTGTTCGAGAACGATGGCCGCGTGCGCCACATCGCTGCCGCCGCGCCCGCGCTGCTGCTGCCGGCACCGCCGGACGAGGACGCCCTGGCGGCGCTGGCCGCGCGCGGGCGCACGGTCGAGCAGGTGCGCCTGGCCGAACTCGACTACCTGCGCGTGCTGCAGGCTACCGAGCTGGATGCGCGGCCGGTGCTGCAGATCCTGTTCGCGCTGCCGCCGCGTCTGGTGGAGTTGGGTGACAGGGTCGAGGCGGCCGCCTTCGCCACCCGCCAGGCGCTGTTCCTGCGCGATTCGCTGATCCAGGTGTTCGTCCTGATCCTGAGCCTGGTGGCCCTGCTGTCGGTGTTCCTGGCCGTGCTGATCGCCTTCGACCTGGCGCGCCGCCTGGTCTCGCCCATCGGCCGCCTGGCAGCGGCGACGCGCGCGGTCGCGGAAGGCCGATTGGAGCCGGTCGACGTGCCGCCCCGCGGCGACGAGCTGGGGTTCCTGGTCGAGAGCTTCAACCGCATGACCGTCGAGCTCGCCGCAAGCCGCGAACGCGCGGTCGCCAGCGCCGCCGAAACCGAACGCCAGCGGGCCTTCCTCGAAACCGTGTTGGCGCGACTGTCCTCGGCGGTGCTGGTCTTCGATGCCGAAGGCATCCTGCGCGGCGTGAACGCGGCGGCAGCCGAGCTCGCCGGGGCGCCACCCGCCGACCTGCAGGGCCAGTCGATCGACAGGCTCAAGCAGTACAGCCCGGCGCTGGCCGAGGTCTTCGAGCTGGCGCGGCAGCGGCTGCAGGAAGGCGCGCCGGAGTGGCGCGAGGAGCGGGTGCTGGAGGCGGACGATCAGCGCCGCCTGCTGCTGGTGCGCGGCGCGCGCCTGCCGGATGCGGGCCAGGTGCTGGTGATCGACGACACCAGCCATATCGACCGAGCCCGTCGCGATGCCGCCTGGTCGGAGGTCGCGCGTCGCCTGGCCCATGAGGTCAAGAACCCGCTGACCCCGATCCAGCTGTCGGCCGAACGCCTGCGTCGCCGCGTGCTGCCGCAGCTGGCGCCAGCCGAAGCCGACGTGCTCGATCGCGCCACCCACACCATCGTCGCCCAGGTCGATGCGCTGAAGACCCTGGTCAACGCGTTCGGCGAGTACGCGCGGCCGCCGCAGCTGAGCCTGGTCGAAACCGATGTCGTCGCGGTAGTGAACGAAGTGCTGGACCTGTACGAGCACGACCCGCGGCTCGCGCTGCGCCGTGAGTTCGCGAGCCCACTGCCGCGGCCGCGCGCCGACGCCGGGCGTTTGCGCCAGGTGCTGCACAACCTGCTCAAGAACGCGCTTGAGGCCAGCGCGGAACGGCCTGCGCTGACGATTGGCATGCGCATTGCGAGCCAGCGTCTGGGCGAACGCGAATGGCTGGACATCAGCGTCGAGGACGACGGCCCCGGCCTGCCCGACGGCTTTGCCGGCGACTGGTTCGAGCCCTACCGCAGCAGCAAGCCCAAGGGCTCGGGCCTCGGGCTTGCGATCTGCCGGCGCATCGCGGAGGAGCACGGTGGCCAGCTGCTGGCGGAAAACCGCGCGGGAGGCGGGGCGCGTTTCGTCCTGCGCTTGCCGTGTTGAGAGCTGGGACGGGGGATTCGGGAATCGGGATTCGCCTGGGCTGAGGGCGATCCGGAGTACCTGCGGTCGACTGCAATCCCGGCAGGACGACGAAGCGCGGCCAGCAGCGGCGCGCCCGCTGCCGCGCGCTGTCCGCCGGGTCAGTCCCCAAACCCGAATCCCCGCCTCTGCGGGCGTATAGTCCTCCGCACATGTCCACCACGGGGGAGGCCACGGCATGCACAGCATCCGACAGATCCTAGAGGGCAAGACCGCGCAGGTCGTCTGCGTGACCGAGCAGACGCCGGTGCTGGAAGTGATCCGGCTGATGGCCGAGCACGCCATCGGTTCGGTGCTGGTGATGCGCGGTGATGCGCTGGTCGGCATCGCCACCGAGCGCGACTACGCCCGCAAGGTGATCCTCAAGGGGCGCAGCTCACAGGACACCCCGGTCGCCGACATCATGTCGAGCCCGGTGATCACGGTCAGCCCGGGCGAGGACATCCGCCGCTGCATGCAGATCGTCACCGAGAAGCGGATTCGTCACCTGCCGGTCGTGGAGGGTGGCGACGTGGTCGGCCTGATCTCGATCGGCGACCTGCTGAAATGGGTGATCCGCGAGCAGGAGCAGGAGATCGAGCAACTGCAGCAGTACATCGCCGGCTGAGGGCGCGTCTGCGCTGCGCGCACCGGAACCAGCAAACGAAAGGGGCGCCCTGCGGCGCCCCATTCGACCACCGCAATGCCCTCTTGGATCAGTCCTCGCGGAACTCCGCCAGCGCGGCTTCGGCGTCGCGCACCAGCAGGCGGTTGACTGCGGCGATGTCCTGCACGTCGATCACGCCGGCGGCCTGCTTCAGCGCCAGGCCATTGACCAGGAAGTTGTGGCGGGCGTTCGAGTAGTCGCGCTGGGCGCTGGTCAGCACCTGCTGCGAGAGCAGCACGTCGACGATAGTGCGGGTGCCGACCTCGAAGCCGGCCTCCGTGGCCTCCAGTGCGCTGCGCGCGGACACCAGCGCCTGCGCGCGGGCCTCGATCTCGGAGATGCCGGCCAGCACCGCGCGGTAGGCGTTGCGGGTCTGGCGGGTGACCGCGCGGCGCTCCTGCTCCAGGCGGTCTTCGTTGGCATCACGCGTGTACACCGCCTGGCGGACCTGCGACTGCACGCGGCCGCCGGTGTACAGGGGGATGCTCAGGCTCAGGCTGATCGAGCTGCCGAGGGAATCCGCAGTGCCCGGGCGAACCAGCCCATTGGCCAGCTCGGTTTGTCCCCAGCTGGGCCGGCCGCTGCGGCTTGCGCTCAGACCCAGGCTCGGCAGGTGCGCCGCACGAGCGCTGGCGATGTCCTGCTGGGCTGCGTCGACGGCCAGCGCGCGCGAGCGCAGCACCGGGTTCTCGTTGAGCGCGGTCTGCACCCACTGGTCCAGATCGGCCGGCTCGGGCATCGAGGGACGGAAGTTCTCGTCCAGGCCCTGCAGGTTCTGCAGGTACTGACCGGTCAGCTCGGCAAGGGCTTCGCGGGCGTCGTCGAGTGCGTTGGCGGCATTGATCGCGGCGGCGCGCGAGGCGTCGTAGCGGGCACGGGCCTCATGCACGTCGGTGATCGCGGTCAGGCCGACCTCGAAGCGCTGCTCGGCCTGGTCCAGCTGGCGCTTGACCGCGCGCTCGTCGGCGCGGGCGAAGACAAGGCTGTCGACCGCAGTCAGGGTGGTGAAGTAGGCCTGGGCCACGCGCAGAGCCAGGCCATCAACTGCCGCATCGTAGTCGGCATCGGCGGCATCCGCGCGGGCCCGACTCGCACGCAGCCGAGTGTAGTTGCTGTGGTCGTACAAACTCTGATCGACGCGCACCGACCAGTCGCGGTTGCGCGATTCGCTGCGGGAGATCTCACCGCCAAAAAAGGGGTTGCCGTTCGCGTCTTCGGTCAGACCAAAGCGTGAAGACTTGCTTTGGCCGTCGGTGAAGCCCGCCGAGGCACCGACCTGCGGCAGCAGGGCCGAGCGGGACTGGTTCACGCCCTCGCCGGTAGCGAGGCGCTGGGCCTCGACCGCTGCCAGCTGCGGATCGCTCTGGCGTGCGAGCTCGTAAGCCTGCATCAGGTCGGCGGCACCCGCGCTGCCGGCGGCAGCAAGGGCGAGGGCGAAACTCAGGGGACGCAGGCAGGGCAGTCGCATGGCAGTTCCTTTGGCGAGCGGGGCGCGAGGGGCGGGCTACAGCGCGAAGCGCTGCACCGGCTCGGCGCCGTGGAGGTAGGGGACGTCGGTTTCGAACAGGCTTTCAATCGCCCAGCCGTGATCGGCGCGGGTGTAGAGCACGGCTTCCTGCACGGGGCTCTGGCCGCGGATCACGAACAGCTTGCCGCCCGGGCGCACCCAGTCGAGGAAGCGCTGGGGCAGCTCGGCGACCGCGCCGCCCACCGCCACCGCGTCGAACTGGCGGCCCGGTTGGTAGGCCAGCGCATCGGCCTGCTCGACGCTGGCATTGGTGCAGCCGGCGGCCAGCAGGCGGGCGCGGGCGCGCTCGATGAAGTCGCCGTGCCGGTCAATGCTGTGGACGGCGCGCGCAAGTCGCGACAGGCAGGCCGTCAGGTAGCCGCTGCCGGTGCCGATCTCCAGCACCTCGTGTTCGGGCGAGAGGTCCAGCGCCTGCAGCAGGCGGCCCTCGATCACCGGCTTCAGCATGAACTCGCCGTGCTCCAGCGGCAGCGCCAAGTCGCCATAGGCCAGCTTGCGGTGACGCGGCGGGGCGAAGTCCTCGCGCTTGACCGCGCCGATCACGTCCAGCACGCGGAAGTCCAGCACCTCCCAGGGGCGGACCTGCTGCTCGACCATCGCAAAGCGGGCCTGTTCGAAATCAACTGCCATGTCGGTGTCCTGCATGCGGGCGCCCGCGTGACGCGGGCGCGTAACCGCGAATTGTAGGCTCTGGCCTTGTGCGCCGCCAAATGAAGAGGCGGTGCGGGGCGGCCCGCACCCCGCATCCTTGCATGACGCACCGTGCCCGATCCGTCGTCGCCGACGCAGTGCGGAAAGTCACCGTGACCGTCGGCACGGTTCGGCTCAGGCCAGCGCGCTGGCGCGCGGGGTGCGGTGCCAGGCCGCATACAGGGCCGGCAGGAACAGCAGGGTCAGCGCCGTGGCCACCAGCAGGCCGCCCATGATCGCCACCGCCATCGGCCCGAAGAAGTCGCTGCGCGACAGCGGGATCATGGCGAGGATGGCGGTCAGCGCGGTCAGCACGATCGGCCGGAAGCGGCGCACCGTGGCCTCGACGATGGCCTCGACCGGCGAGGCGCCCTCGCCGAGGTCGTGCTCGATCTGGTCCACCAGGATCACCGAGTTGCGCATGATCATGCCGGCCAGGGCGATGGTACCGAGCATGGCGACGAAGCCGAACGGCCGGTCCAGCAGCAGCAGGAAGGCGGTGACGCCGATCAGACCCAGCGGTGCGGTCAGCAGCACGATCACCGAATTGCCGACGCTGCGCAGCTGCAGCATCAGCAGGGTGAAGACCACGCCGAAGAACAGCGGCATGCCGGCGGCGATCGAGCGCGAGCCGCGGCCCGCATCCTCGACCGAGCCGCCGGCCTCCAGCAGATAGCCCGAGGGCAGCTTGGCGCGAAGCTCGGCCATGTGCGGCGCGAGCTCGGCCACCGCGGTGGCGGGCTGCACGCCGTCGATGATATCGGCGCGCACGGTGACCGTCGGCAGGCGGTTGCGGTGCCAGACGATGCCTTCCTCGAAGTCGTACTCCAGCCGAGCGATCTGGCTGAGCGGCACGGTGCCGCCGCGGCTGGTCGGCACCGCCAGGCTGCCCAGCATCGACAGGCTGGCGCGCTCCTCGGCCGGGCCGCGCAGCAGGATCTGCACCTGCTCGTTGTCCTCGCGCAGGGTGCTGACCGGCGTGCCCGACAGCGAGCCCTGCAGGAACAGGGCGAGCTGGGCCGAGCTGACGCCCAGCGCGCGCGCGCGCTCCTGCTCGATCTGCAGCCGCACGATCTTGCTGGGCTCCTCCCAGTCGAGGTGCACGTTGAACAGGGCCGGGTGCGCGCGCATCCGTTCTTCCACGGTGTGGGCGTGCCTGCGCACCAGGTCGATATGCTCCCCGGACACGCGGAACTGCACGGGATAGCCGACCGGGGGGCCGTTCTCCAGCCGCGAGATGCGGGTGCGCACCTGCGGGAATTGCTGCGGCAGGTTCTCCAGCAGCCAGCTGCGCAGGGCCTCGCGCTCGCTGGTCGAACGGGTCAGCAGCACGAACTGGGCGAAGCCGGTCTGCGGCAGCTGCTGGTCCAGCGGCAGGTAGAAGCGCGGCGAGCCGGTGCCGATGTAGGCCACGTAGTTCTCGACGTCCTCGCGCTCGGCTACGAGCGCCTCGAAGCGCCGCGCTTCAGCTTCGGTCGCGGCCAGCGAACTGCCTTCGGCCAGCTTGAAGTCGACCATCAGCTCCAGCCGCGCCGAGGCCGGGAAGAACTGCTGCGGCACGTAGCGGAACAAGACCAGCGAACCGGCGAACACCAGCACGGTGACCGCGATCACCGTCCAGTGGCGCTCGACGCACCAGGCCACGACACCACGGAAGCGTCGGTAGAAGGGCTTCTGGTAGGGATCGGGTGCGTGGGTCTGTCCGTCCTTGTGGAAATCGGGCAGCAGGCGGTCCCCCAGATAGGGCACGAACACCACCGCGGCGATCCACGACACCACCAGCGCCAGGGTCACCACCTCGAAGATCGAGCGCGTGTATTCGCCGGTGCTGGAGGCCGCGGTGGCGATCGGCAGGAAGCCTGCAGCGGTGATCAGGGTGCCAGTTAGCATCGGAAACGCGGTCGAGGTCCAGGCGAAGGCTGCTGCGCGCAGCCGGTCCATGCCCTGCTCCATCTTGATGGCCATCATCTCGACCGCGATGATCGCGTCGTCGACCAGCAGGCCCAGCGCCAGCACCAGCGCGCCCAGCGAGATCTTGTGCAGGCCGATGCCGAAGTAGTGCATGCCGGCGAAGGTCATGGCCAGCACCAGCGGGATCGACAGCGCCACCACCAGGCCGGTGCGGAAGCCCAGCGAGAAGAAGCTCACCAGCAGGACGATGATCACCGCCTCGGCCAGCACCTGCACGAACTCGCGCACCGAGGCGCGCACCGCCGCCGGCTGGTCCGACACCTTGCGCAGGCTCATGCCCACGGGAAGGGTCTGCTGCAGGCGCTGGAACTCGGCTTCGAGGCGCTCGCCGAGACGGATGATGTCGCCACCGCGGCGCATCGACACCGCGATGCCGATCGCGTGCTCGCCCATGAAGCGCATGCGCGGCTCGGGCGGGTCGGAGAAGCCGCGGAACACCTCGGCCACGTCGCCGATGCGGAAATCGCGATCGCCGACGCGCAGTGGGAAACCGCGGATGTCCTCGACGTCGTCGAAGCGCCCGGACACGCGCAGACGGATGCGCTCGCCGGGGGTCTCGAAGAAGCTGGCGTCGGCAACGGCGTTCTGCTCGTCGAGCGCGCGCTGCACGTCCGACAGCGGCAGGCCGAGCGCGGCCAGCTTGGTGTTGCTGAGCTCGATCCAGATGCGCTCCTGCTGCAGGCCGATCAGCTCGATCTTGCCGACATCGGGCACCCGCACCAGCTCCAGCTCCAGCCGTTCGGCGTAGTCCTTCAGCGTGGCGTAGTCGAAGCCCTCGCCGGACAGCGCGTAGATGTTGCCGAAGGTGTCGCCGAACTCGTCGTTGAAGAACGGCCCCTGGATGCCGGCCGGCAGGCTGGGGCGCAGGTCGCCGACCTTCTTGCGCACCTGGTACCAGAGCTCGGGGAGGTCCTTCGAGCGCAGCGAATCCTTGGCCACGAACTGCACCAGCGATTCGCCGGGACGCGAGTAGGCGCGGATGAACTCGTAGTTGCCGGTCTCCATGAGCTTGCGCTCGACCCGGTCGGTGATCTGGCGGGCCACTTCTTCAGCGGAAGCGCCCGGCCACAGGGTGCGCACCACCATCACCTTGAAGGTGAAGGGCGGATCCTCGCTCTGGCCGAGCCGGCCGTAGGAGACGATGCCCATGAGCGCCAGCCCGAGCATGGCGTAGACGACCAGGCTGCGGTTGCGCAGGGCCCATTCGGAGAGGTTGAAACCGGTCATGGCGGCTTACTGCCCGGCGACAAGATCGAGCGGGCGGTTGTCGCGATCGACCGGGCGGATCGCCTGGCCGTCGCGCAGCAGGTGCACGCCGCCGGCGACGATCCAGTCCTGCGCTCCGACGCCAGCCAGCACGGGGACGCTGGTCTCACCGTAGGCGCCCACCTGCACGGCCCGTTTCTGCACCGTGCCGCTGGCGGGATCGAAGCGCAGCACGTAGGGCTTGCCTTCGCTGGCCGATACCGCACCGAGGGGCAGGCGCAGCTCGGCGGCCGCGACGCCGTTGAGGAAGACCCGCGCGCTCTGGCCGAGCTCGACGCCCTCGGTGGTGTCAGCGATCGCGACGCGGGCGGCGTAGGTGCGCGAGGCGGCGTCGGCGGCCGGCGCCAGCTCGCGGATGCGGCCGCCGAGTGCGCGCTCGCGCTGCGACCACAGGCGGATCTGCACCGGCTGGTCCAGTGCGACCTGCGCGATCGCGTGCTCTGGGATCGCGATCGCGACCTCACGCTCGCCGTCCTCGGCCAGCACGAACACCGCCTGACCGGCGGCGACGACCTGCCCGGCCTCGGCCAGGCGTTGCGCGATCACCCCGGCGGCGGGCGCACGCAGCACCGCATAGCCGGCCTGGTTGCGCGCGACTTCCAGCTGGGCGCGGGCGGCTTCCACCTGCGATTCGGCCGCGCGCAGCCGCGCCTGTGCGCCGTCGAAGGCCGAGGCGCTGGCCAGTCCCCGTTCGCGCAGGGACTGCTGGCGCGCGAACTCGGACTGGGCCAGCACCCGATCCGACTCGGCCGCAGCCAGCCGGGCGCGATTGGCGTCGACCTGCAGGCCCAGGTCCTCGGGTTCGAGCTCGGCCAGCGGCTGGTCGCGAGCCACGCGCTCACCGACCTCAACCAGGCGCCGACTGATCTTGCCTCCGACACGGAAGGCCAGTGCCGGCTCGTGGCGCGCGCGTATCTCGCCGGCATAGGCGCTGAAGCCGGCCTCGTCCGCCTGCGGCTGCACGACGATCGCGGGGCGCACCGGGTCCGGCGCGGTGGGCTCGCTGCCGCAGCCGGCGAGCAGTGCGCCGATGCCCAGGAGAAGTGCGGTGGAACCAGGCAAGTGCGCGCGGCGGCGCGGACGCGAAGGCGTGTCCATGGCGAGGACTCGATCGGAAGGCAAGGATGGTCGGGCAGAGCCTAGGATTAAAATACTGACCAGTCCAGTATTTTATTTGTGAGTGCGGCTAGACTAGACCAATGCAAGTCCAACGCTCCGCCAAAGGCCCCGGCCGCCCCAAGGATCCCGAGAAGCGCGCCGCCATCCTCGATGCCGCCAAGCGCCTGTTTCCGCTGCGCGGTTTCGACGGCGTCAGCATGGATGCAATCGCGACCGAGGCCGGTGTGTCCAAGCTCACCGTCTACAGCCACTTCAGCGACAAGGACACGCTGTTCGCCGAAACGGTCAAGGCCAAGTGCGAGGAGCAGCTGCCGGAATCGGTGTTCCGCGCCGAGCCCGGGCGCGGCACGATGCGCGAGCAGCTGCGGGCAATTGCCACTGGCTTCCACAGCCTGATCCTGTCGCCGGAATCGGTGAGCTTCTACCGGATGATGGCGGCCCAGGGCGAAGCCAACGGCAAGCTGGCCGAGCTGTTCTACGCCGCAGGGCCACGCCGCATCCTTGATGCCTGCGAAGCCTTCCTGACCGCCGCCAGCCGCGCGGGCAGCCTCGACGTGCCGGATCCGCGCCGTGCAGCCGGACACTTCTTCTGCCTGATCAAGGGCGAGGCGCATATGCGGCAGCTGATCGGCTGCCCGCTTTGCGGCAGCGACTGCGAAGGCCCGGAACACATCGAGAGCGTCCTCGATCTGTTCCTGCGGGCCTACGCGCCACGCGGCTGACGGCGGCAGGCCGGACGCGGCAGCGCTGCCCTGTACGACCGACTCGCAGACCCAGGCCCAGGCCCACCTGCGGATCCAGCGGAGCTCGCCGCCCTCAGGCGGCGCGCTCAAGCCGCGGTGCCAGCGGGCCGGGCCGCAGGCGATAGCGCGGCAGCGCGCTGATGCTGGCCCGCCGGGGTCTGAGATCGATGTCCGCCCATACGCCGCCGAGCTGCGCGCGCAGGTCGGGGTCGCCGGCCCGCAGTCTTGAGACCAGCACCACCGGCCCCTGCGCGCGCAGATGCAGAAACGCGTCCAGCAGGCGCAGTCCTCGCCGGAGCCGGATCAAGGCATGCAGGTCGCCGCCGTTGGCCGCGTCCAGCACGAGACCGAGCAGGCGCCCGCACAGCTCAAGGGCGCATTCGTCCGCACTCGCCAGCTGCTCCAGCAGGGCCAAGGACTCGCGGTGGGCGCCGAGCATCTCGCCGAGGGCGCCGCGGCGCGTCGCCGCTCTGGCGCAGGCCTCGCCCAGCCCGATGAACAGCGGCGGCGCGGTCTCCGCGGCGGGCGGGATGATGGCCGGGCCATCGGTGAGCGCAGGGCGATTCATGGGATTCCGATGACCGTCTCGGTGGGTGCAAGGCGCGCACCATGGCACCCGGAAGCTGAACGGCGCGCGCACGCGCTCACCCGGCCCGAAAGCCTGCTCAAGTGTTTGAGCGCACGACCAAATGCGGCCGAGCGTCGAGTGACCGGTGGCGCCGGCTTCTGCTAGTGAGTTAACTGTTTGTTGCAATTGTCGGGAGTAAATTTGCCGTTAATCAACGGCAGCGTAAGCTGTTGAAACGTGTTTCTCATCCGGATTCGCGATATCCAGCGCAAGGCATTGACGTGATTAGCTTTCCGGCCCTCCCTGTCCTGCTGAGTCTCGGCCTGCTCGCCTTCGTGCTGGCAGGGCTGCGGCGGGTGCCCGAGGGCTGTGCCTACACGGTCCGACGCTTTGGCCGCTATGCGCGCACCCTGCCGCCCGGGCTGCGCTTCGTGCTGCCGCTGGTGGAGCGGATCGGCCAGCGCGTCAGCTTGATCGGCCACACCGTCACCCTGCACGACGCCCCGCTGAAGGGCGCGCTCTACTACCAGATCATCGATCCCCGCCAGGCCGGCGAAGCGCTGGAAAGCATCGACCAGCTGGTCGAGCGCACCGCCAGCGAAACCCTGCGCGGCATGTCGGCGCCGGAAGCGTGTGAGCCGGGCTTCGACCAGCGCGTCCGCCAGCGGCTCAACCAGGCGCTGGCGGATCGCGGCCTGCGCGTTGTCCGCTGCGTGCTGCCGGCGGCTGGCTGAGCGCTGCACGGCCGCGGCGGCGGCCCACTGATTTGCGTCGCAGCAGGCCCCTGCCGATACTTGCGCCCCCTTTGGCGGCGCGCATTCTCTCTTGAGCTCTTTCCCCGACCTGCCCGGCCCGATCTCCGAGCTCGCTCCGCGACTGCGCGACGGCCTGCGGGCGTTCGGGCTGGACGAGGCGCTCGTGCCCAGCCTGCTCGCCTATCTCGCCCTTCTGCAGAAATGGAATGGCGCCTACAACCTCACCGCAGTACGCGATCCGCAGCAGATGCTGGGGCTGCACCTGTTGGATTCGCTGAGCATCCTGGCCGACGTCCCCGAGGGCGACTTGATCGACATCGGCAGCGGTGCCGGCCTGCCCGGGATTCCGCTGGCCATCGTGCGCCCGCAGCTTGCGGTGAGCCTGGTCGAGCCGGTCGGCAAGAAGGCGCGCTTCCTGCGCGAAGTCGTTCGCCAGCTGAAGCTTGCCAACGTCCGCGTGTTCGACTGTCGCGCCGAGCAGGTCGATGAACCCGGACGCTACGACTGTCTCTCGGCCCGCGCCTTGGGTAGTCTTGCCCAGCTCATCGCCTTCGGCGGGCACCTTCTGAAGCCGGATGGCCGCCTTCTGGCCATGAAGGGCCAGTGGCCTGCGGACGAGCTGGCGGTGCTGCCGACGGGCTGGGTGCTGGAGCGCTCGCGTCGGCTGGAGGTGCCCGAGGTCGAGGGCGAACGCCACCTGCTGGTGCTGAAGCGGGAGACGGCATGAGCGGCGACGGCACGCATCCTGCGACGATGGCGCAGGCGGACGGCACGGCAGCACAGCACGGAGTCGAGATGGCCCGGATCATCGCAATCGCCAACCAGAAGGGTGGCGTCGGCAAGACCACGACTGCGGTCAACCTTGCGGCGGCGCTGGCCGAGGCGCGCAAGCGCGTTCTCCTGGTCGACATGGACCCGCAGGGCAATGCCACCATGGCCAGCGGCGTCGAGAAGAACGAGGTCGCGCACACTGGCTGTGACGTGCTGCTTGAGGAAGTGCCGATCGCCGACGCCATCGTCGGCTCCTCCGGCGGCTTCGACGTGCTGCCCGGCAACACCGACCTGACCGCGGCCGAAGTGAAGCTGATGGACGCCATGGCGCGCGAGCAGCGCCTGAAGGAGTGCCTGGCCCAGGTCGCCGACCGCTACCAGTACATCCTGATCGACTGTCCGCCTTCGCTGAACCTCCTCACCTTGAACGCGCTGACCGCCGCCCACGGCGTGCTGGTGCCGATGCAGTGCGAATACTTCGCGCTGGAAGGTCTGTCGGCGCTGATGGACACGATCCGCGCGGTGAAGACGCGACTGAACCCGCAGCTGGAGGTCGAGGGCATCCTGCGGACCATGTACGACGTCCGCAACAACCTCGCCAATGATGTGTCCGCCCAGCTGACCCAGCACTTCGGCGACAAGGTGTTCCGCACCATGATCCCGCGCAACGTGCGCGTGGCCGAGGCGCCCAGCCACGGCCAAAGCATCATCAGCTACGACCGCAGCTCCCGCGGCAGCATCGCCTACCTCGGCCTTGCCGGCGAGATGATCCGCCGCGAGAAGCATCCCGCGGCACTTACCGAACACCATTGACCAAGGCCTGACATGAGTGCCAAGAAGCGCGGCCTCGGCCGCGGCCTGGACGCCCTGCTGGGCGGCGGCAACGACCGCGCAAGCAGCGAACCGGAGCGCCTGCGCGAGCTGCCGATCGAATCCCTGCAGCCCGGAAAGTACCAGCCGCGCAGCCACATGGACCGCGAGCGCCTGCAGGAGCTCGCGGACTCGATCCGCGCGCAGGGCCTGATCCAGCCGATCATCGTGCGGCCGATCGCCCGCGACCGCTACGAGATCATTGCCGGCGAGCGCCGCTGGCGCGCCGCCCAGCTCGCCGAGCTGCGCGAGGTGCCCTGCGTGGTGCGCGAGAGCGACGACCACGCCGCCCTGGCGATGGCGCTGATCGAGAACATCCAGCGCGAGGACCTGAATCCACTCGAAGAGGCGCTGGCCCTGCAGCGCCTGATCGACGAGTTCCAGCTGACCCACCAGCAGACCGCGGAAGCCGTGGGTCGCTCGCGCGCGGCGGTCAGCAATCTGCTGCGCCTGCTGGAGTTGCCCGAACCGATCCGCAAGCTGGTCGAAGCGCGGCGCATCGAGATGGGCCACGCGCGCGCGCTGCTGACCCTGCCGGCGGACAAGGCCGAGGCGCTGGCGCGCCAGGCCGCCGAGGAGCAGTGGTCGGTGCGCGAGATCGAGCGCCGCGTGCAGGCGATCCAGCGCGGCGAGAGCCAGCCGGCGCCGATGCCGAAGAAGCCCGACCCGGACATCCAGAACCTGGAGCGCGAACTCGGCGAGCTGCTGTCCGCCAAGGTCGCCGTACAGCACGGCCGCGGCGGCCGCGGCAAGCTGGTGGTGCAGTACTTCAGCCTCGACGAGCTCGAAGGCATCCTGGAGAAGATCCGCCGCTGAGGCGCGAGCGGACTTCGCGATGGCCGAGGCTTCTCAGCGCTGGGCCAGGTGTGCCGGCAGCGGCCAGCCGCGAGATTCAAGCCAATCCTCGATCAACCGGCGCGACACCGAGATCGGCGGCGGCAGGCGCAACTCGCGCTGTTCGATCGCCGCGATCAGGGCTTCGGGCTCGAACCAGCGCGCGTCCTCCAGCTCCTCGCCGATGGCGATCTGCGCGCTGGATGCCTGGGCGATGAAGCCGAGCATCAACGAGGCCGGGAAGGGCCAGGGCTGCGAGCTGTGGTACCGGCAGTGCGCCACCACCACGCCGGCCTCCTCCAGCACCTCGCGCCGCAGCGCGTCTTCCAGCGACTCGCCGGGCTCGACGAAGCCGGCCAGGGTCGAGTAGCGCTTGGCCGGCCAGCCGGCCTGGCGGCCGAGCAGGCAGCGGCCCTCGTGCTCGACCAGCACGATGATCGCGGCATCGAGGCGCGGGAACACTTCGAGGCCGCAGTCCGCGGACGTGCAGCGCGCGCTGTGGCCGGCGCGCCGCAGCAGGGTCGGCTGGCCGCAGGCGCCACAAAAGCGGGCGCGGGTCTGCCACAGCAGCAGCGCCTTGGCATAGGCGAACAGGCCGCTTTCAAAGACCGAGAGCTGGGCGGCGGCCTCGCGCAGGCCCTGCCACTGGCTGGCATCCGGCACGTCGATGTCGGCGCCGACCTGGGCCGGCAGCGCGAACCAGGGGGTCTGCCCTTCGAGGCCGAGGAAGCTTGCATCGACCGGCATCGCCTCGCCGAAGCGGGACGAAGGCCAGTGCAGCAGGCGCTCCTGCTCAAGCAGGGCGCGGCCCTCGAAGTCGACGCAGAACACGCGACTGCGCGACCAAGCGGCAGCCAGCCACGCGGGATCCTCGCGGCGTTCGCCGAGACGATCCAGCGCCAGCGCGGTGAACAGATTGCGCTGGCTGCGCTCGGGCGGCAGGTGCATGGGGCGGCGTGACCGACGCTCAGGCCGAGAACGAGGAGCCGCAGCCGCAGGTGGTCTTGGCGTTGGGGTTGCGGATGACGAACTGCGCGCCCGACAGGCTCTCGCTGTAGTCCACTTCGGCGCCCATCAGGTACTGCAGGCTCAAGGGGTCGACCAGCAGGGTGACGCCGCCGCGCTCCACCGCGAGGTCATCCTCGGCCTGGTTCTCGTCGAACTCGAAGCCATACTGGAAGCCCGAACAGCCGCCGCCGCTGATGTAGACGCGCAGCTTGAGCGCAGGATTGCCTTCGTCCTCGATCAGCGCGCGCACCTTGGTGGCGGCCGAGTCGGTGAACAGGATCGGGGCTTCGATGGACTGGTAGCTGGGGGCGCTGGACATGACGGCCTGTCGCATGGCTTGGATGAAAGAGATGGAGCCGGCGTAGCGGCAGCACAAGCCTAAGCGAGTCGCGGCCGCGGGATGTCGGCGCCGGCTGAACGTGTCACTGCGCTTCAGTCGCTGCCTTCGGGACCGCTGAGGCGCTTGGGCTCGGCGTTCTGGTGGATCAGCCGCCCGGTCAGCATCGAGCCGGCCTGCATCTCGACGGTGTGGTAATGCACATTGCCCTCGACCCGCGCCGCTGCCGCCAGCTCGATCCGCTGGCTGGAGTGGATGTCGCCGTGCAGCTGGCCGTTGACCACGACGTGCGGCGCGCGCACCTCGCCCTCAATACTGCCGCGCTCGGACAGGGTGACCAGCGCGTTCGGGTCGGACTCGTCGGCGATCACCGCGCCTTCGATCCTGCCTTCGATGTACAGCCCGCCGCTGAAGTGGACGTCACCGCGAATGACTACGCGCGGGCCGATCAGGGTTTCAACGCCGGTGCTGCTGGGGCGTGCGGACTTGTGTTTGTCGCTGCCGAACATCTGTGGGGGTCTCCTGAAAGTGGTGGCACGATGCGTTTCCGCGCAGCGTTCCGGGTTGACGTGCGGCCCGAGCGCCGCGCGCCCGGACGCTACTCGCTGGCTTCGGGCTGGGCCACGCCGGCGATGACGTCGGTCCAGGCGAAGCTGCGCTCGGCGCGTCCTGCCTCGCCGTCCACCGACACCTTGATCCGGTGCGGCGTAAAACCGGCAGGCAACATTACATTGCCCTCGACCTGCTGGAAGTACTTGAAGGCGAATTCGAGGCCGGGCGCGTCGTTCTGGGTCAGGTCGGCCCAGCCCAGTTCGCGCATCCGACCGTCCTGCACGCCCTCGATGGCGAGGCGCGCCTGGCCCCGCGAGAGCTGGGTTTTCTTGACGTTCTGGGTCAGCGTGAGGCGGAACAGCCAGGCACCACTCGGCTCGGCCTGCAGCCCCAGGCTGTGGATCGACAGGCCCTGGCGCTGCGCACTGCCGCCCACCAGGCGTTCGTAGAAGGCGACATCGGCCTCCAGCGAGGCGATGCGCTCGTCGCGGTCGGCGATGTCGCGCTGCAGCTGCTGGTTGGCTTCGCGGCTGATGTCGTCCGAGCGCTTCAGGATCACGTTGCGCTGGCGCAGGTTGTCGAGACGGCCCTGCAGGTCGCCGACCATCTGCCGAAGCTCTTCAGGCGACGCCTCGGCGCCGCTGGCGGCCCGCTGTCGCCAGTGATCCACGCCCCAGCCGACCGCGGCCAGCGAGAGCAGCCAGAGCAGGCCAAGCAGCGGCCAGCGCCGGCGCCGGGTCGAGGCCGCGCGCGGAACGATGACGAAAGGACTGTCGGAGCTCATGGGCGGACCCGTGGGGAAAGCCCGCGATTATTGACCCTGCGGGGGCCTGCTGCACACTGCGCCCTGGCGGAGGGCTGCAGGTGCCGATGGCCATCCGGTCCACCGCCGTCCGCTTTCCACGTCCACGAGGGCACCGCCATGGAGACCGCACACCTGTTCGCGCTGGCACTGGCGCTGGCCTGGCTCAGCGGGCTGCGGGTGCATCTGACCGTGTTCGCGATCGGTCTTGCCGGTCTGCTCGGCAGCGTCGAGCTGCCGCCGGGCCTGCAGGTCTGCAGCAGTCCCTGGGTGCTCGGTGTCAGCGGCGTGCTGACCGTGGTCGAGTTCAGCGCGGACAAGATTCCCGGCGTGGATTCGGTCTGGGACCTGCTGAGCACCGTGCTGCGCGTGCCGGTGGGCGCCTGGCTGGCCGGCGCGACCCTGGCTGCGCCCGATGAGTCCCTGAGCCTCGCCGGCCTGCTGGCCGGCGGTGGCGCGGCCCTGCTCAGCCATGGGCTCAAGAGCGGCGGTCGCGCCCTGATCAACACCTCGCCCGAGCCGCTGAGCAACTGGACCGCCTCGCTGGCCGAGGACTCGCTCGCGGTCGGCGCCTTGCTGTGGCTGGTCCACTATCCGTGGCTGACCCTGCTGGCCCTGGTCGTGCTCAGCCTGCTCGGCTTCCTGCTGCTGCTCTGGCTGCTGCGGGGGCTGGGGCGCGGGGTGGGCGCACTGCTGGGACGTGGATGAGCCCGCGGGCTGCGAATCCCGCGGCCGGGCACCGAGCCGGGCCTGGCAGGGCTGCAGGGCGGAACGACGTCTGGCTGCAGGCCGGTAGCATGGAACCTGCATCCCGCCGCAACTGCCCGCGCGCTGCCCGTGTGGGTATAGTTCGGGAGCATCCCGGGACAAAGGCGTCTCCGGCGCGCCCGTACCCCGACCGCAGCCTTGGAAAGCCATGTACGCGCAGGACGAAAGCCAGCAGCGGACTGAACTGAGACTCGCCTTCCTGCGCCATCTGCCCAAGCGGATCGAAGCGCTGTGCCGGCGCGCCCGTCGCTTCTGCGAAGAGGGCTGGGACATCAATGGTCTCACCCTGCTGCACGAGGATGTGCAGCGCCTGGCCGGCGCCAGCGGTCGCTACGGCGCCCTGGAGGCCAGCGAGCAGCTGCTGATGCTGGAGACCCTGCTGGGTGAGCTCGCCGACACCGGAGGCCTGCCGGATGAGGCCGGCAACGGCCACCTGCTTGCCCTGCTGGAGAGTCTGGCGCTGCACGGCGGGGCGGAGGCCAGCGAGGCCGACGAGCCGGCGCGCGTGCCCGAGCCGGAGGCGGAACCGGTGATCCCGGTGCAGCCGCGCGATCTGCATGCGGAAACGCCACCGCCAAACTATTGGCGGCGCTGGACGGGCGATGCGCCGCCCGCGGCCGAAGCGCTGGTTCCAGCCGTCACCACGGTCACCCCCAAGACCGCGGACACCGAGGCCGCTGCGCGGCCCTCGGCTCCGCTGTCGGCGGTGCGCGCTGCCGAGGCTGCGCCGGCACGCAGCGCCACTCCGACGCCGCGTCCGGGCGGTGGGCGTCGCATCTATCACCTCACCGACGGCGGCGAACTCGCCTGCGAGCTGGACCAGCGCCTCGAAGCGCAGGGCTACGAGCTCGAACTGCTGGAAGCCCCGTCGGAGCTCAAGGAAATCCTCAACGCGCTGGCGCCGGACCTGGTCATCGTCGATGCCGCGTACATGAACGACATCGAGGGCGTGGGTGCGGTGCTGCGCGCGACCCGCGAGCGCACCGGTACCCGCTTGCCGATGCTGGTGATCTCGAACGAGGACAGCATCCCGGCGCGCCTGGTCGCGCGTCGCGCCGGCGCCGACGCCCTGCTGGTGCGCCCCGATGGCGCCGAAACGGTGATGGCCAAGCTGGCCGAGCTGCTGGTTTCCGCGGGCGAGGCCACCTACCGCATCCTGGTGGTCGAGGACGACCGCTCGCAGGCGCTGTTCGCCGAGTCGATCCTGCGCAATGCCGGCATGGAGGTGCGCTCGGTGCACGAGGCCTTCGATGTGCTGCAGGCGATGGAGGAATTCCGCCCCGACCTCGTGCTGATGGACCTCTACATGCCGCACTGCGACGGCACCGAGCTGACCGCCCTGATCCGCGAGCGCGAGGAGTTCCTGCACACCCCGATCGTGTTCCTGTCGGGCGAGAGCGACCAGGACAAGCATTTCGAGGCGCTCTCGGCCGGTGGCGATGATTTCCTTTCCAAGCCGATCCGTCCCAAGCATCTGATCGCCGCGGTCAACAACCGCGTGCGCCGCGCCCGCGCCGTGCAGGAACGCGCCCAGCTGCGCGATCCGCGCGATCCGGCGACGGGTCTGCACCGGCGCGGCTACATGCTCGACCGGCTGGCGGAGACGCTGGCTTCGGACAACGTCCGCAGCCAGGCCGGCGGCCTGCTGTTCCTGGAGATCGAGGGTGTGGCGCAGCTGCGCGAGCGCTATGGGCTGACCACCCTCGAACAGCTGCTGACCGAAGTCGGCAGCCAGATCAGCCAGGGCATTGCCGAGGGTGAGCTGGCCTGCCGCTACAGCGACGGTTGCTATGTCGTGTACTCGCACGAGCGCGACGAGGCTGCGCTCGAGCGGCTCGCGCTGGACCTGCGCAATGGTCTGATCACCCATCCCTTCAAGGCCGAGGGCAAGCCCCTGCGTCTGCGTGCGGTGGTTGGCGTGGCCTCGTTCCGGCACAACTTCGCCGACGCCGGCGCCATGCTCAACGCCGCCGAGCGCGCCTCGCGCGAAGCGCGCAGCGGCGATCGCGGCGTGCATCGGTTCGCGCCCGCGCAGCGCCCGGCCGAGGCCCAGACCAGCGCCCTGCTCAGCCTGATCCGCAACGCCATCGACACCGATGGCTTCGAGCTGCTGTACCAGCCGATCGTGGCCCTGCAGGGCGGTGACGACGCCCAGTACCAGAGCCTGCTGCGGCTGCGCGACGATCACGGGCGCCTGCATCCCGCGGCCGCGATCGTGCCGCTCGCCGAAAGTGCGGACCTGATCCTCGAAGTCGATCGCTGGGTGCTGACCCAGGCGATCCGCATGATCGACCAGCGCCGCAGCAGCTCGCGACCGGTGCGCCTGTTCGTCAGCCAGTCGACCGGCAGCCTGCTGGCGCCGGGCCAGTCGGAATGGATCCGCGCCCAGCTGGCCGCGCGCCAGGTTCCGGGCGAGTCGCTGGTGCTCGAGCTGCCGCTGGAAGACGTCGAGGCCCGCGTCGACGCGGTCGATGCCTTCTGCCGCGAGCTGATGCCGCTGGGCGTGCAGTTCTGCCTGAGCCGTTTCGACGGCGAACAGTCGGCCGAGGCCCTGCTGAAGCGTCTGCCGCTGTCCTTCGTCAAGATCGCGCCGAAGTACCTGGCGGCGGCGCAGACCCCGGCCCTGCGCGATGAGCTGCGTGCCCTCGTCGATCGCGGCCATCGGCATGGCCTGCAGGTGATCGGCCAGCGCGTGGAAGACGCGCAGGCGGCCGCGACCCTGTGGATGAGCGGCATCGACTACATCCAGGGCAACCTCGTGCAGCAGGCTGCACGTGAGTTGGAGTTCGACTTCCAGGCGGCGGTGCTCTGAGCGTGTCGCCCTCCATCCTGCGTGGCCTGACCGTCGGCGGCGGCCTTGCGGCAGCCGCGGGCGGCGCACTGCTGCTGCTGCCGCTGGGGCTGTCACCGTTGATTGGAGCCGTGCTCGCCGCGGCGGGTGGCCTGGCCGCCGCGGCCGGCGGTCTGTTCGGTGCAGCTGTGCCGTCAGCGTCGACAGCCGGCAGCGTCCGTCGCGAGCCCTCGCTGCACGTCGATCCCGGTGAGCTGGCGCGGGTCAAGGACGAGCTCGCGCAGGCGCGCAAGCTGGAGCGCGAGCTCTCCGAGGCCAAGCATGCCGCCGAGGCGGCGACCATGGCCAAGGGCGAGTTCCTCGCCACCATGAGCCACGAGATCCGCACCCCGCTGAACGGCATCATCCCGCTGCTCGACATCCTGCTGTCGACGCGGCTCGGCGATGACCAGCGCGAGTACCTCAATACCGCCCTGCAGTCCGCGCAGCAGCTGCTGCGCATCGTCGACGACATCCTCGACTACTCCAAGCTCGAAGCGAACATGCTCGAGCTGGAAACCGTCGGCATCAACCTGCGCGAGGTGCTCGACGGGGTGATGCGGCTGATGGACACGCCGGCCGAGGCCAAGGGCCTGCGCTTGTCCATGCAGATCGACCCGGCGGTGCGGCTGGCGATGCGCGGCGATCCGGTGCGCATGCGGCAGATCCTCACCAACCTGCTCAGCAACGCCATCAAGTTCACCGATCGCGGCAGCGTGTCGGTGATGGTCAGCCGGCGCGGTGAAACGCGCACCCACCACGAGCTGCGCTTCGAGGTCACCGATACCGGCGTCGGCATCGCGCCGGAGGCGGCGGCGCGCCTGTTCAAACCGTTCTCGCAGGCGGACGCCAGCACCACCCGCACCTTCGGCGGCACCGGCCTCGGCCTCGTGATCTGCAAGCGCATCGTCGACCTGATGGGAGGGCAGATCGGGGTCGACAGCACCCCGGGCCGCGGCTCGACCTTCTGGTTCCAGCTGCCGATGCTGAAAGCCGTTGGCGACATGGAGATCGAGCGCCGAGAACTCGGCGGTTCGCGGGTCCTGCTGGTCACCGCCGATGCCGTCCTGCAGCGCAAGCTCGCCCTGGCCGCCTCGAACTGGGGGGTCACCCTGGTGCATGCCAGCGGTGCCCAGGACGCCCTGTTCAAGCTGCGCGCCGCCGCCCAGCGGGCCGGCAACTGGGCCTTCCACCTGCTGCTGGTGGACCTGGGCAGCGTGCGCACCACGGCGGTCGGCCTGCATCGCAGCATCCTGCGCGAGGACGCGCTGGCCAAGCTGCAGATCGTCTATCTCAAGGGCGATGAGCCGGCCCCTGCCGATCTCGCCGAAGGCGGTCGCTCGCTGCCCCTGGCGCGCGCCCTGCCCGAGCCCGAGATGCGCCGTCAGCTGGCCAAGATCATGGAAGGCGAAGTGGTTGCCAGCCTGCCCGTCAGCACCGCCGCCGACGTGCAGATCGACACCCAGCCGCCGGCACCGCGCGTCGCCATGGCGGCACCTGCCCCCGTGCCGGTCATGCGCGGCACCGCCGTATTTCCGCCGGAGTCGTTCGAAGCCCCGGTGGCGCCGGCGCGAATCACCGCGGCGGCCCCGACTGGCGCCGCGCCGGCCGCGAGCGGCGCCCTCAGTGGTCGCGCCCTGCTGGTCGAGGACAACCCGGTCAACCGCCAGGTCGCGAGCCGCATCCTGAGCCTCGCCGGCCTCGAGGTGGACACCGCCGAGAACGGGCAGGAAGCGCTCGATCGCCTCAAGCAGGGGCGCTATGCGCTGGTCCTGATGGACTGTCAGATGCCGGTGATGGACGGCTACACCGCCGCCCGGCGCCGCCGCCGGATCGAAGCCGAGGCCGGGCTGCCGCGGCTGCCGATCATCGCCATGACCGCGAACGCGATGATCGGTGATCGCGAGAAGTGCCTGGAAGCGGGCATGGATGACTACCTCACCAAGCCGCTGGATCGCAGCAAGCTCAACGCCATCCTGGCGAACTGGCTGGCGCGCTCGCCCTATCGCGATGCAGTGGCGCCGGTCGCTGCAGCCGCCCCGGTTGGGGCCGCGCAGGCGCGCAGCGCCGAGCCTTTCACCCGGCAGTCGGCGGCGACACGGCCCACGCCTGCAGCGACGGCGGCCCCGGCGCGCCCAGCGGCGGCGCCGATGACGGCCGCCCCCGCGGCCCAGAGCTTCAGCACCGCCAGCGGTCCAGCGCTGGCCAGCGATGTGGTCGAGGATCTGCGCGAGGTGATGGGCGGGGAGTTCCTGTCCCTGATCCGGGTGTTCCTGGAGGACACGCCGCGCACGCTGGAGCGCCTGCAGGCGGCCGCCGAGACCGGCGATACCCCGACCCTGGTGGCTTCGGCGCACTCCCTGAAGTCGACCAGCGCCAACCTGGGTGCCCTCGACATGTCCGAGCTTGCCCGTCAGATCGAGCACGGTGGCCGTGCCGGCACGCTGGCCCAGCCGCAGCTGCTGGTGGCGCGTCTGGTGGCCGAGTTCCTGCGCGTGGAGAGTGCTCTGCGCACCCTGCTGTCCTGAGAGCCTCCCAGCCCCGCGCGGCGGGCCAGGTGTTCCCGAAGAAACCACGCTTCGTCATCCCCGCGAAGAGCCTGCCCTCGCGATGGCGGGGGCGCTGATCGAGGACCCGTGCGACTGCGGCAAGCGACACTGGGCCCCCGCCGACGCGGGGGCGACGATCCATGGGGTCGCAAGCGTTCTGGGTCTTGAGAGCCTGCAGAACCATCCGCCTACTGCGGCCGCCTCTGGCCGCGCCTGCCCAGGGAAAACGGAAGGCCCGCACGCGGCGGGCCTTCCAGGATCAGCGCGGTGCGGCTCAGCTCAGCTGCTGCCGAGCTTGGTCTGCAGGTAGTTGGCCTCGCCGATCCGCTCGATCAGGGCGAGCTGGGTTTCCAGCCAGTCGACGTGTTCCTCTTCCGATTCGAGGATGTCGGTGAGCAGGTCGCGGGAAACGTAGTCACCGGCCTGCTCGCAGTGGCTGATGCCGGCCTTCAACACCGGCAGCGCCGCCTGCTCCAGCTTGAGGTCGCATTCCAGCGCTTCCTTCGGCGTCTCCCCGATCAGCAGCTTGCCCAGCTGCTGCAGGTTCGGCAGGCCCTCCAGGAACAGGATGCGCTCGATCAGCTTGTCGGCGTGCTTCATCTCGTCGATCGACTCGCGGTACTCGTGCTCGCCGAGCTCCTTCAGGCCCCAGTTCTGGAACATGCGGGCATGCAGGAAATACTGGTTGATCGCGGTCAGCTCGTTGTAGAGGGCGCGATTGAGATGCTCGATGACCTTGGCATCGCCTTTCATGGGGCGTCTCCTGCTGCAGTTCGATGGACGCACCACTGTAGCCGCGCGCGAGCGGCGGTGACGAAACTCCAATCGGAAGCATTCTCAGACCCGGCCATTGGCCGGGTGCCGGCGGTGAGAGAGCGAGGCCCTGCTAGGGCTCGCAGCTGCGTTGGAGACGGAGGACGTTCCCGCCGTCGACCCACCGTTTCGTTGCCGGAGGCTCAGGCGACCATGGGCAGGGCGAGCGCCCTGGTTTCCTCGAGGATCTGCACGGCCAGTTCCCTACAACACCCGCAGCTGCTGCCGCAGCCGGTGGCCGCAGCCAGCCCGTCCAGCCCTTCGACGCCGCGTTCGGCGGCTTCACGAATGGTCTTGTCGGTGATCCCGTGGCAGAGGCAGACGTACATGGCGGGCAGCCGATCAGAGTCGATGGGCTGCATTCAAGCGCGAATGCGAATGAGTGTCAACTAGACTCGCGCTCGCGACCAATGGCGGTGATCCCGGGTTCAGCCAGCGCCGCCCGCCGCCTCGCGCGCCGCTGCCCGCCGCTCGCGCCTGGGGACCGCCACGTCGGCTTCCAGCGTCGGCGGTGCGAGCTCAAGTATGCGACTGCCGCTGGCACGTTCCGCATAGGGCGCGAGGTGCTTGAGCGCTTGAGCGTAGACGCGCCGCTTGAAACTGACGACGTGCTCCAGCGGATACCAGAAATCGACCCAGCGCCAGCTGTCGAACTCGGGCCGCTCATGCGCGTCGAGGCGCACCGCCTCCTCGGCGCCGGTCAGGCGCAGCAGAAACCAGACCTGCTTCTGGCCGATGCACAGGGGGCGCTTGCCCGGGCGTACGCAGCGCCGCGGCAGGCGATAGCGCAGCCAGCCGGGCGTTGCACCGAGCAGCTCGACGTGATGCGGCTTCAGACCGACTTCCTCGTCCAGCTCGCGGTACATCGCCTCCTCTGGGGTCTCGTCACTGTTCATGCCGCCTTGCGGGAACTGCCAGCCATCCCGCGTCACCCGCCGCGCCCAGAGCACCTGGCCGGTGGAGTGCATCAGGATGATGCCGACGTTCGGGCGGTAACCGTCCGGATCGATCACGGGACGGAACTCCAAACTCAAGATGGCAGGGACTGTGCCACAGCGGCCGGAAGCGCCACAACACGCGCACTCACAGCGCAGACCACGAACACGGCCGGCGCCGCATCTGACCAGCGACACTGCGGTGCGATGCCTTGCGCTTGACCGGGTGCGAGTGCGCGCGCAAAATGCGCGGCCCCCGGGAGCGCTGTGAGCGCCCCGAGGCCTGTGGCTATGTAGCTCAGCCGGTTAGAGCACAGCACTCATAATGCTGGGGTCGGTGGTTCGAGTCCACCCATAGCCACCATATATGCATGCCAAGAAGTGCCAGAAAAAACCAAAACACCTTTAAAACCGCGCACTTGCGCGGTTTTTTGTTGCCCGAAAGGTGCCAGGTCGTCCCAAGAAGTTCCACTCTGGCGGGGGTAGCGATGGGGGTGTGGCAGGGGTACAAAAGGGACAGTACCCCCAAGAGACCCCGACATGCCTGCCAAGGTACCCCCACTCAGCGACCTGCGCTGCCGCTCCGCAAAGGGTGATCCGGCGGGAAAGCCCCACAAACTTTTCGATGGCGGGGGGCTGTTCCTGTTGATCAGCCCAACGGGAACCAAGCACTGGCGCTTCAAGTACCGCTTTGCAGGCAAGGAAAAGTTGCTCTCGTTGGGGCCCTATCCCTCGGTCACCTTGGCCGAAGCGCGTGAACTACGCGAACAAGCTCGGCAGCAGCTGCGCGCATCCATCGATCCAGCGGTTGCTCGACGCATCCGCCAGATCGAAGCCACGACTTCGGCGTCAAATACACTGGAGGCCATCGGCCGCGAGTGGCATCAGAAGCAAACGAGCGGATGGGCGAGTAGCCACGCGGAGAAGGTGCTGATCCGACTTGAGAAGAACGTGTTTCCGGTCTTGGGGGCGCTTCCCATCCAGAGCATCACTACGCCGGCACTCCTCTCCACGCTCCAAACCGTCGAGCGTCGGGGAGCGCTCGACACGGCCCGAAGAATTCGCCAGTACCTGGCACAGATCTTTCGGCATGCTATCCAAACCGGAAGAGCCGAACGCAACCCCGCGGCAGACTTGGTCGGCGCAACCGCGGTCCCGGTCTCACACAAGTACGCATCCATCCGTGACCCGCAGCTGCTAGGCAGACTAATCGCCGACCTTGAGGTCTACGAAGGCTCGAACATCACCCGTGCCGCGCTCCAGCTACTGCCCATGCTGTTTTGCCGACCGGGCGAACTGCGCGGCATGCGCTGGGCCGAACTGGACCTAGATGCACGCCTTTGGCGCATCCCGCCGGAGCGCCAGAAGCTGCGCAAACGCACCAAACAGTCCAACCGGGTTGCTGATTTCGTCGTGCCCCTTCCGAAGCAGGCGGTGGATGTGCTGCATGGTCTTGCGCCCTACACCAAGGGATACAGCGAGTTCGTCTTCCCGAGCGAACGCAGCCGCGATCGACCGATGTCCGACGGAACCTTCAGTGCCGCCCTGCGCCGTCTCGGATATGACTCCTCAATCATTACACCCCACGGCTTCAGGCACACGGCATCCACTATGTTGAACGAGAGCAGGCGCTGGTCAGCCGACGCAATCGAAGCGCAGTTGTCGCATGCGGACCCGAACTCGGTACGAGGCATCTATAACGGGGCCAAGTACCTTAAGGAACGCGAGCAGATGATGCAGGCGTGGGCTGATCACCTCGACCGCCTGAAGCGCCAGCCATCCCGCCAAAAAGCCAGCAGGGCCAGAGCAGACCGGCGCGCAGATCTCTGACGCAACTTGCACCTTCGCAAAACGGCTTGATCGTGGAGCTCCCCAGCCAGGAGCACAGCCATGAATCCACGCCGTCGGTTCCGCAAGCCCCTACTCGCTCAGTTCCGGGTTCTCCGCCTGCCGCTGCAGGTCCTGGGCTTTTGCCTTTCCTTCGCGAGCTACGCTCCCTCTGAGGCGTTTGAGGCTGGCCTTCGTCCGCTTGGCATCGAGCTCGGCTCAGCCATTCAGGACGTGCGATCGCATATTCGCGAGGTCGGTGCCACCTGCGACGAGGGCACCAGTGCAGTGGCACGGGGCCCATTGCTGAACTGCACCGGTGCCTTCGGACTGGAGGGGTTGCAACAGGTGAAGTTCCTTTTCTCGCGTGGAGGCCGCCTTGAGGGTGTCGTCCTAACCTTGCCTAAGGAGCGCTGGCGATCGGTGAACACCGCATTGGCTGAGCGTTACCGTCTTGAGCGCAGTCTTGAGCCGTTCGTAGGCGACCGATCATCTACTTACATTGGCGCAGGCGGCCGCGTGGTCGCCGAGTCGCCACATTTGAGCTTCGAGATGTCTCTGACTTATGCGACAGACTGGCTGCTTGAAGCCGCGGATGAGCACAGTGCCGTCAAAGAAAGCGAGGCCCGCCGCAAGGACGCGGCGAGCCTCTGAGAGACCCCAGCTCAATGGGCCAAATGATTACCGGTGTGCATCGATCCAGGCCTCGATCTCACTCGACAGCCAGGCCACGGAGCGAGGCGAGAGGCTCCTGCGGCGAGGGAACTTGCCGGCCATTTCAAGCCGGCGAATCGTATTCTTCGAAAGGCCTACACGTTCGATAACGTACTGTAGACGAACAAACTGCGCGGAAACGTCGGACATGGTTGCTCCTTGGTTGGGTTAGGTTGAGGCGACGCTGCCCGAACCTTGGTGGCGCCGCGGAACCCATACTGATGCCTCGATGTGCGCTCCATTTACCGAATACCCCCGGCTTTTGGGCAGATATCGGGAAGTCCGCCCGGGACAGGAAGGGGGGTATGCCTCCCAGCAGCCATGAACATGCACCATCCAAGGTTGGGACAGCGAACATGCCGAGGTCGCCTCAAACGCCCGAGCTTGCCCTCATCGAAGGTGGGCACCGGGGCCTGATCAGGCGACTGATCAGAGCTCTGGCAACGCATCAGGACGCAAGGTTGTCTGTAGAGCTGGATCGCCTTGAGCGCCGAGCGACGCTCAAGGTAATCGGTGCGCAGGCATCGTCCGATCTGGCAGATCGATCATCAGAAGAGGACTGAAGATCATATGCCTAGACGAGCGGGCCCGCGCACCCGACAAGGTGTCAGTAGTCCCACCTTCTGGGTATCGAAAGGGTCGAAGCGGATGGGTTGCACGGGACGCACTTTCTGGAGGCAATTGTCTGTCGAGGGTGGCGCTGCCAGCTTGCCTCACCCCAGTCTTAGATCGCACCACGGAGACCCGCCGTTCCGCGCAATGGTGCCCGAGGAAGCCGGCTCACGATCGATCCAGGACGCGCCAGAAGGGCCCAGAAAGGTCCATCGCGGATGGCGAGTTGCATCGGGGTTATTGGCAGCGCTAGCGTTGCTATCGTTGTACGCCCGGCTTCGGCGTTGATGGAGCACACATGAGAATGGCGCCGGCGTTGCTGGCGCTGAACACCACAAGGCCGGAGCGCGCGAATGCGAGCCCCGGCAAACATAAGGCAAGGCTAGCTCCCGCGGTCGCTTTGCCCCGGCGCGCCGGCAACCAAGCGCGACCAACGCCGTAGCCTCAACGATTAGAGGCCAAGGCCCGCTGTGCGGCCATCGACGCCGCCACAGCGACACGCCCATGGGGCCAAGCGCTGCGGTTGAGCCAACCCAGCTCCTGCGCTCGACTCTCTTCAGCCGGACCCGCCGCTGCGGCCGGCCTAGCCACGCCCGACTTGGGCCGTGCGAATCGCAAGAGTGACGCACACCAATAAGCCAGCGTAGAGCCACCAAGACCAAGGCCTCCGTGTCCCGGCGCAACAGTGATGCCCGCGTTTCCCAGCGGGACACCCTCTATACGCGGCGTGAGCCGAATCCATCTGAAGTCCAGCTCCCCCTCTCTGGGGCGCCCTCTTGGCCGCCTTGCGGCGCCGCTGCCTGTTTGCGACGGGCGGGACAGGCAGGGCCCGTTACTGAACCTGACGCGAGGTCGCGCCGGGGCTGGATGTGCCGCCGCCCACGGGAACGAGCGGCTTGAGTCGTCGGCGCGACCACTCTTACCCGAACTAACCAGCGACCAGGAGTAGAAAGTGAGTCGGAAGAACAGACTGAAGGCCGAGCTTGACCGCAAGCTGAACAAAGCAGGCGGTGCGCACCTGACCAAGGAGTCGGGTCGGCGATTCTCGCGGTGCTTCACCAGACTGATGCGGACGCTCGGTTTCACCCATTTGCTGGAGCCTGAGCAGATCATGGTCAAGCACATCGTCGCCTACGTAGAAGCACGCAAGGAAGAGGGCATCGCAACCCGAACCCTGCAGAACGAGGTCGCTCATTTGCGGAAGATCCTGCGCCTGAGCAACCGCTCCCAGCTGGCTGACAGCAGCGACATCAGCAATGCAGCGCTTGGGCTGTCAGGCGCCTCACGGAAGGGGACCAAGCAGCCCATGACCGGGGAGCGACTGCTTGAGCTTCAGATTCTCGCCAGGCAGCAGGACAGGCCCGGTATGGCCGCGCTGCTTGGGTTGGAGTACCACCTCGGCCTGCGCGGCGCAGAAGCTATCCATGCCTGCACTGACACGCTGATGCGCTGGCGGCAGGAGCTCTCAGCATCCTCAAGTATCCGAGTGCTCGCCGGCACTAAGGGTGGGCGGCCTCGCGATGTACTGATCTTGCGTCCACTGGCTGCTGCATGGGCGATCTTTGCAGCGCTTGAGGTCTGCCAATCGCAAGGCGGGTTTCTGGTAGTGAGGAAGGACGGCTCGCCAGCAGGCGGGCTCAAGCAGGCCCGCAGCATCTACCACGCTTGGGCGCATCGGGCAGGCATCGAGCCGCATGCGGCACGTTACGCCTTCGCCGCGAATCAGATGGAGGAGTACCTGCGCCGTGGCTACTCGGAGCGCGAGGCGTTGATCGCGATCAGCCATGCGCTCGGGCATGGCGACGGGCGTGGCCGTTGGGTGCGGTCTGTGTACCTGCAAACGCCTGGCACGCCGCGCTCAACCCCCGCTGACGAGGTGCGTGCATGAACCCCGAGGCCGAGACTGTTCCTAACGCGCTCGTTTCTGTACAGACGTCGCCGACTCAGCACGACGCCTTAGGCGTCCTCGTTGGGCTTGACCTCGGCATGAGCCTTACCAAGATCGCCCATCAAACCGGGAGCCGGGGTCGCCCTGTGCTGGAGCGATTCGTGTCCAAGGCGCGCCCTCTGAAGACGATGCCAAGCCGCGCAAACGGAAGCCACGACTTATTGGGCGGACGCGAAGTGTTGGTCGGTGATGAGGTTTGGGTGGCGGGCATCCAGTCACCTTTCCACAGTCGCCACACCCGTTCGCGCAGGCGCGCCCATACCGATACTCAGGATTGGACTGCGCTCGCGCACGCAGCACTGGCCAGCATCGGGCATAAGCGAGTCCAGCACTTGGTGGCTGGTGTACCGATCTCCGAGTTCTACAAGAAGGGCCGAGCCGACGCGCTCAAAGCATCGCTACAGGGGAAGCATCAGGTGAGCGTCGATCAGTCCGTAGAGGTACAGCGCGTAAGCATTATTCCGCGTCCTCTGGGAGCCTTCGCCGCATGGGTGAGCCAGTACGAGGCTGCTTGCAGTAAGCAGCTTGATCGCGACGCATCCGTTCTGGTGATTGATGCAGGCCACTCGGAGGTCGCCTGGATGCAGATGCAAGGCCCATTCATCCGGCGTCAGTCCAGCGGCTACAGCCTGCAGGGCGGCTTAGACCTTCTCCGGAGGGTCAGCGCAACGATGGACAGCCGCTTTCGGCACCGGGTCAGCATGGACCGCCTCGAGGCGCGATTTCAGCAGAATGAAATGCGGATGGACCTTGGGGAGGTCACGGTCGACCTCTACGAACAGGTGCTTGCGGTGGCGGATCTCGTCGTCTCTGAGGTGATCCTCAAGGCCAAGAAATCGCAAAGGCCACGGCGCGAAGGCTTGCTCGCTATCTTGCTGACAGGCGGGTGGCGCGGTGTCTATGAGCCAGCCGTCGCAGCGGCGTTTCCCGAGACAAACATCATTCGCTTGGCTGATCCGATCTCAGCCAACGCGATTGGCTGCCTTCAGTTCGCGCGCCACCTGCAGGGCTGCGGGACGTCCGCGCTCTGATCGCACCGCTTGCCGAAGGGGAAGCACGTCCTCCCTTGGTGGTCACCGGAGTCTTCCGGAGGCTGCGGGACGGTCGTGAGCTTCGCCCGACCCCTGCTGAATCCGCTCGCTGCCTGGCGAATACGTAGACATGCTCCCGGATGCTGCGCTTTCTGGCGGCGACTGCGCGCCTGAGAGACCGGGCTGTGCCGATCGCCTCGGCATATGCCCGGTGCTCTCTGACTCAGAGTGCGCCGGTGTTGACGCGTTTGGGCGTTTTGTGTCGAAGAGTTCTCAACTCGGGGGATAACGCGAGGCGATGATCCCCAGAAGCGATGCGTGGCCATCAGCGCATCCCCAGCCCTCGCACGCATGCAGGTCATTGGCGATTTCCAGAACTGCGGCACCAAGCTCGACCTCCTCGCGCCATCGGGTTGGAATCGCCTCCATGCCAAGGGCGGCGCCGAGCAGGTTGCCGGCGATGGACCCCGTGGAGTCGGAGTCGCCTCCATGGTTGACCGCGCGCAGTACCCCCTGCCCGAAATCCGCTGCTGTGAGTGCGGCGAAGACGCCCATGGCCAAAGCCTCCTCGGCGATCCAGCCCTCGCCAAGCAGCGAGATGTCAGCGTCGGCGTCGCGCTCTGCAAGTTCGATGGCGGCCTTCAATGCACTCAGTGTCTCGTCGCATTCCGGGCGATCGGCCAGAAAGTCCATCGAAACGGCAAGCGCGTCGCGCAGGCGGCTGCCGCCAACCAGCTGGAGGACCAGCGAGGCCAGCACCCCGGCCGTCAGCTGGCCAGTGGGGTGCCCATGGGTGAGTGCTGCGATCTGGCAGCCGAGCTCGAACGCTTCCTCAATCCAACGCTCGGGTTTGGAGGTGCTCGCGATGAAAAGGCCAGCGGGTGCTGCGCGCATGACGCCACCGCAGCCTTTGCTGTCGTTGCGGGCGGGCTTGCCCCAGGGCGTGGAGAGCAGCGCCGACAGACAGGTGTTGCCGTGCGCGCGTCGATGGTGGAGCTCGGGCAGCTCCAGCAGCCAGCCTTCCTTGTCGCGCGGGTTCTCGAAGGCATCGTGCCCCTGCGTATACAGCCAACGCAGATAGGCGCGCCCCACCACCGCGACTGGGCTGAACAGCCCGCGGTCGTGCATGCGTGCCCATGCGCGCAGCAGACCCTCGGCCGTAAACAGGGACATCTGGGTGTCGTCCGTGATTGCGCCGCGGCGACCATAGGCTGGTGCGAAGTCGCGGACGCCGGCCGGCCCGAACTGTGTCTGGATCTGGGCCAGCGAAAGAAACTCGATCGGTGCTCCGAGGGCGTCACCAATCGCACCGCCGATGAGGCAGCCTTGGTAGCGGGCGAGCGATGCGGTCATGGCTGGTGCTCTCTTGGGGATGTGGCTGGCAAGCAGTGTCAGCCGCAGCTGTCTCGGCGGCTGAGACGACACTGCGCTCCCATGAGCTTCGTCCAGTAATCAGCACCGAACGTGCGAGGTTCGCCATGCCCCAGCTTCCCAGCGGCCGCCATGTTGGCGTCAGCTACGATCGACTTTTGCAGTGGGCGGAGTCCGCCCCCCACGGAATGCTTAGCCAGGCCGTTCTTGCACTCCATTCGGTCGACGACCTGCTGATCCTGCTCGACCTGCTGGAGTATGCCGATCCTGAAAACCCGCCCAGCCCTCAGGATCCAGCGGCCGGCAAGCCCTTCCAGAGCCCGGTTCGCATCGCCGACTTGGACACCCTTGCCTGCCCGTGGCCAGCCGAAGACCAGGCCGCGCTGCTGGACTGGCTGCGCGGCCCACGCATGACGCAGATCTTCGAGCAGGCGCGTGCGCAACTGTATGCCATCCTGCAAACCAAGCCGACGCCCGAGGCGCTGCGAGGAATCTTCGATGACGATGATTAGGCGCTGCCGACAAACGCACCCCCGGTCCGGTGCAGGCCATCGCGATACCCTCCCGTCGCTGCGCGTGCAATGAATCCGGTCATGTTGCGGGCACGCATGGAGCTGCTTCGCCGCGTGCTTGGTATCCGCAGCGCGGAGACGCGTGCGCGGATGCTGGCAGAGGCCTTTGAAGAGCCGGGGCAGGTGGCTTGGATGGAGCGCAGCTACTTGCTTGTGGCCGAAAGCGCCGATGAGGCCGGGATGGCCGCGGCGAGCATCCGGCAGTTGACGGAGGAGGCCTGTTTCGATGAGGCGGGGCTGGCAGAGCTCTTCCTGGCCCGGGATCACGATGGCTTGCTTGCGTTCTTCCGGCTATAGGTGACCGTCCTACGCATTGCACTTCGGTCAGCGGGTAAAGTTCCAAGCCTGGACGCGTGGCACGCTCTGCAAGGCAGTGCCTGAAGGGAAGAATGCGCTTCGCAGCCACGGCTGCCAGCACTCGCGCGTCGCCACGTCCGCCCCGACCGTCGACAAGCAGGATCAATCCGTATGCCAAGCGCCAAGGAATCCAGCCGAGCGGACCGCGTTGAGGCGCTTCGCGCGCGCTTCCGGGAGGCATCGGAGGCGTTCCCCGAGCCCTACCGCGTGCGTCTGCATCGCGCCCTGAGTTGGCTGGCCCGCGCCGAAAAGGACGAAGAGGACGCCGATGCGCGCTTTATCTTTCTGTGGATCGCGTTCAACGCCGCCTATGCGCATGAGTTCGGTGAGGTGGACAATGAGCGTAAGCAGCTGGATGCGTTTTTCACCCGCCTCGTTGAAGCGGATGCCGAAGGACGCTTGCAGGCGCTGTTGTTCGAGCGATTCAGCGGGCCGATCCGCAGCCTGATCGACAACAAGTTCGTCTTTCAGCCCTTCTGGCGCGCGCTGCGCGACCACGACAGCTCGGGCCAGTGGGAGGAGAGCTTTGCGAAGGCGAAGCAGCTGGCCATGCTGAGTGTTCTGGGCAAGGACACCGTGCGCTTGCTCTGCATCGTCTTCGACCGCTTGTACGTGCTGCGCTGCTCGCTGGTGCACGGCGGCTCCACCTGGAACAGTCAACTCAACCGCGCTCAGGTGAGCGATGGCGTGCAGCTGCTACGCACTCTGCTGCCGACGATGCTGGAGCTGATGGTCGAGCACCCCGGGCTTGAACTGGGTGCTATCGCGTTCCCGGTGGTGAAGGTCTGAGCAAGCGCAGAGGGGGCATTCCCACCGCGCCTTTCTCGGTTGGCTGTCGACGCGTGTTCGCGTCGACAGCTCTCAGGAAAGCGACCTGACGTTGGCTACAGGTTCGGGCGCAGTCGCCACATGCCCTTCGCACCTTCCTCAATCCAGGTGCCTTCGAACACGTCGTGCTTCGGGTGCCTGTGCAGGGTGGCCCGCCCCTCCACGCCGGTGGCGCGAAGCTCGAAGTGGCCGTCTCCCGTGTTCTTGCCACGATAGATCACGACCAAGGGTTTGCCCTGGGTGTCCTCGTCTTCATAGCTGATCACCAGCTCCTTCTCGTCGAGTCGGAGCTCGACCTCGAACTCGGTCATCGGATCCTGGCCAGAGTAGTAGATCTCGCAGATCATGCGTCGGGTGGGCAGTGTGCTGGGCTGCATAGCGTTCTCCTTTGCTCAGTTCCGGGGGAGTTTCAGGCGGTTGCGCTTTAGGCGTTCCTGCAGCGTCGCGAAGGGAGCGGGTGACTCCGCGGCGCCACGTAGGGGCTGCGCATCAACGAGGTCGTCGCGATGCGGCGCTGTCAGGCCGGGGTGCAGGGCGGCGTGGGTGCCGTGGTTGCCGCCGAAGAACAGCAGCCAACGTGCGTTCGAGAGCACCTCATCCACCCAAAGCGCGAACGGCGCGAACAGCTCCCGTTCGATCAGGGTCTGTGGCGACTCGCAGGGTTCCAGGGGCAGCGCCTGTGGATCGAGATCGCCGCGGGCGAGATCCACCCAGCGGTCGTTGATCCGCACCGGATGCAGGCTGCTCCAGTAGGGAAGCCCCCACACTCGTCTAGCCCGACGAGCACGCACGAACAGCTCAATGTTCCAGTCGCTTTCCAGCGTCTCGCGCAGGCACAGCTCCAGGCCCGGGTTCAGGTCCTCGAACTCCCAGGTCCAGGCATCGAGCAGCTCCGAGACCTTGACCGGAAAGGGCGCAACCAGGAGCGGCGCTGGGCGACGCCCCATCCAGGTCTCGAACAGCGCGCCCGCGATCGGTCGGCTTGGCAGAGCGTGCGAACTCATTGGTGCACCTCCACCCAGATCTCTCCGCGATCGTTGAAGCTCAGGCGGTAGGTCATCGGAATCCGCTGTTCGGGAATGGCGCCCTGCCAGTTTGCACTGCGATCCTCCTCGCGAAGCCGCATCCAAAGGCTGCCAGCGCAGCGAACCTCCTCGCCGGAGGCAGCACGACTCAGCGTGCGGGCGTCGACGACATCAATGTCCAAGGTCTCGCGGATGAGGCGGGGAAGCTCCGGCATGCTGGCCGCCTCGCGGATCAGCGAGTCGATGCTGATCTGCCGGGCGGTTTGCACAATCTCTGGATCCGCGCAGTCGGGCAGGGCGGCCGGCATGCATCCGGTCAGGCTGAGCACGAACGCGCACGGGGCACAGGCCCGAAGGAAGAGGTGCAGGTTCATGCTGCCACCTTCGACTTCAATGCCAGCTCGGCCCGCAGGGCCTGCAGCACGGCGAACGGTGTGGCTTGACCTGGATCGCCGAGGTACTGGCGCGCCACCTGATGAAAGTCCCCCGGGGTGAGCCCATCCAGGGTATCAATCTGGGCCTCGAGATCCGCGCCTTGAGCCCAGCGAAAGTACTCGCGAAACCGTGCCCACAGGCTGCGACGCTGTTCTGCCGTCGGTGGGCGAAGCTCCAGCTTGTGCTCCAGCCGCCGCAGCACCGCGGGGTCGAGGCGCTGGAACAGGTTGGTGGTGAGCACCACATACCCGCTGTAGCCATCCAGCGCGGTGAGCAGGCTGTTCACCATCGACAGCTCCCAGCTCTGGCGCAGCCCCTGCCGGTTGGAGAGCAGGCCCTCCACCTCATCAATCAGCAGCACTGCACCCATCGACTCTGCGCGCGCGAAGGCGCCAGCAATGGCTTTCTCCGTCTCGCCGATGAAGCAGGACAGCAGATCTGCGCCCTGGCAGACGTGCAGCGGCCGCTCCAGGCGGCGGGCCAGCTCGGCCGCGAAGGCCGACTTGCCGGTGCCAGGCTGACCATACAGGCAGAAGCGACCTTCGCCGGCGCGGATCGTCCGCTCCAGCAGCGGCTCGATCGGGCGATCGGGATTCAGCCACTCGAGCCGGAAAGCCCCCAACGGCTGTGGCGTGTCGCGCGGCATCGGCGGCAGGTCCAGCAGGCTGCGCAGCTCGCGTGTCTGGCGCTCGATCAGGGGCTGCAGCGGCATCGAGGCTGGCAGCAAACGCCCCACCTGAGCCAGGGCCTCGATGTGGCCAGGTTGCAGCCCATTGAGTTTGGCAAGGCGTTGACGCAGCTCTTCACTGACCGCCTGCTCGCCGAACGCCTCATCGATCAGACGACGCTTCACGCCTGCCGGTGGCTCGTCCAACTGCAGCACCAGATGGAAGCGTCGCAGCAGCGCCGGATGGACGCCATCGAAATCATTCGCGACCCAGAGCGTCGGCATGGGGTTGGTTTCCAGAAGGTCCACCAACCAACTCTTGTGCGAACGACTGGGGTCACGTCGACGGGTTCCGAAGAAGGGATCCACGCCCTGGCTCACCGGCAACAGGCCATCGGCTTCGTCCACCAGCAGAAGGGTGTCGGTGCGCTGGCCGAGCGCCCTTTGGGTGAGGCGAATGGCGCTCAGCAGACGGTGCTCGCCCAGCGGATCGCCATCGGCGTCTTCAGGATTGAGTTCCAGAAGTTCGGCACCCAGCGCGTGGGCCAAGACGCGACACAACTCGGTCTTTCCAGTGCCCGGCTTGCCGTGGATCAACACGTTGAATCCAGCCGTTCGCGTGCGCAGTGCTTCGCCCAGCACCCCCAACCAACTCGGAAGGAGCATGTCGAGGTGCGGGTAGTCCGCAGGGCTCAGTTTGGACGGCGGTGCAGGTTTGACCAGGGCTGCAATGAAGCTCGAAGGATTGGCGTCACCGGTCTCCAGAACAGCCAACAAGCGGTCATCCACGTTGTGCGCGGTGGCGGATCGCTCGCGCAGACTTTCCGACACCAAGCCCAGGCCCACCAACGCCCGGCGGCTTGAGAGCATGCGTCGGACTTCGGGCTCAGGTAGCCCCGTCCAGCGCGCCACCAGCCGTGGCGTGGACAGCTCGTTCTCACGATCCAGGCCGTTCAGAAGATCAAAGAATTCCCGGTCCAGGTCGCGTGCAGCCAGCGCACACAGTACGCGCGACTCCGAAGTCGACAGACCCAGGTCCTCGCCCAGCCGGATCACGCCGGGCAGCGCGGCTTCCAGCGTGGGGATGGCCGCAAGATCGACCTCCCGCGCCATGGCCTTGAGTCGCGCATACAGCCGCTGCCGTCGCGGGCTGCGCTTGCTGCGGGCGTCCGGCAGGTGGCCGATGATCTTCCACAGCACATCGCTGGGGTCCTCGAAGGTCAATTCCTGCACCGCGTCTGCAAAGCCCAGCTGCAGCAGCAGGTCGATGGTCCAGGCGCGGGTAAGGGCACGGACTGGCGCGGGGCAGGGCAGGGTTTCCAGGATCGGGGCAGCGGGGAGTTTCAAGGCGCGAGTACGCATGGCGGGTTCCTCCGGGGTGGGAGGACAGCGTCAGGGAGCGTGGCGACGTTGAGTGTCGCGTCCACTTGCGCGATAGGTGCGACACTCGATGTCGCATTGACCCTTCAAGCTCGACACAGCCACCGGAGAGCCCAATGGCCGTAGACACCGCTTCAACCGCGATGCGACTGATCCATCTGCTGCAAGCCTTGCCCAGCACGGGGATGGAGACGGCCACCCAGCTCAGGGACACGCTGGAGCGGCAGGGCTACACGGTGGGCCAGCGCATGATCGAGCGCGACTTGCGCAAGCTCGAAGGCGAGGGGCTGGCCCATGCGCGCGAGGGCAAGCCGCTGGGCTGGGCGCGTGGCCAGGCGGCCTTGGGCCTACAGCTGCAGGACCTGAATCATGCGCTGGCGCTGGACATGATGGCGACCTTTGCCGGCGACCTCCTACCTCCCTCGGTGGCCGAGCAGTTGCGCGACGTGGTCGCCTCGGCGAGAGCGCGTCTAGGCCAGCACCCGAACTCCGACCACGCGCGCTGGCGGGAGCGCATTGCCGTCATCCCCCTGTCCCAGCCGCTGATTCCGCCTGTCGTGGATCCGAGCATCCAGCGCACGGTGCTGCAGGCCGTGCTGGAACGGAGGGTGCTGACGCTGAGCTACCGAGCCGGCTATTCCGGGCGGATGCGTGAGCATGAGGTGCATCCCGCGGGTCTGGTGGCGCGCGAAGGACAGTACATCCTGATCGGCTTCCTGGCCGGCAAGAAGGGGCCGACTCAACTCGTCCTGCACCGCATGCTCTCTGCGCAGCTATCGAGCGCACAGGCTCAGATCCCGCCCACCTTCAGCCTGCACGACTACGCGCGCAGCCCGGCGATGGGCATGGGCAACGGTGAATGGGTGCGGCTGACCCTTGTCTTCGACCAAGAGAAGGGACGCCTGTTCACCGAAAGCAAGCTTTCGCCCGACCAGGAGATCGAGGTGCGAGCGCTCAAGAGCGGTGAGCGGCGTTACCACGTCACCGCCACCCTGGAAGACTCGCCCCGCCTGCAGGCCTACCTCAACAGCTTCGGCAGCCACCTGATTTCGCGGCGGCAGCGCTCAATCCCGCCGCCGATGCCGCAGGACGCCGCGCCCTCCCAGCGACCCACTCGCAAAAGGACATCCGCTTGAACGACTCAGCCACGAATCTCCGCAGCCTGCTGCCGCTCGAACGGTGCGACAGCTCGGATGCCGTACCTACCTACGCCGACTACTGCCGCGAGGAGCGCAACTTTGCGGCGATCCTGTATGCGCAGCTGCTGCGGCCCGAGGGGCTGCAGGCTTTCCTGCGCCGCATCCACGGCATCGGCCCGATCGACCATCCCGAGCAGGCGGAGGTGTTCTTCGAGTACGCCCATGCCCGCGATCTCTGGCATCGCTTCGGCAGGCAGTTCGACGGCAAGGGTCAGGCGGGCAAGGCCCAGCGCGAGGAGGGCTTCCGGCGAGCAATCCTTGCCCTGATCGACGCGCCGCCAGGCCTGCAGGAGATCACCAAGACCATCGCGGAGTTCAACCACTTTTTCATGGGGCGCGGGTCCAAGCGCGAGATCCAGATGCCCAACCAGTGGGACCAGCGTCGCTTTGGAACCTGGGTCGGACTCGCTCTCGACCAGGGCTGGTACGCGCAGCGGGCCGAGGCCTTGCGCTTCGCCGAGCGCATCTGTTGCCTTAAGTGGGCCTTTAACGCCAAGGCCGACATCGTGATCCACCTGCCCGAGCAGCGTGCGGTCTGCGTGGAGATCAAGGTCGCCTCGGGTGAGTCCAAGTACAGCGCGAAGCATGGGGACGACGACGCTGCTGCAGCCTTCTCGATGGCCCAAACGGAGCTGCAGCGCTACGTGCTGGAATCGCTGCTCGGCTACCGGGCCCATTTCGTCTTTCTTACGCCCGGAGGCGGTTCTGGTGCGGTCGATGCTGACGTGGCGCCGGAGGCGCAGGCAGCAGCCGAAAGCGACGGCGCCAACCTGCAGACACTCGGCTGGGCAGAGGTCTTGCAAGACCTGCACGCAGACACCTCCAAACCCCCGGAGCTACCGTTCGTGCACCGAATGCTCGACTCAAGCGCTCTGCAGCCCAAGAAGCGTCGCGGCCGAGCATGACTCGCTATCAGCCCCACCTCTCCAAGACGCGCATCCAGAATGGCCGCCAGTGCCACAAGCGTCTCTGGCTGGACGTGCACCAGCGCGAGCTTGCGCAGTGGGGCGAGGCCTCCCAGCTTCGGCTGGCGCAGGGCACGGCCTTCGGCGAGTTGGCGCAGGCGCTGCTGGGCGGCGGGCATCTGGTCGAGGCGGACTACACCCAGTCCCGCGAGGCGCAGGCCGAGACCCAGCGCCTACTGGCGCGCCCGCGGGCGCGGGCGCCGCAGATCTTCGAGGCCGCGTTCGAGCACGAACTCGTGCGTGTACGGGTCGATGCGCTGCGCCGCGAGCCTCGCAGCGACACCCTGATCGAAGTGAAGTCGACCACGAGCGCCAAGGCCGAACACGTCTGGGATGCCGCCATCCAAACCTGGGTGCTACGCGGTGCCGGGCGACCGGTGAAGCGCGTGCAGATCGGTCACTTGAACAAGGATTTCGTGTACCAGCGGGAGGGCGACTACGAAGGCCTGCTGGCGCTGTCCGACATCACCGACGCGGTCGATGACCTACAGCCGGAAATCCCCGCGCTGGTGCGTCAGCTCAAGAAGGTCGTGCGGAGCCCGATACCGGAGATCACGACCGGCGCGCACTGCAGCAGCCCCTACGACTGCCCCTTCATCGGCCACTGCCAGTCGACTGAGCCGCCGCAGCCCGAGTACCCGGTCACCCTGCTGCCCCATGGCGGCAAGTCCGTCGAGGCACTGCTGGCCGAAGGCTATCGCGACCTCAGAGAGGTGCCGGAGCATCGCTTCGACAACCCGCGCCACCGGCGCATCGCCGAAGCCACTCGCACGGGCAAACCCTTCGTGGACCCGGCGCTGCGCAAGGCGATCAAAGCCTTGCCTTGGCCGCGCTACTTCCTCGACTTCGAGGCCATCAGCTTTCCGGTGCCACGCTGGCTGGGCACGCGACCTTTCCAGCAGATCGCCTTCCAGTTCTCCTGCCACGTGCGGACCAGCGCCCGCGCCAAGCCCCGGCACCACGGCTACCTCGACACCGAGGACAGCCACCCCGAAGCGCGCGTCGCGAAGCGCCTTGTGGACTGCATCGGCGATACCGGCCCCATCCTCGTCTGGAACCGCAGCTTCGAGGCGCAGATCCTGCGGCAGATGGCAGAAGCGCAGCCGAAGCTGCGCAAGCGACTGCTGGGGATGGTGGACCGGCTCGTGGACTTGCTGCCGCTCTACCGGGAGCACTACTACCATCCGGAGCAGCGGGGGTCTTGGTCGTTGAAGGCTGTGCTGCCGACTAGTGCCGCCGGACTGGCTTACGAGGGGTTGGAGGTCGCGAATGGGTTGGATGCACAGGTGGCCTACCTTCAACTGCTCGACGGGGCGCTCTCGTCGCAGGAAGGCGCCGCGCTACGGAGCTCGCTGGAGAAGTATTGCTTGATGGATACCGCTGGCCTGGTTGCGCTGCTCTCTTGAGGCCGGTGGTCGATGGCGCATGAATCTCGTTCTGGTTTGTTCGAGTCGGCTGCGAGGCATTAGCCGCGGTGTGTCTTGACGAGGACCCGTGCGACGAGATCTGGTCTCAGTCGTCATCGTTGGATGCGCTTTGCGCTTTATCAGACTCACACTGGAAGTCGCTTGCATGAACCAACCAACTGAAGTTTTTGGGCTCCTGGGCCCCGAGCAACTGCCGAGCACACGCCGTTTACGGACTCTTGGACTTGGCGCCACGGTGCGCTACTTCAACGACCGCGCAGTGCCCGGGATGGGTGGGGTGTGGTTCGCAAAACAACTCGTGCTGGCCCTGTTTGGCGTCCAGCTGGCCGAGCGAACGCGTCGGAGCAAAGTTGAGGTCGCCAACGCGATCGAGGCGCTTGGCTGCTGGTTGGCGATTCGTCGTCGGCAGGTCGTTCGCGATCCCCGTATTCGCGGCGTACGCAAGCTTGCGCATGTGGCAGAAGATGAGTTGTCCTTCGAACGGTTACGGAAGCGCGGCTTCTATGTCTCGCAGCCGATGCGGATGGCCACTGTCCAGCCTCTGGCCGCCCTCGGCCTTGTCGCGGCTGCATCCTCGCGATTCAACGCGTTTGAGTGCACCGAGGCTGGCAGTTCTCTGCTTGAGGACTACACCGCTGGGTATCGCCCCTCGAACCAGGACCTCGATATTGCCATCGAGCGCTGGATACGCGGCAAAGAGATCAAATCGAATAGCCCCCTGCTGCGACAGGCTCTCGATCCTGGCGCGCCGCTTCCGAAGTCCGTGCAAGACCAGATTCTGGAGCGTCTCAAGCAGGGGCGCCCCGGTGAGCCGGACGAAGACCGCCGACGTCGACGCGGCGCGCTTGCCCTGGTCGAGTGGCTCCGACTCCACCGGAAGGACGCCATCGACTGGGCACTACAACCTACCCAGATCGAATCGGATGCCCACTGGCACGACCTGGAGGCCGGACGCCGTTTCCTGATCGCGAGAGATGCCGCCCTCGTCCTACTTGTTGCGATTGAGCGTCATATGAGGTCGGAAAGATCCGTGCCTGTAGATCGCGCCTTGCTCGACAGCGTCGCCACCGAAATTGAACAACTGAGGCTGGACGCGCAGGCCTTCCTGGATTCCGGCCATGGAAACCTAGAGGCCAAACGCTTCTGCGCCGAGTGCGTTGCGCACGACCAGACGCGAGTGATCCGTTCACTGGTCGATCGCGACGGCGTGGTGCTGATCCGCATCGATAATCGCATCGCGCCTGGCCCACTTTTCCTCAGCACCCCGGCTGACGATCCCGCCAGCACTGTGGCTCAGCTGTCTTCCGAAGCTGCGGCCGCCGCCGAGGATGACGACGGTCCTCAAGCTGGCATCCAGTGGCCGCCCGGCATGTCGTTCCGGATGAACAATCTCTTCCTGTTGAACCTCGATCTGCACGGTGAACTCGGCAAGGAACTCAAGCTCGACGATCTCAGTCAGGGGGCCGCGAAATGAAGAAGTCTGTGATTCATACCCCTTCGCTTGCGCAGCATTTCGACGCGCCACTTGATCATGTCGCCGAATTCGGCTGGGTCTGCGGATACTCGGCTGACGCGGCATTTCTTGACAACGCGCTCGAAAGGTTCACTCGGCAGACGCGCGCGCAACGCGCCTGGATGGGCCGCCCTTGGCTGGGGCTGATGCTGGACCTAGGCAGCCCTGGAATCTTGCCAAGCGATGTACCCGGATTGGTGCAAATCCTGCAGCGACCAGACGCCAAGCCTCGCTTTCGTCTGTTGCACGCCAAAGTAGCCGTGCTGGGCTTCCGGAAGCAGGACGACGCGACGGACTGGACCCTTCGGCTCATCGTCTCCACCGGCAACTGGACGCGCCAGACCGTGGAGGAGAGCCTTGACCTGGCATGGCGCGTCGACATCCGCGCCGCGGATCTTGCTGAGACTGACACGTTGAATTTGCAGGCAGCGGCCGACGTCGCGATGGCTTGGCGCTTCTTCAAGCGGCTCTTGCCGCTGTTCGATGATCGCTTGCTACAGGCCGGGGGTATCGGCTCCATAGCGTTGGCGAAGCAGGCGAGGTCACGGGTCGAGGGTTGGCTCGAGTCCTGCGACCGCGTTCAGGGCAAGCCGCGACCACGCTTCTTCGACACGCACGAGCAGTCGCTACTGACGCAGTTGCCGAAACTCGTCCAGGAACATGCCGGTGGCCAACGAAGAAACTACCTGGCCATGGGCTCCGGCTATTTCGAAGCCCCCGCCAAAAACGGATCCTTCCCGGAGGTGCCGCCCAGGATTCGGGAGGAGCTGCAAAAGCAGGGCCTCCTGACCCAATCACCGGAGGTCGACGTCTTCGTGAACGAGACCGCCTGTCAGGCGATCGCTGAGGCCAGCGAGGAGGCGCTGAAGGCGACGGAAATGACCATCCGCGCCCCCCGTGTGCCCGCCGCGATTTTTGGCAACAGTCGGGCGCGGACCCTGCATGCCAAGTTCATCTTCAGCGCCAACAGCGGGCGCGGGGACCATACCTGTGCGAGCCCCTGGCTGTACCTCGGCTCCGGCAATCTGACCCAAGCTGGATTCCTGCTCTCTGGGCCCGATAGGGGGAACCTCGAGGCCGGCGTGGTGCTGGGGCTGTCTGGGCTCTGCTGGTATGCGAAGGATGCGCAGGGATCGCACCGACGCGCGGTCGAGCATCTGCTGCCGGTGGGCTGGGAGGACAACGAACTGTCGGTGCAGCAACTTGTGGCCGGCGACCCCTTTCCAGAGCGAACCGAAGAGACGCTCGCGCCCCCAATAGCGTGGCTCGAGTGGGAGCCGGAGGCCTCTGGCGGCCTGCTGCGGGTGCCAGCCAGTGCTGGCGCTGAAGAGGCGCTGCCTGCGTATGACGTCCTTCATTCGTCGGGCCGCACTTGCGAGCGGGTCGATTCAAGCGCTTTCCTCTGGCAAGACGACAAGCCGCTGGAGGTAGCGGTGCGCTGGACGCCCATCGGCAAGGCGCCGCGACTGGATCGGATTCCTGTCGTCGACGAGTGCGGTCGCGTTGCCGCATCACCTCTGCCAAGACTCGATCTCGACAGCGCGCGCTGGCAGCTGCTCGACTTTCCGAACGCGCCGGAACAAGACGACAGCGACGCTGAGGTCGATGAAGGGATGCAGTCGAGCTTGATGAACTCCGCTCAAGTCAACGGCGTGGTGCAGGCGGGCTATGCGATCCGCGACATGATGGGTCTGATCGAACTGGTGGCAGAACGGCAGACCAGCCTCGCAGAGGGCGACTGGACCGCATGGTGTGCGAGGCTCGAGCAGACCCTGATTCAGACGATTGACGATCCAGCTGTCGGCGCGTTCCGCGCCATGGGACTGAACCCATTGCAGCCCCTGCGCCTGCCCTCGTTTCGACCGACCTATGCGGAGGCTCCGGAAGCGAGCGAGGCTGGCAGGCTGTACGACGATCTTCTGGACAGGATCGAGAGCGCATGGGGTGTGGCCGGTCTCGCCCCGATGGGAGAGCACGCATGAGCAACCGCTGCGACTTCTGGCCCCAGGTCTCCCGAACGCTTCAAAGAATTGCCCGGGCGGATCACGAGACCAACCTTTCGTTCCCAGATCAATGGCAGCTCAGTGAGGGCCAGCGTGCGAGTCTGACTGCAATCGCCGAGCGCCTCCCGAGCAACGGGGTGGTCATTGCCGACGAGGTGGGCATGGGCAAGACGCGCCTTGCGGCAGCCGTGATTCGAGCAGTGGTCGAGAACGGGGGGCGGGTTGCCGTGGTCATTCCGCCAGGTCTTGGGTTCCAGTGGGCCGACGAGGTTCGGGATGCAGGGGTTGAATGCAGTGCCCTACTCAGAAGCCTCGGCCAGTACTTCTCCGCGCGGAACGCGTCCAATCGGAACTCCGGCATGGCTTGGGCGGACGGTAAGGTCACGCTGATCTCCCACGCCTTCGCGAATTGGCGTTTAGGCGAGTCATCGCAGGCCTGGCGCTGGTCGGTCTTTTCGCACGTCTACGCGCAGTGGCGCCGCCGCGGCTCTCGCCAGTTGCCCCATGGATTCCACAAAGACGCTCGACTCGACAACGACATGATCGCCGCGGCGGCCGATGCGATGATTTCGGAAGCGATCCGAATCGGCCGTTCGGCGGAGGTGTTCCTCGATGGTTTGCTGCATGGGGTGACGTGGCCTGAAACGCGCATTCCCGCCAACTATGGCAAGGGTGAGAAGTTGCGCCAGCCTTTCGAGCGGCTCATTGGGCTAGGGCTCGGCGAATTCGATCTGATCGTAATCGACGAGGCCCACAAGAGCCGCCATTTCGACAGCGGGCTCGCGAAGCTGATCGAGGGCGCGATGTGGACGACCCCCCATCATCGTCGCCTGGCCCTTACCGCGACGCCAGTGGAACTGCATCCGGCGCAGTGGAAAGACATTCTGGATCGCATCCAGGCCCCGACTGATGGCATCGATGCGGTGATTGAGACGTACGCTACTGCCGTCCGCACGGTTCGGCGCGTGCCCTCGAACGAACAGGCGAGCGAGATCTACGCGGGTGCGGCGCGTCGCTTTGAGAAGACACTGACGCCCTACCTGCTGCGCCGCGACAAGCGCGAGGACGAGGCGGTCCGTCGCTTCGTCCAAGGCAGTGGCCTCGGACACGACGCCTACCGACGCGAGTCCGAAATCCTCGTGGACCCCTGCGAAGAGGAGATGCCCATCCCGTGGCGCCGTGCTGTCTGCGCGGCCGAGGCTTTGTCCCACATCGCTGGCGATGTGAGCGACGGCTGCTCCAAGCGCGCGCGCCTGACGATGGGCAGCGGGCATGGGATCGCAACTTTGCTCGATGAGCCCTTGCGTGATGCAACGGAAGATCAGGAATCGAGCAAGGACGCCGAGGAATCAGGTGAGCGGGTTAGGGTTGCCCAGGCAACGGAACCCGCGGTGGTCAGGCAGAAGCGCGAAGAGCGGCACCGTTGGTGGGGCGGCGTGATCCGCGGCGTGGCGAACTCGAGCGATCAGGCACTCTATGGCCATCCAGCCATCCTGGCCGCGGTGCATTCGATCGAATCATCCACGGCGAATGGCGAGAAGGTCCTCGTGTTCGGACGCTTCACGCGCCCACTGCGCGCGCTCGTGCAGTTGCTCAACGCACGCGAGATGTGGCGTGCGCTTGGGCGTGGGGAGCACTGGCCACAGTCGACCCTCAATAATGCGGATTGGTTGGTCGCCGAGGTTGCGCAGCGCCAACTCAGGCTGCAGCAGCCGATGAGCCAGCATCAACTCTTTGATCGACTCTTGGACGGTTACCGCCGACTGGAGAGCGCACGTGAGCGTTTCCGCCGTCACTTGATCGAGGGGCTCGAGGAAGGCCTCGAGTCCCAGTCCCAGCTTGCCGACGGCACCGTCGTGCGTGCCCTTTTTGACGCTTTCAAAACTTCGAGCAACCACGTGCGCAGCTCCGACATCGCTAACGTGACTCGCGCCCTTCATGCGCTTGGGGTGGAAAGCCTCGACACGGACGAGGACCGCCAACGCGCAGCGAGCGCCTTCGTCGAACTGATCGGCGCATTGCGCGCTCGAAACGAGGAGGATGAGGACGGCGACAGCCAACTCGACGCCGACGAGGCTGCGGGTCTCTGGGGCCAGCTGTCGGAGCGCCTGCGATCAGAGTACGCGCGTAGCGATGGGGACCATGCGCGACTTTTGTATGGTCGCACCGAGCCGACAACTCGTCGGCTGCTACAGCTCGCCTTCAACCGTGAGCACGCCAACCCAAGGGTGCTGGTTGCGCAGTCCATGGTTGGGCGCGAGGGGCTCAACCTGCATTTGGCCTGCAGGACAGTAGTTCTGCTGCATCCGGAGTGGAATCCAGGCGTGGTGGAGCAGCAGATCGGCCGCGTCGATCGGATTGGCAGTCGCTGGCAACAGCTCTGTGAGCGCCACGCTGAAGGCGACAGTCGAAGTCCAGACTGGCCGCGTATCGAAGTTCGCCCTGTCATATTCAGGGGCACCTACGATGAGCAGAACTGGGCTGTACTTCGCGATCGCTGGCGCGATCTTCGCGCTCAACTCCATGGCATTGTCTTGGCAGAGTGGGAGGTCGCCCCTGAGCTGCGCGAGATCGTTCGGCGGATCAACTCAGCTGCCCCCCACTTTTCGCCGTCGCGAGTGGAGTCCTTGGATGGCGCGGGTGACCTGACCTGACCACCCGCTGCCCAGCCTTCCCACCCGAAGCTAGATGGATTCCGTCACCCTGAGAGCTTCTCAGGCCCGCGCGATGGGCCAGCTGTTCTCGAAGAAACTGTGGTCGTCATCGCCGCGAAGGCGGGGATCCAGCGTGCGGAGCGGAGCATCTGGGCCCACGCCTTTGCGGGGGCGAAGATTCTTAAGGTCGCAAGCGTTCCGTTTCCTGAAAGGACGGACATCCGCATGAGTCGATTCACCACCGAGCAGACCATCGGGTTCATCAAGCTGCGCGCTCCAGGCAGGTCACTCAAAGACGCCAAGAAGTCGTTCGATGGAACTCCAAATAACGGCAGTGCTCCGCCCGGAGACCTTGGATCTTCAGTGGAGCCACCACACCGAGCTGCTGGCGCCGTAGCGGGTCTAAGGCGGGTGAGACCGAGCCCTCGCCAGCGTCCGAGAATGTGATCCACCCGCCGTCGAACAGGGCGTCGAGGTGCGGTGCCAGAAGCAGGCCGTTGAACACGTCGAGGCGCTGTTCGTCGGTATCACACTTAGCCCAAGGGCGGATGTGCGAGGCCCGCAGAAGCTCAGGCACATCCAAACCCGTGACGCAGCACCTACCCTGCCAGTAGTCCAAGAGCGCACTCCGGAACAGATCCTGCCCAACGCGCTGGACGACCAGGCGCTCGGCCTCGGTCGCTCTTGGCAGGGTGGATGTCTTACTCCTGAACTCATCCGCCACCCGATTGGGCTTGGTACGGGCATAGGCTGCCGCTGAGCGCAGCAGGGCATAGAGCTGGCCATAGCCGTCAACCGTCAGGCAGGCACTGCCATCACCGAGATTGAGGATGCCTGGATCCGAGGCGCTGACCTCGAAGCTGTCCTCGTCGCTCACCCGCACCATCACAGCTTCCGGGAACCGCGCAGACCGAAGCTCCAGCCAATCGGATTGCTGCATCGGGCTCATCTCGAAACCGCAGTCCGCCGCGGCCTTTTCGAGGCGTAGTCGCTGCAACGCATTCATGCGGAGGCCTTCGCGTCTGCAACCCAGCGAGCGATGGATTCGACGCACTCCGCCAGGTCGTCTCGCACCTGGTAGACCCAGAACCGTTTGACCTCCCAGCCAAGCTCGATGAGGCGCTGGTTGCGAAGCTGGTCGCGCAGACACAGCTCACCTGTCCAGCTGCGGTGATAGCGTTCGCCATCCACCTCGATGTTGAGGCGGCGCCCACCAACGATGACAGCGAAATCCAGGTCGTACTGCTCGACGCTGAACTGCGGGATGGGCTTGATGCCCGCTGCGTAGAGGGCCCGGTAGAGGATCCGCTCCCAGTCCGACACTTGCTCAGGTTTGGATACGGGCGGGTAGTCAGGTCCCAACTGGACCTTCGTAGGCTCTGACTTCTCCCCGCTGGTTGTGCGCAATCCCTCGACGTAGGCGGCGAAGTTCGACAAATACTCGACGCCCGAGCTTGCGGCAGCCGCGCGGTCACCAACGACATGCAGAAGACCGCGGGCACGCGTGATGGCCACATTGAACAGGTTGCCGTTGCCTCGCAGGAAGCCCAGAGAGTTTGTCGCCATGCCCTCGGAGACGACGGGCGAAAAGAACATCACGTCCCGCTCGTCGCCTTGGAAGCGGTGCACGGTATCGACCAGCAACTCGGATCGGCTTCTTGCGCTGGCGAGTGTCTGGCTCTCCTCGACCAGTTGCTGAAGCAACTGGGCCTGAGCGCGGAACGGCGTCACCACGCCAACCGTACCGGGGTAGCCCCGCGTGACCAGCAGATCCTCCAAGGCAGCCAGCACCGCGGCCGCCTCGGGTTCGTTTCGGGCACCACCAGAGACCGGGCGGATCACCTTGCCGCGGATGTCCTGCCACCGGATGCCCGGCCCCGAGCTGTTGGGGCGTTTCAGCTGGTGGTATCGCGTGGCTACCCGCAACCGACCCTCGTAGAAGGCCTGGTTCGAGAACTCGATGATGTCCGCATGTGAGCGATGGTGGTCGCGCAGATTCACGATGCTCTGCTGCGACACCACACTGGCCGCCACGTCGAAGAGCGACGAGACCGAGTACATCCAGCCCAAGCGGGTATCCACCAATCCGTGCTTGTGTTGCAGCTCGCTGTCCCTTGGGCGGCTCAGCGCGCTGATGTGTCGCAGCTGCTGAGGGTCGCCGATGATCACGCTGCGCTTGGCCCGGTAAAGCAGAGGAAGGGCGGACGCGATGTCACACTGGCTGGCCTCGTCGATGACAACGAGGTCGAAATAGCCAGGCTCGAAGGGAACTCTTCCTCGCGCTGAGAGCGAGGTGACGGCCCAGCAGGCGAACAACTCGGTGACCTTGCCTTGGAGTGCCCGCGCCCGTTGACGAACGGAGGCATGGACTTGCCCTGCGTCTGATGCAGTCATCAACTGCAGCACGGCCGCGTAGTCGGCGACGTCCCGGCGCTGTGCGGCCGTCAGGCGTGTGGGCGCGAGCTGCACCCAGTCGCGCCACAACCGCTGCGAGTTCTGCGCCACCTGCTCAGCAAGTGTCGTGCGTTGCCCGGCGATGTCTTCGAAGGAGGGGCTTTGCTTCAGCACCTCCAGTGCCCGCCGATAGCTCAGGACCTTCTTGGCGGCGAGTAGACGAGCCTTCCACTGCTCAGCTGCCTGGCGGTACTTCGCCAGCTCGGGCTCGGCCGTCGCCCCCGGAAGCGTCAGTCCCAGCGAGGACGCTGAAGGGGTCACCTCATCCAGCACGCGCTTCAATTCACGCAAGCGGTCTGGCGAGGTCCATCGCCAAAGAGCCTTGGTGATGAATCCCTGACGTTGAGGATCCGCCGCATCCACGGCGCGCTCCAATATGGCCAGATGCGCTTTCGCTCGCCGCACCAGCGCTTCATCGATGCCATCCAGAAGATCGCCGAACAGCTTGCGGGCGTCGTCCGCCTCGGCGTCGAGGCGGTCAACCGTATTGCGCGCATCCAAGGTGTCTTGCTGCGTGCGATCCAGCTCGGCGAGCCTCTCAGCCAAGCTGCGGTGCCGCTCCAGCCCCTCTTCGTAGTTGGCCTTGTCCTCAGGCCCTGGATTTCCCGACAGCAGCTGCGTGAGGTAGCCCGAGAGCTTTGCCTGGTACTCCTTCGATCCGAGCCGCAGCAGGACTGGCCGGTTTCCCAAGCCATTCACGCGTGCCTCGACTACATCAACTGCCTTGTTGTTCTTGCTGGCGAAGAGCACCTTCATGCCGCGCCATGCGGCATTGACGAGCAGGTTCGTCACCACCTGAGACTTGCCTGTCCCAGGCGGACCGGTCACAACCGTGTGGGGTGAGGACAGAGCCGCACGCACCGCGGCGCGCTGCTCCGTGTTCATCGGTAGCACTTCGATCAGCGGCTCGCTGTCCACGCTGGGGCTGTCGGGCTCGACTGCGCCACTCATCCAGCGCCCCAGCGCGGTGCGATTCAAGTGAGCGTCCGAAACATTGCCCAATGCCTTGAGCTCCGTCTCCAGGCCTTGCGTATAGGGCGAACGCTCTCCCGGAAGGACGATCGCCCGGTTGTAGATGCCCTGCTCCGTCAACTCAGAGAGTGGCGGGCCGCCCGCACATGCTGTCGGGTCCAGTGCTTCCTTCCAGTCCCAGTCGGGCCGGATGCGCGCGAGGCGGTCGACCAACTCTTCTGCGTCGGGCAGCTCGCTCAGGGCGACATTCAGGCCAAGCTCCTCCGTGAGCCGTGCGGTCTCTTCCACGACCTGCATGCCGTCGCCCAAGGCGACCGATCGCAGGAACTTGGCATTCAGAACAGTGAGCTCATCGTCGATGCGAGGCGAGTCGCTACCGCGCTCACCCAGTTCGATGCGCCAAAGCAGGACGGGCTCGACGAAGAAGCCTTCCCACCTGGGCGTTCGATGCCGGCGCAGCCGCACCGGATAGCCCAGCCACGCAATCAGCTTCGAACGGTCCTGCCGAACCTTTCCGAGAACACGACCGACGCCGGGTTCGTTGAACCAATCCGCGCTGCGGCTGCCCATCGGAAGCGCCCGCAGCTCGGCATAATCGGGCTCGCCGTACTTGTTCTGTGCGAAGGCGCTGACACCTTCGTCCATGTCCTGCCCGATGCACTCGAGATAGTAGCGGCACAGACGGCCGATCTCGGTAGTCGCGGGCGCCTGCGCCTGCGTGGAAGCCGGTCGGGTAGATGCAACGAGCCGCCAACGGTAGTCCGACCCCTGCTGGACCTTGCCTACCAGCTCATAGGCCAGGCATTGATTCACCGCACGCCGCTCGACATCGAGCAGTTCCGCGAGTTCGGCAGCCTTCAGGCCCGGCTTGCGCTGCAGCTCTGCGAGGACGCGGTTCTTGAGTTCAGGCGCCTGCTGGGTCACAGCGAACACCTTCTTCCTACAGCCTCTTCCCCCATTCCCATGTTCACGCCCCTGTACCCATCAGCTTCGCGTAGCCCTGGCGAATGACGTCCGCAATCAGTGGCCGGCGAGCCAGCAGGAACTCGTCGTAGCTCAGCGACCACCAGTCCTGCGGCAAGGCGTGCCAGCGCATCATGGCTGCCAAAGTCTCGGGCTCGAAGCGCTTTGCGTACTTGGGCCAGTACTCGCTGGGCGGTGTGTCCGAGATCGCGATATTGTCTCCCCACTCGACAAGCGCGTAGTTGGCAATCTGGTTGGTCTCGCGGATTCCCGTGATGCCCAGCTTGCTGAGGTGCTTCTTGGGGAACAGATGGTGCCGCTCGAGAGGCTTCTTCTGTCCCTGAGCGGGTGGGTCCAGAAGATCGACGACCTTCATGGACGAGAACAACGCGCGGGCATCAAGCAGCGTCTGAGCCGCGTAGAAACCAAAGAGCGCCGGGCTGCGGCCTGCGGACGTGGCTAGGTCCATTGGCAGGGTTTGGCTCCAGTAGTCGTCCGTGAGAGTGGCTGACTCGACTGAGGCAAGCCGAGCCAGAAATTGATCTGCAGAGCTCAAATCCCTCAGTTCCGCCAAGTCCTGCTCCATGCGCGACTCAGGCGACGCGGTGAAGCGCCCTGTCAGCAGCGACATGAAGACCCAACGCGCAATCGCTTTCTTGAGCTTGAAACCCTCTACGCCGTACTCGGTGCGCCCCAGCAGGTACAGCTGATACGCGAACACCAGTGCGGTCACCGAGCTGATGTGCTTGCCGTTGCGGTAACCCGCCGCACGCACCACGTTGAGGAAATCCGCCCAGTGAGTGAGGTTCAGGGCCCGTGCCTGCGCGTCGCGCAGCTTGTCGAACTGGTGGGCCCGCTTTTCCGGGCTGGCCTCCCCGGTAGCCAGATCCTTACCTCGAAGCAGTGAATAGACGTTCTCCAGCCGCGCGCGCCGGAAAGCAACGCCGACGTCCACTCGCAGCAGGTGGTCGGGGTCGGGTTGGAAGATCGGGTTGAACGGGCTGGCCTGACCCACCGGCCCGGGCTGCCGTGCGGCGCGGCAGAACGTCTCCAGCTCGGTACGGCCCTCGTCCCAGAACACAGACATGAGGGTCAGGATGAAGTCCGACTGGTTGAGCTTCTTGCCCTCGCTGTTGATGCGCACGAAGACGTCGGCCACCTGCTCTTCGGTGCACTGCTGCGATAGTTCCAGCGCGATGAAGGGGAAGTTCGTCAGCCCCGCCAAACGACCGATGGCCTCGGCCACCCTCTCTTCTTCCGCATCCGACACGTTCCTCGCTGCAGACAGTCGTTTCAGGTACTCGGCAATCGTCTTGTGCGTTGGGCGGTTGAAGACCTCGGAAATGTCGAGGATGTACTCCGGGTCTCGCTCGGTGGTGGCATCCGGCACTGCGAACGTACCGTTCTGCGGCCGGAACGCGATGCGGATGCGCTCCCGCTCGAAGTTCTCGCGCAGCACGGCTTCGCGCCGGATGACCGCATAGAGCGAGGTGAGCCGCTGCTGCCCGTCGACGATGAGCAGGGAGGGCGTTTTCTGCTTGTTGGTGTCGCCGATGACCCTCGTCTCGACCCCGTCGGCACCTGTCTCCCAGAACAGGAAGAAGCCTACCGGGTAGCCTCGGTACATCGAGTCGAACAAGTCGCGGACTTTGGCGTTACTCCACACAAACGGACGTTGGATATCCGGTAGGCCGATCTGGCCCATGCTGATACCGTTGACTAGGCCGCCGAGGGTGTAGCGGACTTCTTTGAAGAGGGTTTCGGTCATTCGACGCTTTCACTCGTTGGTTTGTGCGAGGTTGCAGCGGCTTGCCTCTCGCGGACGAGGTGAGCGCTCAGCGCTACGTACCTCAGCAAGAGCCACCAAATGTTGAGGAAGTCGTCGCTGAAGAAGTCGCTATCTGACTTCAGCCCATGGGCGACTTCATTGCGGAGATTGCTGCCCAACGGATCAATGAGCAGGTCCTCCAGCTCGAAGACGCCCGCCTCTCCGAACGCGCGCTTCGCCTCTGCCGAGTCCAGCAAGGCGGAGAGCGTGCGCTCTACTTGAGTTCCATCTGGCTTCAGCATGGGATCGGGTGCGCCGCCAAGCTCGACCGCCTGCCGCACCACGGCCTCAAATTGGATGGGCACGAGGTGCCCCACCATCAGCATGTCTCCGTGGAAGCCAGCAACGATGGCGCGCGCAACGCTCTCATGGTGACCGTCAGGAATCCAAGGGCTGTGTCGGATGACATCCAGCACTTGGTCGCGGTCAGGCGCGTGCTCGTGGAGGATGATCTGCCGGGCCGGCTCGATGACGGCTTGGGCATTCAAGCTCCGCCGCCTCGCCGCGCAGCGGAACATTCGCCACCGTAGGCCTGGAAGGCTCGGGTCGGTAGCGCCACGCTCAAGGCCCGGCACTTTCGCGACCACTCTGCCTCTGGAGTTCAACACGTCTTGAGGGCTGTCAGCGTCCAAGACGCCGGTGCGGGCCTGTTCCCCCACTTCTTCTCGCAGCGAGTCAAGGGATGGGGTCCGGAGCATCTGGCAGAGTCGAAGCACTGCCTCTCTGAAGGGCCTTCTCCTGACTATCCCCTTGGCAGTTCGCACCAGGTCGCTGACGTCAATTGCGGTTGAGATGCTGTGGAGTTCCGACACTGCCTGCGCCTGTAGCTCAATGAGCCGACGACCGAGCTCCGCTGCACGCTCTTTCCCCCCGCCAGCCTGGCGCATGGCCTGCACCGCACTGGAGAGCACGGTCGCAGCGGCTATGGCGCCTCGGCCGGCCTGGCTGAGTGCTGCCTCCGCTTCCTTGGCGAGCGACTCTGCCGCTGCACGTCGATACGTAGCCTCATCATCGGGCTGATGGGCAGTTCGGTAACAATCGGCCGTCGAGTTGAAGTAGCCGTTGGCGCGCCAGAATTCCCCGGATTCTTCGGCCATCCGTGCGGCCTTGCTGGTGTACTCGGCAAGCTCTGCTCCATCTCCCCGACGAAACTCGAGCAAAAGCTGGGTCAGCCGTAGGGTTAGATAAAGCGGGTCTGAGCCGCCCAGTCTGCGCACGATGGTCAGCACTTCCTCCAATGCAGAGTCGACCAACTCTGCGCCCGGCTTCCCAAGCGAAGCAGCCAGCCTGATCGCACGTTCGAGCCTCTTCGCGCAAGCGGTCCAGTGTTGAGGGTCAAACAAGTTCTGAGCACTGGCGATGTACGCCGGAACAGCCTCCTTCGCGGCCGGGAAGAGCTTTGCCTGAACCCAGATGACATCCAGGAATCGAGCCCGCAGCTCTGGATCCTTCAATGACGCGGCCCATGGATATACAGCTTTCAGGATCTCTCGGGGGAAGTCCGCCGGAACTGCGCTACGGCCTTCGCCCATCTGGAACATCGGCCCATATGGCTCTGTGGGCTTGTTTGGGTGCAAGGTCATGGAGGTAACCTGAGTCGCGAATCTCAGGCAAGCCGCCTCCGCGAGTGACCAACGCTCCGGCTCATTGCGGAGACGAGCCAGGTGTCGGCTGAAGTTAAAACACTCTCGGGACTCGACCCCTTCCAGCAGAGTTTCGAAGTCCAAAGCTTGGAGAGCTTCGGGAGTGATGAGGGACCAATCGATTGACATCATGGGCTCTCAACAGGACTGCCGGTCCCACGCCTCCAACACCAGACGCCGCGTCCGATACTCGCCGTAGGCGCGCAGCTCGCCTTCCTTGAGCACGCGGAAGGTTTCGCTGGGGTAGTCCTCGCCCATCACGTCCTTGGGGTCGAGGATGTAGCGCAGTTCGTCGCGGGTGAGGCCGTAGAGGCGGGCGTAGTAGGCGTCGAGCTCGGCGCGTAGCTGGGCGCGGCGCTCGGGGTTCCAGGCGAAGGGGCGGCCTTGATCGGCGGCGGGGCGGGGGTCGTAGGCGGTGAGGTCCTGGCCCCAGGCTTCCAGATCATGGGCGGTATAGGTGAGTTCGAGCACGCGAGGGACGATGAAGGCGAGGTCGGCCTCGGTGTAGCGGTCGGGGGGTAGCACCGGGAACTGCTTCAAGTAGCCGTACGTCAAGTGCGTACCACCAACCTTTGTTCGGGCCACGTAGTCAAAGGTCAGGGAGCACCAGTTGCCCAGCAACGCTGCATTCAACGTGGCCGGCTGCTCGGTGAACAGCAAAGGCAGCGTGTGGCCCACCCCCAGCCGTGGAATCACCGAAGCAATCACGGTGCGCTCGTCTGTACTGCGGCATATGTCGCGCCAGCCCATCAGCCAGCGCGGGCTGCGCCGGTCCATCCACTCGTCTACGAAATTCAGGAGTGAGCCAATTCTTGTGCCGTCGTTCGACAGGCCGTGAAAGGTTCCCTGCCACGACCGAATAGCCGTCTCCTCCGCGTCACCGAATGGCGTCTCGGCATCCTGCCGCGCCCACTTGGCCCAGTTGCTGAGGTCTTCACCACCTCTGGTACGTCGCAGAGCTCCAAGCAACGGCGCGGCGTTGCTGTCCATTTCCGCTGTCGCACGCCATTGAGCTTCGGCCAGGACCTTCGCGCTGGCTCCCTTCAGCGCGCCACCACAGAGCCGGCTCATCCACTCTCCGGCAAGCCAAGAAGCCACAGCGAATTCGAGCGACTTCTCGTCCTCGATTTCCGAATACGGCCCCTCACAATGCGTCAAGAGCCAAGCGCGGGCCACGCGGCTGGGCACGCGGGCGGTGCGGGCCAGCACCTCGCGCTCGTCCACCCAGTAGCGCGGACGCACGGTGCAGGCGGGGTCGGCCTTCTGCGCGTTGCTCACGTCGGCCGTTTCCACCTCGCTCACCGTGCCGCTGGCGGCGTCCACGTAGGTGGCCCAGCGGTGGTCGAACTGGTGAATCATCTTGGCTTCGTACAGCGGCTGACGGCCGGGCGTGCTGGCAGCGGCGGGCGCATCCGCGAAGAGACCGCTATCTCCCGACATGTGGAACATCGTCTGAAAGCGGATGCCCCACGGATTTGCCTCGGGACGTAGTACCTTTCCATCGTTATCCGTCTCGCCTTCGGCAATGAGCACCGGGGCGGCACGGTAGAGCTTCTTGGTCAGCTCAGCATCACGCTCGCTGCGGAGCACCGGACAGGTGCGAGTGTTGGGGTTGATGAGGCTGAACTCGCTTGGCGTCAGCTGGAAGTGGCGGCGACGGTCTGCCAGTTCATCCACCTGCAGTGCGAAGAATGCGAAGTCTGCAGCTGGCGCGGAGCCCAGGGTCAAGAGGCAGAACTTGAAGCGCTGGTGGCCGATTTCAGAAAACAGACCCGGACCCGTTCGCAAGTCCCAGAGGCTGACCAAACGGCCCTCGGACACAGCATCGAAGAAGTGCTTCGTTGAATCGTCCGTAGCAATGCCAGTGGGCACGATGAATCCCGCACGACCGCTGGGCGAGGTCGCCTGCAAAAACGTCTCCGAGAAGAGCGCGTAGGTGTTGACGTCTCCCACGCCCGTGAGCGGGTAGCGCCGACTGTCGTGGGCATACAGACTGGCAGCCTCCGCCCCCCGTCGCGCGGCAATGAAGCTGGCATACAGCGCCATCTCGGCCCGGTTGGGCGGCGTGAGCCCCTCAGCACGCTCCAGGTCGGGGTTCACGCGGTGCAGCAGCACACCCTCGCGCAGCCATTCGATGCGCTGGGCACGTTCCGCCTTGTTCTTGGCCATGGCCACCAGCGGACTGCGGGTAGCGAAGAACTCTTCCTCCTGCAGCTTGATACGTTCCCAAGGCGGGTTGCCCAGCATCACGCTGAAGCCGCCCTTGGCCGCCACCTGTGGGAACGCCAGCCACCAGTGAAAGACGCTGTGCTGGCGGCACAGGGCCTGCGCAGCGTCTTCCACCGCGGCCTTCGGCGCCTGACCGCTGAGCACGCCCCACAAGTAGCCGGACAGCGGCACGGTGTCGCCCGCGTCGGCCAGCTTGGGCGCCAAGAAGGCGGCTACGTAGGTGTCGGCCAGGCGGGCGAAGGTGCTGCGCTGCGCCTCGGCCTCGGCCAGCGACCATGCCCGGCGCTTGGCAGCTAAGTGCTCGGGGGTGTCGTCGTCCAGCGTCTCCACGCTTAGGGCCTGCGTGATGAGGCCGGACTTTGAGAACAGATCGCCGCTGGCGATCTGGCGCCAGCTCTTCAGGTCGGTCTTGTTCTGCTTCTTCAGCGCTTTGGCGACCTCCTTGTCGTCGCCCGAGAGCGCTGTGTAGGCCTCGTCCGGGATGCCGTTCTCCAGCACCTTGGGGTCGAGCACGCCCAGCAGCGCGTCACCCACGCGCAGGTGGTGGTCAATGAAACTCAGCGGCCGGTCAGGTGAATAGGCCTCCAGCCACAGGGCCGTCTTGGCCAGCTGGATGGCCATGGGGTTCTTGTCGACGCCGTAGATGCAGCGGCTGACCACGTCGCGCAGCGCGTGACGGTAGTCGGCGGGCGTGGGGGCGCCGCCCTCACGCTCTGCGGCCGCACGGTGCAGTGCCACCTCGTCGGCCAGGCGTCGCGCAGCCGACAGCAGGAAATGGCCGCTGCCGCAGGCGGGGTCGCAGATGGTGAGCGACAGAAGCGCCTCGACGGGGCGCTCCTGGTTGGCCTTCACCGTCTGCGCGATCACCGGCTCCAGCGCGCTCTTGATGAGCTCCTGCACCAGGCTGTCGGGGGTGTAGTAGCTGCCCGTGAGCTTGCGGGTATTGCCCTTGGTGGAGGCGTTGGTCTCATCGTCGCCCACGAAGGCCAGGCGCGCCGTGACAGGCGAGGCCAGGCCCTGCGGTTCCGGCACCAGCTCCAGCAGGCTTTCATAAACGCTGCCCAGCTCCTCCGGGCCCATATCGCGGTAGTTGACGCGCGACAGGCTGCCATCGGCACGGAACCAGCCGAGCTGGAACACGGCGGCCAGCAGGTGGCGGTTGTCGAGCTGTGCGGCGTCGAGCCTTGGGCACTGGTTGGTGTCGAACAAGCCGCCCAGCGCTGGCAGGCCAAGGGCGGGCTCGCCCCGGGCCAGCGCGTTGAAGGTGATGGTGAGCGCCTGCCAGAGGTCAGCATGGCGGTCGTGCTGACTGCGGCGCACGGCGCGCTCGCGCAGCCAGGTCATCGAGTAGCCGGCCAGGTAGCGCGCCTTGGCCTCGTCGGCGGCGTCCGGCGTAAAGACCAGACGCTCTCCCGTGCCGCGGTCACGGCGGTCTTCCACGGTGGACAGGAAGATCAACCGGTATACCAGCCGCAGCAGCTCTTCGAAGAAGGCCTGTCGGTCGTAGCCGTCTTCAGCGGTCTGCAAGGCTGCGCGGAGCGCGCCGTTGGCCGGATGCGAAAGAAAGCCGGTGCCCAGTGCGCGGAGCGCGTTCGCTACCTGGTCACGAAGCTTGCCGCGAACGGTGACGCCCGCCTGTTGGCCGGCAGCCCGCCAGCGCTCCCAGGGACAGTCGTTCGGCGCTGAGTTGGCTGCGCCAAAGCGGGTGGCATGGGCCAGCAGCCAGAAGGCGCTGAAATCGGCCAGCAGCTCTTCGTTGAACAGTGCCTCCAGGTCCACCTCGATGTAGACGGGGCGGGTCAGGCTGGCGTTATCGCGCAGGATGCGCAGCGTCAGGCCGTTGCTGACGATGGCCCAGAGCGAGGCATCGCTGGCGTTCAGTGCCTCCTGCGCCAGCATGAAGGGGCTGCGGCGGCGGGTCTTGCCGGTGTCGGGGTTGGTTTCGCCAAAGCGCTCGGTGGCGGCGTCCAGGGCTTCGTCGAAGCCTGCGAGGACCAGTGGAACACGGCCGTTGCCGGCGGCGTGGCCGATGGCGTAATGGTGGCCCGTCTGCACGATCGGCGGGCAAGGGGCGGCGTCGTTGAAGTGCAACACGTCGCGCAGCAGTGGCAGCAGCCACTCGCGCACGGTGACCTCGTGGGCGCGCACGTCCAGCCGCTGCCGCAGTGTCTGGAAGTCTTGCCAGAGGTTGAGGGCGATTTTGAAGTCGCGCGCAATTTCGTCGCGCAGCTTCAGGCCCTTGGGCAGCTGATAGTGGCTCTCGGTCTGTTCGGTAGCCCTGGGGTCGCCCAGCACGGTCAGCCGGGTCAGCTCCTCGGCCGGGATGAGGCCGCCTTCGATGCGGATGGCGCGGTAGGCCAGCTGGTGGGTCGTTCTCTTGGCCATGGCCTCAAGCTCCCACGGCGTGTGTCGCTGCTGCGCCCGAGTCTGGCAGCAGCACGTACAGGCCCATCACATCCACCGGCAAGCTGGCGGTGACCTGATAGCTGCCTCGTCCTTCAGCCGCTTCGCGCACTCGACGGTGGTCTTGCAGCAAGGCCTGGGCACGCGCCTTGGCGATGGCTTCGAGTTGGGGCTGCCACCCTGGCAATGCCTCCAGCGCGGATTGAAGTTGGCGGTCGCGCAGCGGCACGGGCATGTTGCGGGTGGCCTCCGCGCCGAGCAGTTGACGGGTTTGCTCGGGGCCGAGTTCGGAAAGCGGTTCGGCACCCATCGCGGCCACCGCTACGGCCTCTTCGCACATCAGAAGGCGGGTGGCTGTGCCTTGGGTGACCGTGAGCTGATGGCGGATACGCAGCAGCAGCACCGTGGTCTTGAGGCTGATGGCGCCGACAAAGGCGGCGCCGGCGCGGGCGACCGCCGCAGCATCGTCCGCTGAGGAGGTGGCATCCAACGCCTGTTCCAGCAGCGTGTCGGCCAGTACGGCCACCAGTGGGTGCGTGCGATGGATGAAGCTGGCCCCCTGCGCTGCGGGTTGCTGGAAGTCGATGCGCAGCGTGCCGGACAGACCTTCGGCCGCGAGACGTTCCTGAACAGCAGGAGGCAGGTGATCGGTAAGCAGCTTGTAGTGCTGTTTCGCGGGCTGCAGAGGGGCACCCAGCTGACTAGCGGCGCGATGGACGAAGCGCTCGACGTCGGCCTCACCGCCGAGCACGGCCGAGGACTTTCGCCACTCCGGCAATACGTCTTCGGGCTTCAGGCGGCGCTGCGCGAAGATGCTGCGGTTCTGCTTGGCCTTCTCCTTGGCGCTTTGCCAAGCAAGCTCGATCTCCTTGGCCGGTGCGCCAAACAGCTCAAGCTGCGACTGTGCGTTGAGCGGCGCGCCTTTGCGCATCAGCACCGCATTCATCAGGGCCTGGGTGAGCTTGCCCTCGTCGTCGGGCATGGGCACCAGTACGCCCAGTTCCTTACGAATACTCTCGGCCTTGCGCAGGATGACCTGCAGCACCGCGCCATCGACAGGGTTGTCCTCGCCGAAGAGCATGGTGCTGCGGACTTCACGGGCCTTCTGGCCGAAGCGGTCCACTCGGCCTTCGCGCTGCTCGTGGCGCGTCGGATTCCAGCTCAGGTCGTAGTGCACGACCGCAGTGAACAGTCCCTGCAGATTGATGCCTTCGGAAAGGCAGTCGGTAGCGACCAGGATGCGTACTTCGCTATCGCCCAGCTGCTCCACTGCGGCTTCGCGTTCGTCCGGCGTCAGTTCGCCGGTGACTGCCTTCACGGTTGCCGACTTGAACTTGTTTTGCAGGGCGGCCGCCAGATAGTGCGCGGTGGCGATGTAGCGGCAGAACACCACCGGCTGGAAGCCGTCCTTGAGCAGGACGGCAAGGTGCTCCTGCAGCTTGGCGAGCTTGGGGTCGTTCTGTTGGCCGGCCAGGGCGCTTGCGCTGGCCATCAGCTCCTGCAGGCGGAGGCTGTCCTCGGTTTGCGCGCCGGGCTCGATATCGTCGGTCGATAGGGCATCTTCGCTGCCGTCCAGAACGCGTTCGCTCGCCTGAGCCTCGAACTCTTCCAGCGATGCCGCTTGCGGTACGTCGGCGTCGCCTTGGGCGCTGTGCAGACGCGTGCGTAGGGCGTTGACGGCTGCTGCGGGGGACGAGGAAATGCAGCGGAGCAGGGCCAGCGCCGCCCACCAGTTCATCCGCTGCTCGCGCAAGCCCTGGCCCTCGGAGCGCTCAACCAGCTCGCGCGCGTAGGCCAGCACATCATCGAAGAGCTTTCCCCATGCGCCGGTCAGTCGGTAGGTGATTTCGGCCGACTTGCGCTCCGGGAACATGGAGGTGTCTTGCCACTCTGCAATGTCGGGACGGCGGCGCTGCACGAAGTGGCGGGAAAGGGCCTCGCGCAGGTCGGTGCGTTGGCCCGGGGGCAGGTCCTTGAGTTGGGTGAACTCCGGGCGCAGAAGCCCCAGCAGGTTGAAGAAGGCCTCTTCGTCGCCGCTGTGCGGTGTTGCGGTCAGAAGAACCAGATGCCTTTCGGCATCCGCGGCCAACCCTTTGAGCAACTGGTAGCGCTGTTGACGGCCTTGACCGGCCTGCGTGCAGGTATGCGCCTCATCGACGATGACGAACTCCGGGCAGAAGCGCTGGAAGGCCTCCCGACGGCGCTCGGACTTGATGTAGTCCAGGCTGACCACCGTGTAGGGGTGGGCATCGAACAGGGACGCTCCTGGCGGCAGGTCACGCTCCAGTCGATCCGCGGTGTTGGAGCGAACGACCACAGCGGGGATATGGAAGCGGGTGACCAACTCGCGCTGCCATTGCTCGCAGAGGTGCGGGGGGCACAGAACGGCGAGGCGCTGGATCTCGCCGCGGTCGAGCATTTCCCGGGCAATCAGGGCGCCCTCGATGGTCTTGCCGATACCGACGTCATCGGCAATCAGCAGGCGGACTGTCGGGAGTTTCAGTGCCATCAGCAGGGGCACGAGCTGATAGGCGCGGGGCTCGACGGCGATGTTGCCGAAGCTGCGGAAGGGCCCCGCACCGCTGCGCAGCTTGAGCTGCAGAGCATCCAGCAGCAACTGACTGGCTGAGTGATTGCGCGCTTCTTCAACAGTGGGCCAAGGGAAGATGGCAGGCACAACAGGCTGGCGTTCAAGCGGCAGGTAGACGAGCGTCTCGTCGCGCTCACCACCGCCCAGCGGACGCAAGCGCAGGGTCTGCTGATCCGATTCGGGCAGGACAATCCACTCGCGTCCGCGGGCAGACACAAGGCTTCCTGGGAGGAACTCTGGCAAAGGTGCATTCATGAGGTTTTTGGTTTGCCGGGGCCGAAGAGGTCGGCGTTGTTATTGAAGATTGCTTGCCAACTTTCCGTGTCTTTCGGAAAGCGAACCACGAGGTAGCCGAGTTCATCGAGCTTGCGGTCAACGACCGAGTCGTGCGCCCGCTGGGTGTCGGTCTCGTGGTGCGGGCCGTCGATGAAGATGGCCAGATTCAGGTCATCGTAGAAGAAGTCTGCGCAGGCGCTGGCGCCGGGGATGTTGTGTTGGCCCCGATCAGGCTTGCGGTAACCCTGCTCGGCGACGTGGCCCAGCCAGGCGTGCTCCAAGGTGCTGCCCGCGGTTCGGGCGAGCTGTGCATCGTGCTCCTGCGGCGCGCGGCCTTGAGTGCCTTGGTTGGCGGAGGCCCGAGTCAGACGGCATAGCATGTCGAGCAGCACACCCCCTGCCGCCTTGTCCTTGCGGTCGATAAGCGTGTGATCAGGCTGGTTGTAGTACGACAGCAGGCAGCGGTAACAGCCTGCCTCGCAATAGGGAGCGCCGCTATGGTCCAGCTCCTCGACCAGGCTGTCCCGCTTCCATGCTTGCCCGGTGGGCGGCGCCTTGAAGTGCATGACCTCCAGAGCCTTGGCTGCCACGGCTGCCAAGGCATCGGGCTCGGTGGCGAGGCGTGTGAGCACGCCGGCACCGCCCTCGGCCGCTTCGAAGAGCAGGATGGACTGGCGGTGGTCGCGCGAGGGCAGCGGCTCGGCCATGAGCTCGCTTTCTTCGAGTTGGTAGACGGCTTCGATGCCGCGCTTGAGCGCGTACTGCAACGTGGTCAGCGTCTCTGAGTGGAGCTCGCCCAGTCCCGCATGGGGACGCACGATGAGGATGTTCCGACGGTCCTCCACGTACGGGACGATGCGTTGAGGCGGAGTCCTGTCGGGCGGAGCATCATTGTCTGGCTCGGGGTCACTACTACCGTCGTCCACGCCACCGACCCAGTGGCCAGTGACCGGGTTCATCATGAATCCTTGGATGGACTTCTCTTTGCGGCGCCGCCAGCCAAAGTTCATGCGCCAAACCGTGGCGGCGGGGCCGTACTGCAACTCAAGAAGAGGGCCGCTCGCGTCTTCCACTACGGTGGTGACCATCTGGAGCTTGCCCTCGGCTTCAGCGAACTGCAGGGTGGTCTGCATCTCGTAGCCTTGGCGCACGCGCTCTTCTTCGTTGGCAGTTATGCGCTCGGCTCGCTTGGTCGAGACGTTCTCGATGCGATAGAGGCTCTTGATCTCCTGCGCTTGTGCCAGCGAGGCGCCACACGAGACGCAGCGATCGGCATCGCGCTGCGACCGGAAGTGGCCGTAGCCGCATGCGGGGCAGAGCCGAGCCACCTCGGTGGGCAATCGAGAGCCGTCCGTGACCTGATCGTTTCCGGTGATGGTCAGCAGCGCCTTGGTTACCCGGTACTGGCTGCCTTCGTGATAGATCAGGCTGTAGGGACCGAACTCTCCCAGCGCCAGGAAGCGAGGGCGCGACAGGAAACTCTCACGGCCGATGGAGCCGCGGCGTGCTGGCAGGTAGGCCAGTAGGGGCAGGCGCGGGAAGTTGTATCCCGGCAGGAAACCCTGAGAGGCGAGGTAGCGATACGTGTAGAAGTCGGAGTTGAAGGCGCTGTCGCCTGCGAGCAGCAGATCGCGTTGCTTGCGTGCTTCGTTGTGGCGCTGCTGGGCTTCACGCCGCTCGCGTTCGCTGGCAGCCGGGTTGTTCTCAATCTTGAAGTTGAGCTCGATGGCTTGCGCCGTAGCTCGGTAAAGATCGCGCCAGCGCTGCAGTGCGCCGTCGAACTCTTTGTAGGCACGCTGGAACACCGACTCGGCCCATTGGTCGGTGTACCAAGGCGCATTTCGCGGGGTCAGCTCGCTGGCGAGCATTGAAAGGACGCGCAGTCCGCGCTCGTGGGCGCGTCGTTTCGCTTCGGGCTTGTCGAGGTCGCTGGCCATGTCCTCGGTGATCGGCAGGGCCTCTGGCTGGTTCATGTCCAACAGGTCGCGAACACTGTTGCCAAGTCGCTTTCCGGTCTCGGCAAGCCAGATGGCGTGCATGTGGCTTTTCACCAGCTCCAGATTGGCGAGGTCCAGCGTCGGTGCATTCACTTGCCCATGCACCATGCGAACAGGGTCGCGGAAGTAGTACTGATCGTGAGGCGACTGGCTGGCGCAATAGGTGATGACTAGCGCGGGCTGGCCCGCACGGCCCGCGCGACCGCTGCGCTGCGCGTAGTTCGCAGGGGTGGGCGGAACGTTACGCATGTAGACCGTGTTGAGCGAGGAAATATCGACGCCCAACTCCATGGTCGGCGAGCAGAACAGCACCGGCAGCCATTGGAGCTCCATGCCGTTCTTCTGGCGCCACTCGTCACGGTCCTTGTCGGTGAAGCGGAAGCGCGCCTCGCGCTCCAAGCGATCATCTTGCTCCACCTGGGCGGTGTGCTCGCGGGCCTCGAAGTCGAAAAGCTGGTGCACCGGGCTGCCCAGCAGGCCGGCGATGTTGCGGTAGAGAGCACGGAAGAAGGTGTTGTCCTCAGCTTGCCTCTGGCTCTTTCCGTCTCCCAGCTCCCATAGGAGTGCCGTGCCGTTGAGTTGCCATCCGGTCAGACCAACATCCGTCTCCTCCCTGCGGACAAGGCCATAGGATTCGGCTGCCCTCAGTAGGGCGCCCACTACGTTCGGCCAAGTCTGGTCGTTGATGTCCTTGTAGTACGGGTTACTGCCGCCCCAGGTGCTTGCCTTGCGCAACTCGCGTCCGAGACGGGAGCGGCTTGAACCGATGACGAGGAAGTCTTCCAGCTGGACGCGTCGATTGCGTCGATCGGTCTCGTCTTTGGGACGAGTGGTCACGAACCAGCGGGCTGGGACCGGGCGCTCGTCCTCCGTGAAGCCCCAAGGCTCCCGCAGGTTGGCGTAACTCTGGGTTCGCAACTGATCCAGCTCGGTGCGGTCGAGGTAGCGCGTGGCGATGCACAGCCCCTGACGCATGAAGTCGAAAAGATCCCGCAGCACCTTGGCGCGCTCTTCAGGGCGCGCTGCCTGGAGAACTTGAGGTGCTTCCGCCCATTCGGAGGCGTCGGCTGCGAGGTCATCGAGGTCCTGGTAGTTGATGCGAACCAGCCCGAGCTGTTCCAGGTTGGGGTTGTTGAAGCGCCAGCCGCGGCGCAGGTCAAAGTAGGTTCGATAGCCGAGGATGCCGCGCATGGCCTCCTGGACCTGGCGTCGCGTGTTGCCCTTGAGCTCAGGCTGCTGCATGTACTCAGCGCGCACGGCAGGGTCATCGCGATGGAAACCCAGGGCCTCGAAGATGGCGTTGGCGACTTCACGTTCGGCCAGTACGTTGCCTTCTGCTTTCTGCGCTGCGGACAGCAAAGCTGAGCGAGTGAGCAGCACTTGCAGGAAGTCGTTGAAGTGGCCGGCTTGCAGCGCCGCGTCTTGCCTGTTGTCAGAGAAGCCGAGCACCTTCTTGGCTTCCGCGGACAACTGCTGATCCTGTTCGTACAGGTAGCGCAGCGCCGACAGGGTAAGCATGGTGGTTGCCGAGCTGCGACCCTCGGCCGAGAGGGACGTGAGCCGCAACGAGTCCTTGCCCGCCGAGCTGTGCGACACACCACAGGCGAGGCAGAAGCGGAAAGACCCGGGGATGAACCAGGCCTGCAGACCCTGATCGTTAGTCACTACACCATCAGGTCGTACCTTGACGGGCTGTGGCACAAATTTGCGCTGCCCTGACTTGACCCGCCATTCGCCATCGGCTCGTTCTTCAAGCCAGGATTCCGGGTAGCGCTCAAGGTTGTCTGGCTCCCAGAGGCCTCGCCCATCGGGCATCAGGAAACCGAATTTGACTTGGTCGTCGTCGTGTTGGCGCTCTTCGATGTTGCGCACATCGAAGCTTCGCCCCTCGGGCCCATCGGTATCCCAGACGGGGATGTACTCCTGCCCGCAGTCGCGGCAGAAGTGCGCGTGGTAGTAGCGACGCTGCCGCTCATCGTCGCCAGGGACGAACTGTTGCCCATCAAGCGTGATGGCCCGTTGGCCGGGCGCTTCCAATGTCGTATAGACCTTGCCGCCGCCCGCGATGAACTGGTGCAGCTTGAAGGCAAACAGGCTCTTGCCGGCTGCGTCGGTCACAGCATAGGCCCGCAGCATGAACTGCTGCAGGTAGGCGAGGCATGTCTCGAATGACTCACCAGAGTCGGCGCTGAGCGCCGTGGCCGCATCCGCCAGCGTGCGCGGCTTGGCCCGGCGCGGCTTGTCGTCCTCGTAGGTCAGGCCCAGCGTGAGTTCTACCCAAACCGACATGGGATGCGCGGCCATCGCTTCGTAGCTCAGGCCCGCTGGCACGCCTGCGCGAATGGCGTCGCTCAGTCGCGGGCGAATGCTGTCCAGCGTTTCTTGCTCGGGAGTCGTACGCCTCAGGGTCTCGGTGATGACGTTGCGATCAGGGATGGATGTGCCGAACAGGCGGCGGGCGACTCTGGCCACGACCGCATTCCGCTCCATCTGCGTGCCCTCGGAGGCCATTGTGGCGGAGGTGCCTATGCAGATCAGGTTGTCGGACAGGGCTTCTCTTACGCGCCGCACCAGGAGAGCGACGTCGGCGCCCTGGCGGCCCCGGTAGGTGTGCAGCTCGTCCAGCACCAGGAAGCGCAAGCCCTTTGCGTTGCGCATGACCGCCTTGTCAATGTCGTTCTGCCGTGTCATCAGCAGTTCGAGCATCATGAAGTTGGTCAGAAGAATGTCCGGAGGGTTGGCGGCCATGGCCTGCCGCTCTTCATCGCTCTCTTGTCCTGTGTACCGCCCGAAGCTCACTGGCCGGGTGGCGGGGTCGGAGCCCAAGAATTTCTTCAGCTCCTCGAGCTGGGAGTTCGCCAGTGCGTTCATCGGGTAGATGACGATGGCGCGGGTGCGAGGCGTGGGATCTGCCTTCTTCGCCTTCAGGCAAGCATCGACGATGGGAATGAAGTAGCTCAGCGATTTTCCTGAGCCCGTGCCCGTCGTCAGGATGTAGCTTTCGCCCGCCAGAGCAAGGCTGATAGCCTCGGCTTGATGCTGATGCAGAGGTAGCGCGAAGCCTGCGGAGGACGGCGACTTGCCAAGCCGGAAGATCGTCGAGCACTCGGGGTTGAGCTGACCGCCTGCCACCAACTCGTCGACGGTGCCGCCTGAGCGATAGGTTGGGTTGATCTGGATGAGCGGCTCAGGCCAGTAGCGCTGGCTGGCGTACTCGAGGTCGACGAACTCGCGAATGTCATCGGATCGGATGCGAGAGAAGCTTCGCGAGAACTGTGCGTATTCCCCGACCAGCGATTCGCGAAATTTGAATACGTCCATTCAGCGTTCTCCGTGCTTCACGCGTAGAGGTTTGTAGATGCGGGCGATATCTGGGCGCAAGGCGCAAAGTTCTCATTGCGCCCTGACTAAAGCGAGCTGCCGCGCCATGTCCTTGAACACCCCACCCACGATCAGCCGCAACTGACGATGCTCGCCGGGATGGCGAACCGGTTCGTCGCCAAGTTCGAGGCGAGCGAGCATCTCAGCCGCTGCGTTGCGCAGCGCGTGCAGCAGGTTGTCTAGGTGTTCGCCGGTGAGCTTGGGCGGCAGGCCGAGGGCTTCGCCGAATGCCAGCACGTCGGCTCGACGCAGTTCGCCGGAGCAACGCGCGGCGCCCATCCTCACCGACAGCTCGGCCGCGCCCCAGGCGCCGGGTTCGGCATAGCTGGTGGTCGAGAGCAGGTCGTAGTGGGGCGCCAGTGCGATGCCCTTGGCGTCGACGTGGAAGGACAGATTCTTCAGATGCGCATCGCCGTTGCCGATGAGCGCGTTGAACAGGCTCCAGCGCAGCAGGGCGAGGCGGGTGCGCGCCTTCTCGCGACACAGTGAGATCAATCGCCCCAGGGTTTCCGGTGTGGACTGCTGGTACTTGAACACCCGATCCAGCGACAGCAGTTGGCAGGCATCCAGCACGTGGCGGCGCTGCACGTTTGGCCATTCCCCTTCGCGGTCGAAGCGGGCGACCGCGTACACGGGCTCGGGCACGTAGCGCAGGAAGACGTCCGGCACCGGCAGGCCGACGGCCTTGGCGAGCCGCATGCAGAACCACTCGTTCGCCGCCGTGTGCGGGTATTGCTCCACCTGCACGTGGTCGGGCTTGAGGATGACGGTCGACGGCGCTGCGCCGATCGGCTCATGGAGCGCATCGCACAGCAGGATCGCCGGGAGTTTGTGCTGGGCGCCCGCCATCGACATGCGCTTCGGCGCCTTGCCGCTGAGCGACTCCCGCGGCAGGGCGCGGATGCGGCGCGAGAGCTCGGCGTCGGGCAGCGGCTGCAGTCCACCAGCAGCGGGGGCGGTGTCGGGTGGCAGCAAGGTGAGTGCGCCGGCGGACTCCGCGCCGTAGTAGGTCAGCAGCCCGAAGGCGTCGGCCTGCGGCAGCTTGGCCTCCTGCGCCAACAGTTCACGCGCGCCTTCCTCGGGCAGTAGGTTGTCGAAGAACCACTGCACCGGGCGCTGTGAGCCGCCGTCCTCGATGCGGCCCGGCGCGCGCGGCAGGGCCGGCGATAGATCGAAGCCGTCGGCGGCGCGTCGCCAGTCTTCGTCGTAGCTCAGCGACCAGTGCGACCCCGCGTCATCCAGCACCGCCACGCGCCGCTCCCGGTACCAGACCTGCAGGGATCGCTGCGCCCCGTCCATCAGTCGGAACCCTCGGCATCCGGCACGGACAGGCGCAGCTCAAGACCCAGCTCGTCCAACAAGCGCAGCACGCGACCCAACTGGACGCTGGGCTTGCCCTTCTCGACATCGCCCACGAACACGTGGCTGGCGCCGATGATGGCGGCCAGATCGGTTTGACGCAGACCCTGCCGCTTCCGCTGTTCGCGGATCAGGCGGCCCAGGTCTTCGGCGGTGCGGATGGCGCGATCCATGGCGGGATCCCCGAGTGGGTTTCGTTTTCGACGCGCCGAGGGCGGTGTGCAGCAGAAACTAAGCCATGTGCGGGGCGCAGTAAATCTAAACTCAGACTTAGATCGAGCGGGCTCGGTGCAGTGTTTGCCGAGAATCTAAGCTGAACTTTAGCTGGCAGGGTGTCGCAGATCCAAGGCGTCGCGGAGCTGATCCTTCGCATCAATGAGTCAGAGTCTGGCCCCGCCGGCCCCAGGTGTGGCCGTCAGCGATCCTTTGGTTTTGGATGTTTCGTATATTTCGTTTGGATGCTAGCCTCATCATCCACCTCTCCCTAGGGACAAGGCCATGAATGCCGTAGTCACCACGCCACTTCCCTCCCAGCTGCCCACCGAGCAGGAAGCCCGCCTTGCCGGTGAGAGCAGCCGTCTGCTGGCGGCCTGCATCGGCCACGGGGCGGCGGCCCGGCTGCGGGTCATCGATGGTGACCAAGAGATCGAGGTGCCGGTGTCGGCACTGCGGATGCTGGTCGATATCCTGGCGCAAATGGCCCGCGGCAATGCGGTCAGCATCGTGCCCATCCACGCCGAGCTGACCACCCAGGAGGCGGCAGACTTCCTCAACGTCTCCAGGCCGTTCCTGGTCGGACTGCTGGAAGCGGGTGAGTTGCCCTTCCGCAAGGTCGGAACCCATCGGCGCGTGATGTTCAAGGACCTGGTCGAGTACCGCGCCCGTTCGCAGGTCAACCGCAAGGCAGCGCTGGATGAGCTGGCCCGCGACGCGCAAGAGCTCGGCATGGGTTACTGAGCGTGGCGAACTTTGTCGCTCTGTTCGACGCCTGCGTTTTCTATCCCGCTCAACTGCGAGACCTCCTGCTGCGCGTCGCTCTGTCCGATGCGTTCAAGGCACGCTGGACCGACCAGATCCACGACGAGTGGATCGGCAGCCTATTGCGCGACAGGCCTGATATCCCAGCGGAACGGCTCACCCGCACCCGCGAGCTCATGAACCGCGCGGTGCCGGACTGCCTGGTCACCGAGTACGAACCCTTCATTGAGCAGTTGACGCTGCCAGACCCGGGTGATCGCCATGTGCTCGCTGCTTCGATCCGCTGCCAGGCGGGCGTCATAGTCACCCTGAACGTTCGCGACTTCCCCGATGATGTGATGGCACGTTATGGAATCTCGGTGCAGCACCCCGACGAGTTCCTGTCCCATCTCTTCGACCTGAAGCCTGCCGTTGTGTGCAACGCGGTGCGGGAGATGCGCGCTTCGCTGGCGAATCCACCGAAGACCGTACGCGAACTGCTCGACGATCTGCTCAAGGCCGGGTTGCCAGAGACGGTGAGCCTGCTGGAGACGATGGAGAACCTCTTGTGAACGCTGTTTGCACGCACTTCGAAGCGCGAAAGCGACTTGATGGGACGCTTCAGACCGATCTGTTGAGCCCGGACATCCGCCACGCGTTTGCGGGCGAAGTGCTGGCGGAATAGCCGTTGTGCTGGTCGTCAATGGCGGACATGTCCCCCTTGATGCGTCTGAAGACCAGCGGTTCAACGAGCAGTCGCAGGAGTTTCGTGAGGCGGCGCCACAGCGACCGCAGGAGCCCATGAAGGGACCGTTCGCCAGGCGCCAAAAATCACTCGCTCTACCGAACCCCGGCGCAATGCCAAGATCACGCGCACTTCGCCTTGCCGCGCTTGGTGCATGTTCCGAGCACCTTGACCTCTACGGCAGCAGCCTTCTTCGCAGCCTTGGGCTGCCTGAAGGGCGCGTAGATCCCATCGATAGCCGATGAGGTGGCGATACTGATACGCACCACCCGCTTCCGCTGCTCGGCCGTGGCGAGATACTTGTTGGACTCGGCGAGGCTGGCCATTGCGGCACTCTAGCAGCGAGGACGGACTCTTTCGGAGGGGGCAAGGTGCCGCAGCAAGACCGAAAGCATCCACGATCTGCCTTCCAAGCCCTTGACTGACCATGCCCACTTATCAGCCGCCCTTCCAGCTCAGCCACCGCATCACCGCGTTGGTGGCTGATATCGCCGAGCAGCTTGGCGCCTGGAAGGCTGCGCATCGCGGCGCGCTGGTGCCGGAGCTGCGCCGCGGCAACCGCATCCGCACGCTGCAGGCCTCGCTGGCGATCGAGCAGAACACCTTGAGCCTGGAGCAGGTGACGGCGGTGCTGGACGGCAAGGCCGTGCTGGGCTCGCCGCGGGAGATCCAGGAAGTCCGCAACGCCTTTGCCGCCTATGAAGCGATGGAGCGCTGGCAGCCGCACCGGCTGGCGGACCTGCTTGAGGCGCATGCGCTGCTGATGCGCGGGCTGGTGGAGGGCCCCGGCCAGCTGCGTGCGGGTGATGTCGGCATCTTTCGCGGCGGGCGGCTGCTGCACATGGCACCACCGGCCAGTCGCTTGCCCGCGCTCATCAAGCAACTGCTGGGCTGGCTGCGCCGCAGCGGCGCCCACCCGCTGGTGGCGTCCACGGCGTTCCACTACGAGTTCGAGTTCATCCACCCCTTCCCGGACGGCAACGGCCGCATGGGGCGGCTGTGGCAGACCCTGATCTTGAGCCGCTGGCAGCCGATGCTGGCCTGGCTGCCGGTGGAGAGCGTGGTGCGCCAGCGGCAGCAGGACTACTACGCAGCGCTGGCGGAGGCAGACGCAAGTAGCGATTGCAGCGGCTTTATCGAGTTCATGCTGCAGGCCATCGCCGACAGCCTGCGCGAGGCAATCGCCGCGCAGATGTCGGTAGAAACGTCGGTGGAAATGTCGGTAGAAACCGGCAGCACCAAGCCGGCAAAGCGCCGGGCATCCACTGCCGATCAGGTGCTGCGCCTGCTGCGCGCCCAGCCCGAACTCAGCCTGGCCGATGTCGCGGCAGTGCTTGGCTGCTCTGTGCGCACCGTGGAGCGCGCAGCCGCGAACCTGCAGGCCCAGGCGAGGCTCCGCCACTCCGGCCCCAGGAAGGGTGGGCGTTGGGAGGTGGTCGAGGCGGGGGGAGCGTGAGCGCGGATCCGCCGCAGCACGTCGCCTGCAGGTTTGGGTTGGAGCGAGGCCGCCGAGCGGCGCCGCGGGGAAGGTGCGCGGGCGCCCACGGATACGGTTCGCTACTCTGTCTCAGGGGCCGCTTTATCCAGCGCGCAGTCATGCGGAAGCGGTGCGCTTCAGGCGCGCCGGACGCAGCGCAGGCATGCCCTGAATCGGTCCTCCGAGAGGGCGCGCAGCCACCCAATTCAGGTCCCATTTAGGCCGAAAAAAGTTGGGGATTTCGTGGGGGTAGCAAGCGAATCCGACCCGCCGCAAGCCAGTCAAATCAACCGCGTGAGGTGGAGATTCGAGTCGGATCGGGGAACCGCGATCCTAGTGGCCTCGTCGATCTGCGACGCCTGCCATTACTACCGTCTGTTCCAGAACACCAACTTCGGCAAGTACGTGGGCCTCGACACGACCAACGAGCCGAACCACAACGCGATCTCTCAAGAGCTCAAGGATAGCGACGAGCGCTACAAGTTCGACACCTACACCAAGCACGTTCTGGCGCAAGGCCAGACGACCACGCAGTACGAGACGGAGATGAAGCGGCGCTTCATGGATGAGCCTGCCAATCTCAAGCTGCTGATCGTGGTGAGCAAGCTGCTGACCGGCTTCGACGCGCCGAGTTGCACCTACATCTACCTCGACAACGAGTTGCGGGACCACAACCTGTTCCAGGCCATCTGCCGCACCAATCGCCTGGACGGCGAGGACAAGGACTACGGCCACATCGTCGATTACAAGGAGCTGTTCGGGAAGGTGCAGGACGCGATCGCCGTGTACACCGCGGACGAGCTCGACATCGAGGCCTGCGGCGAGGGGTCGAACGTCGAGATCAAGGATTGGCTGAAAGAGGGAAGGGCCAAGCTGGACGCCGCCCGTGAGGCGATTGGTTACCTCTGCGACCAAGTGCTTCCGCCTCGGAGCATCGAGCAGTTCATCCACTACTTCTGTGGCTCTGCCGCGGACCCCTCGGCGCTGGAGACGACCGAGCCGCTGCGCATCGAGTTCTACAAGGCGGTGGCGGCCTCGGAGGTGTTCCGGTCCGGCAGTCGGCACCCTCGAACGTACTGACGTTCTGAGGTGAACCGGTTTCACGCAGCAGCTCTGGCTCTCTGCTGCGACCCGGATCACGTGACCCTGGGGTGTGGGTGATCGACCCGACTCCGGATGTTGCTTCGTTGCTTTATGTTGCGAACCGTGTCAGTGCCGTGACGAGATTCCGATAGTCCGACTCGCGCTTCTCGGGTGTTCGCCTTGCAAGGTTCTGGAGCTTGCGTCGCACACCCGGCATTTCCACGGCATGAGGCAGTCCAATCAGATCGAACACTGGAGCCTCTTGCTCGACCGAGAGCAAGAACTCGCGCGCGGTGTCATCCATCAGCTCTCGAACTCGAGCCAGGAGACGGTGCCGAACCTCAAGCAACCACTCCACTGTCACCGGCTCGCGCGTCATGCCATGGAACTGGCTGTCGAATACTGCGGCGAAGTCTCTCGGCTCGCTGGGGGCGAGCATATCCGCCGCTGGCTTCGGGCTGGCGGTTAGGTAGACCAGAAAGGTTCGCCACAGGGCCGCGTCGATGCCCGTGTTGTCGAGAAGCATGCCGATGTCGAACAAATCACGCGGGTGTTGGCGCGACAACGCCGCCGCCAGCTTGCCTGCATAGAGATCGGCAAAGCTCAGCACCTGGATTTGCGCTGAGCCGAACTGGCGCTCGACGGCTGGCCGCAAATCCATGCGGCGGACGGGATGCACGGTGCCGCGCATCACTGGTGTCGTCTCGATCTGCACCTGCGAGCGCCCGCGGCTGGCGATGAGTCGGCTCATCGTTCTTGCGCCTTCCGCAGCAGACGTACGAACCTGTAATCGCAAGGGCGGTGCCGAGAGCCGCTTGGCAATCTGGGACAGCGCCTCTTCGATCTGTGCCGCGTCCGTGTCGAAATCCTGCATCGGCAGCCAAGTGAGGTCGATGTCGACTGAAAGACGTGGGAGGTCGTGTTCGAACAAATTGATCGCGGTCCCGCCCTTCAGAGCGAACTGCGGCTCGGAATCCAGATAGGGAAGGATCGAGACCAGTAGGGCGACTCGCTCGGCATAACGCTTATCCAAGTTGCTCTCCCAGATCCGCCGGAAGCGTGATCAGATACTTGGGATGAAGCCGTCCTCCACGAACGAGGACACGCTTACCGCTTCCAAGATCCAGGCCTGCAAGCGCGATGCGCTGAAGCCACGCATGTTGGTGTCGCTCGGCAAGCGCCAGGAACAATCGCTTGGCTTTGACGCTGCGGCATCTCTGCAACATCCGGCTCACGAGGTCCGGACGCAGCCCTGCAAGCCCCTGTATGACTGCATCGGCTTCATAGACGAGCGACGCTGTCGGCTTGTCATCACATAGCTCGAAAATGGCTCGCTCTGGGGCGGCCATGACGACGTCGCCAACCATGTTCGAGTCCGTCTGACGCTCCAGGCCCTCGTCATAAAGACGCTCGCCTTCGGTTGCGTCCTCGAAGCTTAGATCGGTCGGATCGAAGGGGCCCCGCCCGTTGTGCAAAAGCGGCTCTGTCAGCTGGAGCTGCTTTGCCCATCCAGGTAGGCGATCGGCTCCGTAGACGTCGACCCTGGTGGTGCCTCCCAGGCGCAGATAGTGCTCATGCCCTTGCCATGCCAAAGCGAAGCGTCCGCCGACATGGATCCGCATGCGTTCGCTTTGCTGGAGCGTGCGCAGCACGCCATCCCAGCTAGGCTTGCTGCGAGGGAGTGCGTAAACGCCTCGGGCCGGGGACTGCAGCCAGCCGCTCTGAACGTACCGCGCGACGAGACTGCTCGAGTAGCCGTTGGCGCGCAGCCAGCGGGCAGACACCAGACTGGCCTCGTTGAGTCCTTGGAGCAGAAGGTTTAGTTTGGATCGTTTTTGCTCACCCATAGTGGGCAAAGTATCTTCAAGATAAACCGAACACAAGGCCGGGCGCCAACGGATCCGGTTCGCTACCCTGTCTCTGGGGCCGCCTTATGCGGCGCGCAGTCATGAGAAAGCGGCTCGCTTCAGGCGCGCCGGATGCAGCGCAGGCGTGCTCTGAATCGACCGTCCGAGGGGGCGCGTAGCCACCCAATTCAGGTCCCATTTAGGCCGAAAAAAGTTGGGGATTTCGTGGGGGTAGCAAGCGAATCCGACCCGCCGCAAGCCATTTAAATCAACAGCCTGAGGTGGAGATTCGAGTCCACCCATAGCCACCACACTCAAGCCCGCGATTTCGCGGGCTTTTTTGTGCGCGAATGCTGGCGGTGGGGGGCTTACTCCGCGGGCGACAGCCGCAGCAGGCGCGCCTTGGCGCCGTCGGTGAGCAGCAGCACGCGGCCCTGGTCGTCCACGCGCACGTCGCGCAGGCGTTCGCCGAGTTCTCGCAGCAGCACCTGTTCTTCCAGCACGCGGCCGTCCGTGTCCAGCCGCAGCCGATGCAGCGCGCGACCGGCGAGGGCGGTGACCAGCAGGTCGTTCTGCCACTGCGCGAATGCGGCGCCGCGGTAGACCGCCAGCGCGGACGGGGCGATCGAAGGCGTCCAGCCGTGCACCGGTTCCTGCATTCCCGGGTAGCGGGTGAAGGGGCTGATCTGGGCGCCGCTGTAGTCGAGGCCGGCAGTGGCGACCGGCCAGCCGTAGTTTTCGCCGCGCTCGATCCGGTTCAGCTCGTCGCCCCCACGCGGGCCGTGCTCATGCGACCACAGGATCGAACGCGCCGCATCGACCGCGATGCCCTGCACGTTGCGGTGGCCGAGGCTGTAGATCTCCGGCAGGGCGCCATCGCGACCGACGAAGGGGTTGTCCGCCGGCACGCTGCCGTCGGGGTTCACCCGCACGATCTTGCCGAGGTGGCTGGCGGGATCCTGCGCGGCCTCGCGCAGGCTGAAGCCATCGCCAAGCGTCAGCACGAGGCTGCGGTCGGCGAGCTGGGCCATGCGTCCGCCGAAGTGGGCGTCGGTCGGCTTGTCGGGGCGGGCGACGAAGATCTCGCGCAGATCCTGCAGGCCTGCCTCGCCGAGCGTGGCGCGCGCCAGGCGGGTGCCGTTGGCGTGGCGGCTGCCGGCGGCATAGCTCAGATAGAGCGTTCGGTTGTTCGCGAACTCGCGGTCCGGCAGCACCTCCAGCAGTCCCCCCTGGCCGGCAAAGCGGACCTCGGGGACGCCCGCCAGCGGCGCCGAAAGTCCTTCCGACGTCCACAGCCGCAGACGCCCGGGGCGCTCGCTGATCAGCAGCCGGCCGTCCGGCAGCGCGGCGACCGACGAGGGGAATTCCAGCCCCTCGGCCAGTGTTTCGATCCGGTACTCAGTAGCAGCCGAGGCCAGCGGGGCTGCCGCCAGAAGGAGACACAGCAGGCGGGGGGCAGGGCACATGCGCGGGCTCATCAATCGAAGGACCTATCAGCATAGCCATGCCCGACATCAGCGGCGTGCAGGCCGCCGGTTCCTGCATCGCTTCAGTCAGGGCGCAGCTGCGAGGGCCGCGTCGCCAGGCCCCGGCGCCACAGCACCGCGAACTCCAGCAGTTCGCGGGAGTCGCGCAGCGCCAGCTTGTCCTTGATCTGGGCGCGGTAGTGCTCGACGGTCTTGACCGATAGACCGAGCACCGCGGCGATCTCGCGCGGTGCTTCGCCGGCGCCGAGGCGGCTGAACACCTCCTGCTCGCGCGCGCTCAAGCCGAGCGCGGCAGGTCGGCCGCCGAGGCGCAGGGCGCAGGCGTCGCTTGCGCAGTGATGGGCGGAGGCGAGTGGACAGTCGAGGGCGCAGTCGAGGGCGCGTCTGAGCCCTGCCTCGTCCGCGCCTTCCCACAGCTGGGCGCAGGCGGACACGGTCGTGGGCGGTCGACCGACCACGTCGTGGCGGGCGGGCCCCACCAGCAGCAGGCGTGGCAGCTGTTCCGGCGGCAGGCCAGCGCGCGCCAGCAGCTCCGGTTCGGCCAGCAGAAGCTGTGGACGCAGCTGCGGCAGTCGCTCGCGCAAGGCCGCAGGGTCGCTTACCGCCTCCAGCACAACATCAGGGTAGCGTTCGAGCAGCCAGTCCAGCAGGCCGCGGCGCAGCAGCGGCCGCGCCACCGCGAGCAGCACGCGCTGGGCCGCCAAGGGCTTGCCTTCACCAGGGCTCATCACGAATTCTCCACGACGCCAGCGCGCGAGTCTGGCCGGCGCCGCGCTGGGCCGCTGCGAGTTGGATCAAATCCGGGCTTGGACCAAGGTGGGGGGCGAATGACGAGGACGGAGCCGCATCTGCGGCAGGCGGATGTCGGCGACGCCGCCGCGCTGCTCGACATCTACCGGCCCTATGTGCAGGCCCCGGCGCACTGCTTCGAGCTGGTCGTACCCACCGAAGAGGACTTTGCGCAGCGCATCGCCCAGGCACGCACGCGTTGGGACTGGTGGCTGGCCGAAGCCGCGGGCGAGGTGCTGGGCTATGCGTACGCGGGCGCGCACCGCGCGCGGGCGGCCTACCGCTACAGCTGCGAGGTGTCGGTCTATCTCGCGCCGGCGGCGCAGGGCCGCGGCATCGGCAGCGCCCTGTACGGCCGCCTGCTGCCCAGCCTCGCCGAGCTCGGCTACTTCAACGCGCTGGCGGTGATCGTGCAGCCCAATCCTCGCAGCCTGGCCTTCCATGCGCGCCAGGGCTTCCGGCCGGTTGGCGTGTTCGAGCGGGCCGGCTACAAGCAGGGCCGCTGGTGGGACGTGGCCTGGCTGCAGAAGTGCCTGCGCGAGGGCGAGCCGCTCGCCGAGCCGGGCATACTCGACCCGCCCCGCCCCTGAAGAACGCCCATGGATCTGCTGCCCCTGCTCGCCGGCCTCGGCCTGTTCATGCTCGGCATGAAGCAGCTGGAGGAGGCCATCGCCGCGCTGGCCGGCGTGACCTTCCGCCGTTTCGTGCGCGACCACGCCAGCACGCCGATGCGTGGCGTCGCGGTGGGCACCGCCGCCACCGCGGTGCTGCAGAGCAGTTCGCTGGTCTCGCTGCTGGTGCTGGCCTTCGTCGGCGCCGGCATCCTGCCGCTGGCAGGTGCGATCGGGGTGATCCTCGGCGCCAACCTCGGCACCACGGCCACCGGCTGGCTGGTCGCCACCCTCGGCTTCAAGCTGAATCTCTCGACCCTGGCGCTCGCCCTCGTCGGCGCGGGCGGGATCGGCTCGGTGCTGCTGCCGCGCGGCGGCCGCCTGCGCGAGTCGTCCGCCCTGGTGGTGGGGCTGGGCCTGCTGCTGCTCGGCCTCGACATGATGAAGCAGGGCGTCGAAACCTTCGCTGCACAGTTCGATGTCAGCCCCTTCGCCCACCTGCCGCTGTGGGCGATGGCCCTGCTCGGCATCGGCGTGACCGCGGTGATCCAGTCCAGCTCGGCGGCGATGATGATCGCGCTCTCGGCCCTGCACGGCGGCGTGCTCGGTCTTGAGGCCGCGGCGGCGTTCGCGGCCGGCACCGGCGTCGGCACCACCGTCACCGCGATGATCGGCGCCGTTGGCGGCAGCCCGGACAAGAAGCGCGTGGCGGCCGCCCATGTCGCCTTCAACCTGTTCAAGGCGGGCCTCGCCCTGCTGTTGCTCAAGCCGCTGCTGGCGCTGCTGGCCCTGCTGCCGGCGCTGCAGGATCCGCTGCTGCGGCTCGCGGCTTTCCACACCAGCTACAACGTGATCGGCATCGTGCTGGTGTGGCCGCTCATCCGTGGCGTGGCAGCGTTTCTGCAGCGCCGTTTCCGCGGCGCCCACCAGCTGGTCAACCGCTACCTGCACGGCACCGGTGCCGAAGTGCCCGAGGCCGCGGTCGAAGCGGTGGAAAAGGAGGCGCGCCGCGGCCTGTACATGGCGATCGGCCTCAACCGCTATGCCCTGCGCCTGCATCCGCCGGAGCGCAGTCCCTGGCTGGATGTGGAGGCGCGCGACCCCGCCGACGGCAGGCGCAGCTACGGCGATCGCTATGAGCGCCTGAAGCGGCTGGAGGGTGAGCTGGCCGAGTACGTGTTCGAGCTCGAAACCCACGAACTCGACGGCGATCTGCTGCGGCGGCTGAATGCGCAGCTGCAGGCCCTGCGCGACGCGGTGATTTCGGCGAAATCGATCAAGGACATTCGCGCCAACCTGGTCGACCTGCGCATGGCCCTGCGCGAGCCCACCGACCGCTGGCTGCAGCGCTTCGAGCAGCAGGCCGAACAGTTCTACCAGCGGCTCGATGGCCTGCAGCCCTCGCATTCGGCCAGCAGCACGATCGAGCTGATCTCGCGCCTGCGCAACGAGATCCGGGAAACCCGCGATCAGGTGCTGGCCGAGCTGTACCGCAGCGCCGGCCGGCACCAGCTCGACGAGCTTGAGTTCTCGACCCTGTTGAACGTCAACCGCGAGCTGCATTCCTCGGCCAAGGCCCTGCTGCGCGCACTCAATGCGCACCTGCTGGAGCCGGCAAGCCTGGGCGCGGTCGAGGCGGCTTCGGGCTGAGGCTCAGCGCGAAGCGGTGTCCGCAGCGCGCGGCGCGCCATAGGCCAGCAGCAGCGGCGCCAGCAGCGCGGCGAGCATGGGCCAGTTGAGGTAGCGGAACTCGGCGCTGCCTGAAACGAAGGCCAGGGGCAGCGCATAGGCCAGGGCGGATGCAGCGACCGCCCCGGCCAGCGCCGCGTGCGGGCGATCGCGCAGGAAGCCGGGCACGGCCGCCAGCCCCGCACCCAGCGCGAGCAACAGGTACAGCCAGCCCTGGAACAGCGGGCCGTCGGTCTGCGCGCGGCCGAAGCCCAGCAGGACCTCGCGCACCACTTTCGGCGTCTGCTCGATCGGCGGGTTGTCGCCCAGCGGCACGAAGCCCGGCATCAGCACCTGGTGGTCGGGCAGGGCGGCGGGGTCCAAGCCGAACAGCAGTTCGGCGAGGCGCAGCCGGTGCGCGAAGTAGGGGCCGGGGTGGTCGAGCGGCAGGCGCAGCCAGGCGCGCCGCAGCTCGGCGATCTGCTCGGCGCTGTACTCGCGGGCCAGCGTCGGCACCAGCTTGCCGCTCATCAGCACCGTGGTGTTCGACCAGTCGGTGAAGTGCGGACGCAGATCCTCGACGGTGGCGCCGGGAACGACGAAGTCCGCGGGGAAGACCATGCGCCCCTCGGCCAGCGACACCGCCGCCATGTCCCACAGCGCCACCACCGACCACACCGCCTGGGTGCGCTTCACGCCCTCGGCATGGTTGGGCAGCTGGGCCAGGGCCTGCAGGCCCAGCGCCAGCACCAGCGCGGGCGGCAGCGCGGCGACGGCGCGCAGTACGGGGCGATCGCGCAGCGCCTGCAGTCGCGGCAGCTCGCCGAAACTGCGCCAGACGATCCACAGCAGCAGCGGTGCGGCACCGGTGATGGCGTTGTGCCGGCAGGCGCAGGCGATCCACAGCATCAGCAGCGCCAGCAGGCGATAGCGCCAGCCCGGATGGCGCAGCTCCAGGCGCAGCATCCACACCGCCAGCGCGAAGGCGCCGAGCATCGGCACGTCTTTCCAGATGTGCGCCGAGACCAGCAGCAGCGGCGGCCACAGGCCGAGCACCGCGACCGCCGCCGCACGCAGGCCGTAGTGGGCGTTGAGGCCGGCGGCGATACCGCCGAGCGCGGTCCACACCATGACCTGCTGCAGCAGCAGCTGCGAGGCCGGCCCGCTCCACCAGGGTTCGATCCAGGCCCAGAGCAGGGTCTGCAGCGGCGGATGCAGGGCGTCGAACGCGCCCGTGCGCGCCTGCTGCCACTGGTAGGCGGAATCCCAGCTCAGCCAGCCCGGCGCGAAGGTCCAGAAGGCGAAGGCGCAGCCGGCCAGCGCCAGCAGCCAGGGCAGCCAGTCTTCGCGCACGGCGCGGCTCACGGCCGGTGCTCGCGGCCGAGGTAGTCCTCGCTCTGCATCTCGATGAGGCGGCTGCTGGTGCGTTCGTACTCGTGGCGCAGGCGCTCGCCGATGTAGATCTCGGGGATCGGCACGGCGGCAGCCACCACCAGATTGACCGCGCGGTCGTAGAACTCGTCGACCAGATGCACGAAGCGGCGCGCGGCGTTGTCGCGATTCACGTCCATCTGCGGCAGGCCGGACAGCAGCACGGTGTGGAAGTCGCGCGCCAGCTCGATGTAGTCGGCCACCGCGCGCGGGCCCTCGCAGAGCGGTTCGAAGTCGAACCAGATCACGCCCTCGGCCTGGCGGCGGCAGGGAATCGTCCGCCCGTTGATCTCGCAGTGTGCGCCGCCGGGCTCGGCCTCGACCGTCAGGCGCTCGAACAATGCGTGCAGCTCGGCCTCGGCGCTGTCGTCGTCGGGCACCAGCCAGGTACGGCCCTGGCGCAGCTTGCGCAGGCGGTAGTCGGTGGCGCTGGCGATCTCGTGGACCACGCAGTGCGCGTTCAGCAGGGCGATCGCCGGCAGGAAGCGCTCGCGCTGCAGGCCGTCGCGGTAGAGATTGTCCGGCACCGTGTTCGAGGTGGTGACCAGGCACACGCCGCGCGCGACCAGATGCTGCAGCAGGCGGCCAAGGATCATCGCGTCGCCGATGTCGACCACGAAGAACTCGTCGAGGCAGAGCAGGCGGATCTCGTCGGCCAGGTCCTCGGCGACTTCGGCCAGCGGATCCTCGCGGCCCGGCAGGGCGCGCAGGCGCTCGTGCACCTCGGTCATGAAGCGGTGGAAATGCACGCGGCGCTTGGCCGCGATCGGCAGCTGCTCGTAAAACAGATCGACCACGAAGGTCTTGCCGCGCCCGACCCCACCCCAGAGATACAGCCCGCGCGGCGCCGGCGGCCGGCGCCCGCGCAGGCGGTCGAGCAGCCCGGCCTTCGGCGGATCGAGCAGGGCGGTGTGGATGCGCTCCAGCTCGCGCAGGGCGGCCAGCTGGGCGGCGTCCTTGAGCCATCGACCGGCGGCGGCACCCTCAAGATAGGCGCCGATCGGCCCGCGGGAGGCGCCTGCGGAGCGCGCCGCCGCGCTCACGGATTCAGCAGCGGCGGCAGGTTGGCGCGCACGCCGTTCTTGATCGCGCCTCTGAGGTCCATCAGGCGACGGTGGAAGAAGTGCCCGGTCTCGGGCATGCGCACCAGGGTGGGCTTCTCCGGCAGGCCGTCGACCCAGTCGTAGACCGCCTGAGGCTCGACCACGTCGTCCTCCTCGCCCTGCACCACCAGCCAGGGGCAGGTCGGCGGCAGCACGGCGGAGAAATCCCAGCGGCCGGCCGGCGGCGCGATCGAGATCATCTGCTTCACCGGCAGGTGGCGTGCGCCCAGCAGGGCGACATAGCTGCCGAAGGAGAAGCCGCACAGCCAGAGGGCGTCCTTGGGACGGACCTTCTGCACCCACTCGGCGACGGCCAGCAGGTCGAGCGTTTCGCCGCGGCCGTCGTCGTATTCGCCCTCGGAGGCACCGACGCCGCGGAAATTGAAGCGCAGCGTGCGCAGGCCGAGCTCGCGCAGGCTGCGCTCGGCCATGGTCACCACCTTGTTGTGCATGGTGCCGCTGTGCAGCGGGTGCGGATGGCAGAGGATGGCCGTGCCGGCGCGCGCGAGTTCGGGCTCGGGCACGTCGGCGACGACCTCCAGCGCGCCGGCGGGGCCGGGCAGCAGGATCTCGGCGGTGCCGTCCGGGAACTGGGCGGGGGCGGAAGCTGCGCTCATCGTCGGGTCACGGCTCGGAGTGTGGGCACGGCGGGGGCGGGGCTCAGCGTCCGGATTCTACGCTCAGGGGCCTGCGGGCCGCGGCTGGCGCAGCACCAGGATCAGCGGGTCGTGATCCGAGCTGGCCCAGGGTTCGGCGCTGTACCAGTCGGGATTGCGCGCGAAACTGCGGTACTTGAAGGCCTCGGACTCGTCGGCATTGATCGGCCAGATCGCTGCGTCGCGCACATCGCTGGCGAGCGCCGCGCTGGCCAGCGCGTGATCAAGGCTGCCGGCGTAGCCGCGGAAGTTGTAGCTGGACTGGCCGGACCGCCCGCCCAGTTCCAGTGCATCGCGATAGCCGGCATTGCGCAGCAGGCGGACCGGGTCCTCCTGGCTGTAGGCATTGAGGTCGCCGACGATCAGGCGGCGTCCGCCATCGGCACCGCCGCTGGGGTCGCTGTCCAGCCACTGCAGCAGTTCGCGCGCGGCGTCGACCCGCGCGGCGTTCCAGCAGCCCTGGCCATCGCCCTGGTCGCGATTGCCGGCTTCGGCGCCCTCGCAGCCGCCCTTGGACTTCCAGTGGTTCACCACCACCGAGAACGCCGCGCCGCCGGCGCGCGGCTTGAAGGTCTGCAGCAGGGGCACGCGGCTGCCGCGTTCGAAGGCGCCACTGGCCAGACTGGCGGGCTCGCCAACGGGCTCGACCGCGCGCTCGCGGTAGATCAGGGCGACCCGGATCTGGTCGCCGCCCAGCGGCTCGGACGTACGCACGAAGCGGTAGTCGCCGGCGTCCGCCGCGCCTTCGGCCTCGCTCAGCGCGGCGTTCAGCGCCGCCACCAGCTCGGCCAGCGCGCTGCGCTCGTCGTAACCGTCGTTCTCGACTTCGACCAGCCCGATCACGTCGGCGCGGATGCCCAGCAGCACCTGCACCAGCTTGGCGCGCTGGCGCTCCAGGTCGGCGGCGCTGGCGGCACCGCGCGGGGTCGGGAAGCCACCGCCGCGGCCGTTGCCGTTGAAGAAGTTCTCCACGTTGTAGCTGGCCACGCGCAGGCCGGCACGCAGCTCGGGCGGCTGCGGACGTTCGGCCTGGCTGGCGACCACCAGGTCACGGCGCAGCTGCAGCGCCCAGCGGTTGCCGCGCTGTTCCAGCAGGCCTTCGGCGCCGGCCAGAGTGCTGCCGGCGCGCAGCGGCGCCGCATTCGACAGCGGCTCGGGCAGGAACCACAGGCGCTCCGGATACTCGCTGCGGCGGCCATCGTCGAGGATCAGGCTGCGACGGTCCTGCTCCTGGGCGAAGGCGCGGCCCTCGGCGCCCGGCGGGAACAGGTCGCTGGGCTGGCGCAGGCGCTCGCCGAAGCTGACCGTGAGCTCGCCGAAGCGCAGCAGGCCGTCGTTGCCGCTGACCGTCAGCGCCGTCTCGATGCGCAGCCACATGCCCTCGTAGCGCTCGTAGTCCTGCGCGCGCGCCGGCGCCTCGCGCAGCACCACCGCGGCGGCGGCGGCGCGGCCGAGCACTTCGATGCGCGCGTCGGTGAGCGTGGTCATGGTGGCGCCCTCGGGGCCCAGCTCGCTGACCACGGCATTGACCCGCACGCGGTCACCGCGCCGCACGCGCGGCTCGGATTCGCGCGGCCACTGCACGAAGATGCCGTCCGAGCTGGCCGGATCGCCATCGTCCTCGCCGACCGCGTCCTGCATGAAGAAACCGGCGAGGCCGCCGCTGAAGCTGCCGGTCACCACGCCCTGGATGCGCAGGCGCTGGCCCTCGAAGGGGCTGCGCTCGCCGCTGCCCTGCAGCTCGCCGATGCGGCGCGGGGCGGATGGCACCTGGGTGGTGTCCTGGCGGGAGCAGGCTGGCAGCAGCAGCGACAGCGGCAGGGCCAGCAGCAGGGCATGGCGGGCAAGGGCGGACAAGGACATCGGATTCAGGCTCCTGCAGAGACGACGACGCCGCCTCGGGGGCGGCGTCGCAGGCTGGGTGTCCGCACGCGGCGGCAGCGGATTACTTGAGGTTGTCCAGCATCCAGACGACCGAGGCCTCGACCTGCTCGTCGGTCAGCGAGGGGTTGCCGCCGCGGGCAGGCATGATGCCGGCGCTGCCCTGGTAGCCTTCGATCGCGTGCCTGACCAGGGTTTCGACGCCCTGCGGCAGGCGCTCCGCCCAGGCGGCCTGTTCCATCTTCGGCGCGCCGGCCGCGCCCGAGGTGTGGCAGGCGCCGCACAGCTGGTTGTAGATGTACTCGCCGTCCAGGCTGCCGCCGTAGGCGACCATCGAGGCCGCGGCCTTGGCGGCGGCATCGGCCGCCGCGGCCATCGCGGCGGCGCCGGTTTCGCCGGCATAGACCGCGCCGATCGGGCGCAGGCGCTCGTTGGTGCGCTGCTCGGCCAGGGTGTTGGGTTCCTTGGGGGCGCTGTTGTAGAGCGCGCGGGCGCCGAGGATCAGCACGATCGTCAGCAGCGCGAGCGCTGCGATGATGGCCGAGAAGCGCTTCAGGAAGACTTGATCGTGATTGACCACGGGATCACCTGCGGAAGAGGTCGGTAGACGGCGTCGCTGCCCGAAGCTCCAGGCGGCGCGGAAACCGCAGGAGTATAGCGGCGGGCCCGCAGGCGGGAAAGCGTACAGGCGGCGCGCTCACGGATCGTGGATGACGTGATCCGGCCCAGCCGGTAGGCTGCGGGGCCCGCCTTCTCCGTCCGGCCATGCACGCCTCCAGTACCCCACGCCAGCCCAGCAGCGAGCCCGAGCGCAGTCGCGTTCGCCGGCAGCGCCTGGCCTGGGGCCTGCTGCTGCTGAGCACCGCACTGGGCCTGCTGACCTTCACCGACCGCTATCTGAGCCGGGTCGCCGGCGGGCGCTCGGCCGATCTGCTGCGGGTGCTGTTCGAGGAAATGTCCGGCGCCTGGGCGGCGGCGCTGCTGGTGCCGCTGATGGTGATGCTGGCGCGGCGCTTTCCCGTCCGCGGTCGCGACTGGCTGAAGCACATCGGCCTGCATGTCGGCTTCGCCTTCGCGGTGGGCGCCGCGCATACCGCGCTGGCGGCCCTGCTGCGCACCCTGCTGGTCGCCCTGCCGGGCTTCTCCGAGCAGAGCTACCTGCCCGACCTGCAGCGGGTGCTGCTGGCGCTGCCGAACCAGCTGATCGTGTACGCGCTGGTGATCGCCATCACCCACCAGATCGATCGCTACCGCGCCGCCCGCAACCGCGAACTCGACGCCGAGCGCCTGCGCGCCAGCCTGACCGAGGCCCAGCTTGAAGCCCTGCGCCGGCAGCTGGAGCCGCACTTCCTGTTCACCACGCTCAACGCGGTCAGCGAACTGATCTACACGCGCCCCTCGGCCGCCGAGGAAATGATCCGCCGGCTGTCGGCGCTGATGAAGCACGCCTTCGCCCCGGCCCGTGAGCACGAGGCCCCGCTCGCCGAAGAGCTGCGCGTGCTCGACCTCTACCTCGACATCATGCGGCTGCGCTTTGCCGAGCGCCTGTTCGTGCAGATCGACGTACCCGAGCCGCTGCGCGCCATGCGCATCCCGCGCCTGCTGCTGCAGCCACTGCTCGACTGCGCCCTGCGCCGCAGCGACGAACCGGAACAGACCCTGGTGGCAGTCAAGCTCATCGCCCGCGAGGTGGACGGCAAGCTGCGCCTGAAGGTGGTCGACCAGGCCGCCTGCAGCGCCGAGCCCGAATCCGACGTCGGCCTGGCCAATGCCGCCGAGCGCATCCGCCGCCTGTATGGCGAGGGCTATGGCCTGCGCCGCCGCAGCGAGCCCGAGGGCAGCTCGATCGAAGTCGACCTGCCCCTGCTGCCCGGCACCACGAGCAACACCGGCAGGCAGCGCAGCATCGGACTCGTCTAGGGCAACACGGATCAAGTCCCTCCTGGCCTTGATCAGTGGTCGCGAGCCCGGCACATGTCGGGACGCGCTTGCGCTGCATCACGCATCGCGTGCTCGATCCACGGGCGCGCCCTCCATGGCGTGCGACAACGCTGAATTCCTCGGCCTCGCCCTAGGGCGCGGGCCCCGCCGGTCGGCCGCCGCACGGGCTTGGCACCTGCGGTGCGCAACCGCGATCATGCGTGAACCCGATCACGCTGCCGGATGCCCATGACCGCCACGCCCCCTGCCCTGCACGTCCTCATCCTCGCCGCTGGCGAAGGCAAGCGCATGCGTTCGCGCCGGCCCAAGGTGCTGATGCCGGTGGCCGGGCGACCGATGCTGACGCATGTGATCGAGGCCGCGCGCAGTCTTGACCCCGCCGGCATCCACATCGTCTATGGCCATGCTGGCGAGCAGGTGCGGGCGGCCTTCGCCGACCAGGCCGACCTGTCCTGGGTCGAGCAGAGTGAACGCCGCGGTACCGGCCACGCCGTGCAGCAGGCCCTGCCGGTGCTGCCGGAACAGGGCCGCGTGCTGGTGCTGTACGGCGACGTGCCGCTGATCCGCAGCGAGACCCTGCGCGCCCTGCTGGCCGCGCCCGGCACACTGGCCGTGCTCGGTGCCCGGCTCGACGACCCGAGCGGCTATGGCCGCCTGATCCTCGACGCCGAAGGTCGCGTCGAGGCCATCGTCGAGCACAAGGACGCCAGCGAAGCCCAGCGCGCGGTGCGCTGGATCAACACCGGCCTGATCGCCTGCGACGCCGCGCGCCTGCGCGCCTGGCTTGCGGAGATCCGCGCCGACAACGCCCAGGGCGAGTACTACCTCACCGACATCTTCGCGCTGGCCGCCCGCGACGGCGAACGCGCCGCCTGCGTCGAGGTGGCCGACGCCAGCGAGAGCTTCGGCGCCAACGATCCGCTGCAGCTCAGCGCGCTCGAAGCCCTGTACCGCCGTCGCGAAGCGCGCGCGCTGATGCAGGCTGGCGTGCGCCTCGCCGACCCCGCGCGCATCGACGTGCGCGGTCGCGTCGCCGCCGGCATGGACATCGAGATCGACATCGACGTGGTGCTTGAAGGCGCGGTCGAACTCGGTGACGAAGTGCAGATCGGTCCGTTCTGCCGCATTCGCAACTCGAAGCTCGCGGCCGGCACTGTCATCCACGGCCACTGCGAGCTCGACGGTGTCATCAGCGAAGGCCCCTGCACCATCGGCCCCTTCGCCCGCCTGCGCCCCGGCACCCGGCTCGCCGCCGGCGTGCACATCGGCAACTTCGTCGAGACCAAGAACACCACCCTCGGCGAGGGCAGCAAGGCCAATCACCTGAGCTACCTCGGCGACGCCGTGATCGGTGCGAAGGTGAACATCGGCGCCGGCACCATCACCTGCAACTACGACGGCGCCAACAAGCACCGCACCACCATCGAGGACGGCGCCTTCATCGGCAGCAATTCCGCACTGGTCGCGCCCGTCACCGTCGGCGCCGGCGCCACCCTCGGCGCCGGCAGCACCCTCACCCGCAACGCCCCCGCCGGCCAGCTCACGGTGGCGCGGGCGCGCCAGCAGTCTTTCGCGGACTGGAAGCGGCCTTCCAAGAGCCGGGATTAGGGATTGGGCTGAGAGCCGGGATTCGGGAATGGGGATTCGGGATTCGTAGAGCGCGCTCGCGCTGATCTTCCCGGCGGCGCTCTCGCCTGAGACCAAGGACGTCAGCCTTGGGCTCTCCGCTGTGTCGGCTGGTTCTTGCGCACGAGCGGTGAGCGCAGGCTCCGCTCTCAGCCCCTCTCCCCTCGTGGGAGAGGGGTTGGGGAGAGGGGGGCGGAACCCGGCGCAGCCTTCACCCCTTTCCCCCAGCCCCTCTAGCGCAAGGGGAGAGCGGAGACCGCATCGGATAGCCCCGCGTCGGGAAGTCGCGGCCAGCGCGCTCTACCAATCCCGAATCCCGAATCCCTAATCCCCGCCCTTCGCAAACCGCTGCCCAAAGAAATTGCCCTCGTTCCAGCGCGGGCGCTGGTCGGCGTCGGCGACGCGCTGGGCGACCAACTGGTTCAAGCGGGCGAGGCGTGCGGCGCTGGGGTAGTGGATGGGCTGGTTGGCGTCGTCGTTGGGCTGGTGGTAGCGATCGCGCAGGAACGCGTCGAGCTGTTCGAGGCCGTTGACCGCGGGATCGCGGGCGACGATGCCACCGTCCATGTAGACCGCCGGGATGCCCTGGCGGATGAAGGCGTACTGGTCGCTGCGCACGAACACCACTTCCTCGGGGTTCGGGTCCGGCGAGAGTTCGATGCCGAGCTCCGACGCCGCCTGCTTGACGATCGGCGCCAGCGAGCTGTTCTCGACGCCGATCGGAATCACGTCGCGCAGGTCGGTCAGCATCACCGGCATGTCCATGTTGACGTTGGCGATCAGCCCGCCCTTCGGCACCGTCGGCCAGCGCGCGAAGTATTCGGCGCCCAGCAGGCCCTTCTCCTCGGCGGTGAGCGCGATGAACAGCTGCGAGCGCTTCGGCCGCGGCGCGGCCATGGCCTGGCGCGCGGCCTCCATCAGGATGGCGCTGCCCAGCGCGTTGTCGAAGGCGCCGTTGTAGATGTTGTCGCCGTCGACCGGCGCGCCGATGCCGACATGGTCGAGGTGCGCGGTCAGCACCACGTGCTCGTCGGCGAGCTGCGGGTCGCTGCCCGGCAGGCGGCCGACCACGTTGACGCTGTCGACGTTCTGCTGGCGCGTCTGGCCGGCCATGCGCACGCGCCAGGGCAGCTCGAAGCCGACCAGTTCGCCGCGCTCCTGCCGCGCGAACACTTCGTCCGCCGCCATCGGCGCGCCGGCGAACAGGCGCTTGGCGACATGCGCGCCCATCGCCGCGGTGGCGGTCAGCTCGGGGAAGCTGTCGACCGCCTTGCCGTCCGGGCCACGCAGGCGCATCGCCGGCACCAGCCAGTTGCGGGCGCCGCGCGCCCAGGGCGATTTCGATTCACGCTCGGGGTCGCCGAGCGTGATCACGCCGATCGCACCGCGCTCGACGAAGCCGGCGTTCTTGACGATGCCCGAGCTGTAGTAGGCGCGCTCGTCATTGGGGAAACGTGCCGGCGCGCCGCCCAGCACCACCACCACCTTGCCGCGCAGGTCGAGGCCGCGGAAGTCGTCGTGCTCGAACTCAGGAGCCGCCACACCCTGGCCGACGAAGACCAGCGGCGCCTCCAGCGAATGGGTGTTGGCGTTGAAGTTCACGCCGGGCAGGAAGTCGGCCTGGAACTCGAAGCGCTCGCTGCGGCCGGCGTTGTCGCCGACGCCCTCCAGCACCAGCTCGGCCGCACCCGGCACGCGCTGGGCCTCGATCAGCGGCACGCGCTGGAAATAGCTGCCCTCGTCGTCGCCGGGCTCCAGGCCGAGACGACGGTACTCGGCGGCGACGTAGTGGGCGGCGATGTCATAGCCGCGAGTGCCGGCGGCGCGGCCCTCCAGCAGGTCGTCGGCGAGGAAGCGCAGGTCGGCCTCGATCCGACGCGCGGCGCCGGCCTCATCCACGGCGGCCGCGACCTGGCCCTGATGTTCGGGTGCGGCACGGTCGGGCTGACAGGCCGCAAGCGCCAGCAGGAGTGCGGCGCCAAGGGCGGAACGGGCGAGGGAACGCGGCATGCGTGGACTCCGGACGAGGTCGGTGGCAACAGCCGCCACTTTGGCGGCCAGCGCCGGCGCCGTAAGGGCCGAAGGTCACTGCGCGCAGGGCGCTCCGCGGTTCCGCAGGGCGGGCCTCCGGGCGCTTACTCCCAGGGCTCGACCTTCTCGACGTCGATGACGTAGTGCGACTGCGCCACGCTGTTGCGCGTGGGCTTCACTTCGAGCTTGCCGTAGACCCAGTAGGCGGCCCAGATCTCGGTCATCTCGATCGGCTCCTTGGGCGCGGCGAACACGATCTGGTTCGGCGGCGGCGGCGGCACGTGGATGCAGGCGCCGAAGTAGGGCACCACGAAGAACTCGCTGATCCTGTTGTCCTCGGTGATCGTCACCGGAACGATGTAGCCCGGCAGGCGGCCCTCGGCGCCGTTCAGCGCCAGCACCGGTGTCGAATCGCTGTAGTCGGGCGCGACCGGTTCGCCGTCGTGGTCGACCACGGCCTGGTCCTGCAGCAGCTTGAGCTCGTCCTCGGGGATCAGCTCAAGCCAGTCGAAGGTGCGCACCTCGGCGAGGGCGGGCAGGGCAAACAGGGCGAGCGCAAGGCTCAGCAGCAGACGTTTCATCGTGGGGTTCCGGGGAGTGGGAGAGGGCCGCAGCGGCCTACTGTCGGACCATCATGCCGTCGGCCAGCGAGCGCCGATAGGCCAGGAAGGCAGGGATCAGGCCGACCGCAACACCGGCGCCCAGCACCAGGCCGAGCAGCTTGAACTCGGCCAGGCTCGGCCAGCCCAGTTCGACGGCGATGCCCGAGGCGCGCTCGATGGTCGGCGCCAGTAGCGCGAGGCCGCCGTGCAGCAGGGCCAGGCCCAGCAGCAGCCCGACCGCGGTCAACAGCAGAGCCTCCAGCAGCAGCAGGGCCGAGACGGTGCCGGGGCCGGCGCCCAGCGCGCGCAGGATCGCCATCTCGCGGCGGCGCTCGCTGAGGGTGCCGAGCAGGGCGGCCAGCATGCCGAGCAGGCCGGCGGCGACCACGCAGGCGGCGGTCAGCATCAGCGCCTTCTCGACCACGCCGAGCATGCCCCAGAGCTGCTGCAGGGCGACGCCCGGCAGCACGGCGGTCAGCGGCTCGGCGCGGAACTCGTTGACCGCGCGCTGCACCGCAAACGTGGCCATGCGCGATTCGAGGCCGACGAAAAAGGCGGTGATCGCCCGCGGCTGCAGGCGCTCGGGCGGGATCTCGTCGGGCGCGCGGCCGATCCGCGTGCCGGCGCGCCAGTTGATGTGGATGGCCTCGATCGCTTCCAGGCTGACGTGCACGCTGTGGTCGATCGGCGTGCCGGTGCGGGCGAGCACGCCGACCACGGTGAAGGGCCGGTCGTCGTGCTGGTTGGGGTTGAGCGTGCCGGTGCCGTGGGCCAGCACGATCGAATCGCCCAGCGCATAGCCCAGACGCTCGGCCACCTCGGCGCCGAGCACGGCCTCGAACAGGCCGTCGAAAGCCTCGCCCTGCTCGAAGCGCAGCTCGCGGTTGCCGCCGGTGCGGACGTGCTCGAAGAAACCCGCGGTGGTGCCGACCACCCGGTAGCCCTTGTGCGAATCGCCGAGGCTGATCGGCACCGTCCAGGCCACGTCCTCGCGCTCGGCGATCTCGCGGTAGCTGGCCCAGCTGACATTGTTGGTGGCGTCGCCCAGGTGGAACACCGAGTACAGCAACAGCTGCACCGGGTGCGCGCGCGCGCCGACGATGAGATCGGTGCCGGCGACGGTGCGCAGGAAGCTGTTGCGCGCCTCGCTGCGCAGGCGCTCCACGCCGAGCAGCAGCAGCACGCTGAGCGCGATTGTCGCCACCGTCACCAGCGCGGTGAAGCGGCGGTTGGCGAGGCTGGCCCAGGCCAGTCGCAGCAGCGCGCTCATGCGGCGGCCTCCATGGCGGCGCCTTCGGCCTGCAGCTCGGGCAGGGACAGGCTGCGGTCGAACAGCGGCATCAGCCCGCGGTCATGGCTGACGAACAGCAGGGCGCTGCTGGCCTGCGCGCATTCGCGCAGCAGCAGGGCGATGAACTCCTCGCGCAGGTCGGAATCGAGCGCCGAGGTGGGTTCATCGGCGAGGATCAGCTCGGGCGCGCCGAGCAGGGCGCGGGCCGCGGCCACGCGCTGCTGCTGGCCGACGCTGAGCTGGGCGGCGGGGCGCTGCACCAGCGCATCGCGCAGGCCGAGCTCCGAAAGAAGGCGCATGGCCTGCGCGCGCGCGCTGCCGTCCCGCGTTGCAGCGCGCGCGCCGCGGCGCTTCGAGAAGCGTGCCGCCAGCAGCACGTTGTCGAGCGCGGACAGAAACGGCAGCAGGTTGAACTGCTGGAAGATCACGCCGATGTGGTCGGCGCGCAGGCGATCGCGCCTGCGCTGCGACAGGCGCTCGGCGGCATGGCCGGCCACCTTCAGCGTGCCGGCCTGGGGTGCGAGCGTGCCGGCGATCAGGCCGAGCAGGGTGCTCTTGCCGCTGCCGCTCGGCCCGGCTAGGAACAGGCGCTCGCCGGCCGCAAGAACGAAGCGTTCAATCGCCACGGTCGGCACGGGGCTGCCCGGCCAGGCGAAGCGCAGGCCGTCGAGTTCCAGCGCCGCTGCCGGCGCGTTCGTGTGGCTCATGGCTGGAGTCGGATCACGCTCTGGCCCGGCGCCAGTCGACCGCCGTCCTGGGCCGTGTCGGTGACCAGCTGGTAGTCGATGCGCTCGAGCTTGGGGAAGTGCTGGAACAGTCGAACCTCGATCGCGCCCAGCGCCTCGGGTCGGCTGCATTCGAAGCGATGGTAGCTGCGCCAGTTGCCGTGCCCGCCGTGCCCATCGTCATGGGCTTCGTGCGCGTGTTCATGGTTGTGATCGTGCGCATGATCGTAATCGTGATCGCCATCGGCGCTACCCGCCGCGGCCTCCGGCAGGGAAGCGTCGATGCGCGCCGACTGTGCCGTGCAGCCGGCCGCGGCTTCCCAGGCATACAGCGCGCTGGCGTTGTTCAGCAGCAGCTGCGCCTGCTCGACGCGGGCCACTTCCTCGGGGCCCTCGGGCGCGCGCTCGAAGCCGAGGAAGCCGTAGGCCGCACCCTCGATCTGCAGCTCCAGCGTCTTGCCGGACAGCGCGATGTCGAGGCGTGCCGCGCCGTGCTCGTGCGCGCCCTGTTCGCGTGAGGCCTCATGGTCATGACTGTCGCCATGGGCATGGCCGCTCTTGCCGTGCGCGAGGCAGAGGCCCGGCCCGAGCAGGGCACCGATCAGCAGGGTGGAAAGTGGACGAAGCATGGGTGTCTCCTGTCGATGAAGTCTTGGTCATGGCGGCTTGCGCCTTCGGCAGCACGCGCCGAGTATCTCGCGACCGGTGCGCAATAGTGCGTTATGTTATAGCTATAACTCTCCTCGTGGCGATCCCATGTCCTCGCTCCCTGCGTCTCGCCTCCGCCGCCGTTGGATCGATCGATTGGGCCTCGGCCTCGCCGTGCTGTGCGCCCTGCACTGCCTCGCCACCGCGATCGTACTGATCAGCTTTCCCGCGCTGTGGCTGAAGCTGCGCTACCAGGCGCCGCAGTACCTGTGGCTGTTCGAGGCCGAACGCTGGATCGCTGGCGCCAGCCTGGCCGTGGCTGCGCTGGCCCTGCTGCTGGCGCTGCGCAAGCTGCGCGCGCCGGCGGCACGCAGTCTGCTGCTGATCGGTGCAGGCAGCGTGAGCGCGGGTCTGTGGTGGCCGCCGCTGGCGCACAGCCTGTGGAGCGTGCCGGCGGTCAGCGGCGGCGCGCTGCTGATCGCGCTCGGACATTACCTGCAGCTGCGCGGCTGGCGACGCTGCGGCTGATTCCTGCGGGCCCTGTCCGAAAGCGGGCGGCGGTTCCGTATCCTCGGCCAATCCCCACCATCGCCGAGACTCCGCCATGCTGCGCACCGCCCTGCTTGCTGCCGCTCTCAGCCTGTCCTTCACCGCTGCCGCCGAAGAACGGGTGGTGCTGGTGCTGGACGCTTCCGGATCGATGTGGGGGCAGATCGAGGGCCGCAGCAAGATCGAGATCGCCCGCGAGACGGTCGCGGGCCTGGTCGGCGAATGGAAGCCAGCGAACAGCCTGGGCCTGGTCGCCTACGGGCATCGCCGCAAGGGCGACTGCGCCGACATCGAGACCCTGATCGAATCCGGCCCGCTCGACTCGGTCGCCTTCCTGCGCCAGGTCAACGCGTTGAACCCCAAGGGCATGACGCCGCTGTCGGCCGCAGTGATGCAGGCGGCCGAGTCGCTGCGCCATGTCGAGCAGAAGGCCACGGTGATCCTGGTGTCCGACGGCGAGGAAACCTGCAATCTCGACCCCTGCCAGGTCGGCCGCGAGCTGGAGGCTGCCGGCGTCGACTTCACCGCGCATGTGATCGGCTTCGACGTCGCCAACCCGCAGCACCAGGCACAGCTGCGCTGTCTGGCCGAGAACACGGGCGGTCGCTACTTCAACGCCCGTAATGCCGATGAACTGTCCGGCGCGCTGGGCGCGGTGGTCGCGGTCAGCACCGAGCCCGCGCCGCCGCCTGCGACGGCCACGCTGGAGGCGCCCGAGAGCGCCTCGGCGGTGTCCAGCGTGGCGGTGCGCTTCACCGGCCCGGCCGACCGCGGCGACTTCATCGGCCTGTACCGCGCGGCTGCGGGCGCCGGTGAGAACGAACTGACCTACGCCTGGGTCGCCAGCGCCGAGAACGGCGAGGTCACCGTGCCCACACCGGCCGCTGCTGGCGCCTACGAGCTGCGCTACGTCAGCGCGCTGCGCAATGCTTCGGTGCTGGCGCAGCGGCCGCTGGCGGTCACCGAAGTGGAAGGCTCCATCGAAGGCCCGGCCGAGGCCAGCACCGGCACGCGCATCACCGTCCGCGCCAGTGGGCCGGCGGCTGCCCGCCACTGGATCGGCTTCGCGCCGGCCGGCAGCGACGCCGGGGCCTTCCTCGACTACCAGCGCCCGACCGGACCGCAGAGCGAGGTCGAGCTGAAGGTGCCGGCCGAGCCCGGCGACTACGAATTGCGCTATGTGCTGAACGAATCCGAGCGCGTGCTGGTGAGCCGACCGATCAAGGTCGTGGCCGCCAGCGTCTACGTGCGTGGCCCCGCCGAGGTCGCGGCTGGCGCGGTGATCGAGGTCGAGGCCGCTGGCCCGATCGACAACGGCCACTGGATCGGCTTCGCGCCGGCCGGCAGCGACGCCGGCAGCTATCGCGACTACACCCGCCCGGTCGACGGCCAGACCCGCTACAGCCTGCGCGCGCCCGGCGAGCCCGGCGACTACGAACTGCGCTATGTGCTGAACGAATCGGCCGCGATCGCGGCCAGCCAGCCGATCCGCGTGCTGGCCGCGCAGGTGCGCCTGGAGGCTCCCGCGGAGTCGGCGGCGGGCATGCTGGTGCCGGTCACGGTCGAAGGCCCCGCGGGCGGCGGCGCCTGGGTGGGCTTCGCCCCGGTGGGCGCGGACGATGGCGCCTGGGAAGGCGAGTACTCTGGCTTCGAGACCAGCCCCATGAGCGTCCAGCTGAAGGCCCCTGACGCTGCCGGCAGCTACGAGATCAAGCTGGTCAGCGGCGACGGCAAGGTGCTGGCGAGGCGGGCGATCACCCTGCGCTGAGTCAGGCGCAAGCCGTGCGCGTCGGGTACACCGACGCGCTGAGCCCCACCGGCTTCAACGAATCTTGACTCCCGGCGCTTAAAACAACTCCCCCTGCGGCGACGCCGGCAGCAGCCGCACCGCCACGCGACGTCGCTGGCTGCCGTGGCGCTCCAGCACTTCGCGGTTCAAGCGCGACAGCTCCGGCTGCTGCTGGCGCCAGGCGCTCAAGCGCGCCCTCGCCTCGCGCGCCGCCTGCACGTGCTCGACGATCGGCGCGGGGTAGTCGCGGCCGATCACTGCGCCGTACTTCGCCTGCTGCACAGCACCCATCTTCCACGGCTCGTGGACCCAGGCGGCCGGCACGTTCGCCAGTTCCGGCACCCAGCGGCGGATGAAGTCGCCCTGCGGGTCCTGGTCCTGCGACTGCTTCACCGGGCTGTACATGCGCGGGATGTTGATGCCGGTGACGCCGGCCTGCATCTGCACCTGGCTGTAGTGGATGCCGGGCTCGTAGTCGGTGAAGCAGCGCGCCAGATGCAGGGCCGGCTGCCGCCAGTGCAGCCACAGCTGCCAGGAGGCGATCGCCACCAGCATCGCGCGCATGCGGAAGTTGAGCCAGCCGGTCTGCACCAGCGCGCGCATACAGGCATCGACAAAGGGCCAGCCGGTCTCGCCGCGCGCCCAGGCTTCGAAGCGCATCGCGTCGAAATCGTTCTCGCGCAGGCCGTCGTAGCCGCGATTCACGTTGTAGAACTCGATGGCCGGCTCGGATTCGAGCTTCTGGATGAAGTGGCAGTGCCAGTGCAGGCGCGACTCGAAGCTGGACAGCGCCCGCGGCCACTGCCCGCGCAGTTCCTTCGGCTGCTGCTGCAGCTCGGCACGTCGAAGCCGCGCTGCATGCACCGCCTCACGCATCGACAGCGTGCCGAGTGCCAGGTGCGGCGACAGCCGCGAGCAGGCGCGGCCGGCGGTGAGCGGGCTCGACATCTGCCGGGTGTAGTGCTCGCCGCGCTCATGCAGGAAGCCCTGCAGGCAGCGCAGCGCGGCGGCGCGGCCGCCGGGCTGCACGGTTTCATCCTGTGCGGAGGCTGCCAGCCCACGCGGCCAGTCGGGAATCGCGCCCGGCGCCAGTGCAGCATGCGCGGGCAGCGGCCGCAGGGCGCGCGGCGCATCGATCAGCGGCGCATCCATCAGCGCCTCCCACTGGCTGGCCCAGCGCGCGCGCCGCTTCAAGCCGCGCACCACGCCGAACTGCCGCCACTCGCGGAACACCACGTCGCGCCGCCGGCACCAGGCGGCCACTGCGCGATCGCGGGCGAAGGTCCAGGCGTTGCCGGTTTCCTCGTGTGCGTACAGCGCATCGAAGGACAGGGCGCAGTGCAGGGCGTCGAGCACCGCGCAGACCTCGCCCTCGCGCACCACAAGCGACTGGCCGAGCGCGGCCAGCGCCCCGCGCAGCTCGCACAGCGCAGGGCGCAGCACCCGCCACTGCCGCGCGGCCACGTCATCGAGTTGCCAATACCCGGGCTCGACCACGTACAGCGGCAGCACCGCACCGCGTTCGGCGGCAACGGCCAGCGGCGCATGGTCCTGCACGCGCAGGTCGCGCTTGAACCAGACCAGGGTGGTGGGCGTGCTCATGGGCGCGCAGTGTTGCGGGGTGCGCTTGCGCAGGGCGTGAAGCAAGAGCAGCGCGAAGCTGGGATCTGGCTTGCGCCAGAGTGTCGCCCCGGCAATGCTCGATCCCGAATCCCGAATCCCGAATCCCGAATCCCGAATCCCGAATCCCGAATCC
>NZ_CALART010000030.1 GCF_937888285.1 uncultured Aquimonas sp.
CAAGGAGATGGCCGAGTTCGCTAAACGTGTTGCGCTTGATTCTTGAGACCGCCCCCTCCTCTCTAGCTCAAGGAAGCTCTCAATCGCGGTGTCAGAGTCTGCGGAAGCCATGTTATGACGCCCAACTACTATTAGACGAAAACCGTCGTGATAACACCGCCGCATAATCTGGAGCAACGCGGGCGGGCTTCGAAAATAGGCCCTCAAAATCAACCACTTACGCCGACCTATCCGCCTATCACGTCGGCCTAATCTGGCAGCCTGTGCGTCGGCCTGCGCGATCGTGGCATCGGTTATCCGGATGTTCAAGCCGTATCAAGCAGCTCGCCTGCCCTCGGCAGCTCAAGCGCCAGCCCGGCTATCGTGTCGGGCTCGACTCCTACGGTTGGCGCGGCGCTCGGGCAGCGCTCGGTGATTTTCGAGCGACGACCACCCTTCAAACGCCACGCAGCAGCCAATGCCGCTCGCCTTCGCCCACCTGCTGGAATCCGTGCCTCGCGTAGAAACGCTGCGCGCCGGTGTTCACCTTCAGCACCTGCAGTTCGATGCTGCGGCCCACGGCGCGGGCCTGCTGCTGCAGGTCGCGAAGAACGGCCGAGCCGAGGCCGCGGCCCTGGGCTGCGGGGCGCAGGTAGAGGCGGGCGAGGTAGAGGTGGGTCTGCCGCCATTCGATGTGGCGCAGGCCCAGCACCTCGTCGCGCACGACGATGAAGTCCTGCGTGCCGGGGCGGAACGCCTGCGCGTGGCGTTCGCGTTGGTCGGCTTCGATCCACGGGCCCCAGGTCTGTTCGACGTACGCGCGCATGGCCTCGCGGGTGATCGCGTAGGCGAGCTCGCTGTGATCGGCCTGGATCGGGCGCAGGACGAAGGTCGGCGGGGTGCGCATCGACTGCGGCGGTGCGTGGGGGCGCATCGCCACAGGCTGAAGCCTGCGGCCTTCATTGACCAGAGTTGCGATCGGCTCGGCGCGTGCCGCTGCGCTGTGCCTCGCGGGCACGTCAGGCCGCGCCGGCGGGCGACGCGCGACGGTCGTCGGTGGGCAGGCGCGCCGCGGTGTGGGCAGACAGATGGGCAAGCCCGCCGCAGCAGTCCATGCGGCCTGTTCATCGTTCTGTAATGCCAATGGCGAGCGCCATTCATGCGCGACGGACGCGCCCGTCATGGCGGCGGGGCTCCAATGGCAGCTTCGAGGGGCACCCCGCTCCTTACCCCCAGAGGTCCGCCATGTACCGTTCCAGCTTCGCTCTGCTCGCTCTGTCCCTGGCCGCCGGCGCGTCGGCCAATGCGCCCGTCTACAACGCCAACGTCACCGAAGCCGAAGTGCTGGCCGCCCAAACCGCCTGGTGCAATGCGCTGGTTTCGATCAGCACCACCGGCGAGCAGCAGGGCCAGGCCGCCGCCCGGAAGCTGGCCGGTGAGGTCATCGATGCCGCCTACGGCTACAACCTGGGCCCCGTGCTGTTCAAGCCGACCCTGACCGTGGCGCCGCAGACCTTCCGCACCACCCGCGAGGGCGCGCTGGCCTACTTCGTCGGCGGCGATTCGAACTTTGCCAACGACTCCGGCTTCGCCCTGAAGGGCTGGACGGCCTGCCGTGCGGAAAATGCCGCCGTGCACATCAACGGCGACGTTGCCACCACCATGGGCAACGTGATCATCACCAACAAGGACGGCAGCACCACCACCGTCGACAAAACCTGGAAGTTCAAGAAGGACGATCAGGGCACACTGCGCATCGTCGTGCACCACAGCTCGCTGCCCTACACCGCCTCCTGAGCGCTGGCGCAGTGAACGCACCTGATCGAACGCACAGCGGCGCCCATGCGCTGCGGCTGACGCAAGGCCCCTTCGCCTGAAGGCTGCGATAGGGCAGCGTCGCCCGCGGGTCCCCCGCAGTTCCTCCGTTCATCGAGTGCGAGTCACTGCGCCTGGCCGTCCGGGCGCTGACAGAACCAGGTCTCCATGATCCGCACCCGGCTCGCCATCGCGTTCTCCGCCCTTGCCCTGCTTGCGCTGGTGCAGTCACTGTTCGCCTGGTGGGCGGCCTCGACGGCCGCCCACCATGCCGAACGCAGCGTCAATGCGACACGGATGCTGGCGGAGTATCTCGAGATCTCCGGCAACAAGCAGCGGCTCAAGGTGTGGTTCGCCCAGCGCATGCTCGCCAACGACCCAGCCCCCGAGGTGCGCGATGCGCTCATGGGCTCCATGCTGTCCAGCCTCGAAGCCCTGCGCCAACTCGCTGCGGCGGCGCCGCTTGAAGCGCGCGACATGGAGCAGCGGGAAGTCGAAATGGTGGCACTGAACATCGCCACCATGGATGCAGCGATCGAGGCGGCCGAACGGCCCGGCGCCGAGCTGCCTCCTGCGGAACAATGGCGTACAACGCTGCTCGCCTTCGATGAGCTGGCCGGGCGCGACATGCGCATGCTGCTGCGCGAGGCCGTGGATCGCCAGGAGAACGCGAGCCTCGAGGCGTCCGCCGAACTGTCGCTGGCGCTGGCACAGGTTCGCCGGTACGAATTGCTGCTCGCGCTGAGCGTGTGTGCTCTGGCTTTTGCCTCCGTCGCCTACTTCGTGCGCCGCCTCGATCGACCTTTCGCCGATCTCGCGCGCCTGAGCGAGGCGCTGGCAGCCGGGGATTTTGGCGCGCGCAGCCGGATCAGCGGTCGCAACGAATTCGCGCGGATCGGCTCCCTTCTCGACTCGATGGCCGAGTGCCTGGCTACTGCCCAGGCGCGCAGCCAGCAGCTGCAGCAGCAGCTCGAGGAGCTGGTCGCCGAACGTACGCGCGCGCTCAGCCACGCGTACGAAACCCTGCTCGTGATCGAGGCCCGCCGCCGCCAGTTCTTCGCCGAGCTCAGCCATGAGCTGCGCACGCCCGCCACCGTCATCCGTGGCGAAGCCGAGGTGGCGCTGCGCAGCCCTGCTGACCCCAATGCGCAGTGCGAAGCACTGGCACGCATCATCGATGCCACCAGCGAGCTGGGAGGGCGCATCCAGGACCTCCTCGACGCCGCCAGGGGTGGCCCGCTGGACTATGCGCTGAACATCCGCGCGGAGCCGCTGCGCGAGATCGTCGACGCCGCAGTTCGGCAGATGCAGGCGGTCGCCGAGCATCGCAACCTGCGGCTGGACTTCGACACCGGCGCCGCGCCGCATGACTGTCTGGTGCACGCCGATCGCGAACGCCTGCAGCAGGCCCTGGTCATCCTGCTGGACAACGCGCTGCGCTACTCGCCAAGAGGAACGCGCGTGACCGTAGGCATGGACGTCGACAGCGAGCACTGGCTCGTCCACATCGACGACGAGGGCTCAGGCATGGCCTCGGGCACGCTGGAAAGGGCTTTCGAGCCACACTACCGCGGCGCCGCCGGTCTGCAGCATGCGCCCACCGGGCAGGGGCTTGGCCTCGCCATCGCACTGCGCATCGTCCAGGCTCTCGGCGGCAGCATCGAACTGTCCAACCGGGAAGCGGGCGGACTGCGTGCCAGCATTGCGCTCCCCATCAGCCCGGTTGAAGGCAAGGCATGAGCAAGACCCTGCTGATCGTCGAGGACGACATCCGCGTCGCTGATTTCCTGCTGCGCGGCCTCCGCGCCGAGGGCTACACGCCAACCGCCGCCGGCAGCGCCGAGGACGCCTTGCCGCTGCTGCGGCGTGGCGGATTCGACCTCGCCGTGTTCGACGTGATGCTGCCCGGCCTGTCGGGAATGGAGCTCTGCCAGCAGATCCGCGCCGAGTGCCTGGTCTTGCCGGTACTGATGCTCACCGCCATGGGCAGCGTGCAGGAGCGCGTGGCCGGGCTGCGCTGCGGCGCCGACGACTACCTGACCAAGCCTTTCGCCTTCGATGAACTGCTGGCGCGCATCGAAGCCCTGCTGCGGCGGCCTCCACAGTGGATCGAGCGCGCCTCCGAGCTGGTGGTCGGCGACCTGGTCTTCGACCGCAGGCGCATGGAGGTGCGGCGCGGCGGCGTCCAACTGGCCCTCACTGCGAAGGAACTCGCCCTGCTGGAGCTGCTGATGGACGCTCCCGGCCGCTTGTTCAGCCGCGAGCGCATCCTGTCCAACGTCTGGGGCCTGGATTCCGACCCACTGACCAATGTGGTCGACGTGTACATCCGCCGCCTGCGCGCGAAGCTGGACATCGCAGGGCAAGCCTCGCGCATCACCACCGTGCGCGGCCTCGGCTACCGGCTGGATGCGGTGGCCGACGGCGCGCAGCCCAGCTGAAAGCATGGGATAGCCCCAGCGCTCCTGCCCCAGCGCCTGCACGCCAGGCGGAGCCCTCGCCGCGGGATCCCGGTGCGCTTCGCCAGCGCCGAGCAGAGGCGTCCTGCGCAGAAGAGGGGTGGCTGGCCGAAGCTCACGGCCTCTGGCGAGCGCGCGATCGTGCAGCTCTCTTCAAGGGCGGAGCCTGAGCGTACCCGCGCAAGCATTTTGCGCAACTCCGCGCACACGTCCCCGCCGCACGGCGCAGAGGCGCATTGCACGCGCCATCGACTCGCAGCATCGCGAAGGCCGATCTGCTGCAGCGCAAAGCGGCGGCTGGTTCGCAACGAGCGCGCAATCATTGGCTGCTTTAGTGGAGCAACCCATGGATCTGCGGCGTTGCAGTACACACCGCAGCGCAGCACGCATGGCGCGGGGCGAAACACTGTGCGCTGCATCATGGGAATTCGTTGACGTTATTCGCAACCCGACGCTAGCGTACGGCCCGGCATCGGGGGGAACGCCTGCAACGGGCGCCATGCCAACTGTTGGTCGAGTGAACACATGCAGGGGCTTCGTACCCCTGCGTCGCACACCATCATCCGAGGGGAACACCATGAAGATCCGCATCCGCAGCACCGCGCGTCGCTGGCTGCCCGGCCTTGCCCTGCTCGCCTGCAGCGCCGGCCTGCACGCCAGCACCCTGAACCAGAACGTGTCCTGGACAGTGGACCGCTCAGGTACCACCGCGAAGTACCGCGTGGTGGCCTACGGCGATTCCATCTACGCCGGCTACAACGGCTCGATCAGCAACGCCGCGCGCTATGCCGCGCCGACCGTCGAATCCGAGTACCTGGCGGCGCGCTGGAATGCCGACATCGAGAACATCCGCCGCACCAAGTCCGGCGCGGTAGCGCGCGATGTGTACGAGAACAAGATCGTCGCCGAGCGCAGCTACATGCAGGCGGCCTCGACGCGGGTGGTGACCTTCGAGATGTGCGGCAACGACGGCCTGCAGGCGCGCTCGGCCTTCAAGTCGCAGACCGGCACCTGCAACTACAGCGGGCTGGAAGCGGCGGTCAACTCATGCAAGACCTACGTGGCCGCGGCGATGGACTACATCAACGCCAACGCGCATCCGAACACCCGCCTGAAGGTGATCAGCAACCTGTACTACCCCGGCTACAACGCCGACAACGTGCAGAGCAGCTGCCGCGACGCCAGCACAGGGCAGACTGTCAACATGCGCGACCGCTTCCTGCCGGCCATCGCCCGCATGAACTACTGGATGTGCGAGTACGCCCGCCAGAAGGGCTTCCAGTGCGCGGACAGCTTCGCCCAGTACATGGGCGCGGACTACGACAGCAATGGCGACGGCATCATCGATTCGCAGGCCCTGCGCTATGTGCCGGGCGATACCGAATCGGCCTACGTCAACCGCATCGCGGTGACCCTGCGTTCAACCCTGCGCGACGCCAACACCCACTTCGTGTCGGCGCAGACCAGCTACGACTACATCCAGTCGGACGACGTGCATCCGACCTACACCGGCGGCACCGTCAGCGCCGGCCTGTGGGGCGGCAGCACCGGCACGGGCGCGGCGCGCTACACCAGCTTCACCAATGGCCGCAGCCCGATCTGGAACCAGCTGGGCCACGAGCGCATGGGCTGGGCCCTGTCCGAGTTCAATCCGGCCACGCCGAACTGACCGTCCAAAGGTCTGACCGATCGCACGCAAGCGCATGTCCTCGCACACGCCCGAAGGACAGCACGCGCAGCCGCAGGGGCAGCCCCCCTGCGGACTGCGCGTGGTCGAGCGGGCGCCTGCCGGCGCTCGCCGACAGCGGCTATGGCTGTTGGCTGCTGGGCTCCTCAGCCTGTCCGCAGTGGTTTATCAGCTGCTGCCTGCCTCGCCCCGCGGCGCGGGCAGCGCCGATGCTGGTGTCGCGCCGCCTGCGCCTTCACTCGCAGCGCGATCTGCCGACGCAGAGCCTCTGCCGGTGAAGCCGACGCCAGTCGCCAGTGCGCTGCCGGCGAGGCAGAACGACACGCCGCCGACCGTGGCCGAGCGCGCCGACTTCGAGCTGCCCAGCCTGGACCCGAACGATCTGGCCGCGCATTTCCGCCCCGGCGACCCCGAGCCAACCATGGCCGAGGTGATCCGCGGCCTGCATGAGGCGGGCATCCGCGAGGGCCTGGGAGCGTTCAACCCGCCAGGCACGGTGCCGCTGATGCCGGGCCTTGCGGTGCCGGAAGACTTCGCACTGCCACTGGGCTATGTGCGGCACTATCAGGTCACCGACGAGGGCGAGATGCTGCCGGCGGTGCTGATGTTCTCGCCGGATCACCCGTGGTTCGACGCCGACGGACAGCCGATCGCCCTGCCGGATGATCGACTGGTGCCGCCCGAGATGGCCCCGCCCGGCCTGCCGATCGAACCGATCCAGCTGCCCGAGCCGCCGCAGGGTTGAGGGCGAGTTGTCGGCTGTCGCGGGGCCGCGGGATGGTGGCACTCTCTCGACCTTTCTTGCCCACGCGCATCAGCAACGGCGATGGCCGCAGCCGAAGCCTGGGCGGCTCACCACCGGAGCGGGACGATGGCGGATGCGCTGCGCTTATCCGCCCTATAACTCCGAAGGACGCAGTGCCTCAATCGAAGCCAACAAGGCCTGTTCGCCAGCCTCAGAAAACAACGCGAAGCGAGCCATCGTCGAAGCACGAAGGACGCAATGCCTCCATCGAAGCCAACTAGCCCTGTTCGCCAACCCCCGCGAAGGACGCAATGCCTCCGACCCTCACGCAGCGAAAGGCCGCGCAGGGTGGGTAAGCGCAGCGCACCCACCACGCTCCCGCCTCGCGCCCCATTGATGCCCCACTTCGCGTCGACTCCGCACTCAAGGCTTGCCCGCTCCGATGACTGACACATCGGATTCACGCTCCGCGCCCGAGCAGCCACCTGCCCTGAAGATCCTCGCAGCGCTCGCCCTGAGTGCCCTGCTCCTCGGCTTGTACGCGCGCGGCGAACTGGCCTGGCCGCTGGGCTTTGTCGCCCTGCTGCCCTGGCTCTGGGCCCTGCACCACGGCCACTCACTCGGCCGCGCGCTGCTGCTCGCCGCGCTGATGTCGGCGGGCTTCGTGCTGGCGGTGCTGCACTGGTTCGCCGCCGCCATCGCCAGCTACACCGGCGCAGGCACGCTCGGCGCGCTGGCCCTGCTGGCGATCGCCGCACCGCTGCTGCAGCCCCAGTTCCTCGCCTATGCCGGCGTGCGCGTACTGGCGCGCAGGCGCTACGGGCACGCGCTCGCGGCGCTGACGGCGGCTGCGGCCTGGCTCGGCTGCGAAAGCCTGCTGCCGAAGCTGCTGGGCGACACCCTGGGCCACGGCCTGCACGCGGCCAGCCTGCTCAGGCAGTCCGCCGACCTGTGGGGCGCGGCTGGTCTCACCTTCGTGCTGCTGCTCGTCAACGAAGCCCTGCTGGCGGTCGCGCTGGCGCTGCGTGGCCGCCAGCCCGCGCAGAGCTGGCGCGCGCCGCTGGCCTTCGCACTCAGCCTGCCGCTCGCCATCGCCGCCTATGGTCTGTGGCGTGTCAACGATGCCGCGCTGCAGCCTGCCCCCGAAGCCGCGCGCCTGCGCGTCGCCCTGGTGCAGTCGAACATCGTCGGCTATGAGGAGCTGCGCCGCGAACTGGGTGCCTATGCCGTGGTGCGGCGCGTGCTGGACACCCACTTCGCGCTCTCCGACCAGGCCATCGACACGCAGGGCGCGGACGCGCTGCTGTGGTCGGAGACGGTCTACCCCACGCCGTTCGGGCACCCGCGCAGCGCCGACGGCGCCGAGCTGGATGGCGAGATCGAAGCCTTCGCACGCAGCCGCGGCGTGCCGCTGGTGTTCGGCACCTACGACGTCGATGGCGCCGGCGAATACAACGCCGCGGCCTTCCTCGATCCCGTGCGCGGGCTGCTGGGCTACTACCGCAAGACCCATCCCTTTCCGCTGACCGAGCACGTGCCGCCCTGGCTGGACAGCGACGGCCTGCGCCGCGCCCTGCCCTGGGCCGGCACCTGGCAGCCCGGCCACGGCCCGCGGGTAATGCCGCTGCGCACGCCGGACGGCCGCGAGGTCAACGTGCTGCCGATGATCTGCCTCGATGCCGTGCACCCACAGCTGGCCATCGACGGCGCGCGACTCGGCGCACAGGCCATCCTCGGCCTGTCGAACGATGCCTGGTTCACCCAGTGGCCGCAGGGCGCCGAGCTGCATCTGGCGGTGGCGAGCTTCCGCAGCGTCGAGACGCGACTGCCGCAGCTGCGGGTCACCACCAACGGCATCAGCGCGGTGATCGATGCGCAAGGCGAGGTCCTCGCCCGCACTTCGATGAGCGAAGCGGCGCTGCTGGTCGGCGAGATCGCCGCACACGACCCGCCACCCACCCTGATGCTGCGGCTGGGCGACTGGGTGGGTCGCGCGTCCCTGCTGTTCCTGCTGGCGCTGGCGCTGCACGCCCTGTGGCAGGCACTCGCCGCACGCTGGCCGCAGTCAACGCGCGCGTCACCCGCGGCGCAGCTTGCGGAAGGCGCTGCCGGCCTGCCGGTGCGCGTGCTGCCGCCCGCCGCGCGCATCGCCGCGGTCGCACTGCAGGCCTGCGCTGCCGCCGGCCTGGCCTGGATCGGACTGCGCATGCTGATGATCGACGGACTGCAGGTGAACTCGCTGGCGCAGATCGAGCGCTTTGCCATCACTGTCAGCGCCCCGGCCATCGCTGCCTGGGCGCTGCTGCGCGCCTTCGCCGGCCGGGCCTGGCTGCTGTCGGATCAGCTGCGTGTGCAGACGTCCGCGCGCGCCTTCGAGCTGCCACTGGCTGCACTGGCCAGCGTCGACCCGTGGCGGCTGCCCGCACCTGCTCCGGGGCTGCGGCTGCGAACCCTGGCCGGTGAGTCGATCGCACTCGCGCTGGCGCAGCCTGCGGCGCTGCAGGCCGCGCTGGCGCACGCGCTGCCCGGCAGCCCGCTGCAGCTGCCCAGCGAGCGCGCACCGCTGCTTTCGACCTGGGCCGAACGGCGGCTGCGCGGCCGCCACCCCTGGCTGGATGCCGCCTGGCTGAAGCTCGGTCTGTTCCCACTGCTGCCCGCGCTGATCGCCTTCCACCTGCATCAGGTGATCGCCTTCGGCGGGCCCTTCGGCGAGTGGCTGACCTTCGGCTTCAACGCCTGGCTGCGCGGCCTGCTGCTGTGGTGGGCGTCCTGGATCGTGGGCCTGACGCTCTTCGCGGCAACGCTGAGGACGATGGTCGAGCTCGGCGCGATCGCGCTGCTGGCGCTGAAGCGCGGGCTGCGCAGACATGGAGCACAGGCGGTGCCCGCCTGCAGCGAAGACATTCAGCTGTCCGCGCTGCGCAATGTCGTCGAATGGAGCCTGCGCGCCATCCACTACCTCGGTGTGCCGCTCTGGCTGCTTTGGCGGGTGCTTTGAGCCGGCGGGCAATGGCAGCGGGTTAGTGACGGACGAGGCCGCTCACGGCGGATCGCCCCACTCCGGGCCTTCAAGCTCGACGAACACCCGCCGCAGCCCCTCACCCCACTGCTGGCGGATGCGCTGCAGGTAGGGGTCGCCTTCGTCCAGCCGCTTCTGCAGGCCGAGCTTCAGGCTGTCGCGCTCGTAGACCAGCACGTCCAGCGGCGGGCCAACCGAGATGTTGCTGCGCATGGTGCTGTCGAAAGAGATCAGCGCGCATTTCACCGCGTCTTCGAGCGCGGTCGAGGGCTCGATGACGCGGTCGAGAATGGGCTTGCCGTACTTGATCTCGCCGATCTGGAAAAAGGGCGTGTCGTGCGAGGTCTCGATGAAGTTGCCTTCGGTGTAGACCAGAAACATGCGTGGCGACTCGCCGCGGATCTGCCCGGCGAGGATGAAGCTGGCCGAAGCCTCGATGTTGTGTTTGCGCAGGTAGTCGCCGTCGCGGCGCTGGACTTCGCGCATGGCCTCGCCGAGCAGGCAGGCGATGTCGTACATCGACTCCGCCATCCACAGGCTGTGTTCGCCGCCGCCGCGGGCGCGCTGCTCCATCAGGCTCAGCACGTTCTGGGTGACCGACAGGTTGCCCGCCGACAGCGTCACCACCACGCGGTCGCCCTCACGGGCGAATACACGCATCTTCTCGAAGCGGCCGACGTTGTCGACGCCGGCATTGGTGCGCGAGTCGGACACCAGCACCAGGCCAGCGTCGAGATTCATGCCGAGGCAATAGGTCATGTCGTGGAGCGCACAGCGGGGCGCATGAGGATAGCTGCAGGGACGTATGGGGTCATGCCGACACCACGTCGGTGGACAGCATGAACTCGCGGAAGATGCCGTCGGAGATCGCGTACAGCCGCGCCATCACCGACTTCAGGAACGCGCTGGTGCCCGGCGCCAGCAGGGACTCCATGCGCGCATAGCGCAGCTCGGAGGCCAGCGCGCCACACTGGCGCAGCACCTCCAGCCGGCGGCCACCGGCCAGGCTTTCGACGCTGCGGTGGATCGCCGCCGTGCACGCCGCCAGCGAGCGCGGCATGTCGGCACGCAGCACCAAGAGCTCGGCGACGCGCGCCGGGGTGACGGTGTCGCGGTAGATCTTGCGGTAGGTCTCGAAGGCGGAGATCGCCTGCAGCAGGGCGGAGAGGCGGTAGTACTCGACTGCGCTGCGCGCTTCCTGCTCAGGCCGCTGGCGGGTCTCGCCGAAGTACATGTCGAGCAGGCGCAGGCTGTTGTCAGCGCGCTCCAGGAAGGTGCCAAGCTGCAGGAAGGTGTAGGCCTCGTCGCGTACGAGCGTGCCGAGGGTGATGCCGCGGAAGGCCGCCGAACGCCGCTTCACCCAGTCGAGGAACTGCGACAGCCCCTCGCTGTTGAGCTGGTCCCAGTCGAGATCGCGGACGCGCATCCAGCTGGAGTTCAAGTCCTCGTACATCTCCGCGCTGATCGCGCCGCGCTGGGCGCGGCCGGACTCACGAGCGGCATGCAGGCAGGCATAGATCGAGCTCGGGTTCTCCGCATCGAAAATCAGGTACTGCAGCACCGAGTGCTCGTCCAGGCGGCCGAGCCGGCGCGCGTAGTCCTCTTCGAGCCCCAGTGCGCTCAAGGCCGCACCCCAGGATTCGGTCAGGGCCCTGCCCTTTTCCAGACGGTCCGGCAGCAGGGCGACACGGTGCGCGTAGTCGATCAGGCGGGCGCAGTTGTCCACGCGCTCGATGTGGCGCGCCATCCACAGCAGGTCACTTGCGGTCCGGCACAGCATCAGGCGTCCTCCTCCAGCACCCAGGTGTCCTTGGTGCCGCCGCCCTGCGAGCTGTTGACCACCAGCGAGCCCTCGCGCAGGGCGACGCGGGTGAGGCCGCCGGGCACGATCCGCACCTCTTCGCCCGACAGCACATAGGGCCGCAGGTCGACGTGGCGCGGGGCGATGCCGGCGGCGACGAAAGTCGGACACGTCGACAGCGCCAGCGTCGGTTGGGCGATATAGCCGGCCGGGTTGGCGAGGATGCGCTGGCGGAAGTCCTCGATCTCCGCGCGCGTCGAGGCCGGGCCGATCAGCATGCCGTAGCCGCCTGCGCCCTGGGTCTCCTTGACCACCAGCTCGTCGAGATGATCCAGCGCGTACTTCAGCGCTTCCGACTCGCGCAGCTTCCAGGTCGGCACGTTGTTGAGGATCGGCGCCTCGTCCAGATAGAAGCGGATCATGTCCGGCACGTAGGGATAGATCGACTTGTCGTCGGCCACGCCCGTACCGATGGCGTTGGCGAGGTTGACCCGGCCAGCGCGGTAGGCGCGCATCAGGCCGGGCACGCCGAGCATCGAATCGGCGCGGAACACTTCAGGGTCGAGGAAGTCGTCGTCGATGCGCCGATACAGCACGTGCACGCGCTGCGGCCCGCGGGTGGTGCGCATGTAGACCGTGTCGTCGCGCACGATCAGGTCCTGGCCCTCGACCAGCTCCACGCCCATCTGCTGGGCGAGGAAAGCATGCTCGTAGTAGGCCGAGTTGTAGGCGCCCGGCGTCAGCACGGCGACGGTGGGCTCCTCGCTGCCGGCCGGTGCCACCGAGCGCAGGATGTCGAGCAGGGCGTCGGGATAGTCGTCGACCGGCGCCACGCTCTGCCGCGCGAACAGCTCGGGAAACAGCCGCATCATCATCTTGCGGTTCTCGAGCATGTAGGACACGCCCGAGGGCACGCGCAGGTTGTCCTCCAGCACGTAGTACTCGCCGTCGCCGGCACGCACCACGTCGATGCCGGCGATGTGCGCGTAGATGCCGCCGGGCAGGGTCAGCCCGCGCATCTCCGGCCGGTACTGGGTGTTGAACAGCACCAGCTCGCGCGGGATCACCCCGGTCTCGACGATGCGCTGCGCGCCGTAGACATCGGCCAGGAACGCGTTCAGCGCAAGCACACGCTGGCGCAGGCCTGCATCCAGGGTGGCCAACTCGTGCGCCGGGATGATCCGCGGAATCAGGTCGAACGGGATCAGCCGCTCGGTGCCGGACTTCTCGCCGTAGACGGTGAAGGTGATGCCGACCCGGTGGAAGGCCAGCTCGGCCTCGCGGCGCTTCTGCGCGATGCGCGGCTCCGGCGTCCCCTGCAGCCAGTCGTGGAAGGGTCGGTAGTGCGGCCTGACTGCCTCGGGCTGTCCGGCCTGAAGATGCATCTCGTCAAAGAACGAAGCTGTCACGCGACGCGCCCCCTCAAGGCTCGACGGGCATCGACTTCTATGTCCCGCCCGGCATGCGCCGCGGCTCCCCCGAGCCGAACCGCGCATGCTGCGATGCAATAAGGCACAGGCAGGGCGGAAGATCAAGCGTGGCCCGCTGCCGACGGATCGCAGACCGCCTCGCCCCGGACTGGAAATGCAGAAGGCGGCGCCCACTGGACGCCGCCTTCCGTAGTGTTGCCGCTGGCGCGCCGGGCTTACTCGGCCATCACCACGCGGGTGCCGGCCAGCAGGTCGGAGATGCGGCGGCGGTCTTCGCGGAAGATGAAGAGCGCATCGACGAGGAAGTAGACGAACCCGATAAACGGAACGAGCTGGGCGAACTGTACGACCGCGTAGCGAAGGCCGATGAGCTTGACGAACTCCGGCTTGTTGCCGTTCTCGTCAACGATCTTCATCTTCAGCAGCTTCTTGGCGATGGTCTGACCGGACTGGTTCAGGAAGTAGCCCTGCACCGCCACAAACACGATGAAGCCGAAGATCGTGAAGCCGATATTGGCCAACAGACCCGGTTGCTGACCCGCGGCGATGGCGCCCCAGAACAGAATGAAATACACCGGCAGGACGAGGATCATCAGGATCAATCCGTCGATGATCGCGCCCCCCAGGCGCAGCCACGGCGAAGCCAGCTCACCAGCGACGGCCGATGCGTCCGACACAGGGGCCTGCGGCGCGGCGTAGGGGTTGGGCGGTGGGTTCTGGTTCGGATCCATGCGTGTACTCCAGTAGAAGCCGGCACCCCCGGCGGTGACGAAGTGTAACAGGCGTGTGAAGACCACTGGTCGGCGACAAGCGTTGTCACGCGCGGCATGCGCACCCATCCTTCCGCTCTCACCTGACTGGGAACGTGCCGCATGGACTACTCGAACTGGCTGCCGGTCGCCCTGCACGTGCTAGCCGTGCTGCTGATCCTGATCGGGCTTGCCGGCACGATCCTGCCGGCGCTGCCGGGTATCCCGCTGATGCTGGGCGGCATGATCCTGTCGGCCTGGGCGGGCGACTTCGAACAGGTGGGCTGGGGCTGGATCGCAGCGCTGGCCGTATTGACGGGCCTCGCCCTGCTCGCCGACTTCGTCGCCGGGCTGCTCGGCGCCAAGCGCGTCGGCGCCAGCGTCTGGGCCCTGGTCGGCGCGGCGGTAGGCACGATAGCGGGTCTCTTCTTCGGCATCTTCGGACTGCTGCTCGGCCCCTTCCTGGGCGCCCTGCTCGGCGAGCTGATTGCCGGCAGCACGCTCAAGCGCGCCGCGCATGTCGGGGTCGGCGCCTGGGTCGGCTTCGTCGTCGGCGCCGTGCTCAAGGTCGCCATCGCCTTCATGATGATCGGCCTGTTCGCGTTCGCGTGGATCTTCTAGCCAACCGATGGGTCGTCCGCCATCGAAGGCGCTCCGCTCCCAGTCGAGAAAGGACAGGGGATGAAGGCCCGAACGGCAGATCAGCGAAGCGCTCCGCGAATCCCGAATCCCCAATCCCGAATCCCATCGCTCAATGACCGACACCTTCCTCTGGTTCGACCTCGAAACATTCGGCCGCAGCCCGCGCACCAGCCGCATCGCGCAGTTCGCGGGCATCCGCACGAACGCCGAACTCGAGGTCGTCGCAGCGCCGCTGATGCTCTACTGCCAGCCGGCGCTCGACCTTCTGCCTTCGCCCGAGGCCACGCTGATCACCGGCATCACCCCACAGCGCGCGCGCAGCGAAGGTCTGATCGAGCCCGAGTTCCTTGCCCGCGTGCACGAGGCCCTGGCCCAGCCGGGCACCTGCGCGGTCGGCTACAACAGCCTGCGCTTCGACGACGAACATCTGCGCCACGCCCTGTACCGCAACTTCTTCGACCCCTACCAGCGCGAATATGCCCGCGGAAACTCGCGCTGGGACCTGCTCGATCTCGCACGGCTGCTGTACGCGCTGCGCCCCGATGGCATCGAGTGGCCCAGGCGCGAGGACGGCCTGCCCAGCTTCAAGCTGGAGCACCTCGCCCGCGCCAACGGCTGCGGCCACAGCCGCGCGCATGACGCGCTGTCCGATGTCGAGGCGCTGATCGACCTCGCGAGAGTGTTCCGCCGTGCCCAGCCGCGGATGTGGGAGTACTACTACGGCTTCCGCAAGAAGCCGCGCGCGCTCGGCCTGCTCGACGTGGCGAACATGACGCCGGTGCTGCACGTGTCGGGCATGTTCAGCGCCGAGCACGGCTGTGCGGCGATCGTGGCGCCCATCGCCGAACATCCGGTGGTGCCGGGGCGGATCATCGCCTTCGATCTGGGCACGGACCCGCAGTCGCTGCTCGACCTTGAACCCGATGAGATCGCTGATCGCCTTTACGTGGCTCAAGCCGACCTGCCTGAAGGCGAGCAGCGCGTCGCGCTGAAGGAGATCCACCCCAACCGCTGCCCGGCCCTGATCGAGCTGCGCCACGTCAGCGACGCCGAGCTCGCGCGGCTCAAGCTCGACCGCGAGCGCGCGCTGCGGACTCAGGCTCTCTTGCGACAGACGCCAGGCCTCGCCGAGAAAGTGCGCGCGGTGTTCGCACGCGGGCGCAGCTTTGACAGCGAGGACGCCGATGGCGCGCTGTACGCGGGCTTCCTGCCGGATGCCGATCGCGCCCAGTTCGAAGCCCTGCGCCGCAGCCGCCCGGAGCAGCTGGCCGCCTTCGAGCCACGCCTGCGCGATCCGCGCCTCAAGGAGCTGCTGTTCCGCTACCGCGCACGCAACTGGCCGCAAACGCTGTCATTGGACGAACAAGCGCGCTGGCGCGACTACCTGCAGCGGCGGCTGGCGCCAGAGTCCGGGCTGTCGGAGTACGACCTCGACAGCTACCCCGCCCTGCTCGCGCAGCTGAGGGCCCAGCATGCCGCCGATCCGCAAGCCCTCGCCCTGTTCGATGCGCTGGCCGACTGGCATCGCGAGGTCCAGCACCAGCTATAGGGTGGGCCCTGGCCCACCGCAACCGCACACGCTCGCGACACAACGTGAGGTGGCGAGCTCCGATGCTGCAAGCGCAAGGGACTGCGCTTATCCAAGCCACGCAGCGTGATCGAGCCCATGGTGGGCCAGGGCCCACCCGAGGAAGAGCGCGGCCTCGGCGCTGCCGGACTCACACCGCCAGCATCCGCCGCACCACCGGCCCCGGCTGCTTCAGCCAGCCGAAGTGATCGGCGCGGCGCGGCGTGAACTCGGGGTCGTGCAGGGTTTCGATCTGCCAGCGCGCCTGCGGGGTCTTGGCCGCCAGCGCTTCCAGCGCCGGCCGCGGGCACAGCCAGTCGGAGGCGAGATGCAGGGCCTGCACCTCGCCACCGAACTCGCGCAGGGCCTGTTCGGGATCGACGCTGCCGCCACGGATGCGGTAGCGCGCGCTGCGGCCGCTGTAGGACCAGTCGCGGATCAGCCCGCGGGCTTCGCGCCCTGCGAAGCCCAGACGTTCACCCGGGTAATGTCCGAGCAGGATCGCCGACAAGGGCATGAAGTGCAGGGCCGCCATGATGCCGAGGCCGCGCAGGCGTGGATACGCACGCCAGTCCGGCAGACCGCTGGCCAGCACGTGCACGCGCCTGAAACGCTCCGGCTGCAGCGCCGCCGAGATCAGGGCCAGCTGGCCGCCGAGACTGTGTCCGGCAATCGACCAGTCGAGGCCCGGCAGGGCCGACTGCGCGGCGACGAGCCCCGCCGGAATGTCCTGCTCCAGCAGCTCGCGATAGCCCCAGTCGCAGCGCCTCGATGCGCGCAGGCTGCTGGCGCCCAGGCCGCGCCATTCATGGATCGCCACCGCCACGCCGTTCTCGGCCAGGGCCGCAGCGAACGCCTCGTTGGGGCGGATGCCCACGCCCAGCGCCGGCAGCAGGTAGAGGCCGGCAATCGGCTCCGGCGGCATCGCCAGACGCAGGTCGGCCTCGGCGCCATCGGGGCTGCGCACGCGCAGGGTGGTGAATGCCGGCTGCATCGGGATCATGGGCGAATGCGGAATTAATGAACCGACCGGTATGCTAACCCGCCGCCCGGGCATGCCACACTCGGCACGTCGCGCGAGCGCGCGCCCTCTGTCATCCAAGCCGCAGGGCCGACCATGCACAGGAACGACATGCACTTCGCCAGCCCGCTCCACCGGGAAGAATTGTTCAACGCGTTGACCCACGGCGTCGGCGCCTTCGCCAGCGCTGCGGCCGGCGCCGTTCTGATCACGCTTGCCGCACTCTGGGGCGATGCCTGGCAGCTCGGCACCGCGATCGTCTTCGTGGTGACGCTGTCCCTGCTCTACATCGCCTCCACGCTGTACCACGCGGCCCGCCACGAGCGCCTGAAGGAGCGCCTGAAGATCCTCGACCATTGCGCGATCTTCCTGCTGATCGCCGGCACCTATACGCCCTTCACACTGCTCGGTCTGCGCGACAGCTGGGGCTGGACCCTGTTCGGCATCATCTGGGTGCTGGCCGTGCTCGGCGTGGTGTTCAAGCTGTTCTTCACCGGACGCTTTCCGCGCCTGTCGACGATGATGTACATCGCCATGGGCTGGCTGATCGTGATCGCGTTCGGGCCGATGGTCGAGGAGCTCTCGACCGCCACCATCGCCTGGCTGCTGGCCGGCGGCGTGGCCTACACCCTCGGCACCCTGTTCTACCACCGCGACACCCTGCCCTACGCGCACGCGATCTGGCATCTGTTCGTGTTGGCCGGCAGCAGCTTCCACTTCGTCGCCGTCAGCACCCAGGTGCTGGCCTCGAACTACTGATGGCAGGCCTGCCGCGGGTGCTGCTGACGGGTTTCGAACCCTTCGGCGGCGAGCCGGTCAATCCCGCCTTGGAAGTGCTGCACGAACTCTCCGGCGAGCGCATCGCCGGGCATCGGGTCGAACCTGCAGCCCTGCCGGTCTGCTTTACCGACGGCCCGCGCGCGCTGATCGAGGCGATCGAACGCGTCGGGCCCGCGCTGGTGGTCTGCGTTGGTCAGGCCGGCGGGCGCGCGCGACTATCGCTCGAGCGCGTCGCCTTGAACCTCGCCGATGCCCGCATCGCCGACAATGCCGGCGCCCAGCCGATCGACCGCGCGCTGATCGAAGGCGCGCCGAACGCGTATTTCTCCACCCTGCCGGTCAAGGCGCTGCACGCCAGCCTGAACCAGCACGGCGTGCCGGCCGAGCTCTCGCTGTCCGCCGGCACCTATGTCTGCAATGCGGTGTTCTTCGCCCTGATGCATCACCTGAGCACACGCCGTCCTGAAGTGCGCGGAGGCTTCATCCACATCCCTTACCTGCCCGAGCAGGCCTGCCGGCATCCCGGCGCACCGAGCATGTCGCTGGCGACGCTGGCCAAGGGTCTGGGCATCGCCATCGGAACGGCACTGGAGACGCCGAGCGATCTGGTGGTCGCGGGGGGTGTGGAGTGTTGAATGCCGTGAGGCTTCGACCTCAAGTCCGCAGCTCGCATCAGCAACGCTGACTAGGCAAGTCGCCTTAGCCAATCGCCGCACGGTTCAACGCCACGCTTGGCGTGAACACGTGCGCCGGCTCGTCCGACCCCGGTCTCAGCGCTGCTGAGCAAGCGGAACTCCAAGCCCCTCCCCCCTGGTGGGAGAGGGGTTGGGGAGAGGGGCTGAAGTGTCGCGCGAGCGCGCCCCCTCTCCCCCGGCCCCTCTCCCACAAGGGGAGAGGGGAGCAAGCACCGGCCCTGGTCTGCGCACGGGTTTTCAACACGCCCTGCCTGACTTGAGCGAAGCCAAGTCCGGCCCCGCCGCGGCGATGCTATGTTCCGCCGCATGTCCGATACGCCCACCCTGCCCGCCCGCATCGAGCGCACGCCGCGTGGCCTCACGCTCAGCGGCGACTGGACGTTGGCGCATGCGCGGCCGCTGGCGGAGTTGGCGTCGGCGCTCGGACGCATCGAGGCGGATGCGGACTTCGACTGCACCGGCCTGCATCGCCTCGACACCTGCGGCGCACTGATCCTGCTGCGCCTGCTGGCGCGTCGCGGACACGCCGATACGAACGAACACCTGCAGGGACTGCGTCCGGCCGATGCCGCGATGCTGCGTCTGTTGATCGAGCGCCGCAGCGCGCCGGCTGAGCCGAAGACGCGCGCACACGGCTTCATCGCCCTGCTGGCGCGCATGGGCGCAGCCTTGGAGAGCTTCTGGATCGACACACGCCAGCTGCTGGGCTTCGTCGGCCTGACCCTGGTGACGCTCGCCAAGGTGCTGGTCGGACGCCGCCGCCTGCGCCTGACCTCGACGGTCTTCCACATGGAGCAGACCGGCTTGGATGCCGTGCCGATCGTCGCCCTGCTGACCTTCCTGGTGGGTGCCGTGGTGGCCTTTCTCGGCGCCACCGTGTTGCGCGACTTCGGGGCATCGATCTTCACCGTTGAACTGGTGGCCTATTCCTTCCTGCGCGAGTTCGGCGTGCTCCTCACCGCCATCCTGCTGGCCGGGCGCTCGGGCAGCGCCTTCACCGCGCAGATCGGCTCGATGAAGAGCCGCGAGGAGCTCGACGCCATCCGCGCGCTCGGCCTCGATGCGGTCGAGCTGCTGGTGCTGCCTCGGCTTCTCGCGTTGCTGATCATGCTGCCGCTGCTGACCTTCATCGGCATGATGAGCGGCCTTCTGGGCGGTGCCCTTGTCGGCTCGGCCGCGCTCGACATCAGCCCCGGGATGTTCATCAGCCGGCTCTACGAAATGACCGAGATCCGCCACTTCTGGGTCGGCATGATCAAGGCGCCGGTGTTCGCCTTCCTGATCGCCGTGGTCGGCTGCCTCGAAGGCATGAAGGTCGCCGGCAGCGCCGAATCGGTGGGTCGCCACACCACCTCGTCGGTGGTGCAGTCGATCTTCCTGGTGATCCTGTTCGATGCGCTGTTCGCGATGTTCTTCATGGAGCTCGGCGTATGAGTGCGCCAGCGCGTGAAGCAGTGATCGAGGTGCGCGGGCTGATCTCGCAGTTCGGCGCGCAGCGCGTGCACGACGGCGTCGATCTGGACCTCTACCGCGGCGAGGTGCTCGGCGTGATCGGCGGCTCGGGCGCGGGCAAGTCGGTGCTGCTGCGCTCGATCGTCGGCCTGAAGCAGCCCGACGGCGGCTCGGTGCGATTGTTCGGCGACGACACCACCCATCTGGACGAAGAGGCCCGCCGGCCCTACGAGCGGCGCTTCGGCCTGCTGTTCCAGGACGGTGCATTGTTTTCCTCGCTGACCGTGATCGAGAACGTCAAGGTGCCGCTGCTGGAGTACTACGACCTGCCCGCGGACCTGCTCGACGAACTCGCCCTGCTGAAGATCCGCCTCACCGGCCTGCCTGCCGAGGCCGCGCACAAGTACCCGAGCCAGCTCTCGGGCGGCATGCGCAAGCGTGCCGGCCTGGCGCGCGCGCTGGCGCTGGACCCCGAGATCCTGTTTCTGGACGAGCCGACCTCGGGCCTCGACCCCATCGGCGCGGCCGACTTCGACGAGCTGATCCGCACGCTCAGCGCGGCGCTGGGTTTCAGTGTTTTTCTGGTCACCCACGACATGGACAGCCTGTACGCGATCTGCGACCGCGTCGCCGTACTGGCGGATGGCCGCGTGCAGGTCGCGGATACGGTCGAGGTGGTGGAAGCGCATCCGCATCCGTGGATCCGCGAATGCTTCACCGGCCCGCGCGGCCGCAGCGCACATGCGCAGACGATGAGGAGCTGAGGCCCATGGAAACCCGCGCCAACCACGTGCTGATCGGCAGCTTCGCGCTGGCCGTGCTCGTGCTCGCCTTCCTGTTCGTGCTGTGGCTGGGCAAGCTCTCGCTGGACCGCGAATGGGCCTACTACGACGTGCTGTTCGCCGAGGCCGTCACCGGCCTCACCGTCGGCTCGGCGGTGCAGTACAACGGCATCCAGGTCGGCGAGGTGCGGCGACTGCAGCTGGCGCCGGAAGACCCCAGCCAGGTGATCGCGCGCATCCGCGTCGGCGGTGACACGCCAGTCAAGACCGACACCACGGCCAAGCTGACCTTCACCGGGCTGACCGGTGTGGCGATCATCCAGCTCGGCGGCGGCAGCGCTGAAGCCCCGCGTCTGGAAGCGGCCGCAGACGAGGTGCCACGAATCATTGCCGAGGACTCGGCTCTGGCCAAGCTGTTCGCCTCGGGCGAGGACGTGGTGCTCAACGTCAACCAGCTGATGGCGCGTGCGTCCAGCCTGCTCAGCGAGGACAACGTCGGCAAGGTCAGCGCCACGCTGGCGCATATCGAATCGCTCAGCGCGACCTTGGCTGAACACGGCGATGCGGTCGGCCAGGCGCTGGAGGATCTCTCGGCTGCCGGCCAGTCACTGCGCACCTCGCTGGCCCAGGCCGAACAGCTGCTGCAGCGGCTGGATTCGATCGCCGCGCGCGCCGATGGCCTGCTGGCCAGCGATGCCGAGCCGATCCTGCACAGACTGCACGAAACCCTGGAAGCCACACGGCGGCTGGCCGACAGCACCCAGCAGCTGGTCGAGCACAATCGCGCGGCGATCGACCGCTTCGGCGAGCAGGGCCTGCCGCAGCTGGCTCCCACCCTCGCCGAGCTGCGCGAAACCCTCGCGCGACTGTCCGCGCTCAGCCAGCGCATCGAACGCGACGCCTCCGGCCTGCTGCTGGGCCGCGACCAGCCAAAGGAGTACGAGCCGCGATGAGCGACTTCCCGTGTATGCGTTTGCCGTTGCGCCTGCTTTCGCGATGGGGTGCGGTGCTGGTGATCAGCGCGCTCGGTGCCTGTGCACTGCCGCAGGCGCGCGAGGGAGAGACGCGGGTGTTCGCGCTCGGTGTCGACATCGCCGCAAACGAAGGTCCGAGCACGGGTCGGCAGCTGCTGGTCGATGCGCCCTCGGCCGCCGGCCTGCTCGACTCGGAGCGCATCGTGGTGCGCGCCGGCGCCAGCGAGCTCGGCCTGCTGCGCGGCGCGCGCTGGACTGCGCCCCTGCCCCAGCTCTGGCAGGGCCTGATGATCCGCGCCATCGAGGACGACGGCCGCCTGCGTGTCGGCCGCGAGCGCGACGTGCTGGCGGGTGACGAGCGTCTGATCGGCGAGATGCGTGCCTTCGAGTACGCGCGCGAAGCGCAGGAGGTGCGCATCCACTTCCATGCCAAGCGCGTGGATCGGCAGCAGCGCATCGTGGCGGAACATGGGTTCGAGGCTTCGGCCGAGGTACGCGGGAGTGATGCCGCGGATGTTGTCGCAGCCTTCAACAGCGCGAGCGCGGCGGTGTTGTCCGAAGTGATCGAGTGGCTGGCGACGGAACGGCCTTGAGGCTCGAGCGCGCGGCCCGTTGAACCGGCGCCTTGCGCGGTAGTACTCGGATCGGTCCGGGCTTCAGACACCGGCGGGCCGAGGCATGAGTGCCATCGGACCGAGGCGAGCGTCCAGCTCATGGTGGGCCAGGGCCCACCCTACCAAGCCTATGCATAGGGTGGCCCCCCACCAACGCGATTGATCCTCATGTTTAGGGTGGGCCCCGGCCCACCGTGGCCTCGACTCCACGCCAGCGTACGGACCGGCATGGGACAAAACATATCTTTTCATCGCGATGGATGTGTGGTTTCATTCGGCACCCGCCCCGACCGCCCTTGCCCGCCATGTCCGCCCTGCCTGCCTGCATCCCTTGCTCAAGCCCCAAACGCATCGACATCGTCCTGATCGGCGCCCGCGGCCGCGTCGGCAGCGCGTTCCGGGCGCGCCTCGCGGCGCGCAGCGAGATCCTCAAGGCTGGGCTGGGCATCGACCTGCGCCTGCGCGCGGCCTATGACCGCCGCGGTCTGGCCGAATGCGCGCATGGCCTCGATCCGATCGGCGTGGACGCCCTGCTCGCACCCCGCCGCGAAGGCGATGTCGGCCAGCTCTGGACTCGCCTCGGCCAGGCCTGCGGCACGGTGGCCGTGGACTGCACCGCAAGCGACGAGGTCGCCGCCGACTACCCGCAGCTGCTGGCCCGCGGCATCGCCATCGCCGCCGCCAACAAACACGCCGGCACACGTCCCTTGGACTTCTATCGCGACCTGCAGGCGCAGGCCCAGCGCACGCCCTGGCGCTACGAGACCACGGTCGGCGCGGCCATTCCCGTGCTCGGCCCGCTGCGCGACCTGCGCCTGCGCGGCGAACGCGTGCTCGGCATTCGCGGCCTGCTGTCGGGCTCGCTGTCCTATCTGCTTTCGCGACTGCACGAGGGCGTGGCCTTCTCCGAGGCCGTGATCGAGGCGCGTGAGCTCGGCTACACCGAGCCGGATCCGCTGGAAGACCTGGGTGGCCAGGACGTCGCCCGCAAGCTGCTGATCCTCGGCCGCGAAGCCGGCTTCGCACTGGAGCCCGCCCAGATCACCGTGCAGCCCTTGAGCGAGGCGCGCGGCGTCCAGGGCGAAGCCCTGCTGCGTGCGCTGCGGGCCGACGACGCGAGCTGGCGCAGGCGCATCAGCGGTGCGCAGAAACGCGGCGAGCGCCTGGTCGTGGTCGGCGAGGTAGACGCCCGCGGCGGCCGCGTCGGCGTGGCGTCGCTGCGCGCGGACGACGTGCTGGCCAGCGCGCGGCCTCGCGAGAACGTGCTGGAAATCCGCACCGACCTGCAGCAGCAGCCGCCGCTGACCCTGCGCGGCCCCGGCGCGGGCGCGGAAGTCACCGCAGCCGGGGTGTTCAGCGATGTGCTGGCGCTGGCCCAGGCGCTGCCGGGCTGACGCACGCCATGAACCACGAAGTGGCATACGGATCGCCCCCGGATGGCGCATGGCAGCAAACGCAGCAAAGACGCTTGCGGGAAGCGGACTGTCCCCCGCCCTCGCGTAGGCGACGGAAGACTGCTTGAGGAGAGGGTGATGCCACGCCGGGCGCTGAGATCGCTTCAGGAAGGCGTGAACCACCCCGCTGTCCTCAGGCACAAGCGCGGAGGCTCGCGCCGCAGCCTGGGCGGCCGCGTTCGCCTCGGCGACCTCCGGCCACTACACTCGGCTCGAAGCTGACCGGGGTCTACCATGCTGAAGCCGAACTATCCGCACTACATCGGCGGCCGCGCCGAATCACCGAACGCCGATCTCCAGGTACTCGAGAAGTTCAGCGGCGAGGTCGCGGCCTGCGTGCCGCTGGCCTCTGCCGCGGACGTCGAGCGAGCGATCGCAGCGGCCAGCGCTGCAGCGCCCGCGATGGCCGCCTTCAAGCCCTGGCAGCGCCAGGCCGTGCTGGAGCACTGCGTGCGTCGCTTCCGAGAGCGCGCCGATGAGCTCGCGCTCGCCCTGTGCATCGAGGCCGGCAAACCGATCAAGGATTCGCGCGGCGAGGTCACCCGCCTGATCGACACTTTCCGAATCGCCGCCGAGGGATCGGTGCGCATCGGCGGCGAGACGCTGAACCTCGAGATCTCCGCGCGCGGCAACGGCTACCGCGGCTTCACCCGCCACGCGCCCATCGGCCCCTGCAGCTTCATCACGCCCTTCAACTTTCCGCTCAACCTGGTGGCGCACAAGGTCGCGCCGGCCATCGCCGCCGGCTGTCCCTTTGTCCTCAAGCCCGCGCCGCGCACGCCGATCGGCGCCTTGATCCTCGGCGAGATCCTCGCCGAGACCGAGCTGCCAGAAGGCGCCTTCTCCATTGTCTGCTGCAGCAACGAAGATGCGGCCCCACTGGTCGAAGACGAACGCTTCAAGCTGCTGTCGTTCACCGGCGGCGCGATCGGCTGGGACTTCAAGGCTCGCGCCGGGCGCAAGAAGGTCACGCTGGAACTCGGCGGTGATGCCGCCTGCATCGTCGATGCCGAGCCCGGCGTGGCGCTGGAGCAGGTGGTCGATCGGCTCGTCTTCGGCGCCTACTACCAGAGCGGCCAGAGCTGCATCAGCGTGCAGCGCATCCTGGTCCATGACAGCCTTTATGCCGCGCTGCGCGAGAAGCTGATCACCCGCGTCGAGCAGCTCAAGATGGGCGATCCGCGCGACGAGGACACCTTCATCGGCCCGCTGATCGACCACGCCGCCGCCGAGCGCATCGAGGACTGGATCAATGAAGCCAAGGCCGGCGGCGCGCGCGTTCTGGCGGGCGGCGAGCGCCGCGGCAATCTGCATGCCGCGACGCTACTGCAAAACGTGCCGGCCGACTGCCGCCTGGCCCGTGAGGAAGCCTTTGGCCCGGTCGCCTACCTCGAACCCTTCAGCGACTTCGATGCAGCGCTCCAGCGCGTCAACGCCTCGCGCTACGGGCTGCAGGCGGGTGTGTTCACCCGCGACCTCCAGCGCGCCCTGCACGCCTGGGAGAAGCTCGAAGTCGGCGGCGTGGTGGTCGGCGATGTGCCGAGCTTCCGCATGGACAACATGCCCTACGGCGGCATCAAGGCCAGCGGCCTGGGTCGCGAGGGCGTGCGCTGGGCCATTGAGGACATGAGCGAAACGCGGCTGCTGGTGCTGAAGGACTGGCAGGGCTGAGAACCCATCCCTGCCCTTCGGCCTACTTCGCGGGTACACATTGCGACGTTATAGTGTTGCATTCTGTTCCCCTCGCCTCTCCCCATGCCTACTGCCGCCTGTACACCCCGCACCCTGTCTCTGAGCCGTGCTGTTTCTCTCGCCCTGCTCGCTGTTGCGCCTACCCACAGCTTCGCGCAGCCCGAGGACAGCACCGCCGAGCGCCTGGACGCCATTGAAGTGGTCGGACGCAGCGTCTCCGGGACCTACTACGCGGACGAGGCGGCCGGCGCGAAGTCGGCCCTGCCGCTGCGCGAGCTGCCGCAGTCAGTGCGGGTGCTTTCACGCCAGGCCATCGACGACCTTGGCGCCCTGCGGCTGTCCGATACGGTCGACTACGTCGGCGGCGTCTCGCGCCAGAACAACTTCGGCGGCCTGTGGGACAACCTCGCGCTGCGCGGCCTGCCCGGGAACGAGAACACCGGCAGCGCCCTGTTGCTGAACGGCTTTTCGGCCAACCGCGGCTTCAACGCGCCGCGCGATACCGCCGACGTCGAACGCTTCGAGTTCCTGAAGGGGCCAGCCTCGGCGCTGTACGGCAGCAGCGAGCCCGGCGGCACGGTCAACCTGGTCAGCAAGCGGCCGCTGTGGCAGCCGGCCTCGTCGATCGAACTCTACGGCGGCAGCCACGCTTTCCGACGGGCCGCCTTCGACAGCACCGCGCCCGTGGGCGAGAGCTTCGCCTGGCGACTCAATGCGGCGATGGAGGACCGCGACAGCTTCCGCGATGTCGTCAACCAGCAGCGTCGACTGCTGGCACCGGCGTTCACCTGGAAGCTCGGGCTGGATACCGAGCTGAACTATGTGGGCCAGTGGCTGCGCCATGAAGCCGTGCTCGACCGCGGCGTGCCCGCCATCAATGGACAGCTCGGCATCGTGCCGGTCGAGCGCTTCAACGGTGAACCCGCCGACGGCCGCGTGCGCCTGCAGAACGCCCAGCACCAGCTGAGCATCGACCACGCGCTGAGCGAGGTCTGGAGCCTGCGCGGCGCGCTGTCGCGGAAGGACGGCAGCCTGCGCGGCTTCTCTACCGAGCCCTCGCTGGTCGAGGCCGATGGCCGCACCCTGCGCCGCCAGCGTCGCTTCCGCGACTACGCGTCGGACGACACCGCGCTGCAGGTCGAAGCCGTTGGCCGCCTGCAGGGCGACGCCGTCGAACACGAGCTGCTGATCGGCATCGAGCGCTACGAGTTCGAGCTGAGCCAACGGATGCTGCGCATCAATCCGAGCGCAGCCGCGCCCTATGCCATCGACCTGTTCAACCCGGTCTATGGTCAGCCGCAGCCGACCCCGCTGGCGAACACCGACACCTTCGAACGCCAGCGCAGCACGGCGCTTTACCTGCAGGACTCGATCAGCCTGGGCGAGCGCTGGCGCGTCGTTGCTGCCGTGCGCGGCGAGCGCTTCCAGCAGGACTTCGAGAACCGCCGCAGCGGCAGCCGCAGCGCGCAGGACCCGACCGAGTGGGTGCCGCGCCTGGGCCTGTCCTGGCTCGGCGGCGCTGGATACACCCTGTTCGCGAACGTCGGCCAGTCGTTCCGGCCGAATGCCGGCAGCGACGTCAACGGCGCTGCCTTCGATCCCGAATCGGGCCGCGCGCTGGAAGTCGGCGCCAAGTGGGAGCACCGCGACGGCGGCCTCGGCGCCACGCTCACCGCCTTCCAGATCGACAAGCGCAACGTGCTGACCGGTGACCCCGCCAACGCCGGCTTTTCGATCGCGGCCGGCGAAGTACGCAGCCGCGGCCTCGAGTTCGATGCCTCGGGTCGCATCGGCGAGCACTGGCGACTCAACGCCGCCTGGGTGCAGCTCGATGCCGAGGTCACACGCGACAACGTGCTCGAAGCCGGCAGCGCCCTGATCAACGTGCCGCGCCGCAACGGCAGCCTGCTGGCCGTGCATGAGCGCGGCCTCGGCAGCGGCCTCATCGGCCTCGGCGGCGGCGTGACCTATGTCGGCGAGCGTGCCGGCGAAACCCGCACCCGCGCCGAAGCCGCCAGCGGCCTCGTCCTGTTCCGTCTGCCGTCCTACGCCACCGCCAAGCTGGTCGCCTACTGGCAGCCCAGCGATCGCTTCAGCCTCTCGCTGGATGTCGACAACCTGTTCGACCGCGAGCATTACGTCAGCTCGGTGATGCGCGCCTGGGTCACGCCGGGCGAGAAGCGCCGCATCACGGTCGGCGCGCAGCTGAGGTTCTGACATGAGCTGGCTGAATGAAGATGTGCGTATCGAAGTGCGCGGGCTGCATCACCGCTATGGCGAGCAGCAGGTACTTCGCGGGCTCGACCTGCAGGTGCGCGCCGGCGAGGTCTACGCCCTGCTCGGCGGCAATGGCGCCGGCAAATCGACGACGGTCGCGGCCCTGCTGGGCCTGATCAAGCCGGAGGCCGGGGAACTGCGGATCGCCGGCATCAATGTGCGCACCCATGTGCAGGATGCGCGCGCGCAGCTCGCCTACGTCGCCGAGAGCATCGCCCTCTACGAGCACCTGTCCGCGTTCGAGAATCTCGACTATCTGCTCGCTCTGGCGGGCATCGATCCCGACCCCGCCGACGTGATCGAACCCGCCCTGCTGCGTGTCGCCCTGCCTCGAGAGGCCTGGTCGCGCCCGCTGTCCGGCTACTCCAAAGGCATGCGTCAGAAGGTCGCCATCGCCCTCGCGCTGGCGCGACGCACGCCGGTGCTGATCCTTGATGAGCCCGGCTCCGGCCTCGATCCGCGCGCCACCGCCGAGCTCAACGCCCTGCTGCAGGCATTGAAGACGGACCGGGTCGCGGTGCTGATGGTCACCCACGACCTGCTTTCGGCCGCCGACACCGCAGACCGCATCGGCTTTCTCGCCGACGGCCGCATCGTCGAGGAATGGCGGGCGCAGGGTCAGGATCGCTTCGACCTCAATGCGCTGCACCGTCGCTTCGCCGAGGCCGCCGCGTGAGTCCGGTCGCTGCGATCACGGGCACAGGCGGGATGCTCAGGCCGCGCCGCCGCGATGTGCTGCGGATCGCCCGCGAAGAGCTGCGCTGGCTGCTGCGCCACGGGCTAAGCCGCACCGCGGCGGTGCTGATGCTGATCCTGATGCTGGCGGCCACGGTCGCTGCGCTGGATCAGCGCACCCGCGCCGACTCGGCGCGCGCGCGCGCCCAGGCCAGCAGCGACCAGGCCTTTCTCGATCAACCGGATCGCCACCCGCATCGGGTCGTGCACTACGGCCAGTTCGCGCTGCGCCCGCTGGGCCCGCTGGCCTTCTTCGACTTCGGCGTGGACGCCTACACCGGGCATCTGATCTATCTCGAAGGCCATCGCCAGAACAGCGCCAACTTCGGCGATGCGCGGCAGTCGTCCCTGCTGCTGCGCTTCGGCCAGCTCAGCCCGGCCTTTGTCCTGCAGCTGCTGCTGCCGCTGTTGATCGTTCTGCTGGCGCACGCCGCCATCGCCCGTGAACGCGCCAGCGGCAGCCTGCGGCTGCTGCGGGTGCAGGGCGTGCCCGTCGCGCAGATCGTCGCCGGCAAGCTGCTCGCCCAGGCCAGCGTGGCGATGGCACTCAGCGCGCCGGCGCTGATCGCCGTGCTCACGGTCGCAGGCGCGCACGGCCGGCTGCTGCCCGCGGCGCTGCTGTCCGCGCTATACCTGCTGCATAGCCTGCTGTGGGTATTGCTGGCCCTGCTGATCTCGCTGTTCGCGCCGCGACCGCGCGAGGCCCTGCTGGCGGCGCTGTCGCTGTGGGTGGTGCTGTGCGTGGCCCTGCCGCGCATCGCCGCTGACCACTTGCAGCGCAACCAACCCCTGCCCACGCGGGTCGCCACCGACATCGGCGTGCAGAAAGCGCTGGCGGCGATCGGCGACAGCCACAACCCCAACGACTCCTATTTCAGCGCGTTCCGCCAGCAGGTGCTGGAGCGCTACGGCGTGCAGCGCATCGAAGACCTGCCGGTCAACTACGGTGGCCTGGTCATGCTGGAGGGCGAGCGGCTCACCAGTGAGCTGTTCCAGCAGCAGATGCAGGCCCTGCAGGCAATCGAGGCCTCGCAAACGGAGGCGCTCTCCGCGCTCGGCTGGCTGTCGCCGCTGCTGGCCCTGCGTCCCGCCTCCATGCAGTTGAGCGGCACCGATGCCGGCACCCACCACGCGTTTCTCGCGCAGGCCGAAGAGCACCGTTTCGCCTTCGTACAGGCGCTCAATACCCTGCACGCCGAAGAGATCGCGCAGGTCGACGACCGCGCGCAGAAGCTCTCGCGTGACACCTGGGCCACGCTGCCGCGCTTCGAGTTCGTGCCGCCGGCGCTGAGCCCCAGCGTGGAGCTGCTGCGTGCGCTCGGCGTGCTCCTGCTGTGGGTCCTGCTGCTGGCCATTGCCCTGCCGCTGTCCGCCGTGCGCGCGGAGGCACGGCCATGAACGCCCTGCCCCACGCGCAGCCGGGGACGGCGCCGCGCCCACGCCCATTCTCCCTGCTGCACCGCGAGCTGCGCCTGCTGCTGCGCTCACGCATGGCCGTGCTCGCGCTTCTGGTGCTGGCGGCATTGAGTCTCGCCGCCAGCTGGAATGGCGCGCGGCAGATGGATGCTCAGCGCGAGCGCATCGCCGAAGCCCAGACCCTGCAGGCGGAGAGCAGCGGGCTGGTGCAGGCCCGCTACGGCGCCGGCGGCGACGCAGGCATCCTCGCCTACCACCGCTTCGTGCTGGCCTGGGATTCGCCCGCGCCACTGGGTTTCGTCGCGATCGGCCAGCGCGACATCGCGCCCTGGCTGATGCGCGTGCGGGCGCTGGGGCTGGAGGCGCAACTCTACGAGGGTGAGCACGCCAACCCGGCGCTGGCCCTGGCTGGCCGCTTCGACTTCGCCTTTGTGCTCGTCTACCTCGCTCCGCTGGTGTTGATCGCCTTGCTGCACGATCTGGTCAGCGCCGAACGCGAAGCCGGGCGCCTGCGCCTGCTGCGCACGCTGGCGTCCACGCACGGCCTGTGGTGGCGGCGCGTCGGCCTGCGCATTGGGCTCACCGGCCTGGCCCTGTGTTTGCCGCTGCTGCCCTTCGCTGTGTCCAGCGCCGCCCCGGCCTTGTCGATCGCGGCCCTGCTCGGCATCTGCCTGCTCTACCTCCTGTTCTGGGGCGCGCTTTGCGTCTGTCTGGCCAGTGCGGCCAGCAGTTCGGGTGCGAACGCGGCCCGTCTGGTCGGGCTGTGGCTGCTGCTGTGTCTTGTCCTGCCCAGTCTTGGCAACGCCGCCCTGCAGCGCTTCCAGCCGATCGACAGCGGCATGGACCTGATGCTGGCCCAGCGCGAAGAGGTGCACGCCGGCTGGGATCGCCCCAAGCCGGAGACCTTCGAGCGCTTCTTCGAGGATCACCCCGAGTGGCAGGACACGCCGCCGGTGGAAACGCGCTTCCACTGGAAGTGGTACTACGCCCTGCAGCACGCGGGCGACATGGCCGTGCGCGAGGCCAGCGAGGACTACCAACGCCAGCTCGGGCTGCGCGAGACCTCGACCCGCCAGCTCGCCCTTGCCCTGCCCAACGTCGCCGCGCAGGCCGCCCTGCATCGTCTTGCCGACAGCGATCTGGACGCCCACCTCGCCTTTCTCGATGAAGTGCGCACCCTGCATCGCGCCCTGCGCATCCACCTCTACCCCTACGTCTTCGAGGAGCGCCCGTGGACGACCGCAGACGAAGCGCAGGTTCCGCAGTTCGTCGAAGCAGCACCCACGGCGCCTCCGCCCCTGCGGCTGCAGGCAATCCTCCTGCTGCAGGCACTGCTGCTCGCCCGGCTCGCCCGGCATCGACTGTCGCGTGCGGTCACCTGAGCCGCGCGGTCGGTCTGATCCACCTCTTGCGGTGGCGCCTCGCGGAACATTCGCCCTTCCACAGACTTCCATTGCCGCCGGCTGATCGAGCAGCATGGAGTTCCAAGAGGGCGGCCATGGAGAAGAGCCGTACAGACGGGCGCCAGGGATGCGCACCCGATGTCATGCTCCTGTGCTGAAATGCCGCGTTGAGACGCCTACCCACCCGCATGAAGCGTGCACACCTGACAGGAAGTCCCATGCACCGTCCAGCCCGATCTGCTGCCCTGCTTTTCTGCACCTTTGTCGCCCTGGGCATTCCTCTTTCCTCGGATGCCCAGCCCGAGGCGACGACAGCGGCAATTCCCGCCTCCAACCGCATCGAGCTGCAGCCCATCGAAGCCCTGGCCCTGCCCGATCGCCAGAGCGCCAGTGCGACCGTGCTGGCTCCGAACGATGCGCTGATCGCCGCCGAAGTCGCCGCGGCCGTGGCCACGGTGCATGTGGAGGCCGGCCGCGAGGTCGAAACGGGCGCCCTGCTGATCAGCCTGGACGAGCGCGACGCGCGGCTGGGGCTGCAGCAGGCCGAAGCCCAGCTCAAGGCGGCGCAGGCGCGACTGACCCTGGCGACCCAGCGCGCCGAGCGCGGGCGCAGCCTGCGCGCCGAGCGCCATATCAGCGAGGACGAACTGCTGGCGCTGGAGACGGGCCTCGATGCCGCAAAGGCCGACGTCGATCTGGCGCGCGCCGCGCGCGATGCGGCGGCGAGACAGCTGGAGAAATGCCGCGTCCGCGCGCCATTCGCGGGAGTGGTGCTGGAGCGCCAGGCCCAGGTGGGTGCGCTGGCAGCGCCGGGCACGCCACTGCTGCGTCTGGTCTCCACCGCCGCGCCCGAGGTCGAGGCCCAGCTTGCACCCGAGGCCGCGAACCGGCTCGAAGAAGGGCGCGACTTCGCCTTCGTGTCGACAGGCCGACGCTATGCGCTGCAGCTGGAAGCGCTGTCGCCCCTGCTGGAGCGCAGTGCCCGCACCCGGCTCGCGCGCTTCGCCTTCACCGGCGAGGCCGCGCCTGCCGGCAGCACCGGACAGATCGAGTGGACGACGGCCGCCCTGCTGCTGCCGGCCGAGCTGATGGTCAAGCGCGGCGGACAGCTCGGCGCCTTCATCGACCAGGCGGGGGCCGCCCGCTTCGTGCCAGCCCCGGATGCCCAGGAAGGTCGGCCGTTCCGCCTTGAGGTGCCCGCCGGCACCCGCGTCGTCAGCCACGGCCAGCAGGGCCTGAACGAAGGTGACGCGCTGCCGGTGTCCGCGCCATGAGACTGCTGGAACGCTTCATCACCCACCATCCGCTGGCCAACATCGCGTTTGCGGTGGTGCTGGTGATGGGTGCGATCGCCTACGCGACGATGCCGCGCGAGCAGGACCCGGAGATCAACTTCAACTGGCTGAACGTCAGCACCGCCCTGCCCGGCGCGTCGGCCGAGGACGTCGAAGCCAAGATCACCAATCCGCTGGAAGACGCCCTGCGCAACGTGCAGGACGTGCGCTGGGTGATCAGCTCCTCGCGCGAGGGCGTCAGCAATATCCTGGTGCGCTTCCGCGAGATCGACGAGCGCACCTTCGACAAGCGCGTCAACGACGTGCGCCGCGAGATCCAGAACAAGGCCAATGCCGAGCTGCCGGTGGAGGCGCTCGACCCGGACATCCTCGAGATCACCACGGCCAACGGCTTTCCCACCGCGATGGTGGTGCTCCGCGGCCAGGCCGATGACGAGCACCTGCGCTTCGCCGCGCGCAGCGTGCGCGAGGACATCGAGCGCATCAGCGGCGTCGACCGCGTGCTGGCACTGGGCTTCCGCGACCCCGAGCTGCGCGTCGAATTCGACCCTCAGCAGCTGGCCGCGCGCGGAATCAACGCGGTACAGCTGTCGGATGCGCTGCGCGGCTGGTTCCGCGACGTCTTCGCGGGCAAGCAGGATGCGAGTGACGCCGAATGGCTGGTGCGCGTGGCCGGCGCGGTGCCCGACGTCGAGCGTCTGGCCGGCTTCGAGCTGCCGCTGGCGAACGGCGCCGCGGTGCGGCTGGACACGCTGGCCGAGGTGCGGCGGATCAGCCAGCGGCCGCGCCAGTTGGTCGGCACCGATGGCCAGCCGGCCGTGCTGCTGTCGGTCACCAAGATCGGCGGCAGCAACACCTTGGAACTGGTCGACCGCCTGCGTGACTACGTCGAGCGCAAGAACGCGGTGCTCGCCGGCACCGGCCTGTCGCTGGTGCTGAGCGACGACCAGTCCATCCCCACCCGCGACGCGCTGGCGATCATGCAGGACAACGCCCTGGTCGGCCTGATCCTGGTGCTCGGCGTGTGCTGGCTGTTCCTCGGCTCGCGCATCTCGACCATGGTGGCGCTGGGCGTGGTGTTCTCGATCGCCGGCACCTTCATCCTGCTGGACATCACCGGCAACTCGCTCAACGTCTCGGTGCTGCTCGGCATCGTGATCGTGCTGGGCATGCTGGTGGATGACGCGGTAGTGGTGGTCGAGGCCATGTACTACCGCATGCAGCGCGGCACCGAAGCCGTGCAGGCGGCTGTGGAAAGCCTGCGCGAGGTCGGCCTGCCGGTGCTGGCGGCCGTGTCGACCACCATGGCCGCCTTCCTGCCGCTGATGCTGCTGCCGGGCATCCTCGGCAAGTTCATGTTCGTCATTCCCTTCGTGGTCACGGTGGGCCTGGCGGTGAGCCTGATCGAGGCCTTCTGGATGCTGCCCGCGCACGTCACCGCGATGGGCAGCAAGGCGCTCAGCCGCTCGCGCAGCCAGGCCTGGCGCGAGCGCTGGACGCATGCGCTGCGGGTCAAGTACACGCGCGCGCTGATCCACGTCATGCGCCGTCCGGCGCGGTACCTGAGTGGCGCCTTCGCCCTGTTCCTCGGAACGCTGGGCCTGATCGTGCTGGGCGCGGCCTTCAACAGCGGCCCGGTGCGCTTCAACTTCTTCGCCTTCGATCCGATCCGGCTGTTCTACGTCAACGTCGATCTGCCGCCGACCACGCCGATCGAGGAGAGCATCGCCCACACCTTGACCGTGGAGCAGATCGTGCGACGGCATCTGCGCGAGGGCGAGGCGCGCTCGGTGGTGTCGATGGCCGGCATCAAGTTCACTGATGTCGAGCCCGTCTATGGCGATCGCTACGGCCAGATCGCCGTGTCCCTGAACCCCGCCACCGACGACTCGCGGCTGATCGACGAGATCATCGAGGGCATGCGCGCAGACATCGAGAACGCGCCGGTGCCGGCGCAGATGTCCTTTTTCAAGCTGAGCGGCGGCCCGCCCACCGGCAAGGCGATCAGCGTCAAGGTGCGCGCGGACGATCCCGCCGAACTCGCAGCCGCCGCCGAGGCGGTCAAGCGGATCATCGGCGGCATTGAAGGCGCGCGCGACATCAGCGACGACTCCAGCCCCGGCCGCAGCGAGCTCAAGCTGGAAGTCGACGTGGCGGCCGCGCGCGAGGCAGGGCTTGACCCGTCCGCGGTCGCGCGTCTGGTGCGCCTGCACGTCGATGGCGAGGTAGTGGCCGACCTGCGCGACCGCGGCGAGAAGGTCGAGCTGCGCGTGCAGGCGCGTCCGCAGCGGCTGGATCGTGTGGAGGCACTGCTGGCGCAGCCGGTGGCCCTGCCCGGCGGCGGCACCACGGTGCTCGGCGCCCTGGTGACGCATGAGACGCGCATCAGCGCCGACCTGATCAAGCACTGGAACTTCCGCCGCGCGATCACCGTCGAGGCCGATCTCGATCTCGACGTGAACAATGCGGTGGCGGCGGCGCAGACCCTGCGCGAGCAGTGGGAAACCGTGCGTGCGGCCTATCCGAACGCCGATCTCGACTTCTCCGGCCAGCTCGACGACATCAACGAATCGCTGGCGGCCATGGGGCCGCTGAGCCTGCTGGGCATCGGCCTGATCTATCTGATCCTGGCCGCGCAGTTCCGCAGCTACTGGCAGCCCTTCCTGATCCTGGTCACCGTGCCGCTGGCGCTGGTGGGCGTGACGCTCGGCGTGGTCGTCTCCGGCAACCCGGTCTCGCTGTACACGATGTACGGTGCGATCGCCCTGATCGGCATCTCGGTGAACGGTGCGATCGTGCTGATCGACGCCGCCAACCAGCGCCGCGCCGCCGGCATGCGCACCCTTCACGCCGCCATCTATGCGGCGCGCCGCCGCGTGATCGCCATCGCCATGACCACCGGCACCACCATCGCCGGCCTGTTCTCGCTGGCCATGGGCTTCGCCGGCGAAAGCCTGCTGTGGGGCCCGGTGGCCTCGGCCATCGTCTGGGGCCTGGCCTTCTCCAGCGTGCTGACCCTGTTCGTGGTGCCAGTGCTGTATCGGCAGTTCATGAAGGGCAGGCCACCGGGTCGGCTGCACCGCGGAGCCGCGCCGGCCTGAAAGGCCGGAGGAACGCGCCAGACATGTGGATCGCCCGGGCAGGAAGGCGCGCGCTCATTGGCACGGGCCCTTCTGCCCGGGCTCTCGCGCAGCGCACGCTTGGCTCGCGCTACGCGGTCAAATTTGCAACAGGTCGGCGCAGGTGTGCGATGTCGCGATCTGCAGGCTGCGGTGGGCCAGGGCCCACCCTATTCAAGGGCGATCCTGTCGCGCTGCTTGATTTGCAGCGGGCTGAGGACCATGCCTTCGATCGCCCTTGCTGCGACTGCCGTCGCGCGTAGGGTGAGCTCTGGCCCACCGTGAGAGCTGAGCCGCCGTAGTCCCGTGGGGCTTTCACGCGGATCCCGCCTGCCCCACCTGCGCCAGCAGCCAGTCCACCACGCTGCGCGCAGCCGGCTTCAGGCGCCGGTGCTCGGGCCAGACCACGTGGTAGCTGTAGCGCCCCGGCAGTTCGGGGCCCGGCAGCCGGTCCAGGGTGCCCGCGTCCAGCCAGGGCTGCACGATCGAGGAGCGTGCCAGCGCAGCACCGAGACCCTGCTCGGCCGCGGCCAGCATGTCGGTGCTGTCGCTGAACACATAGCGCTCGTCGGGCACGCCCACCCGCAGCCCGGCCATGCGGCACCAGTCGCGCCAGCCCTGCACCGCGAGGTCGGCGATCAGCGGCAGCTGCAGCACCTGCTCGGACGTGCGGATGCCGCGCGCCAGCTTGGGCGCGGCGACAGCGAACAATCGGTCCTCCAGCAGAGGCGCGGCACTCAAGCCCGGCCATCGTCCTGGCCCATAACGAATGCCCAGATCCGGCCCGCTGTCGTCGAAGCGCGTCAGCGCGCTGCCGGTATCGACATTCAGGCGGATCTGCGGATGCGCGCGCGCGAAGTCCGGCAGCCGCGGGATCAGCCAGCTCGAGGCGAAGGAATGCAGGGTGGTGATGCGCACCGGCGGCTCGCGCTCGCGGCTGCCGCGCAGGCCGCGCATCACCGCGTCGATGTCGGCAATGGCGCCGGACGCCGCATCCGCCAGCAGGCGACCTTCGGCGGTGAGCTGCACGCCGCGCGCGTGGCGACGGAACAGCGGCAGACCGAGCCGCGCCTCCAGCCGGCGCACGTGGTGGCTGACCGCGCTGGCGGTGAGATGCAGCTCCTCGCCGGCGTGGGCGAAGTTCTGATGGCGCGCGGCGGCCTCGAAGGCGGCCAGGGCGGAGAGCCAGTCGCTGTGCAGGGCCATGCTCGACTCAAATGAGGTTTGTGGCTCGCGCAAGCATAAGTCGCTTGTGAAGGCGGCGCCTGCGCGGACAATTCGCTGCGCTGCGGGACTTTGATCTGCGCGGTCCGGAAACGGCCAGCGCCGGTGTCAGCGGATGTCCAGACTTGCGCCTCGCAGCAGATTCGCGGCTCTCCCTCCCCTACGAGTTCGCCCCATGTCCGCACCCGCTTCCGCGCTTCCCCTTCCGCAGCCCGGCCTCGCCGCGCGCTGGCTCACGCCGGTCGAACTCGCCGTGCTCGGCGCGATCTGGGGGGCCTCCTTCCTGTTCATGCGCGTCGCTGCCCCGCATTTCGGCGCCCTGCCCCTGGTCGAGCTGCGGCTGGCCTTCGGCGCGCTGATCCTGCTGCCCTTCCTGTGGCTGGCCCGCGCGCAGTTCCCGTGGCGGCTGTGGCCGCTGCTGGTGCTGGTGGCGGCGATCAACTCAGCCGTGCCCTTCACCCTGTTCGCTTGGGCCGCCGAGCGCGCGCCAGCAGGCATCGGCGCGATCACCAATGCGATGACCGTGCCCTTCACCGCCCTGGTGGGCTTTCTGTTCTTCGGCGAGAAGATCGGCCAGCGGCGGGCGATGGCGCTGGCGATCGGCTTCGTCGGCGTGGTCGTGCTGGCCAGCGGCCGCAGCGCCGGTGCCAGCGTGGGGCTTGCCGCGGCAGCCGGCACGCTGGCGGCTTTCCTCTACGGCATCGGCATCAATCTGGTGCGCAGGCACCTCTCACATCTGCCAGCGGGTGCCGTGGCCGCGGCCAACCTGCTCTGCTCCTCGCTGCTGGTGCTGCCCTTCGCCATCGCCTACTGGCCAGCGGTCAATCCACCGCTGCTGGCCTGGGGCTCGGCGCTGGGCCTGGGCGTGCTGTGCACCGGCATCGCCATGGTCATGTACTACCGGCTGATTGCGCGGGTGGGTGCCAGCCGCGCTTCGACGGTGACCTACCTGATCCCGCTGTTCGCGGTGAGCTGGGCCTGGTGGCTGCTGGACGAGCCGGTGACCCTACCGATGCTGCTGGCCGGCGCGCTGATCCTCGGCAGCGTCGCGGTCAGCCAGCGCGCGGCGCGCTGAGGCCACACCGTTCCGCCTGTGCTCGACGAGCGGCGGCTCCGGGCGCAGCGGTTCAGCAGCAGCTTCCGCCTTGAGCGGCCGCCGCGGCGGTCGCTGCGGGCGCACAGTCGAACAGGCCGAAGTGCGTGCGCTGGTCGCCGATCAGCTCGAAATGGTTCGCGTAGCGCGTCAAGGCCAGCATGTCGAACGTGTTGCCGCACACCCGCAGCGGCCGGCCGCTCTCGAAACGGTGGTGTTCGTCCAGATCGAACGCATGCGGCGCCTGCGTCAGGCTGCCGCGGTAGGTGGCGAGCTGGCCGTAGTCTTCGCAGCGGTCTTCCAGGTCGAGCTTGAAGGCGCGCATGGTGATCGATTCGAAGCGGACCATCCCGAGCTTGGCTTCAATGGCCGGGTCGAGCAGGGGAATCGGCGCGCGGCTCACCACGCGCGCGTCCGCGCAGCCCACCGCGGCCATCACGCGGCGGAAGTCCTCGACGTAGAGCGCGCCGCCGAGACACTCGCCCAGCAGCACCGGATCGCTGCGCAGCGCAGTGGGAATGCGACGGTCGGCGAAGACATCGCTGAAGTAGAGCTCGCCGCCGGGCTTCAGCACGCGGAAGATCTCGGCGAACACGCGCGCCTTGTCGGGTGCGAGATTCAGCACGCAGTTCGAGACCACCACGTCGACGCTGGCGTCGGTGATGCCACAGGCGGCGAGGTCCTCGATGTAGCCTTCAACAAAGCGCACATTGCTGCGCGCATGGCCGTAGCGCGCGGCCTGCCAGGCCTGGTGCCGGCGCGCGACCTCGAGCTGCTCCGGCGTCATGTCGACCCCAATCACCTGACCGCCCTCGCCCACCAGTCGCGACAGCAGGTAGGCATCGCGGCCGGTGCCGCAGCCGAGGTCGAGCACCGTGCAGCCCTCCAGCGCCGGCGGCAGCGGCGACCCGCAGCCGTAGAAGCGCTCATGGATCTCGGGATGCAGATCGGCCAGCAGCGGCCGCAGCCAGGCCGGCATGGCCTCGGCCGGGCAGCAGGCGCCGGTCTTCAGATCGCGGCTGCTCTGCAGCACCTCGCCGTAGTAGCGGCGCACATCGGCATGCACGGAAGTGTCGGTCATGGGGCTTCTGCAGTCGGAGGAAGAACGGGGCGAACTCTACGACGTAAGGAGTTCGAATCGTGTCGTGCGATTGCCGAGGCTGCTACGAATCCCGAATCCCGAATCCCGAATCCCCAATCCCGGCTCTCAAGAAGCAGAACGCTCGCCCCCACACCTGTTGCCGTCGCCCCCGCGCATGCGGGGGCCCAGAGAGCCCACCCCAGTCGCAAGAGTTCTGGATCCCCGTCCCCGCCTTCGCGAGGACAGGCTCTTCGCGGGGATGACGAACCCATCTTGCTTCGAGAACACCTGCACGGCGACGCCACGCTGCGAAGCTCTCAAGCCCTCCAGCTCTTCAGATGCAGACTGGTCTCGGTCGCGCTCACACCCGGCATCGCGCGGATGCGCTCCAGCGCGGCAGAGAGTTCTGTGAGATCGCGCACGCGCAGTTCGGCCAGCAGGTCCCATCGCCCATTGGTGTCGTGCAGGGCAGCGACGCCGGGCTCACCGAGCAGGGCGTGCACCACCTTGAGCTGGTTGCCTTCGACCGCGATCGAGGTCCAGGCCCGTACTTCCTCGCGGGCGGCATCCGGGCGCAGGCGCAGGGTGTAGCCGCTGATCACGCCCTCGCGCTCCAGCCTCGCCATGCGGTTGGTGACGGTGCCGCGCGACACCTTCAGTGCCGTCGCGAGTTCCGCGACGGGGGCGCGGGCATTGGCGCGCAGGCGCGCGATGAGCTGCTGGTCGAGGTCGTCCATTCGCGCAGATTGCCACCAACCCCTGTCACTTTGCCATCCAATTGTCGAAATGCTGACAATCTTGCCGTTTCGCGCTATCGCCTGTCTCCGGACAATGCCTATCCACTGAACCCCGCTGGAGCCCGCCATGACCACCCTGCTCACCACCCTCGACGTGTCCCGCCTGGTCGCCCGCCTCGGCCTGCCGCAGCTGCTGGCGCAGATGGTCGAGTACCTGGAGGCCGACTTCCGCCGCTGGAACGACTTCGAGAAGTGCGCGCGTCTCGCCTCGCATTCGGAGGTCGGCGTGATCGAGCTGATGCCGGTCTGCGACGCTCGCGAGTACAGCTTCAAGTACGTCAACGGGCATCCGAAGAACACGCGCGAAGGCCTGCCCACGGTGATGGCCTTCGGCGTGCTGGCCGACGTCGACACCGGCCGCCCGACCCTGCTGTCGGAGCTGACCCTGACCACCGCGATGCGCACCGCGGCGACCTCGGTGATGGCCGCGAAGCACTTGGCGCGCAAGGGCTCAAAGGTGATGGCCCTGATCGGCAACGGCGCGCAGAGCGAGTTCCAGGCGCTGGCCTTCCACTACTTGCTGGGGATCGAAGAGATTCGCCTGTTCGACGTCGACCCCGCTGCCACCGCCAAGCTGATGGCCCATCTCAAGCCGGTCAGCGGCCTGCGCGTGGTGGTCTGTGCCGATACGCGCGAAGCGGTGCGCGGCGCCGATATCGTCACCACGGTCACCGCCGACAAGACCAACGCGATCATCCTGAGCGGCGACATGCTGGAGCCCGGCATGCACATCAACGGCGTGGGTGGCGACTGCCCCGGCAAGACCGAACTGGCCGCCGACGTACTGCGACGCGCTTCTGTCTTCGTCGAGTTCGAGCCGCAGACCCGCATCGAAGGCGACCTGCAGCAGATGCCGGCGGACTTCGGCGTCACCGAACTGTGGCGCGTGCTGTGCGCCGATGCGCAAGGCCGCCGCAGCGACTCCGAGATCACCGTGTTCGATTCGGTCGGCTTCGCGCTGGAGGACTACAGCGCCCTGCGCCTGCTGCGCGATCGCGCCGCCGAGCTGGGCCTTGGCGAGACCATCGGCCTGATTCCGGGGCTTGCGGATCCCAAGGATCTGTATGGGCACTTGATGGGCGAGGCCGCGGCAGCCTCGGGTGCGCGTCGCGCGGCGTGAAGCCGGCGAGCGCGGCCTTTGGACGCCATTCGCGAGGAGTATCTATCGCGAGCGTCGCATAGGGTAGGCCCTGGCCCACCGTAGGGTGTGCTTTCGCCCAGATCCAAGCCTGTGCCTTGGCGCGATCCGCGCCCCGACGCGTCGCCGCAGGCGGTGACCGGGGCGAGCGTGGAGCGCATGGTGGGCCGGGGCCCACCCTATGAGACGTTGCGTTTGATGCAGGCTGGGCCAAGCGCTGCGCCGCCCAACAGGCTTCGCTCAGGCGATCCGCTCAACACCACCCATGTAGCGCCGCAGCACCTCCGGCACGGTGATCGAGCCGTCGGCGTTCTGGTAGTTCTCCATCACTGCGATCAGCGCACGTCCGACCGCGACGCCGGAGCCATTCAGGGTGTGAACGGGCTCGGGCTTGCCGGTCTCGGGGTTGCGCCAGCGGGCCTGCATGCGGCGGGCCTGGAAGTCGCCGCAGTTGCTGATCGAGCTGATCTCGCGATAGGCGTTCTGCGCTGGCAGCCAGACCTCGAGGTCGTAGGTCTTGCGTGCGCCGAAACCCATGTCGCCGGTGCACAGCAGCACCTTGCGATAGGGCAGCTCCAACGTCTCCAGCACGATCTCGGCATGGCGCACCATCGCCTGGTGGACCTCCTCGCTTTCATGCGGGCGGGCGATGGCGACCAGCTCGACCTTCTCGAACTGGTGCTGGCGGATCATGCCGCGCACGTCGCGGCCGTAACTGCCGGCCTCGGCGCGAAAGCACATCGAGTGGGCGGTGAGCTTCATCGGCAGCTCGGCGTCCTCGACGATGCTGTCGCGGACCAGGTTGGTCAGCGGCACTTCCGAGGTCGGGATCAGGTAGCGCGGGTGTTCGCCCACCGCGGTCTTGAACAGGTCTTCCTCGAACTTCGGCAGCTGGCCGGTGCCCTGCAGGGTGTCGGCATTGACCAGCAGCGGCACGTTGCATTCCAGATAGCCGTGCTGTCCGGTATGCAGGTCGAGCATGTACTGGGCCAGCGCGCGGTGCAGGCGGGCCAGCTCGCCTCGCAGCACGGTGAAGCGCGCGCCCGAGAGCTTGGCGGCGATGTCGCCGTCCAGCCAGCCCTTGTGGGCGCCCAGCTCGACATGGTCCTTGACCGCGAAGTCGAAGGCGCGCGGCGTGCCCCAGCGGTGCTGCTCGACGTTGTCGGCCTCGCCGCCGCCCAGCGGCACGTCCTCGCCCGGCAGGTTGGGCACGCCCAGGCTGATCATGTCGATCGACAGGCGGATCTGCTCCAGGCGCTGTTCACTGCCCGTCAGTTCTTCGGCGAAAGACGCGACCTCAGCCTTGAGCACTTCGACCTTGGCCTTGCCCGACTCGGCCTGCGCGGCATCGCTGGCGCCGAGACGCGCGATCTGCCCCATCAGCGCGCCGATCTCCTTCGACTTCGAATTGCGCAGGCTCTGCAGCTCCTGCGTGCGCGTCTGGATCTGCTTGCGCTCGGCCTCCAGGGCCTGCAGGCGCTCGACGTCGAGCTCGAAGCCGCGGGTGCTCTTCAGGCGCTCGGCAGTGTCGAGCAGGTGGGCGCGCAGCAGCTGGGGGTCGAGCATGGGAGTTCCCGCGGGTCAGGCACGATGGAAGACCCGCGATTATCCGCGTGCCGGGCGCGCTGCCGCAATGCAGCAGCCGTCGATCAGGTGATCGGGCGGGCGCGCGGTCCGCGGTCGCGCCGAACCTTGCCTGCGAGCAGCGGAGCGGACCTCGTCGCGCTCGGATGTCGATGTTCTGGCAAATCGGCGAAGCCAGACTGCGCTCGGGCCGCTAAGCTGCGGGCGCCGCCCTGCGCGCATCCTTCCCAGTCTGCTACGAGACCTTTCCATGGCCGCTGACGCTTCGTCCATTTCGCTGACCGGCGTGGTCGCCCTGCTGGGCGCCGCCGTGGTGGCGGTGCCGCTGTTCCGCCGCCTCGGTCTCGGCTCGGTGCTGGGCTATCTCGCCGCCGGGCTGGTGGTCGGCCCCTACGGCTTCAAGCTCTTCACCCAGCCCGAAGCGATCCTGCACACCGCCGAGCTCGGCGTCGTGATGTTTCTCTTCATCATCGGACTGGAGATGCGGCCCTCGCACCTCTGGCATCTGCGCCGCCAGATCTTCGGGCTGGGCGCGCTGCAGGTCGGGCTGGCGGCATGTGCGCTCACCGGCGTCGGCATGGCCTTGGGTTTCAGTCTGACGATTGCCTTCATCGCCGCCGCCGGCTTCGTGTTGACCTCGACCGCCATCGTGATGCAGCTGCTGGCCGAGCGCGGCGACATCGCCCTGCCGCCCGGGCAGAAGATGGTCTCGGTGCTGCTGTTCGAGGATCTGCTGATCGTGCCCCTGCTGGCCCTGGTGGCGTTTCTCGCGCCGGTGGCCGCGCCCGGGGCCGATGCCGCACCGGTCTGGCAGAGCGTGCTGCTCGGCTCGGCGGCGCTGGCCGGCCTGCTCGTCGCCGGCCTGTGGCTGCTGAATCCGCTGTTCCGCCTGCTCGCCCGGGCCGGCGCGCGCGAGGTGATGACGGCGGCGGCGCTGCTGGTGGTGCTGGGCTCAGCCCTGCTGCTGCAGGCCGGCGGCCTGTCGATGGCGATGGGCGCCTTCATGGCCGGGGTGCTGCTGTCGGAGTCGACCTTCCGGCATCAGCTGGAAGCCGACATCGAGCCCTTCCGCGGCCTGCTGCTGGGCCTGTTCTTCCTGGCCGTGGGCATGTCGCTCGATCTCGCGGTGGTCGCCGCCAACTGGGCGCTGATCGCCGCTGCGGTGCCCGCCCTGATGCTGACCAAGGCGCTGTGCATCTACGGCGTCGCCCGACTCACCCGCAGCCCCCACGGCGAAGCCGTGGACCGGGCCGTGCTGATGGCCCAGGGCGGCGAGTTCGCCTTCGTGCTGTACGCAGCAGCCGCCAACGCCGGCCTGATCGACGCCGGCGTCAATGCCAACCTGACGGCGATCGTGGTGCTTTCGATGGCGCTGACGCCGCTGGCGATGATCGTGCTGAAGCGGCTCACGCCGGCGGTCGCCATGAACACCGAGGCGGTGGAAGCGGCGAACGGCCTCAGCGGCAGCGTGCTGATCATCGGCTTCGGCCGCTTCGGGCAGGTGGTCAGCCAGGCGCTGCTGGCACGCGGGGTGGAAGTGAGCATCATCGACCGCGACATCGACATGATCACCAGCGCCGAGAAGTTCGGCTTCAAGGTCTACTACGGCGATGCCTGCCGGCTCGATGTGCTGCATGCCTCGGGCGCCGGCACCGCACGCGCCATCGCCGTCTGCACCGACAGCCGCGAGGCCGCCGACCGCGTGGTCGAGCTGGCGCGTGACGCCTTCCCCCAGGCCAAGCTGCTGGTGCGTGCGTATGACCGCGAACATGCGCGCAAGCTGGTCGCTGCGGGCGTGGACGTGCAGGTGCGCGAAACCTTTGAATCCGCCCTGCGCTTCGGCGAGCAGGCCCTGCTGTCGCTCGGGATCGCAGCGGACGAGGCCCGCGAAATCAGCGCCGAGGTGCGCGCTCGCGACGCCGAACGCTTCGCCCTGGAAGTGGCCTCAGGCTCGGCCCAGGCCGGGCGCGGGCTGCTGTTCGGCAATGTGCCGGGGGCCGCGCCCGCCGGCGAACGCATGCTGCCGACGCCGCTGCTGAAGCCGCAGCGCGAGGGCACGGTGCTGAATCCGGAAGCGCTGCCGCAGGCGGCCAACACGCCCGGCGAAGCGCACTGAGGCTTCCGTCCACCTTGCCTTGGCCTGTGCCGGATCAAGCCCTACATCGCGCCCGAGCTGGGGACCTCACTGCCACTGCGCCGAGATCATCCGCCAGTCGCCGTCCTCTTCGCGCCAGGCGGTCTCGACCTGCCAGACCCGCGCGGACTCCGGCAGCAGGCTGCCCTGCCCGCCCGTCGCCACCGCGGTGAAGCGCAGGGTGGCGCGCTGGTCGAACATGGCCACCTCGATCGGCCCCAGGCTGAGGCCGAGGCGCTGGTGGCGCAGCACCATCACCCGCATCAGGTTGCGCGCCCCTTCGCGATCCAGGCCACCGGTGGCGGTGAAATCCTCGGCGAGGTAGTCGACGGCAGAGCCGACCTCGCGGGCTTCAATGGCCGACTGCAGTGCCTCCATCGCCTCCAGCAGTCGCTGCTCGGCGGGCGCACGGACACATCCGGCGAGCGCCATCAACAGCAGCAGGCCGGCGGCCTGGAGCATGGCGGACGGCAGGCTTCGGCTGGGCTGGGGGAGCTTTGTCATCACGCTTTGCACACCTGCTGTGGCGAGGGCATTTTCCGGACAGGCCTGCAGCCATTGAACCGCCTTGCCTGCCCAAGGGGCCTATGCTCCAATCGGGTGAAACATACCGCGGGGCACGGTCGGCAGCATACGGGCTCCAGCGGCGCATACGAACCGCACCGGCACAGGTGCGACAGGGAGGAAGAACCGAATGAGCGCATCGCGCCCGTGGCTGGCCCAGTATCCGAAGGGCGTCCCCGCCGAGATCGACCTGGAGCAGTACCGCAACATCGTCTCGGTGCTGGAGGACAGCTGCGACAAGTACCGCAGCAAGCCGGCCTTCGAGAACATGGGCAAGGTGATCAGCTATGACGAGCTGGATCGCCTGAGCTACCAGTTCGCCTGCCACCTGCTGCTGGACCTGAAGCTCAAGAAGGGCGACCGGGTCGCCATCATGATGCCCAACCTGCTGCAGTACCCGGTCGCCATCTTCGGCGTGCTGCGCGCGGGGCTCACGGTGGTCAACACCAATCCGCTGTACACCGCGCGCGAGCTGAAGCACCAGCTCAACGACTCCGGCGCGGTCGCCATCGTGGTGGTCGAGAACTTCGCCAACGTCGTCCAGGAAGTCATCAAGGACACGCCGGTCAAGCACGTCTTCACCACGGCCGTGGGCGACATGCTGGGCTTCCCCAAGCGGCTGATCGTCAACTTCGTGCTCAAGTACCTGCGCAAGGCGGTGCCTGACTACAGCCTGCCGGGCGCCGTCAGCTTCGTCGACGCCGTCAACGCGGGCGCCGGCAAGAAGCTGCCGACGATCGACATCGCGCCCTCCGACATCGCCTTCCTGCAGTACACCGGCGGCACCACGGGCGTGTCCAAGGGCGCCATGCTGACCCACCGCAACCTGGTGGCGAACATGCAGCAGTCCTCGGCCTGGCTGGGCACCAACGTCAAGCTCGGTGAAGAAGAGATCATCACCGCGCTCCCGCTGTACCACATCTTCGCTCTGACGGCGAACTGTCTGGTCTTCATCAAGTTCGGCGGCTTGAACCATCTGATCACCAACCCGCGCGACATGCCCGGCTTCGTCAAGACGCTGTCGGGCATCCGCTTCACCGCGATCACCGGTGTCAACACCCTGTTCAACGGCCTGCTCAACACCCCTGGCTTCGACAAGCTGGATTTCTCCCGCCTGCATCTGACCCTGGGCGGCGGCATGGCCGTGCAGCGCGCCGTGGCCGAGCGCTGGAAGAAGGTCACCGGCGTCACCCTGGTCGAAGCCTACGGTCTCACCGAAACCTCGCCCGCCGCCTGCATCAATCCGATGGACCTGAAGGACTTCAACGGTGCGATCGGCCTGCCGGTGCCCAGCACCGAGGCCTGCGTGCAGGACGAGGAAGGCAAGATCCTGCCGATCGGCGACGTTGGCGAGCTGTGCATCCGCGGACCGCAGGTCATGGCCGGCTACTGGCAGCGCCCGGAAGAGACCGCCAAGGTGCTCACCGCCGACGGCTGGCTGAAGACCGGCGACATGGCCAAGATGGACGCGCAGGGCTATTGCTACATCGTCGATCGCAAGAAGGACATGATCCTGGTCTCTGGCTTCAACGTGTACCCGAACGAGATCGAGGACGTGATCGCCACCCATCCGGGCGTACTGGAGGTCGCTGCCGTCGGCGTGCCGGACGAGAAGTCGGGTGAGGCGGTCAAGGTCGTGATCGTCAAGAAGGATCCGAACCTCAGCGCCGAGGACATCAAGAACCACTGCAGGCACGAACTCACCGGCTACAAGCAGCCGCGCTTCGTGGAATTCCGCACCGAGCTGCCGAAGACCAATGTCGGCAAGATCCTGCGCCGCGAGCTGAGGGACAGCGCCAGCGCGTGAATTGGACATCGCGGCGGGGCGCGGACGGGCCCTGGCGCGATGACTCCGCCGGGCATCGGTCGCGACGGATTGTCCGGGTTGGTGCGTGTGAGCACGGACTCACCCAGCCCGGAGCCGCCCATGTCGCTCGACGCCCCTACCGCATTCGCCCCATACGGCAGCGAGAGCACTGCCTCGCAGGCTCGCGTACCCACGCCGCTGCGCCTGTTCGCCTGCCTGTTGCTGCTGGGGTTCGCAGCGTCCGGCCTTGCTGCGACAACGCACGCCGACTCCACCTGCGTCTTCGACGCCAGCATCCAGCGCTTCGAGGCGCTGCGCCTGCGCGAGTCGCTGCCCGGCGGCGCGATGCTGCTGGGCACGCGGCAGGGGCTGCTGCTTGAGCACTACGGCGGCAGCTATGGCCCGGAAACGACCGTCGCCATCGCGTCCGCCAGCAAGCTGCTGAGCGCCGTCCGCATCCTGCAGCTGGCAGACCGCGGCGTTCTCGATCTGGATGCGCCGGTCGGCGCACAGCTGCCGGAGTTCACCGGTGAGAAGGCCGGCATGACGCTGGATCAGCTGTTCTCGCACACCTCGGGCTACGGCAATGATTCGGCCGCGCCGGAAATCACCGACCGCAGCATCAGCCTTGCCGAAGCCGTGCAGCAGATCGCCTGCTGCCGTGACTTCCCGACCGGGTACACGGTGGGCGGCCAGTTCGCCTATGGCGGTGTCTCGATGCATATCGGCGGACGCGTCGCTGAAGTGGCAACGGCCCAGGACTGGCAGCTGGGCTGGCAGCAGGCGCTGGGCGCGCCGCTGGGCATCGACAGCATCGACTGGCAGGCCTTCGGGCCGACCACCAACTACATGATCGCCGGCGGCGCGCGCTCGGACCTGCGCGACTACGGGGCCGTGCTGCATCTGCTGCTGAACGAAGGCCTCGCGGGCTCGGGCCGACGCCTGCTGTCCCGCGACAGCGTCTTCGAACTCTGGCGCGACCGCATTGGCGCGCTGCCGGTCATCGACCCGCCGCCCACCGCCGAGCCTCCCGTGCGCTATGGCCTCGGCAGCTGGTTCGCCCCGCAGCGCCCGGCCGGACGTCCGCCGCTGATCCACAGCCTGGGCGCCTTCGGCTTCATGCCCTGGGTCGACTTCGAGGCCGGCCTGTTCGGCGTGTTCATGCTGCGCGGCCTGCCCGGCATCAATACCCGCCTGCTGCCGGAGTACGAGGCCCTGCTGGTTGAACTGCGCGCCGCGGCAGAGGCGCCGGGCTGCGTTGAGTTCGAGCGCTTTGATGCGGTGTTCTCTGACACCTTCGAAGGCTCGGGGCCACCGATCCTGTTGCCCTGAGCCCGCTCTGGCGCCAGCGCGGCCGCAGAAGGTGACCGTCTCGTCAACGGCCACATCTGAAAGCACGCAGGCCGCCCACGCGCGGCCTGCGTGCTTTCATCAGGTCCACCAGCCAGCGTCAGAAGTCGTAGCTCAGGCGCGCATACAGCAGGCGGCCGCTGCGGCCGAAGGGCGAGTAGTTCGAGTACGGGGTGTTGCCGGTGGTATTCAGGTTGACGGTAAAGGCGTCGGGATACTCGTCGGTGAGGTTCTCTGCACCCACGGCGATCCGCCACTGTTCGCCCAGGCTGACGCGGGCTTCGAGGTCAAGCAGCACCTTCGGACTCAGCACGAAGTCGGTGGCTGCCGTCGTGCCGGGGGTCAGCACCTCGCCGTAGCGGGTCGCCCGGAAGGTGGCGCCGAAGCGGTCCATGCTCCAGTCGACGATGGCGGCGTACTTGTCCTTGGGCGTGCCGCGCTCGAAGGTCAGCACGTTGACGCGGCCGAACAGCACCGGCGCCGGGTTGAGGGCGGCAAGCTCGGCGGTCACCGGCACTCGGGTCACCGTCGTCTCGTTGTAGTTGCCGAGCAGGGTGAAGTCGAAGCTGCCGGCGCCATCGGTCTCCAGCGGCCAGTTCAGCACCACGTCGACGCCCTTGGTTTCCGTGTCGACGCCGTTGATGAAGAAGCGGCCGCCGCCGATGCCGATGAAGCCGCGCGACTCCAGGTACTGGCGGACGTTGGCGGCGGTGAGGTTCTCGCTCAGCACGATGCGGTCGTCGATGTCGATGCGGTAGGCGTCGACGGTCAGCGAGACGCTGCCGATGTTGAACACCGCACCCAGCGAGAAGTTGACCGATTCTTCCGGATCGAGCTCACGCGCGCCGAGCGCGATCGCCTCGGGCGAGTTGACCGGGAAGGTAGTGATGTCGAAGGGGATGCCGTTGATGAAGTTGGTCGAAGTCGCGGTGAAGTACTGCTGCTGCACGCTGGGCGCGCGGAAGCCGGTCTGTGCCGAACCACGCAGGGCGAAGGCCTCGGTGAAGTCGTAGCGCAGGGCCAGCTTGCCGGTGCTGTTGAAGCCGAAGTCGGAGTAGTTCTCCATGCGCACCGCTGCCGAGCCGAGCAGCTTGTCGGTGAGGTTGGCTTCGAGATCGACATACAGACCAACGGCCTGGCGGTCTTCGTCCACTTCGTTCGACGGGCGGAAACCGGGGAAGACCTGCGCGCCCGATGCGGTGGGCGTGCCGTTGGGCAGCAGGATGCCGCCGTTGCGGTAGGAGTCCGGCTCGCCGGCGAAGATCGAATAGCTCTCGCGGCGGGCCTCGGCGCCCACCGCGACGTTGAGCGGCGACGAGAACGCGGCGACATCCACCGAACGCACGCCCGACAGGTTCAAGACCAGCTGGTCATAGTCGAAGCCACCAGCGTCGAAGGATGTCTTGCTCGACGGGCCAAGCGAACGGTTGAGTGTGTTGTTGATGGTGAAGGCCATCTCGTTGCGGCCCCAGCCAACCGAGGCGTCCATGTCCCATTCGCCGGTGGTCCATTCGTAGCCAAGCGCGAAGCTGTAGTCGTCAACGCTGGGCGAAATGATCGGCAGGAAGCCGTCGGGATAGATCTGGATGACGTTGCGATCGTCGAGCGCACGGCGGAAGAAGCCGGCCGAGTCGGCCTCTCTCCCCTGGTAGCTGGCCCATGCATAGAGCTTGCCGCCGCTGGAGAGATTGACGCCGGCGTTGCCGAACAGGGTCAGCTGCTCCAGGTCGGGCTCGCCGTACCAGGCGTTGAAGCGATCGATGCCGGCTTCGCGCGGATCGAACTGGCCGTTGATCAGCGGGTACTGCTGGCGGAAGTCGTAGCCGCCGCGCTCGGTGCGCTGCTGGTCCTTGTACTCGGCCGAAAGGGTGACGTAGCCATCCTCGCCGAGGCCAAAGCCCTTCCAACCCGACACGGTGACGGTGTCGCCGTCGGTACGGTCGCGGGTGATGGTCGACGGCGTGGGCCAGTTCGCGCCGGCCGGGCCTGGAGTGACCGGCGTGGTGTAGCTGGTCTCGCGCACGCCGTAGGACACGCTGGCATTGCCGCCTTCGCTGGCGGCGCGCAGCAGCACGTTGAGCACGCCGGCGATGGCGTCCGAGCCGTACTGCGCGGAGGCACCGTCGCGCAGCACCTCGATGCTCTGCACGGCCGCCGTCGGGATCGTGTTCAGGTCGACGGCGGCGGCACCTCGGCCCACCGAGCCATTGACATTGACCAGGGCCGAAGAATGACGGCGCTTGGAGTTGACCAGCACCAGCGACTGGTCGGGCGAGAGACCGCGCAGGGTTGCCGGGCGCACGGTGTCGGTGCCATCGGTGAGGCCCGGCCGCGGGAAGTTGAAGGACGGCAGGGCCACGGACAGCGCCTGGTTCAGTTCAGGTGAGCCGGTACGCTCCAGGGCCTGTACGCCGACGACGTCGAGCGGCGCGGCCGTATCGGTGGCCGAACGGCCCGCCACGCGGGTGCCCGTGACGACCACGCGGTCGAGTTCGCGGGCTTCGTCCTGCGTGGCTTCCGTCTGCGCGAGCACAGGCGCGGGAGCAGCCAGGACGAGGGCGATGGTGAGGGCGAGTGGCGTGCGCTTCAGTGCGGGCATGGGCATCTGTCTCCTGCGGCGTGAGTGCTACGGGGGCCCTGCCTGGCACGAACGCCAACCGAGGGCACTGGCTTAACGCTTTCGCAACGCTAGACCGGTTGCCGCGTACGCGTCAATGCACGGACATCGACTGCGCTGCACGGCCATCACGCCACCTGCACAGTCGCAGCAGGCGCGCCCGGCCGATACCCCCCGCGCACATCGCCTGCTCTAGTCTCGCCAGCCCCACATCACTGGAGCACCCCACGATGTCGCGAAGCCTGCCCTCCTGCCTGCTCGCCCTGTTGATTGCTGGCTCGCCGCTCTCCGCCGCGGCGGAGTCCTTCAGCCTGCCCGCGCTGCCCTACACGGTCGACGCGCTGGAGCCGCATATCGATGCCAGGACGATGGAAATCCATCACGGCCGCCATCACCAGGCTTACGTCAACAACCTCAACGCAGCGGTGCAGCAGGACGCGCGACTCGAGGGCATGACCCTTGAACAGATCCAGCGCGGCATCTCGCAGTACTCAGCCGCGGTGCGCAACAACGGTGGCGGCCACTACAACCACAGCCTGTTCTGGAGCCTGCTCGCGCCGGTGGGCACAGGCGGCGAGCCCAGCCCCGAACTGCTCGCCGCAATCAACACCCAGTTCGGCTCGCTGGACGCCTTCAAGCGCGCCTTCGAGACTGCGGCGCTGTCGGTGTTCGGCTCGGGCTGGGCATGGCTGATTCGCACTGAGACCGGAGAACTCGTCATCAGCACGACGCCCAACCAGGACAACCCGCTGATGGACGTGGTCAGCCCCAACGGCGAGCCGCTGCTGGCGATCGACGTGTGGGAACACGCCTACTACCTGAAGTACCAGAACGTCCGCGCCGACTATGCGCGCGGCTGGTGGCCGGTGGTGAACTGGAACGAGGTCAACCGGCGCTTCGCCGAATCCGGCTGAGCCGGGTCAGTCGCGCACGTCGGCAACCGGCGGATCGCCGAAGTCGGCGGCGAACAGGCAGTCCAGCACCTTGGCGGCGGCCCGCTCCGGTGAGTCCAGCGCGCCGCTGCCGTGGAAGCCCGCAAACACCTGCTGCGCGGCGAAGCGCGCGCTGTCGGCACCACGCAGCTGCACCTGCATGCCGGTATCGATGATGCCGGGGGCGAGTGCGCAAACCCGCGCAGGATTGGACGCGCCCACCTGCTCCTCGGCCAGGCTGCGGCTGAAGTGATCCAGGCCCGCCTTGATCGCACAGTAGGTGCTGACGCCCGCCAGCGGACGTCGGCCAAGCCCGGAGGATATGTTCAGGATGCGACGCTCCACCGGCCAGTCGCGGCTGACCTGCAGCACCGCTGCACTGAGCAGCAGCGGTGCTTCCAGGCCGACCCGCAGCGCAGCCTGGACGTCCTCTGCAGCCTGGGTCTCGAACGCGCCGGGGCGCTCCAGCATCGCCGCGTTGTTGATCAGCAGCAGCTGCCGCAGCCCGGAGGGGCCGCGTGCGCCCAGATGATCCGACAGCCGCGCCGCCACCGGTGCAGCCACGACCAGATCGACCTGCCACTGCTGCAGCGCGATGCCGGCGCTGGCTGCGGCCTGCTGGAGGCCTTCATCGCGACCGCGCGACAGACACAGCAGCTCGACGCCGCGCGCCAGCAGGCCGCGCGCGAGTGCGTTGCCGAGCCCACGGCTGGCGCCAGTCAGGATGCAGAGCGTGGCCATGATTCGTCCTCGGTTGGGTCTTGGGGAGGGCTGACGATGGATCAATCGATCTGTGGCCGCTGGCCTTCGGTGACTGCGCGCAAGCGCTCCACCAGCACCGGCCAGTCGACCTCGCGCTGGATGCCGTTGACGCTGATCCGCGGCAGCCCGGAGCCTTCCACCAGGGTATAGCCACGCGCGGTCCGGCTGACGCCGTCCATGGTGCAGACGTGGTTGCGCAGGCGGCAGCCGATCCCGATGCGGGCGTAGCTGAAGTTCTCGAACGCGCGCAGCACGCCCTGCTGCAGCGCCGCCGCCGGCCCCATGCCGCCCACCGAGGAGAGATCACGCACCGCGCGCTGGCTGATCCTGCGAGCGCCCTTCGCCTGCTCGTCGGTCTCGAAGCGGGCGTCGAATGCCACCGGTGACCAGTCGACCAGTCGCAGCGCGCGGATGTAGCCGTTCATGCGACCGGTGATCTCGCCGAAGCCGAAGGCAGCAGTCAGGGGCTGAAGATCAAGGCTGCGCAGCTCGACATCGGCCGAGAGGGTCGGCGCCACCCCGAACGGTCGCTCGATCGACAGCCCACCCACATCGACGGCGCCGTCGAACACGCGCATGCGCAGCGTGCCGTCCAGCGCGAGTACGCCGCCTTCGAAGCGCATGCCCGGGATCTCGCCGGACAGCTCGCCCACAAAGGGTGGCCACGCCAGCGCCGTGGACAGCTGGCCGAGATCGAGCCCCTGCAGGGACGCCGCGGCAGCGAAGCGATCCTCGCCCTCGGCGCCGCTGGCGACGCTCCAGCGGAAGCGCTCGATCTGCAGGGCGCCACCCAGCAGGCCGAGTCGTGCCGGTCGCTGCAGACGGACTTCGCCATCCGAGCTGGCCCACTCCAGCATCGCGGGCTGGAACTCGATGCCGTACAGGCGCAAGCCATCGAAGGACAGGCGGTTCGAGATCGCAGCACTGCTGCGAGAGAACCCGAGGCCACCGCTCAGCCCGCGCAGCTCGAAACGCTGCTGCGCATCCACCAGGGCCAGCTGCTCGGGCGTGAGGCTGAGCCTGCCCAGGCCGCCGTCCGCCAGCTCCGCGCTCAGCTTGAAGCCGCCTTCAGCGCCGAGGCCAGGCAAGCCCAGGGTCGCAAGCAGGCTCTCCAGATAGCGCGATACCAGCAGTCCCGCGCGCGCGCTCGACGCCTGCAGCTGTGCCCGGGTGATCACGCTGGGTGCCGAGAAATCCAGCTCGGCGCTGCCCTCCAGCTGCAGCGCCTCGGGGTCGTTCCAGGCCAGACGCTCCACGCTCCAGCGCGAAGCCGCACCGACCGCGGCCAGCTGCAGCTGCACCGGCCGCGCCGGCAGCGCCACATAGACCGGACCGCCCAGCAGCTCACCGCCGCTGAAGGCCAGCTCCAGGCCCAGGCGTGTGCGTTCGCCCAGGTCCAGCCCGACGCGGCCGCGCAGCTCGAGATCGGCCGCGGCGACCTGGCCGTCCACGGTATCGATCCCGAGGCCCTCGGCGCGTACGCTGCCCTCAAGCCGCGGAGCATCGAGTGCGAGGTCGAGCTCCAGATCCGCGGCCAGCAGGCCGCCGGTCAGGCGGGCCTGCGACCACAGGCCGGCCAGCATCGGCTGCAGCCACTCCGCGGGCAGGCGCTCGGCCTGCAGCCCGATCGCGCCCTCCTCCGCCGGCATCGAAGCCTGCAGACGCATGCGACCGCGCTGCAGGGACAGCTCCGCGGCACCGCGATCGAGGTCGAGGGTGAGCTCGCCGGCGGCTTGACCGCGACTGCGCAGCGGCCCGGCGCAGCGCCACACGCCGACATCGCGAGGCCGCAGTTCGCAGCGCCACTCGAGATCCGCAAGGCTATAGCCGAAGCCCGGATGCTCCAGACGCTGCAGGCTCAGGTGCAGACCCAGGCCAGCGCCGGGCTGCGCCGGCTCGCGCAGGCGCAGCTCGATGCCATGTACGCCGAGCTCCCCCTGTTGGGCATGCTCGGCACGCGCGACCAGCTCGCGCGCGGCGGCACCGCCGCTGATCGGCAGCAGACCCAGGGCCAGCAGGGCAGAAGGCAGCGCCACACGCAAGGCGGGCTTGAGCAGGCTTGTCAGGACACGCATGCTCGGCAGGATAACGGAAGCATTCCCATGGAGGCGGCGCCCGCATGTCTGCACCTGTATCCCGACTGCTGCTGGTGGAAGACGACCCGATCGGCGCCGAATGGCTGCTGCACACCCTGCGCAGCTGGGGCTTGGCGGTCGAACACGCGCTCGACTGCACGCAGGCGCTCGCGCATGGCGATCTGGCGCACTTCGACGGTCTCCTGCTCGATCAGCGCCTGCCGGACGGTGAAGGTGGCGCCCTCCTCCACGCCTTGCGCTCGCGCGGCGCAGCGGGCCGCGCGCTGGCGCTCAGTGCCGATCTCGATGAAGCCACGGAGCACTCGCTGGTAGTGCAGGGCTTCGATGCCTGCCTGCGCAAGCCGGTGCAGCCGGGCACCCTGCTCGACGCCCTGCGCCGCCTCGCACTCTCGCCGCCGCACTGGGATGAAGCCCGAGCGCTGGCCTGCGCCAATGGCCGCCTCTCGATCGCCCAGTCCCTGCGCAGCCTGATGCTGGCCGAGCTGCCCGCGCAGCGCGCGGCGCTGGCGCTGGCCGGCAACGAGGCCAAGGTCGATCCAGGCCCGCTGGATGCGCTTCTGCATCGCATGCTGGGCTCGGCCCGACTCACCGGCGCGGCAGCGCTGGCGGCGCATATCGACGGCGCGCGCGCGGCCCTGCAGGCGGAGGCAGCGGCATACGCGCTGCCGCGGGCGCTGGCTGAGCTGGATGCCGAGATCGATAGGCTGCTGCAGGATGCGCGCCCGCTGGAATCGGTAGTCGACTGATCGCGCAGCAATTCGAATCGAGCAGGCAAGCGTGATCGCGTCTGCCCGGCTTCGCTGGGGCTGGTTTCGTTTAGGGATGAAATGCTCGGCGTGCACTGCTCGGCGCCCGCGACCCGGCACACCGCCCGCCAGGCGCTCAGCCGCGCAGCTGCTCGAACTCCGCCAGCAGGCCCCAGCTGCGCAGGCTGCGCCCGTGCAGATGCCGCTTCAACTCCTCGCGCAACAGCCGGCGCAGCGGCGGCAGCAAGGCTTCGGCCGGCGCCTGCTCGCTGCGTAGCGCCAGCAGCGCGGCGCCTTCGATGCCGGCCTGCTCGGCAATGCCGAGACGCAGCGCGCCAGCCTCGCCCAGCCAGCGGTAGCGCGCTGCAGGCTCGATCGGCTGGCCGGCGTGGTCGGCATCCAGCGACAGCTCGAAGCCGATCGCCGTGAGCAGATCGCGCTCGAAGCAGCGCAATGGCCAGGCCAGATCACCCACCGCCAGCTGCGAGAGCAGCAGCGCGTAGCGCGCGAACAGAGCGGATTGGGCCTCTCCTCGGTTCAGGAGTTGCACCAGCAATTCGTTGGCGTAGAACCCGGCCATCAGCGCGTCGCCCTGCAGGCGCGGCGCAAGCCCCGCCGGCTCGACCTCAAGCAGCTGCGGCAGCTCGCCGCGGCCCTGCCAGGCGACGATCAGGGGCGTGAACGGCTGCAGCAGGGCCGCGCGACCGCCGCCCTTGCCGCCCTTGGCGCCGCGCGCCAACAGGCCCATGCGGCCATGGCCGGCACTGAACACTTCCAGCAGCTGGCTGGTCTCGCGGAACGGCCGCGCATGCAGCACGTAGGCGGGCTCGCCTTCGACGCGCGGGCCGGGGCTGCCGCTGCGCGACACGCGATTACTCGGTGTAGCCGAAGCGCTGCAGCACCTGCTCGTCGTCGCTCCAGCCCTCGCGGACCTTGCACCACAGCTGCAGGAAGACTTTTCGGTCGAGCAGTCGCTCCATGGCGATGCGCGCGTCCATGCCGATCTGCCGCAGCTGCTCGCCGCCGGCGCCGATCACGATGGCCTTCTGGCCCTCGCGCTCGACCCAGATCACCGCCGCGATCCGCGCCATGCGCCCGTCCTCTTCCCAGTTCTCGATCTCGACGCTGGTGGCATAGGGCAGCTCGTCACCCAGCTTGCGCATCAGCTGCTCGCGGATCAGTTCGGCGCAGAGGAAGCGTTCGCTGCGGTCGGTGACCTGGTCTTCCTCGAACAGCGGCTCGCCCTCGGGCAGGTGTTTCAGCAGAACCTTCTGCAGCACCTCCAGGCCCTTGCGCTTCTGCGCCGACAGCGGCACCACTTCAAGGAAATCGTGGTCCTTCATGACCTGCTGGATGAAGGGCAGCAGGGCGCCCTTGTCCTTCAGCCTGTCGACCTTGTTGATCACCAGCACGCGCGGCACGCCGGCCTCGACCAGCGCCCTGTAGGCGCGCTCGTCGTCCTCGCGCCAGGCGCCGGCTTCGATGACCAGCACGCCGACCTGCACATCGGCCAAGGCACCGCGGGCGGCACGGTTCATGTAGCGGTTGATCGCGCGCGACTCCTTTCCGTGCAGGCCGGGCGTATCGACGTAGACGATCTGCCCGCCCTCGACCGTGCTGATGCCGAGGATGCGGTGGCGGGTGGTCTGCGGCCGGCGCGAGACGATGCTGACGCGGAAGCCCACGAGCGCGTTGATCAGGGTGGACTTGCCGACGTTCGGCCGGCCGACCACGGCCACGTGGCCGACGCGGAAGCCGCCGGCGGCGGGGCTGTCAGGGGTGTTCATGCGGATTCCTTGGTGGATGCGGCAAGCAGGGCGGCCAGCACCTCGGCGGCGGCCTGCTGTTCGGCTTCGCGGCGCGCACCGGCGATGGCGCGGGCTTCGATGGCGTGGCTGTCGACGCGGCAGACGACCTCGAACTGCTTGTCGTGGTCATCGCCGCGGGCTTCGAGCAGGCGGTACTCGGGCAGGCCCAGCTGACGCGCCTGCAGCCATTCCTGCAGGCGGGTCTTGGGGTCCTTCTCGGCCTTGAGACCAGGCGGCAGGGCGGCGATCAGCGGCTCGAACAGAGCCAACACGCGCGCCCGGCACACCTCGAAGCCGGCATCGAGATGAATGGCACCGATGATCGCCTCAACGGCATCCGCGAGGATGGACTCGCGCCGGAAACCGCCGCTCTTGAGTTCACCCTGGCCGAGGATCAGGCGATCGCCCAGCTGGTGGCGGCGGGCAAGTTCGGCCAGCTGCGGCTCACGCACCAGCTGCGAGCGCGCGCGGGTGAGCGCGCCCTCGTCAGCCTTGGGGAAACGATGGAACAGGGCCTCGGCGACCACCACGCTGAGCAGGGCGTCGCCGAGAAACTCGAAGCGCTCGTTGTTGCGGCCGCCGGCGCTGCGATGGGTCAGCGCCTGCTGCAGCAGGGCCGGATCGGCGAAGGTGTGGCCCAGCGCCGAGCTCATCGGAACAGGCTCTGGATCAATCGATGACACCCTGGCGCGACAGCTCCACGGTCTTGTCGAAGGACGCGACGAAATCGAGGTTGTAGGCCAAGGGCTTGCGCACTTCGTACTTGATGTTGAGGTTGTAGCCGTTGCCCGAGCGGGTGATCTTCACATGGTTCGGCTTCACGGACTCGACGTAGGAAATGTACAGGCGGCGATTCAGCAGCTCGCGAATCCTCTCCGGCGTCATCTGCCCCACGCCAGGCTCGCCCTGCAGGCCCTTCATGGCTGTCACCACCGAGTGGTACTCCGAGTACACGGGGAACAGCCGCATGATCAGGAAGGCGAAGAACCCCAGGATGCCCAGCATCACAAGAGCGCCGAGTAAGGTGATGCCGCGCTGACGGGTGCCGAGTTTCATGGGAGACCTCGTGGTGTAGGGGGTGTCGTACCGTAGGGCGTCATGGTCGCGAAGCTGGCGATGGCGCGCAAGCGCGGCATGCCGTCCGCGCGATCCGAACGATTCGCGCGCCTCAGGCGTCCTGTTCGGCGAGGAAGGCCAGCAGCCGCGCCTCGTCCCATACCGGCACGCCAAGCTCGTTCGCCTTGGCCAGCTTGCTGCCGGCCGCCTCGCCAGCGACCACGAAACTGGTCTTCTTCGACACGCTACCGGCGACCTTGGCGCCGAGGGCTTCGAGCCTGGCGCCGGCTTCGTCGCGGGTCATGGCCGACAGCGAGCCGGTCAGGACCACCGTTTTGCCGGCCAGCACGCCGCCCTGGACTTCATGCGGAGCGGCCGCGCGCAGGGCGGACATGGCGGCATCGACGGCGCGCAGCCGCGGCCCCCAATGCGCGTCACCCAGCATCGCGAACAGCGCCGCGGCGGCATCGGCGGTCACGCCAAGCGCGGTCAGACCACCCTCGCCCGCCGCTTCGAGTGCAGCGAGTTCGCGGCGGGCCTCGCCGATGCGGCCGATCGAGGTGTCGCCAAGACGCCCCAGCGGTGCGCCCAGCGCCTTGGCCGCGCGCAGCAGGTGGCCCAGATCCAGCCGTGTCGCCAGCGAGGCCGAAGGCTGACCCGCCTGCTGCGGCTCCACGCCGTTGGCGAGCAGCGCATCGATGACCTCATTGTTGTGCGGCTGCGCGAAGAAGCTGGCGATCGAGGCCGCGACCTTGGGTCCTACATCGGGCACCGCGAGAAGGAGGATGGGATCGGCATGGCGGATGGCATCCAGGCTGCCGAAGCTGCGCGCCAGCGCCTTCGCGGTCTCCTCGCCGATCTGCAGGATGCCCAATCCGAACAGCAGGCGCTCAAGTGCCGGCCGGCGGCTGCGCTCGAGGGACTCGATCAGGTTCTCGGCCCAGCGCGTGGCTACCTTTCCGGCCTTGACCGTCTCCGGCGTGCTGCCGTCGCGCTGGTCGGCGCGGCGCTTCATCTCCAGCAGGTCGTCGAGCGTGAGGCGGTAGAGGTCGGCCACGCTCTGCACGAAGCCCAAGTCGACCAGATCCTCGACCATGCGCTCGCCCAGGCCCTCGATGTCGATGGCGCGGCGCGAGGCGAAGTGGATCAGCGCCTGCTTGCGTTGGGCCGGGCAGAACAGGCCACCGCTGCAGCGGGCCACCGCTTCGCCCTCCGGCCGCACCACGGCGGAACCGCAGGCGGGGCATTCGGTCGGCAGCAGCCAGGGCGCGGTACCTTCTGGACGACGCTCGGCGACCACGCCCAGCACCTCGGGAATCACATCGCCCGCGCGCCGCACGATCACCGTGTCGCCGACGCGCACGTCGAGCCGGGCGATCTGGTCGGCGTTGTGCAGGGTGGCATTGGTGACCACCACGCCAGCCACCTGCACGGGCTTGAGCCGGGCCACCGGGGTGATCGCGCCGGTGCGCCCGACCTGCACGTCGATGGCCTCGACCTCGGTCATCTCCTCCTGCGCGGGGAATTTGTGGGCGATGGCCCAGCGCGGCGCGCGGGCGACGAAGCCCATCGCGCGCTGCTGATCGAAGCGGTTCAACTTGTAGACCACTCCATCGATGTCGTAGGCCAGCGCGTCGCGCTTCTCGCCAATGCGGCGGTAGTAGGCGATCAGGCCGTTGAAGCCCACGACACGATCCGACTCCGGGCAGACGGGTAGGCCCAGATCCTGCAGTCTCCCGAGCAGTGCCGTGTGCGTTTCCGGGACAACGAAACCCTCTTCGAAGCCTATTCCGTAGGCGTAGAAGGCCAAGGGCCGCTGTGCGGTGACCGTGGGGTCGAGCTGGCGCAGCGAGCCGGCGGCGCCATTGCGCGGATTCGCCAGCGTCTTCTCGCCACGTTCCAGCGCACGCTGGTTGAAAGCGTTGAAGCCAGCCCGCGGCATGTAGACCTCGCCGCGAACTTCCAGAACCGAAGGCGCCTTCCCACGCAGCTGAAGCGGAATTGCGCGAATTGTTCGCAGATTGGCGGTGACATCCTCACCAGTCGCACCATCGCCGCGGGTCGCGCCCTGCACGAGCACGCCGTGCTTGTAGCGTAGGCTGATCGCCAGACCATCGAGCTTGGGCTCGGCTGAAAACTCTGGGCTTGTGTCGCCCGTTTCCTCGACAATGCGACGTACGAACTCCGCGACTTCGCGGTGCCGCAACTCGGGCGCCTCTTGCTCGACATCATCAAAGGCATTGCCCAGTGAAAGCATGGGCACTGCGTGCTTGACCTCGGCGAACGCACTGTCGGAGCGCGCGCCAACGCGCAAGGTCGGAGAATACGGCGTGCGCAGCTCCGGATGCGCTGCCTCCAGCGCCTCCAGCTCGCGCAGCAGCCGGTCGTACTCGGCGTCCGGAATCCCCGGCGCATCCAGCACGTGGTAGCGGTAGTTCGCGTCCTCGATCTGCGCGCGCAGTTCGGCCGCGCGCGCGCTCAGGCTGTCGTTCGCCATGGGGTGGCTCTCAGGCCGCGCCAACCATGCGGCTGGCCTCGTCGATATCGACCGAGACCAGGCGCGACACGCCGGGCTCGCGCATGGTCACGCCGGCCAGCTGGCGGGCCGCTTCCATGGTCGACTTGTTGTGGGTGACAAACAGGAACTGCACCTTCTCGCTCATCTCGGACACCATCGCGCTGAAGCGGCCGACGTTGGCCTCGTCCAGCGGCGCATCGACCTCGTCGAGCAGGCAGAAGGGCGCCGGGTTGAGCTGGAAGATCGCGAACACGAGCGCCACCGCGGTCAGCGCCTTCTCGCCGCCGGACAGCAGCGAGATGTTGGACACGCGCTTGCCCGGCGGACGCGCCATGATCGCCACGCCGGTGTCGAGCAGGTCCTCGCCGGTCAGCTCCAGATAGGCGTGGCCGCCGCCGAACAATCGCGGATACAGGGCCTGGACGCCGGTGTTGACGCGGTCGAAGGTGTCCTTGAAGCGGCCGCGGGTTTCCTTGTCGATCTTGCGGATCGCGTTCTCCAGCGTTTCCAGCGCCTGCGTCAGATCGTTGTGCTGGCTGTCCAGATACTCCTTGCGCTGCGACTGCTCGCCGTACTCCTGGATCGCCGCGAGGTTCACCGGCTCCAGCCGCTTGATGCGGGTTTCGAGCTCGTCCAGCGACTTTTTCCAGGTCTCGGGCGTGGCGTTCTCGGGCAGGTTGTCGAGCAGGGCCTGCGGCTCCAGCTCGGCGGCGGTGATCGCCTCCAGCAGGCCCTGCGCCTTGAGCGCCAGCGCCTGCTCGTCCAGCCGCTTGCGCGAGAGACGCTCGCGCAGCAGCAGGGCGCGCTGGTCGAGCTGCTGGCGGCGCTGCTCGTAATTGCGCAGCTCGCCCTCGATGCCGTCCACCGCGGAGCGCGCGGCCGACAGCCGCTTCTCGACGTCGATGCGGCTGTCCAGGTAGACCTGCAATTCGTTCTTCAACGCTTCGATCGGCGCATCGCCCACCGACAGCTGTTCGGCGAGTTCGGCGCGACGCTGGCCCAGCTGCTGCAGCTGGTTCTTCATGCGCGCTAGACCCTGCTCCAGGCCGGCGCGCTGGCTGCGCTTGGACTCCAGCTGCAGGGCGAGGTGATGGCCGCGCTCGCGCAGCTCGCGCACCGCCGACTGCGCGGCCTCGCGGCCGGCGAACAGGCGCTCGCGCTCGCCTTCAAGCGACAGGCGCAAATCCTCCTGCTCGCCCATGCGCTCCATCGCATGCTCCAGCCGCGCACGCGAATCGCCGGCCTGCTCCTGGGCGTCCTCGATAGCGGTGGACAGCTGCGAAAGCTCGGCTTCGATGCGCTGGCGCCGGGCCTGCGCCTGGTCGAGCTTGCCGCCGAGGCTCTGCAGCTGGCCCGACAGCTCGGCCACGCTGCGATGCGCCAGATAGAGGCTGCGCTGCGCGTCCTCGCGCTCGATCTCGGCCTGCTGCAGGGCATCACGCAGCTCATTGAGCTGCTCGACCAGGGCTTGTTCGCGCAGGCCCTGGTTCTGGATCTCGGCGCGCAGGTTCTGCAGCTCGCGCTCGCGCGCCAGCGCACCCTGCTGGGCCTCGCCCGAGCGCAGCACGCGGGCGAAGCCGGCGGACAGCCACTCGCCTTCGCGAGTGATCAGGCTTGCGCCTTCGGCCAGCGCCGGCAGCCGCGCGCGCGCCGCATCGAGCGAGTCGACGGCGTGCACATCGACCAGCAGGCGCCGCAGCGCGGCCGGGCCTTCGATTTTGGCGGCCAGCGAATCGGCGGGCGCAACCAGCACTTCATCGGCCTCGGCCAGCAGTGACAGCCGTCCCGCCCGCAGTGCGGCGAGCGCCTCGGCATGCTGTGCCGGGGTCTCGACCATCACGCCCTCGATCAGGCTGCCGAGCACGGTTTCGACTGCGGTCTCCCAGCCCGGCTGCACCTTGAGCACGCTGCCGGCGCGCGGCTGCTGCTCCAGGCCCTGCGCGCGCAGCCAGTCGAGCACCGCGCCCTTCTCCTGGCCGAGCGCCGCGGCCTGCAGGGCTTCCAGCGAGCCCAGGCGCCCACGCTGGCTCTGGATCTCCTTGCGCACCTCGGCCAGCTGAGCCTGGCTGAGGCGCTGTTTCTCCTGCACCGCCAGCACGGCCTGCTTGCGGGCATCCAACCCGGCGGTGAGTTCATCGACCTGGACGCGCTGGGCCTCGGCCTGTTCCTTCGCGTCTTCGAGCGCGGCTTCGATCGCCGAGACGTCGAGGCCCTGCAGCTCGCCGGCCAGCGTCTCGCGGCGGCGTCCGAGCTCGAGCATCTGCCGGTCGAGGTAGTCGATGCGGGTGCGTTCGACTTCGGCCGCGCGCGCGGCCTCGGACTGCGCCTGACGCTGCGCGTCGGAAGTGCGCTGCCAGTCGCTCAGCGCGCGCTCGGCGGCCTGCAGGGCTTCGGCGCGTTCGGCCAGCTGCTCGCCGACCTCGCTGGCCGCGGGTTCAAGTTCCTGCACCACGGCATCGAGGTCGGCCAGCTTGGACGCGTCTTCCTCGATGTGCGCCAGCACTTCCGCGTGCGAGGCATCGGCCTCGGCCTTGCTCTGGCGCAGGCGCTGGGTGAGTTCGCCCTGATGGCGGATCTGCTGCTCGACGCGGGCGATGTCGCTGCTCAGGCGGTAGCTCTCGGCCTGCACCTTCGACAGCGCCTCGCCGGCCTCGCCCTGCTGCACGCGGGTCAGCTCGATCTGCGCCTCGACATGACGCTGCTCGGTGACCGTGGCTTCGAGCTGCAGGTCCTCCTCACCCAAGCCTGCGCGCAGCTCGGTCAGCTCGCGCTCGACCGCGCCGAACAGCATGGCCTTGAGCTGCGCGTCGCGCTCGCGCTGCTCGGCGCGCAGCTGCTGGTAGAGCTCGGCCTGCCGGGCCTGGCGCTTCAAATGCTCCAGCTGCTTGTCGACCTCCTCGCGCAGGTCGTTCAGGCGGTCGAGGTTCTCGCGCGTGTGCCGCATGCGCGTCTCGGTCTCCTTGCGGCGCTCCTTGTACTTGGAGATGCCGGCGGCCTCCTCCAGGTAGACGCGCAGGTCCTCGGGCCGGGCTTCGATGATCTGGCTGATCATGCCCTGCTCGATGATCGAGTAGCTGCGTGGCCCCAGGCCGGTGCCGAGGAAAAGATCGGTGATGTCGCGCCGGCGGCAGCGCGTGCCGTTCAAGTAATAGGCGCTGGCGCCATCACGGCTGACCATGCGCTTGACCGAGATCTCGTTGTACTGCGCGTACTCGCCGACGATGGTGTGGTCGCTGTTGTCGAAGATCAGCTCGACCGTGGCGGTACCCACCGGCTTGCGGCCGGACGAGCCGGAGAAGATCACGTCGGTCAGGTTGTCGCCACGCAGGCGGCTGGCCGAGCTTTCGCCCATCACCCAGCGCACGGCGTCGATGATGTTCGACTTGCCGCAGCCGTTCGGCCCCACCACGCCGGTCATGTTGGTCGGCAGGTGCAGGGTGGTGGGATCGACGAAGCTCTTGAAGCCCGCCAGCTTGATCGTGGACAGACGCATCCGGTGCGTTCCTCTGGCGTGGGCTTACTGGGTCGGCGCGCTGGTGCTGCTGGCGCCCGGTGCAGCGATCTGCGCGGTCTCGCGCAGGGCGCGGATGCGCTCGCCGACCGCCTGCTGCAGCAGCTGCTGCTCGATGCCGGCGCGCACGGCCTCGAAGGCCGGCGGGGTGAAGTCACGGCTGGCAACGCGCCGCAGCACGTGGTAGCCGAAGCGCGTCTGCACGACCACCGGAGCGACTTCGCCATCGGCCAGCTGACCCAGCAGCTCGGCGAACTCCGGCGGCGTCTGGGTGAGGTTGGCCCAGCCCAGATCGCGTGCCTGCACGGCAGTCGCCGAGTAGCGCTGCATCAGCTCGGCGAAATCCGCGTCAGCGCCCAGCGCTTCCGCCAGGGCGGCGGCGGCGCTGGCCTCGTCGGCAAACAGGATGTGCTGGGCGTTGTATTCGACGCGCCCGGTGCGCTCGACCTCGCGCGCGTAGTAGTCGCGCAGCTCCTGCTCGCCGATGGTGACCTCGCCGCGCAGCGCATTCAGCTGATGGCTGGCCAGGACCTGCATGCGCCCCAGCGCCAGTTCGGCTTTCAGGGACTCCGAGCCCGACTCGCTGCCCGACAGCCCGGTCTGCGCCAGCAGCAGGGTCTCGATCAGGCGGTCCAGCGCCTGCTGGCGCTGCTCGGGCTGGGCGAGGTCAAGCCCGAGTCCGCGGGCGAAGGTCTCCAGCAGCGGCTGGGTGATGGACTCGCCGTTGACCACCGCCACCACCGGGCCTTCCGGCGGGCGCTGCAGCACCTGGTCCTCGCTGGCGTCCTGGGGGCTGCGCTGCGCGCATGCCGCCAAACCGATAGCTGCACAGAGTGCGGTGAGAATCAGACGGACAACAGCTGGGCGGATAACAGCAGGGCTCATCCCTGAAACTCCTCGGGGGCGTATGCGCGCATGGACAGCGCGTGGATATCGGTCTGCATCAGGCTGCCCACGGCCTCGTACACCGCACGATGGCGGGCGATGGCGTTGAGACCGGAAAAGGCGGGACTGACGATCAGCAGTGAAAAATGCCCGCGACCGTCGCGCGCGCCTTCATGGCCGGCATGCTTGTGGCTGTCGTCGCTGATCTCCAGCAGGCTGGGCTGCAGCGCGGCCAGCGCCGCGCGAATGGCCTCGACGCGCGCGCTCACGGCAGCACCGGGCGGAATGGCAGCACCTGCACGGATTCGTAGACGCCGGCCTCAAAGTACGGGTCGGTCTGCGCCCACTCGCGCGCGGCGGCGAAGTCCTCGAACTCGGCGACGATGGCCGAGCCGACGAAGCCCGCCTCGCCGGGATCTTCGGCGTCGATCGCCGGCAATGGACCGGCCAGCTTCAGCCGGCCCTCGTCGCGCAGCGCGTGCAGTCGCGCGAGATGCGCAGGCCGCACCTCCAGCCGTTTGGCCAAGGAGTCGGGCGCGTCACAGCCGATGATCAGGTACCACATGGCGCGGACCTCGCGGAGCGTGGAGAGCGGAACGGCGGCACCCGCCGGCGGAGCGCGGCCAGGCGGGCGGAAGTCACGGGGCTATCCGGCCCCGGTGCGGACCGCGCATCATATGCGCTCCCTCAAGCCCCCTCAAACGTCCCCGCCCCGTGCCGGGACGCTTTCGCGGGCGCGCTTTGCAAAGGAGCCCCATGGGCGATCGCATCGAAATCCATCCCGTGAACCCGCAGCCGCGGCAGATCCAGCGCGCGGTCGATGCGCTCAACCGCGGTGAGCTGCTGGTCGCGCCTTCGGATGCCGGCTATCTGTTCGCCTGGGCGATCGACGCGGTGCGCGCGGAGGAGCGCGTGCAGAAACTGCGCGGGCTGGACAGCAAGCATCCTTTCACCTTACTCTGCGCCCGCCTGAGCGAAGTCGGCCGGATGGCCAAGCTCGACGACAGTGCCTTCCGCATCGTCAAGCCCCTGGTTCCCGGGCCCTACACCTTCATCCTCCCGGTTTCTTCGGAACTGCCTCGGCGGTTCAAGCAGGCCAAGCGCAAGGTCATCGGCTGCCGCATTCCGGATCACCCGGTGCTGCAGGCGCTTCTCGAAGCCTGGGGTTCGCCCCTGCTCTCGACCACTCTGGAGCTCTCCGCGGACGCCGCCGAAGAGTCACCGGACCGTCAGGATGCCTTCGAAGTCGCGGAGCACGCCCTGCGTCACGTCGATCTGATGCTGGATTCCGGGGATTGCCCACCCGGGCCGACCAGCGTGGTCGATCTGTCTGGAGACGTTCCGGTGCTGGTCCGCAAGGGCACGGGCGCGGTGGACTTCCTGGACAGCTGAAGTCGCGCACGGACGGGGTCCGTCCCCTGCGCTCAGCCAAGTGCCATCCACGAGCGTAGTCGGAATCAAGCATCACCAGCGAAGCGGATCCGCTTCGCGCGGCCGAGGGGACGGCCGCAGGCGGCAGCTGCCGCCGCAAGCACCTTGTGTGGACCTGCTGCGTCGTCCGGATCGCCAGCCGTCCACTGAAAGTCCGCCAGGCCGGTCCGGCCCGGCGCTGACGATTGACCCAGGCGCGCAGCGCGCCATGCAGAGACCAGGATTCATCTCAACGATGACCGTCGATTCGGCGCAGCCCGCCGACACCAGTGCCAGCCCGTCGCCCAGCGGCCCACCCCAGCAGCAGGAAATGCCGCTGGCGATGGTGCGTGGCCAGCCGGTGCTGCAGATTCCGCAGGATCTGTACATCCCGCCGGACGCGCTGGAGGTCATCCTCGATGCCTTCGAAGGCCCACTCGACCTGCTGCTCTACCTGATCCGCCGGCAGAACCTCGACATCCTCGATATCCCGGTCGCCGAGATCACCCGCCAGTACATCGACTACATCGGCCTGATGCAGGACATCAAGCTGGAGCTGGCCGCCGAATACCTGGTGATGGCCGCGATCCTGGCCGAGATCAAGTCGCGCCTGCTGCTGCCGCGCCCGCCCAGCGCCGAGGGCGAGGAAGAAGACCCGCGCGCCGAGTTGGTGCGCCGCCTGCAGGAGTACGAGCGCTTCCGCCAGGCCGCACAGGACATTGATGCCCTGCCCCGCATCGAGCGTGACACCCAGGTGGTGCATGCGCAGACTGGCGACCGCACGAGCGTACGCCTGCCTCCGCCGGTCGACCTGCGCGAGATGCTGCTGGCCCTGCGCGACGTGCTGAAGCGCGCCGAGCTGTTCAGCCACCACAACATCCGCCGCGAGGCGCTGAGCGTGCGTGCGCGCATGGGCGAGCACCTGGAGCGCCTCTCGCACGGCCGCTTCGTGTCCTTCATCGAGCTGTTCCGCGCCGAGGAGGGCCGCCTCGGCGTGGTGGTCAGCTTCCTTGCGATGCTGGAGCTGGCCAAGGAAATGTTGATCGAGATCGTGCAGGAGGCCCCGCTGGCGCCGATCTTCGTTCGCGCGCTCGGCGCCAGCGCCGAGGACGCAGACACCACGATCGCCGACGCCCTGCCCAGCAGCGACGGCAGCGATCTCGATGACACCGGCGAGGGCGTGTTCGCCGATGAGATGCCGTCGCTCCCGCGTGCTGCCTCCGCGGATGTGTCGGAGACCGATCCAATCGACGCCGACGCCGACGCCGAACAGCAGGCGACACCCCCTGCCCCAGTCCGCACCGAGGAGCCCTAGCCCACGCATGGACTTCGACCTGCTCAAGCGCATTCTTGAAGCGGCCCTGCTGGCGGCCCCGCAGCCGCTGACGGTGGCCCAGCTGACCGACCTGTTCGGCGAGGGCGAAGCGCCGCCCGCCGACGACATCCGCCGCGCCCTCCATGCGCTGCAGGAAGACAGCGCCAGCCGCGGCGTCGAGCTGCTGGAAGTCGCCTCGGGCTTCCGCTACCAGGTGCGCACCGAGATCTACCCGCACATCGCGCGCCTGTGGGCAGAGAAGCCCGCGCGCTATTCGCGTGCTCTGCTCGAAACTCTCGCGCTGATCGCCTATCGGCAGCCGATCACGCGCGGCGAGATCGAGGCCATCCGCGGCGTGGCGGTGAACAGCCAGATCATCCGCACCCTGGAAGAGCGCGAGTGGATCCGCGTGGTCGGCCACCGCGATGTGCCCGGCAAGCCGGCCCTGTTCGGCACCACCCGCGCCTTCCTCGACTACTTCAACCTGAAGAGCCTCGATCAGCTGCCGCCGCTGTCTGCCCTGCAGGAGCTGCCGGACATCGAGCCCGAACTGGACTTCGACGGCGCGCGCGCGAAGGCTGCGCTGCCGGCCGGTGCTGCCGACGCTGGCGAGGCCCAGGATGCGGGGGCCACGACACTCGAAGCCGACGCCGCCCAAGCCGCCATCGATCCAAATGCTGAAGAAAGTGCGCAAACACTGGCCGCGCCCGGAGACAGCGCCACGGCCGGCAACACAGATGCAAACACGCCGCCAGCGGCGTTGACCGCTGCAGACGCAGACGCAGACGCAGACGCAGAAGTGTCCACCGCAGGCGGCGACGCTGACGCGGCCCTCGCCGACCCCGACAGCAGCGACGGCGCCCAGCACGCCGATGCCTACGAGAACGATCTCGACACCGCGGCGCGCCTCGACGAGGAGCGCGCCGCGTCCAACACCACAGACACCACCGACCCCACGGGCGAGTCCGAGACTTCGCCGGAGCAGATTCCATGAGTGAGACACCCCGCCGCGTCCTGTCCCTGAAGCGCGAAGGCGCTGCCGCCATCCGCGTCGAAGAGCGCCTGCACAAGGTACTGGCCACCGCCGGGCTCGGCTCGCGCCGAGCGCTGGAAGAGCGCATCGCCCGCGGCGAAGTCAAGGTCAACGGCGAAGTCGCCGCGACCGGCAGCAGCGTCGCCTCCGGCGACCGCGTCGAGATCGACGGCCGCGCCTTCGTCGCCGCCAACCAGAGCGAGCCGGTGCAGGTGCTGCTGTACAACAAGCCCGAGGGCGAGCTGACCACCCGCGATGACCCCGAAGGCCGCGCCACCGTGTTCGAGAAGCTGCCCAAGCTGAAGAACGCGCGCTGGATCGCGGTCGGCAGGCTCGACATCAACACCACCGGCCTGCTGCTGCTGACCACCGACGGCGAGCTCGCCAACGCGCTGATGCATCCCAGCACCGAGGTCGAGCGCGAATACGTCTGCCGCATCCACGGCGAGGTCAGCGAGGACGTCATCCGCCAGCTGCAGCGCGGCGTCCAGCTCGACGACGGCGAAGCGAAGTTCGACGTCATCGAGCCGATCGGCTCCAGCGACAGTCACGCCTGGTTCCGCGTGGTCCTGCGCGAAGGCCGCAACCGCGAAGTGCGCCGGATGTGGGAAGCCGTCGGCTTCACCGTCAGCCGCCTGAAGCGCGTGCGCTACGGCGGCGTCGAGCTGCCGCGCCTGTTGAAGCGCGGCATGAGCGAAGCGCTGCCGGCCGAACAGGTCGACGCGCTGCGCGCCAGCCTCAACCTGCCGCCGCCGGAAGCCAACCTGACCCTGCAGCCGGTGATCGGCCAGCGCCGCGCCAAGACCAGCGAGTACCGCCCGGCCGCGCGCGAGCAGAAGGCCTGGACCCAGGGCGCCTATGGCGACGAGGGTCGCGAACTGCGCGCCTTCGACAACATCCGCGAGGACGCCCCGCGCGGCCGCGGGCGCGGACCGGGACGCGGTGGTCCCGGCGGCCCCGCTGGCAAGCGCAAGCCCGGCGGCAAGCCGGGCGGCTTCAAGTCCGGCCCCGGCGCGCCCGGCGGCCCGCGCGGCGCGGCCAAGCGCCCGGACAACTACGGCAACACCCTGACCGCGCCCGGCGGCGAAGCCCGCGGCCGCGGCGGCCCGCGCGTGCGCAGCGGCAACAGCACGGCCGCGGGCGGCGCCAGCGCCAGCGGCGAGTTCCGCAGCTGGTACGTGCCCGAGGGCGTGACCACCACCAGCCCCTCGGCCCGCCCGCAGAACCGTCCCACCGGCCGCCCCGGTGGTCCGGGCGGCGCCGGTCGTCCGGGTGCGCCGGCGCGTTCGGGTGGCCCTGGCCGGCCCGCGGGCCCGGGCGGCCCCGGTGGCTCGAAGTTCGGCAAGCCGGGAGGCCGTCCGGGCGGCGCGCCCGGCGGACGCCCCGGTGGCTCGCCGGGTGGCAAGCCGTCAGGCAAGCCGGGCGGCCCACGCCCGGGTGGGCATGGTCCCAAGGGTCATGGACCCGGTGGACGCGGCCCGCAGGGCACGCCCAAGGGCCCGCGCGGTCCGCGCTGAGGCCGGTCCGCCCTGCCACGCTGCACTTGGATCCTCCGGCATCCCTGGGGCGCCCGCCTACGGCGGGGCGCCCCGAAAGCCGGGGTAGAAAGCGCCTCGCGCCGCCAACGCCGGGTTCGCGGAGACGCCTGGCACAGTCTGCGTCTGCGCCCAGGCACACCGCAGGCGCGCGGCCGAAAACACGGCCGGCGCAGTCCCCGCGCCGAGGCGGGTACGGCTCAATCCGCGTCGAAGCGGTGACATGACTATCGGCACAAGGGTTGCAGCCGCTCGGGGACTCCCCGCAAAGCGCGCTCCCCAGTGCACATCGCAGGCGCCCCCCGGCGCGATCGGCTGAATCACCTGCTTGGCTACATCCTGCTCGGCGGCTGGATGCTGGCCATGGGCTGGGCCTTCTGGCTGATCGAGGGTCGCCCGGCGCATGCGCGCGCCCAGCTCGCGTCCGCCCCCCAGCGCGTGGAATCCATCGAATCCTGGGGCGCTTCCCGCGGCGCCGGCCGCAACCAGCGTCCGCTGCTGATCCTGCTGCCCTCGTCCTGCGTCTGCGCAGGCGACGCGGTCCTGCGCGAGCGTCTGAAGGCGCTGGCGCACTCCACGGGACTGGCATCCCAAATCGCTGCCACCAGCGAAGCGCCCCACGACCTGCTGCCGCCCGGCACCGGCGCCGCCCTGTTCAACACCCAAGGCAGGCTGCTGTTCGCCGGACCGCTCGAATCCCCTCTCCACTGCAGCGACGGCCGCAGCCTGGTCGAACTGGTGCTTCCGCATGCGGCCGACGACCGACCGCCGCTGTGGGCGCCGGTGATCGACGAGCCCTGCGCCTGCGATGGCCGCTATCTCCCCACCTGACACCCGACGGATCCCCATGAGCGCTACGCCGCTGAACTATCTGGACGAACTGCGCCGCGATGCCGATCGCGTCATGCTGGCTCTGGTGGGGGTCATGACCCTGCTGTCGCTGGGTTTGGCCCTGGGCACCGGCACCTGGGGCAGCTTCCTGCTGATCGGCGTGCCGACCGCCGGCATCTGCGCCGCCCAGGTGCTGCTGAACAACGGCGCCCTGTCAACGCGCCTCACCATTGCCGCCGCCTTCATGGTGCTGTCGGGCCTCACCATCCACCAGGCCCACGGCATGATCGAGATGCACTTCAGCATCTTCGTGCTGTTGGCCCTGCTGCTCTACTACCGCGACTGGATTCCGATCGTCTTCGCCGCGGCGGTGATCGCCGTGCACCATCTGGCCTTCGACTACATGCAGCGCCAGGGCCTGCCGGTGTGGGTGTTCGTGGCCGACACCGGCTTCATCATCGTCGTGATCCACGCGCTTTTCGTGGTGGCGGAAACCCTCGTGCTGGTGATCATGGCGCGTTCGCTTCAACGCGAAGTGCAGATGGTCGGCGCCAACCCGGCGCGCCTGATCTCGGTGGCGCGTCGGCTGGCCGATGGCGAGCCCGCCGATCTCGACAGCCTGGGCAAGGTCCCCGATGGCAGCATCGCCGACGCGGTGATGCGCAGCGCCGCGGCGATCGAGACCTCGCTGGGCCAGGTCGACGAGGTCATGGGCGCGATCGCCCAAGGCGACTTCAGCGGCCGCGTCGATTCCGCCGGCAAGCGTGGTCGCTACCTGCATATCGCCGACTCGATCAATCGCTCCTGCCAGCAGCTTGACGACGTGCTGGGCGCGACAACGCGCGCGGCCGGCCAGCTGGCTGCCGGCGATCTGGGCGCGCGGCTCGACATGGCCGCCGAGGGACGCTTCGAAGTCCTGCGCGACAGCATCAACACCCTGCGCCACAGCCTGCGCAACTTCATCCAGATGCAGGACGGCGCACTGGTCGCGGCCCGCGCCGGCGACACCGCCCACCGCATCGATGCCACTCGGATGCAAGGTTTCCAGAAGCAGCTGGCCGAGGGCATCAACAGCCTTGTGCAGCTGTTCGGCGACGTGCTGGGCGATGCCGGGCGCATGATGCAGGGCCTGGCCCGCGGCGACCTGCGCGAACGCATGCGCGGCGAGTACCAGGGCACCTATGCACGGCTCGCCAGCGACGCCAACAGCGCGGCGCAGGCCATGGCCGACACCATCAGAGGAATCAACGCCGCGAGCCAGACCATCCGCCAGGCCGCCGCCGAGATCGCCGCCGGCAACGCCGACCTGTCCTCGCGCACCGAACAGCAGGCCGCTGCTCTTGAGGAGACCGCGGCGAGCATGGAGGAGCTCACCTCCACCGTGCGCGGCAATGCCGAGAACGCGCGCTCGGCCAATCAGCTGGCGATCGGCGCCGGCGACGTCGCCGAGCGCGGCGGGCAGGCCGTACATCAGGTCGTCGACACCATGGGCCAGATCAACGCGCAGTCGCGCAAGATCGAGGACATCATCGGCGTCATCGACGGCATCGCCTTCCAGACCAACATCCTCGCCCTGAACGCCGCGGTCGAGGCCGCCCGCGCCGGCGAGCAGGGCCGCGGCTTCGCGGTGGTGGCCTCGGAGGTGCGCTCGCTGGCCCAGCGCTCGGCGGCTGCGGCAAAAGAGATCAAGCAGCTCATTTCCGAAACCGTCGAGCGCGTTGGCAGCGGCAGCCAGCTGGTCGACTCGGCAGGTGCCACCATGGCCGAGATCCTGTCGGCGGTGAAGCGCGTCACCGACATCATGGGCGAGATCAGCGCGGCCTCGGCCGAGCAGACCTCGGGCATCGAACAGGTCAGCGCCACCGTCACCCACATGGACGAGGCCACCCAGCAGAACGCGGCACTCGTCGAAGAAGCCACCGCCGCCGCGCGCACGCTCGAAGAGCAGGCGAACCAGCTGGCGGAAGCGGTCGCGCGCTTCAAGCTGTAGGCAGCGCCCGCTCCCGCTGCAGGCGCTGACGCAGTCGCGCTGGCTTCGGGATCAGCGTCATCGTGTGCCAGTGTTGGGCGCCCGCAGCGCCTCGGATGGGCAGCGCAGGGCCACCGAGCGCCGCGGTGCGCGACGCGCGCACCCTACCCACAGACGACTGCCCCGTAGGGTGCGCGTGTCGCGCACCGGACAGAGCTGGGGACGCCGCGCCACAGCCCGAGCCCAAGCCACTCGACACGACATCGCCCGCACGATGCCGCGAGGACCCCGGAATCACCGCGGCAGGCGGCTCAGCGCTTCAAACGCACCCACGCCCTCCGCAGCAGGCCGATCGCCCGCCCCAGACGCGAGCGCGCGAGCAAGGCCCGCGCCTGGTCCAGCTCGGTGGTGATGCGGCCAACATCGCGATACAGGCGCTGGATGTGCTGATCGCGCCGGGTGATCAGCACGCGCAGTTCCTGCGCGTCAGCCTCGCTCAGCGTGTGTCCGGCGGCGAAGCGCTCGGGCAGGGGGCGGTCGACATAGATCGTCGAATGCGAATCGGCCAACTCCTCGGCGGGCCGCTCCTGGGTGTAGAAGTACAGGGCGATCGAGCGCCGCGACAGACTTCGGCGGGCCTCGGGCAGGTCGATGCGCTCGAAGCCGTGCCAGCTGATCTCGTTGGTCTCGAAGATCACGCAGCGGTTGTCCATCGGAGCGATCCGCACGATCTCGTCGTCAGCCGCGCGCGGATCGCGATGCAGGTCGAGGCAGCCGCCCCAGGCCTCGTCCCATTCCGGGTTCAGATACACGATCAGGTTCAGCCGCCGATGCCAGCCGGTGATCGGATGCCGGTTGAAATCGACGTGGGCATCGAGGTCCTGGCCGTGGCGGTTCTCATGGGTACCGCCGCCGAAGTACCAGGGGTCGTAGAGCAGATCGGGAATGCCGGTCAGCGTGGACACCAGGTCCAGGAAGGACTTGGATTGGATCAGGTCATCGAGCGCGGCATAGGCCGGGCCGATCGCGCGGATGCGCTCCACCACCGCCTTGTTGCCGATCTCGCCCTGCTCGTTCCTGGCAAAGCGCGGATCGAAATCCGGGAACTCTGCGCGCAGGCGCTCTAAGTAGTCGGGCCGGAAGAAGCCCTCGACCTGCAGGTGGCGGAAGGGTTGGGCGCTCTGGAAGCCGTCGCCCAGCGCGGCGGCACGGCTGAGCACGTCGACGCTGACAAGATCCTGGATCGAAGACATGGGGAAATCCGGTCGGTGCGGGGCCGGCTCGCAGTGACAGCGACCCGGCGAAGGCTGCGAACGATAGCAGGGCGGACGCGGCGTGCAGCCCGCGCAAGGACTCGCGCTCAGGCCTGGCGCAGGCAGTCGCGTCCGGCGCTCTTGGCTGCATAGAGCGCGCCATCCGCCAGTGCAAGGCTGGCATCGACCCCACCGCTGGGGGCCGCGAAGGCCAGCCCGGCGCTGGCGCGATACTCGATGATCTGGCCGCCGACCTGCACGCGACGCTCGCGAACCCGCGCCAGCAAACGCTCGGCCCACTGCCAGGCGAACTCCGGCGGATGCGCCGGCAGCAGGCAGAGGAACTCCTCGCCGCCCCAGCGACCGACAGCGCCCCGTTCGGGCACTTCCGACAGCAGCAGTTCGGCGAAATCACGCAGTACGGCGTCACCGGCGCGATGGCCCAGGCTGTCGTTGATGCGCTTGAAGTGGTCGAGGTCGATCATCAGCAGCGCCGGCCGCTCGCCCGTCTCGCGGGCGAAGTCCGCCTGCAGGCGCTCGATCAGGCTGCGGCGATTGCTGAGCCCGGTCAGCGGATCCTGCAGCGAGAGGTTCTTGAAGCGCTGGTTGGCCTCGCCCAGGGCCAGGGCGGTGGCTTCCAGCGCCTCCTTCTGCCGGCGCAACTCACGAGTGCGCTCGCTGACCAGGCGTTCAAGCCGCGAGCGCTGGCGGGTCAGGCTGCGCACCCGCCACAGGTACAGGGCCAGCAGGACCAGCAGCACTGCCACCACGGCAGCGCCGCGAAACAGCCAGGATTCGGTCCACGGCGGCACGACTTCGAAGGAGACCAGCGCCGCCTCGGCCCGCTGCCCCTGGTTGTCGACCTCGAGCTGCAGCGTGCTGGTACCGGCCGGCACGTGGTCGAGGATCAGGGAGCGCCGCGTGCCGAGGTCGATGAAGGCCTGGTCCTCGCGCAGCCGATAGCGGAAGCGAACGCTCTCGGGCTGGTTGAAGACGAGCCCGGTGAAGTCGAGGATCAGTGGACCATGGTCATGCGGCAGGCGCAGCGTGCCCGGAGCGGTGCCCGAAGGCGCCAGCGAGGGCACGGCTTCGCCGTCGACGCGCAGGTCGGACAGCCGGGGCCGCGGCAGCTCCAGCGCATCCGGCAGGGCGGCAGGGTCGAACGCTGTAAGACCGTCGATCCCGCCAAAGTACAGCCAGCCGTTGCGGCCAAGCGCCTCGGCCTGGGTCGCGAACTCGTCAGCGGCAATGCCCTGTGCGCGGGTGAACAGGCGCAGGCCACCGCCGCGCGGCTCGTAGCGCAGCAGCCCGCGATTGCTGGTGATCCACAGCATGCCGCTGCGATCGCTGACGAGACCCAGCGCGGGGCCATAGGGCAAGCCCTCGGCACGCCCCAGCGCCCGAAGCTGCAGCTGCTCCGGCGCATCCGGATTGCCGACCCGGACCACGCCACCATTGGTGGCCAGCCAGAGGCTGCCGTCGGTATGCCGATGGATGTCCCAGACGATGGGCGCCGGCAGGCCGTGCTCGACGCCGTAGCGGGCGATTGTCGCGCCGTCCGCATCGAGGATCGCGAGCCCGGCCCAGCTGCCCACCCACACGCGCTGCTGCGGGTCGATGTACAGCGACTGAATGTTCTCCATCTGGCGCCGCCGCCACAGCGGGAACTCCGGCGTCGCCAGCGAGATCCCCGCGCGCTCGCTGCCGCCGGACTCGATCCGACTCAAGCCCGAGGAGGAACCCACCCAGATCCGACCGCGGGCATCCTCGGCCAGCACGCGCACGCCCGCCATCGCGACCTCGACGCCGATCGGCTGCTCGCGCTGCCAGGGTTCGAACTCGCCAGTGCGCAGGAAGAGGCCGTCGTCGGTGCCCGCCCACAGGCGGCCGTCGCGGCCTTCCAGCAGGGCCCAGACCAGACGTGAGGTCATCGGCAGCACATCTTCGGCACTACCGAAGGGCTCGCTTTCGAAACGCCAGGGCTCGCCGAGCCGGCGCTCGCCGCGCACGCGCTGCACGCCGCCGCCGAAGGTGCCCAGCCAGAGGTCGCCGTTGCGGGCCTCGAGGATCGCGCGCACGCGATGATGATTGAGCGCGGCCGGCCCTTCATCGCGGTAGCCTTCGACGTGGAAGGCGCGGTCCTGCGGCGTGAAGCGCACCAGCCCCTCACCCCAGTAGCCCGCGAACACGCCACCCTGCTCATCGGACAGCAGCGACTGCACGAGGAAGCCACGACCCGCGAGGCGCGCGGCGCGGCGGTGGTTCATCACCCGCAGGCAGTCACAGCCCGGATCGAACCAGGCCAGGCCCTGGTCAGTGCCAACGAACACCGAGCCGTCGGGCCCCGCGGCCAGCGAGAGGATGCGGCGCGAGCGCAGGCCCACCGACTGCGGCTGGCCGGGCAGGAAGTGCCGCGTCTCGCCGGTATCCAGCCGCAGCCGGAACAGGCCCTGGTCCCAGGCGCCGATCCACAGAACGCCGGCCGGATGCTCCAGGAACGCATCGGTGTTGAAGGGTGCGGTCGATCCCTGCACCGGAAAGGGCAGCAGCTCGCCATTGCTGTCGACGCGGAACATGCCGTCACCGCTGCCGACCCAGACACCGCTGCTGCTCGCATGCAGCTCCCAGAACTCGCGGCCAGCGTGCTCCGGCTGCTGTGCCAGGCGTTCCACCTTGAAATCGGCCTGCATGGGATCACCGTCCCAGGCGAGTCGCTCCAGACCACCTCGCGAGGCCAGCAGCAGTCGCCCCGGCCCGGTCACCTCGACCGAGGTCAGGTGCTCCGCCTGCAGTCCATCGTCGACGCCCAGGTGGCGAAAGCGCCCGTCGCGCCGATCGAAGACGATCAGGCCGCCGCCATTGGTGGCGAGGAACAGATAGGGGTCCTGCAGGGCGAGGTCCGAGATGTAGTTCGCGGCCGCGCCCACTCCCAGCGACTCGGACGGCCGGTACACCCGGAACTCGTAGCCATCGAAGCGGTTGAGCCCATCCTCGGTCGCCAGCCAGACGAAGCCTTCGGCGTCCTGGACCATCGACAGCACCGAGTTCTGCGACAGGCCGTTGGCCACCGAGTACTCGGTGGCGGCGCGTGCGGGGAACGGAAACAGCAAAGCGAGGGCTAGCAAGGCGAGGGCTCGCCCTCGCCTGACGCACCGCTCTATGGGCCACGGTTCAGAGTGGAACATGAAGGTCACAACTGGAGGCGATCACAGCAGGATGCAGGATTCGGACCGCTATCCGAACAATTGCTGGGGCGCGTTGAGTCATCGGCACCACTGCATCTCACACGGAACCCCGTCGTAATCCCCGTCCATCTCGACGCCCGGACAGTTCCGCAGGAAGTACTCGGCCTCTGCACAGGATCGCATCTGGGGGCAACGGGTGCGCCCGTCACACTGGAAACTCTCCACTTCACGCACCGCGGCTGGGGCCGCAATGTGAGCTGGCGGCTTGATCAAGCGCGCCACCGGCTCAGCGAGCTGCTCACTGTGCCAGCCCTCGCCACTCAACAGGAATGCGAAGCCGGCGAGTGCCGCGATAACGATCAAACCCCGCAGCCACGCGGGAGCTGCGTGCTCCCGTGCCTGCATTGGCAAATGCCGCCCGGGGGCTTCAACAGGATTCACATCACCTGGGCGTAACACATCGATGGCCTGCTTTCGGCCCGCGGTATCCGAACCTAGCTCGTACGACACGACGAGACCCGCGTATGGACGAATCTCGGAGGCCCGAAAGCTCGACAAACGAACGAAAACGCGCTCGTTCGACCCCGCAGGTTCGATGAAGCCAAAGCCTCGCGCTTCCCTCCACTCGATCAGTACGCCGTGTCGTCGCATGGCTCTCGCCTGAGTTGGAGGGCACGCTTGAGGTCGAAGGCAAGCTAGGTCGGCAGCGGCCGAGACTCACTCCAGCGTGAACCACTGCACCTCGACGCGGCGATTGAGCTCGCTGTCGGGGCCGGCTGGCTCTTCCCAGCCGCGGCCGACCAGCTCAAGCCGATTGGCGTCAATGTTCGGGTACTTGGCCAGCAGCGCGTCGCGCACCGACTCGGCGCGCTGGCGCGACAGCTCCATGGCTTTCAGCGCCATGCTGCGCACCAGCGCCTGCCCGCCCTGCTGCTCGAACTCACCGACGCGCGCATTGTCGACGTGGCCACGCAGCACCACGATCGAGCCGGGGCTGACCTGCAGGAAGCCGCGGATGATCTCCAGGTACTCCTGGTTCTCCTTCGAGTTGGCGTCGAGCTCGGCCGAGTTCGGCTGGTAGAAGAAGCGGATGTCGCGGCTGAGCAGTGCGTCGCCTTCGAGGTTCACCGCGCCCTGGGTGCGGATCGGCGCGATCGCCACCGTCTGCGCGGCGAACTCAGGCTTCACCTGCAGCGCCTTCAGCGCGGCCAGGTCGATGTAGCGCGCGGGGTCGGCCGGGTTGCGGATGATCCCGCCATAGGCCAGCAGCGCGCTCTGGAAAATGCCCTGGTAGCTGCCGGCCGCATCGATGGTGCCCTCGAAGAAGGCGAGGTTCTCCGGCAGGTTGGAGAAGTGCACCTTGGCCAGCTCGGCGCGGGTCTCTTCCACGCTCCAGCCGAAGGCGCGGCCGACCGTGCCCAGCTGGCTCTCGGGGGATTCACGCAGCTGGCGATTGCCCTCCAGCAGACCGTGCACCAGGGCCTGCACCTTGTCGGCGTTGGCGCGGGCGAACTCGCCGTTGACCAGCAGCAGGTCGGCGATCACCAGCAGGTTGCGGTTCGAGACCAGCATCTTGGCGCGGCCACCGCTGCCGGCAATGGTGGCGTCGGTGCTCGGCGACCAGCCGATGCAGCCATTCAGACGCGGACGCGAGGCCTGCAGTTGCTCGGCATAGGCCTCGCAGGCGACAGTGGCGTCATCGTAGAACACCAGGTTGATGGCATCGGCGCGCGGCGCGGCGTCGAGATCGCGCAGCACATTCACCGCCGCGCCCGACTCGGACGCGAGGTAGCGCAGGAAGAACTCGCTCTCGTTGAACTGGGTGCCGGCCAGTACCTTGCCGCGCAGCGCATTGACGCCGGTGACGCCGCTGTCGACCACGATCATGTTGGCGCCGCGCGAGAACGCCATCTGCGCCGGCACCACGATGTCGAACTGGCGGCCGAGCACAGCCAGCACGTCGGCCGTGGTCACGCTGGCCGCGACCTTGCCGTTGTTGAGCTTGGACCAGCTCTCCTCCTCGCTCAGCGTGATGCGCAGCTGGAAGCCGTATTCGCGGGCGAAGAAAGAGTCCGGGTTCGGCTGCAAGCCGCCGTTGGCGACGATCAGGCCCGCGTAGCCGGCGTACTCGCTCAGATCGACATCGAGGATGCCGTCCTTCATCTGGTAGGGCGCGGAACGGTCAAGCACGGGCGGCGCGGTCAGCGGCTCGATCGGATCGACGCTGGCGGCCTCCGAGGTTTCAGAACGCGATCCGCGGTCGGCACTGGTGGCATCGCCGGGCGCGTCCTTGCCCATGTCCTGCATCACCAGCCAGCCGCCCAGTGCGAGCAGGCCGAGCACCAGCAGCACGGAGATCAACTTGCCGGCGGCATTGCCGGATTGCAGCTTCAGTCGGTTCATGCGGGCACTCCTTGAGCGCGGGTGGCGATGCAGATTGAACAGGGGTTCGAAGTCACGACAGCCGCTCTGACGCGCGCCCCCGCTGCGGCACCGGCGGCGGCCCCTGCAGCACGCGCTTGGGCAGGCGCACGGGTTCGGGGCCTTCGAGGATGCCGGCCAGGTCGCGCTGGCGCTCCAGCCAGCGGTTCGCCTCGTCGAATGAGCTGGCCAGGGCATTGAGCGAATGCACGACGCCATCGGCATCGGTGGCGAGCAGGCTCTGCTCGCGGATCAGAGAAATCTGCTGGTCGATGCGGGCGAGCTCGGCGTCGACATGCTCGAGCCGCTCGCCGGCGGCCGCGTGCGCGGCCTGGCGCTGGTCGATCACCGACACCTGCTGTTCCAGGCTGCGGCGCAGGTCGACGCCGAGGCTGCTGTCTTCAAGGCGCGCACGCAGCGCGTCCTCCTGCTGCTGCAGGCGCGCACTCTCGGCCTGCGCGGTCTGCACCACGTGGCCGATCGCCATGCGCGCGGCGAGCAGGCGCAGATGCAGCCAAACGAGCTGCTCTACGCTGTCGGCATGGGTGGCCATCAGGCTGGAGCTGCGCAGACGGCCGACGATCTCTCTCGCGCGCGCTTCGATCTGCTGGTGCTGCGCGATTTCGGCGGCGCCCAGCTGCCCGAGCAGGGCGCGATAGCGCGCGTCCTCGGCCGACTCCTCGATGCGCTCGCTGTGGCCGGGCTTGAACGCTGCCGAGTCGACCGTGGCGCGGAAGCGCTTGCTGCTGGAGGTCGCCCACAGGTAGGCGACTTCGAGCCCCGCGCCCAGCACCCAGAAGCCCGGACTCAGGAACGCCCCGAGCAGACCGAAGGCAGCGAGACCGATCCAGTTCGGCGGGATCGGCATGCCCAGCGGACGGGCATTGAAGGCGCGCCAGACGTACTTCATGCCGGCGTGGCTCCGTAGGGCCGCAGGCGCTCGGGCACGAACTGCATGTCGGTGGCCTCGCGGATGGCGATGCGCATCTGGAACTCGAGCACATCCAGCGGCACCGGCGGCTGATAGCCGACCAGGCAGGCGCGCACGGCGTCGACCGTGGACTCTTCCAGCGTGCGCACGCGCCGATAGACCTTCACCGCCAGCGCCTCGGCGGCACCGGGGGTCAGCAGCAGGGGCAGGTCGAGTTCGGCGAGCGCATCGACGCCGGGGCTGACATCGAGGCGCTTCAGCAGCGCGTGCAGCAGACCTGCGCTCTCGTGCTCCGTGCTGGTCGGCAGCAGCGGAATCTTGACGTCGATGCGGCCGGGACGCTTCAAGTCCACTTCGATCAGGTCGGGGCGAGAGCTGGCCAGGATCCACATCACCCGGCCGCGGTTCTTACCGTCGCTCATCTCCTGCGCGATCATCGAGTACAGGCGCCCGGACAGACCGCTGTCGCCGCTGCCGGAGTCGCGCTTGCCCAGCGTCTGGTCGGCTTCATCAACGAAGACGATGCAGCGGCCGAGCGCGCGGATCAGGCGGAAGATCTTCTCCAGATTGCCCTCGCTGGAGCCGACCCAGCGGTCGCGGAAGTTCTTGAGCTTCACCACCGGCACGCTGGCCTCGCCAGCGAGGCATTCGACCAGATAGGTCTTGCCGGTGCCGACCGGCCCGCAAAAGATGTAGCCCATCGGCAGCGCGCGCAGGTCGGACTTGCGCCACAGCGCCATGTCCTGGCGCAGCCAGGCCTTCAGCGCCTCGGGCGAGTGGTAGTCGTCGAGCGTGCGCTCGCTGCGGATGAACTCGATCAGGCCGGCGGCATCGCCCTCGATCATCGCCTTGCGCACGTTGATCCAGTCGGCCTCGGCCAGCTGCTGACCCTCGTGCGCGCGCCGGCGCACCAGCGACTGCAGCGCACTGAGGGATACGCCGGCCAGCTGGTCGGCGATCTCGCTGCCCTGCCCCGCATCGAAGGCGCTTGGGTGGTCGACGCGAAGCTGCGCAAGCGCCTGCTCGATCTCGGGCTTCTGCGGCAGCGGCAGCTGCACGCGCTCGACCCGCGGATTGTTGGCCACCAGCGGATGCAGGTCGTGCAGGTTGTCGGCGATCAGCAGGCTGACGAAGGGCAGCTCGGCGAAAGGGGATTCACCCGCCCAGTCGCGGACCAGGCTGGCGAGGCTGGCGGTTTCGAAATCACCGGCGCGATTGGCCGGCAGAAACTGGTCGGCGCCGCGCACCAGCACCGCGACAGGCTCGGCCTCGCCACGGCCCAGCGCGCGCAGGTTGCCGCGGTAGCGCAGATAGCGGCTGATCAGCTCGACCGCCGCGCGCGGGTCGTGGCCCACGCTGGACAGCTGCGCCGCTCCCGGCCAGGCCTGGAAACCCTCGCTGCTGCGCAGGGCCGACAGCCCGTTGCCAGGATCGAAGACGAACACCAGCGGGAAGCCCTGCAGCAGTCGCGCATCGAGGTACTCGACCACGCCGACCAGACGGCCGTTCAGCACGAAGCGATCGGCGACGTTGCCGTGCAGGATGAACTGGCCATGGGCACCGCTTTCGTAGGCCAGCTTGAGGGCCTGGGCCCAGGGCGGAAGGACGGTCGTGGCGGTATTCAAGGTCGAGGTCTTCCGGTGGTTGCCGCGTGTGGGCGGAGCATCGGCTGAGGGTCGCGCTCTGCACCCCTCTCCTCACGGGAGAGGGGCCGGTAGAGGGCTGTGCGAAGCGCCGCATTGCATACGAACGCTTCCGGCGAGCCACGCAAATCGAGGCCGGACAGCCAATGACCGGGGCGAGGGTGCAGCTCCGGTGGGCCAGGGCCCACCCTATGCGATTGCGAGGTGACCGTCGGACGCAGCGCAGTCACGACACCGCCGCAATCCCCTCCAATCCCCAATCCCGGCTCTTACTGCTGCTCCGACTGCGGTGCCGCACTCGTGCCCATGCTGCGCGTCGCCGGCTGCGCCGCAGGAGCCGCCTGCCCCGGCAGGCTGATGCCTTCGGCGGCGGCAAAGTCGGCCAAGGCCTGCGAGGCCAGCGCATCCATCTCGGCCTGCTTGACGTTGATATCCGTCATGTCCAGCGAGTCCTTGGCGACGCGGGCGCGGCCGGCGGCGCGGTTGCGCTCTTCCTCGACCATCTCGTGCAGGCGATTGAGCGTGTCGCCCGAGCCGCCGATGCTGCCGATCATGCCGGCGGCCATCTCGTTCATCTCGGCCACTGCCGACTTCATGCGCATGTCGTTGATCGCGCCCTTCAGCGAATCGATCTTGGCGCGGGCCGCCTGCACGGCGACATCGCGGGCCTTGATCAGGTTCTGGTAGGTCTCTTCCGCGGAGGCCATCTGGTTGCGGTTCTCGGCCAGCTCGCGGCTCACCGTCTGCAGGCGCAGCGCGTACTGGGCGGCGGCCTGCTGGTTGCCGGCGCGCAGATGCGCCGTGGTGCTGGCGCGCAGCTCGGCCTCGTCGCGCTCCAGCTTGCGCACCTGCGAGATCAGACGCTCGACCAGGCCGGCGTGCGCGGCCAGGCTCTGGTTGTAGTTGCCGATCTGCTTGCGCAGGTTCTCCTGCTCCAGCTCGAGCAGGGCTTCGGGGTTGCGCTTCTCGATGCCCTTGATGAACAGGGAAAAGAAACCGCGCACAACATTGACAAGGCGACCGAACATGGCTGCTCCAGCGAAGCCCGCGATGGGCGTTGATCGGGCCGGGGTTCCCACGCTCCCCGGCGGTACGGCGCCTGACGCACGCGTCGGCGCCACTGTGACGCGACACGTTACCGCGTTGGGCTTGCGTGAAAAAGGCTTGCGCTGGGCCGTCGCGGCTCAGGCCGGATCAGAAACCAAAACGCAGGGCCTGGTCGATCTCGACCGGAAAGGCGACGTTGACGTCGGGCGAGCACGACTTGTCGTCGCGACTGACCGGCCAGTGCAGCACGTAGAGCGGCGGGGCCTGCTGCTCGCGCGCGACCGCGGCGAGCCGGGCCATGCCCTCGCGGTCGTTGTAGTAGGACTCCGCGACGATCAGCGGCACCTCGCCCAGGCCAATCCGGCGCAGTCGATCGACGATACGCCCGTACAGCTCGCCCTCGTCGGCCTCGGGCCAGCGATAGATCGAGAAGGCGAAGGCCCCGGGATAGACACGCTCACCGCCCGGCAGCCGATAGACATAGCTGGTGTGCTCCAGGCGCGCGCGCAGGCGGTCGGGATCCGGGTCCGAGATCGAGGAGAAGCCGACGCTGCGCTGCGGGTCGAAGCGGCTGACGTAGTTCTGCCACATTCGGTTCGCGTAGCGGCTCCAAGGCTCGTTGTCGGGCTCGGTCGGCAGGAACACCGTCTGCCCCAGCAGGTTGACGAAACGCGCCCGCGGCATGCCCTCGGTCATCAGGTCGACGCGGTAGTCGACTCCCGAGCCTTCGATGATCGGCATCAGGTTGGCGATGAGGTTCCAGTTCTCCTCGAAGATGCTCTCGTCGTAGCGGGTCCACTGCGCCACGTCGTTGCCGCCCTGCGGGTGGAAGCGCACCAGCAGCTGGGCGAAGCCGGCCGCGCGGATGTCGGCCAGCAGATCAGCGAGGTTCTGGCGCATCCGCGGATGCAGATCGCCGCCGGTCGAGTCGAGGATGGCCGAGCCTGGCCAGACGCCATCGGCATCGGCTGAGCCGGGCGCGCGGAAGTGGTAGATGCCGACCGCGATGCTCTCGCTGCCGCGCGCGCGCAGCTCGACCAGGATGTCGGTGACGCGCTGGCGCACGCCTGGCTTGTGCAGGTTGGCGAGCACGCCGAAAGGCTCGCGGTCGCAGTTCGGGCCGAGATCGAAGAAGCCGAGATTCACGCCCGGCCGCGCCTCGCTGCTCACGCGCTGGACGCCGCCCTCTTCCAGGCCGGTCGCAATGCCGCGGCTGGGTCCGCGCAGCGCCCGCAGCGCCGGCGCCAGCCCGCGTCGACCGGTGGCATCGGCGACGCCAGCCGGACCGTCGACGACAAGTTCAGGGTTGCCGTTCGGCCACTGCACCGGCCGCAGCGGCTGCGCCTGCAGGCTGAGCGGCAGGGCCAGCAGCGCGCTGCACAGCAAGGCTGCAGTCAACGCCGAGCGCACGCACAAGCGCGAAGCGCCGCAGCGAGCGACCGCCTCGACCAGCGCCCGCAGGCGCCGGCCGAAGCGCAGCGGATCAGAACGCATTGATCCCGGTCACCTCGCGGCCCACCACCAGCTGGTGGACGGTCTCGGTGCCTTCGTAGGTGATGACCGATTCGAGGTTCAGCGCATGCCGGATCGGGCAGTACTCGGTGGTGATGCCCGAGCCGCCGAGAATGTCGCGGGCCTCGCGGGCGATGTCGAGCGCGATCCGGCAGTTGTTCCACTTGGCCAGGCTGACCTGGGTCGGCTGCATCTGGCCGGCATCCTTCAGGCGGCCAAGCTGCAGCACCAGCAGCTGCGCCAGGGTGATGCGGCGGGCCATCTCGGCCAGCTTGATCTGCACCGCCTGCGTCGCCGCGATCGGGCGGTTGAACAGGATGCGCTCCTTGGCGTAGTTCGCCGCTTCGGTGTAACAGGCGATGGCTGCCCCGATCGGTCCCCAGGTGATGCCGTAGCGGGCCTGGGTCAGACAGCCCAGCGGCCCCTTCAAGCCCTTGACGTTGGGCAGGCGCTGGCGGTCGTTGACGCGGACGTTGTCGAAGAACAGGCCACTGGTCACCGAGGCGCGCAGGCTCATCTTGCGGTGGATTTCCTGGGCCGCGAACCCCTTGCTGTCGGTCGGCACGATGAAGCCCTGGATGCCTTCATCGGTCATCGCCCAGACGATGGCGATGTGGGCCAGGTTGCCGTTGGTGATCCACATCTTGGCGCCGTTGATGACCCAGTCGTCGCCGTCGCGCTTGGCATGGGTCTTCATGTTGGCCGGGTCGGAGCCGCCGTGCGGCTCGGTCAGGCCGAAGCAGCCGATGATCTCGCCGCGTGCCATGCCCGGCAGGTACTGACGACGCTGCTCTTCCGAGCCATAGGCGTAGATCGGATACATGCACAGCGAGCTCTGCACCGAGACGAAGCTGCGGATGCCCGAGTCACCGCGCTCCAGCTCCTGGCAGATCAGGCCGTAACTGACCGCGTTCAGGCCGGCGCAGCCGTAGTCTTCGGGCAGCGAGGAGCCCAACAGACCGAGACTCGCGATCTCCGGCACCAGTTCCTTCGGGAAGCGCCCCTGGTCGAAGCAGTCGCCAATGATCGGCAGCACGCGCTCGTCGGTGAAGCGGGCCACGGTGTCCTGCACGGCGCGCTCCTCGTCGGTGAGCAGCGAGCGGACATCGAACAGGTCGGAGGCGTTCAGGGGCATGGGGGCGGTCGATCGGTGGTTGGAAGTTGCGAATTGTAGCCGGGCCCGACCTTCGCAGGCATCAACGTGCCGTGGAGCGGAACGGCTTGGAGCCGGGATTCGGGAGTGGGGATTCGGGATTCGTGTACCGCCGGCAGGTTCGCGCTGGTCTGGCGGCTGTCCGCGGGTGTGTGGTTCGCGTGCGCGACTTTGCATCTGCAGAGGCAGGGCAGCCCGGAAGGCTTGACCTCAGCACGCCACCGCCTTGCGTAGGAGCCCGCTTGCAGGCGACACCGCGCTCCACGCGTGCGAAGGCCCTAGCCCGAACGCCATCCGAGGCGGCACCCCCGACTTCCGACAGGCACGACCTGCCGCGCCCTCGCCTACCATCGCCGCGGGGACTCGCGCCGATTCGCGGCGCGCTCGCAGCATTCAATCAGGGGAACACCATGCACGCACGCCATTGCCGCGCCCAGCTCGCGCTGCTCGCCGTTTCGCTGTCCGCCGCACTCGCAGCGCACGCCGCGCCGCAGGTGCTGCACTGTGGGCAGGTCTTCGACGCGAACTCCGCGCGCCTGCTCGGCGAGCACAGCCTGGTCATCAACGAGGGCCGCATCACGGAAGTGCGTGCCGGCAAGGTCGAGGCATCGACACTCGGCGCCGATGCCACCGCCATCGATCTGTCCGCCCACACCTGCCTGCCGGGCCTGATCGACATGCACGTGCACCTCGGCTCGCAGACCAGCCCGGCGGCCTATTCCGAAGGTTTCCGCCTGAATCCGGAGGACTACGCCCTGCGCTCGGTGGGCTATGCGGAGACCACGCTCAAGGCCGGCTTCACCACGGTGCGCGACCTCGGCGGTCTGCAGACGCTCGCCCTGCGCAATGCGATCAACGAGGGGCGCATCGTCGGCCCGCGCATCTTCGCCGCCGACAAGTCCCTGGCGACCACCGGCGGCCATGCCGATCCACGCAACGGCATCAACCGCGAGCTGGCGGAATCGCTGGGCTGGCCCGGTCCGGAGGAAGGCGTGGTCGCCGGGCCCTACGAGGCCCGTCGCGCGGTGCGCCAGCGCTACAAGGAAGGCTCGGACGTCATCAAGCTCACCGCCACCGGCGGCGTGCTGAGCTTCGCCAAGAGCGGCGACAACCCGCAGTTCATGGAAGACGAGATCCGCGCCATCGTCGAGACCGCACGCGACTACGGCTACAAGGTCGCCGCCCACGCGCACGGCAAGGAGGGCATGCGCCGCGCGGTGGCGGCCGGCGTCGACTCGATCGAGCACGGCACCTACATGGACGAGGACGTGTTCAAGCTGATGCGCGAGAAAGGCACCTGGTACGTGCCGACCATCAGCGCCGGCGTGTTCGTCAGCGAGAAGGCCCGCGAGGTCGGCTACTACCCGGAGATCGTGCGGCCCAAGGCCCAGCGCATCGGCGCGCTGATCCAGGGCACGGCCGGACGCGCCCATGCCGCCGGTGTCAGGATCGCCTTCGGCACGGACGCCGGCGTGTTCCCGCACGGCGACAACGCGCGTGAGTTCGAGCTGATGGTCGAGGCCGGCATGCCCGCCAGCTTTGCCCTGCAGAGCGCGACGAAGAACGCCGCCGAGCTGCTCGGCGAATGGGAGAGCCTGGGCAGCCTGGAAGCCGGCAAGCTCGCCGACGTGGTCGCCGTGGCTGGCAATCCGATCGAGAACATCGGCCTGATGCGCGATGTGCAGTTCGTGATGAAGGCCGGCGACGTGGTCAAGGCGCCCTGAGAACCTGCTTCGGGCAAGGCTGAATGCATCAGCGTTGCCCCGGAGCCGGCTTGCGCACGCGGGCGAGCGGCTCGGCAGCCTGTTGAAGAATCGCCCTCCCCGGGCGTTGTTTTCGTCGACGGTCCGGCGCAGGTCCGTACCGCCTCACGACCCATCAAGCGCTTACACGCTTGATGGGTCGCTCCGACCATCCATGGCCGGTCTAGCAGGCTGTTCTGCAACAGCCTGCTGGGCCCGCCACGGATCCGCGCCGAGCGCAGGGCTCCAGCGCCGGCTGCCACCGGGCACGCGTTGTGCATGCCACTGCACATCGTCCGCCGAAGCCCGCCCGTGAGCGCACTCCCCACGACGCCAGCTGCACCCACCGCGGCTCGCCACGCGGGACCCGGGCCGGAGCATCATGCCGCCCGGCCGGCCCGGTCGGATCGACCTCGCGCCCGCTGCCTGGCACGACTCATGCTGCTGGCCGCCGTGCTGCTGGCGCCCTGCGCCCTCGCGCTGGACAGTTCGAAGGAGTTCCACAACTTCGTCAGCAACACCTGGAGCATCGAAGAAGGCCTGCCGCAGATCAGCGCGCTGGCGCTGGCGCAGGACACACAGGGCTATCTGTGGGTCGGCACCCAGGCCGGCATCGCCCGCTTCGACGGCCATCGCTTCACCGCCTTCACCCCGGAAACCGCTCCGGCCCTGCCCGGCACCTACATCAATGCCCTGTTGGCCGATGACCAGGGCACGGTCTGGGTCGGCACCTACAAGGGCATGGCGGGCTGGCGCGAGGGCGGGTTCTTCGCCGTACCGGTCGCCGGCGATGCGGCCAGCGGGCCCAACATCCAGGCGCTGGCGCGCAGCCCACAGGGCGAGGTGCTGGCGGCGGCCGGCAACACCGTTTTCAGTGTGCGCGACGACGCGCTGCACCCCCATCTGCAGCTCGATCAACCCGCGCGTGCGCTGCTGGCCGAAGGCGTCGACCTGTGGATTGGCAGCGTCGGCGGCATCTACCTGCGCCAAGCCGATGCGGCCCCACAGTTCCAGCCCTTCCCAGATGATGCCCGCACCGCCGCGACACGCGTGCTGCTGCGCGCCAACGGCCTGCTCTGGGCCGGCACCAGCGAGGGCCTGATGGTGCTGCAGGGCGATCGCTGGCAGCGCCATCTGGGCGAGGCCGGGCTTTCGCACACGCCGATCGAAGCCATGCTGCTGGACCGCGACGGCAACCACTGGATCGCCGAGCTCGCCCATCTCACCCGGCTGCGCGCCGACGGCAGCTTCGAGCGCGTGGTGCGCGAAGGCGCCGGACTGTCGATCCGCTCGCTGTTCGAGGACCGCGAGGCCAACCTCTGGCTGGGCAGCCAGTGGAGCGGCGTCACCCGCCTGCGCAACGGCTGGACGCGCCGCTACAACCAGCGCCAGGGCCTGCAGACCCCGTTGCTGTGGTCGGTGGCGGAAGCGCCCAACGGTGCGCTGTGGGTGGGCAGCGACTCCGGCCTGGTGCGCTTCGAGAACGGTCGATTCGAGCAGGTGGTCGAGGGCGCGGCGCTGCCGCATCCCAGCGCCTATTCGCTGCGCGCCGAGGGCGATCGGGTCTGGATCGGCACGCGCTTCGGGCTAGCGGTCCTCGAAGGCGATGCGCTCAGCACGCCGCCGCGCTTCGAGGCGCTGGCCACCCTGCAGATCAATGGCATCGTCCGCGACGGCCGCGGCCGCCTGTGGCTGGCCACCAGTGGCGGCCTGTTCCAGGACGACGGCGAACGCGTGAGGCGACTCGGCGAAGCGGAAGGCCTGGTCGACCCGCGCGTGCGCTTCGTGCTCCCGACCCAGGACGGCCGCCTGCTGGTCGGCACCCAGTCGGGCGTGTTCGAGATCCGCGAGGATCGTGCGCTTCCGTTTGCGGCCGATCTCGGCATGCCGGCCGGGCTGGACATCACCGTGCTGCACGAGCTGGCCAACGGCGATCTGGTGGCGGGCTCGCTGGCCGAGTTGATCTACATCTTCAGCGGCGGCCGCTGGCATCTGCTGGGCAAGGCCCAGGGCATGCCCGGCAACGCGCCCTTCTTCCTCGCCCATGACGAAACCTATCTGTGGGTCGGCGGCATCCGCGGCATCGGCCGGGTGCCGCTCAGCGACCTGCAGGCCCTGACCAGCGGCCGCAGCGACCGCGTGCGCGGCGAGATGCTGCTGAACGAACGCGGCGACCGCCGCGGCGGCCAGAAGGGCTTCTGCTGCAACGGCGCCGGCAACAGCAAGGGCCTGCAGCGTGGACGCCAGCTGTGGGCGCCGAGCCGCGACGGCCTGGTGGCGCTGGACACCCAGGACGCGCGCCTGCCGGATGCCCCACCCACCACCCTGATCGAGCGCGTGCGCATCGACAGCGACTGGCGCGCGGTGAGCACATCACAGGCACTGGACCTGCCGTCGGCGGTACGTGACCTCGCCTTCGAGTTCACCGCGATCAGCTTCTACGAGCCGCGCAGCATCGGCTTCCGCTATCGCCTGATCGGCTACCACGAGGACTGGCGCGAAACCGACGAAGCCGGCCAGCGCGTCACCGGCTACACCAACCTGCCGGGCGGCAGCTACCGCTTCGAGGTCCAGGCCTCGACCTCCACCGGGCAGTGGAGCCCGGCGGCCACCCTCGCCTTCCGCATCGAACCCAGCTTCCGCGAGACCCGCGGCTTCATCGCCCTGGTGATCGCCGCCGTCGCCCTGCTCGGCTTCGCCGGCTACCGGCTGCAGCGGCACCGCTACCACCAGCGCGCGATGCAGCTGGAAGCCCTGGTGCAGCAGCGCACCCTGGACCTCGCCGAGGCCAACCAGCGGCTGCACGAGGCGACCCAGACCGATCCCCTGACCGGCCTGCGCAATCGCCGCTACCTGAGCGCGCAGATTCCGAAGGACATCGCCTTCTACGCGCGCGAGCTCAGCGCCCCGGCGCCGCAGCCGCGGGTGCTGGTGTTCGCGCTGGCCGACATCGACCACTTCAAGAGCATCAACGACACCCATGGCCATGCCATCGGCGACCGCGTCCTGCAGCAGTTCGCCGAGGTGCTGCTGGGCCAGGTGCGCACCGGCGACTACGTCGCGCGCTGGGGCGGCGAAGAGTTCGTTCTCGTGTTCCGGCCGATGCCCCTGGCTTTCCTGCCGGTGCTGGGCGAGCGCCTGCGCTCGGCGATCGCGGCCTTTCCCTTCGACATCGGCGCCGCCAAGCCGCTGCGCCTGACCTGCTCGATCGGCCTGTGCCAGTACCCGCTGCTGCCCGGCGGCAACGATGCGCTGCACTGGGAGCATCTGCTGGAGCTCGCCGATCGCGCCCTGTATCGCGTCAAGCGCGAGGGCCGCAACGGCTGGGGCGTGTACCAGGCCAGGCCCGACGTCACCGCGCAGCGCGTGTTGGCACTGCTGCGCGAGGGCGAGAGCACGCTGGAGGACAGCGCCGAGCTGCGCTTCCTGAGCGGAGGTGCGGCGCAAGCCGCGCATGCTGCCCTGGAACCCACGGCCTCGAGTGCCCATGAAGGCCGAAAGCACAGCTAGGACAGCGGACAGCCACCTGCTGAGAGGGGCCGGCGGATCGCCGGCCCCGATGCATCAAAAGCCCGCACAGGCCAGATATTCGTTGAAACACGACTCAGAGCAGGCATCCACCGGGAACTGAGCTGGATCGTAGTAGCCGCACGAAAGCATGCAAGCTGTGTACGTCGCCCAGCAGATCTCCGACCCGGTTGCGTACGCATCCACCTCCAGGGGACTACTGGCCTTGAGCTCAACCGCTGTGGCGAAGGTGAACGTCGAGGCCGACTCCGCCTCGTGCTGTGCGGCGAAGGCGCCGGCCGAAAAGCCGAGCGCACAAACGACCGCAAGAATCAGACTCTTCATTTGAACGACTCCATTGCAGTGTGAGGAAATGGTCGTGTCGGATGGACTATCCCGCGGCACGACCGTTTGCAATGGTGCGCAGTGGCATCGCGCCGCGGCGTGTCAGAAGCCACAGATTCGACGCAAGCCCAAGAGCCCCACGCAAGCGCCGCGACCAGTCATGACGACGCCCGCGGCGCGGCCTCAGCCCAGCCGAGGCGCCACCAGCAGCCCCCACAGCCCCAGCACCGCCAGGAAGTTCAGCATGAACACCAGTCCGCGCAGACGGACATTGGCGGTGAAGATCTGCACCACGCTGTGCAGCAGGCGGCCGCCGATAAACGTCCAGGCCAGGACCATCTCAGCCGTCGAGGGCACGGGCTGCAGCAGGCAGGCGAGATGGAAGAACAGCGGCCACTCGAACTGGTTCGACAGATTGGCGCTGATCCGAGGCTCGATCACAGCGAAGGGATTGGAACCATCCGCCCGCCGTCCTATGCCCCAGACCTTGGGCGCGCGCGCCACGGTCAGCGCGGCGTACAGCAGGGCGGCCAGGGCGACGTGTGCGGCCATGGGCAGGATCAGTGCGTTCGACATGAGACGTCTTCTCCATCCTCGGTGGACTGTGAGGCGCGACGCGCATGCCGGGGTTCATGTACAAGAGCCCGTCGCGCGTAAACCGCCATGTCAACGTACACCGCTGATGATGCATCCCTCGCCGCCATTGCTTCAGGACGCGCGTGACCTGCACCCCTCAGCAAACGTCGCCGCTTCCGCTCTGCGCAGGCGCCTCGACATCGCGAGACCAGAGCACAGCCCCGAACCAGAAGGCCGGGAACGGCCCCAGCAAGGAAGCCAGGCGCGACCAGAGCGGAACCGGGAATTCGTAGGGCGAGAGGTAATCCAGCGCCGCCAGCGCGGATAGGACAACCGCTGCCCACTGGGCGGCCGCCTTGCCTGCGTTCGGACTGAGTCGAGCGCTCCAGTAACCGCCCGGCACCATGCAGGCGAAACCAACGACATGGGCGAAAGCAATGTAGGGGGTTGAAGCGTACGCATGTGCGTAAAGCTGATCGGTGGGCACGCCCTGCAGGACCAGCAGCCAGAAGTAGCCGAGGCCAAGCACCGACATCACGCCAAAGTAGATGCCGTTGGCGATGGCAGCGCCCACCAACACAGCGGTGATGCGCAAGCGTGTCGCCTGCTCGGCCAGTGGCGTGCGCGGCGCAGCGTAGGGGTTGCTGTCGGTCTGCATGGAAGTGCCAATCGAGAGTTCAAGTTTCGTGCGCACTCAGGGAAGAACCATCGAACGATGGCATCGACAGGGCACGCCAGCGGGATGCGGCGGCTCTAGTCGTCGCCATAGGCTTGACGTTCGGCCTCGATCTCACCGCGTGTCGCGAAATCCGGCTCGGCGATGTAGAAGCTTTCAGGGCCAATCATCGCCCGCGACTGCAGGCAGCGCAGGTGACAGAAGAACGTCTGGTCCTTCCACAGGCGCTCAGCGCGATCGATACAGGCAGTCAGATGCAGCGCACAGGGATCCTGCGGTCCGGACTCGATCGGCTCAGCGCAGAAGAGGCAGACGAAAGAATCGAGCCCGATCGCAGGCTGACTTTCATTCATGGGCACGCATTCCCGGCGTCTGAAGCGTCATCGGGGCAGCCCGTCCCAAGGCCACCACCCTTGTCCAAGTTGAATGCACCGCGCTGAACTCGCCAACGCGCAATGGAAGGCACTCGCAGACATGAGGCCCTAGCTCGCATAGATTGGATACGCCCCCATGCTTCCCCAGCGCTCCACCTCGGTTCGCACATCCTGGCGCTCGCGCAAGCGCAGCCAGCGCTCGCGCATCGGCTCTTCGCCCTTGAGAACGGGTGGCTGCTTGAGATCCTGGAGCCACCGCAAGGTGCTCGATCGCTCACTGTCCGAGCGCAAGAGCTCCACTACGGCAAGCGCGGCTTCATCCTCCCTTTCGGCGAACAACAGCGCGTGCAGATACTGCTCAGGCGCCTTGGCACGGTGCTCGCGCAGGAACTCTAGCGCCTCGGCTGCAGCTTCCGCGTCACCTCGCCTTACGCTTGCCGTGTGGCGAACGCTGGCTTGAACCATGCGACCGTAGTCACTCATCCCGTCGACTCGACCGAGCGTCGCCAACGCGTCTTGCGGCCTGTCCAAGCGGCCATAGAGTTGAGCCAGATTCAGCACCTGGCTGGTGTTTCCCACCTGTCCATGCTCGGAGATCTCGCTGGCAAGCCTCATCTGCGCCAGCCCGTCCTCGACCCTGCCCAGGCGCAGCAGGGCCAAGGCGCGATGATTGCGAATCCAATTCTGCATGGGCTGCCCCTGGTAAGCAGGATCGCCCGCATCGATGGCCTGCAGGATGGGCTCCGAGCGCTCCAGGATTTCCTCATGCAGCCCCATCACCAGCATGGCTTCGAACAGCTCGGTTTGCGCTTCCAAGTCGGTGGGCGCATCCGCGGCACGATCGCGCAGCATGGCGAGCAGCTGGCTGCCCCTCACCACAGGATCCCAATGGTCCTCCTTGCCTGCCGTCAGTGGCGCGAAGCGACGGTCCATCCGCATGGAGACAATGTCCGTGGGATGGATGACACGCGCCGCGACCGCACGCGCGGCATCCACTGCGCCCTGCTCCAGATGCATCAGAGCAAGCTGGAACCAGAAGCTGCTGGCGCTTGCGGGGGAGCGATTCCAGCCCGCGTCGAAGAAAGCCTGCAGCAGGCGGATATGTCCCTCTGACCCGCGTTCGAGCAGGTAGGCGACGTATCCAAGCTGGCGCGCTTCCACGTGGTTCACGAGCTCTGGCCAGGAGATCGCGAAATGCCTGAGGCGCGAAGCCGCCTCGACGCCTCGCCCAAGGTCAGCCTCGGTGAATGCCAGCAGATACCAGACATAAGGCTGGTCCGCATCGAGCGCGACTGCGCCCACCAGTCGATCACGACCAAGCTCTAGCTTGCCTGCACGCACCGCATTGCGACCCGCGGCGATCAGAACGTCATAGCGCTTGGCTTTGGGAAGGCGCTTGAAACCAGGTTCCGCAAGGATCACCGCCAGAGCAGGTTCCGCGTCAATGCCAGCCGACCTCTCGATCAATGCAAGGGTTTGATCAACCCGCCGTGGATAGTCATCTGCAGCTCCCCCTATGGGAGCAGAAGGAGCGGCCTGCCCCTCCAACTCGCCGGAAGCGCGTCCGACCGCAAATGCAGGCAGCGAGGAAAGCACGAAAGCGACCAGGAGCAAACCCGCAAGGACGAATGCGCTTCGCATTGAAACCTCTTGTTCAGAAACTCATTTCAGGGGCAACTTCGAAGGCGAAGACCGATCTCGGGAATCTGCGGAGTTGCCAACGCGCGATTCAACTCCAAGCGACCTGCAACTACCGCTGACGTCACCCTGGCGGCGCGCTTTGAGGCTCACGTTCCAGACGACGTCAGCTTGCGATCGAACGCCACGGCCACGGGCGAAAAGTACGAGCACGCAAGAACCGCGCCCCACAGCAGGGCTGCAAGCTCAGACAACGCACTGCCCCAGGCGGACACTATCGAGGGCCCGAGTACTGGGTACATGAAAAGACCCAACAAGGTCAGGTACGACGATAGACCGCGTGCCCATGACCTTGTCAGGAACAGTCCGATCACTCCGATAATCCAAGCGAGCAGCAGTGGAACTGCCAGTACCATGAGCACCAGATGCCCGACCAAGACGGTTTGCTGCAGATCGTGGTAGGCCCGCTCCAGCTCCTCGGGGATCGCTCCCGGCAGGAAGTCGACGCCGACACTGGCGATCAGTGCGACAAGGTGAGCTACAAGCAGGACGCGAAACGTCTTGACCGACATGGAAGACACTCGGATCGGGGAGGCCACTGGAAGGCAAACGCAGAACACCTGCCCTGCGTCAGAGACGCTAAAGGCTGAACACGTCTACCGCAAGCGTGCCCGGCAGGCGCTTGCCGGACAAGCACTTCTTGACCAGAACCGAGGTGGGCCGAAGCCTCCTGGGGGCGCACATCACGCAAGCGCAGCAGCTTGCCGCGCGTCGCGCACCCGGGGTGCCTTGTCGTGCGTTGACACACACCGTGCCCCGCAGGCTCTGCAAGACATCCACCACGCGACATCTCAACGCTCCAAAGCGCGCAAGCCAATAGGCAAGGCTGAACAAAGCAGCGTTGTCGCGTCCCATGGAGGGCGCGCCGCCGGATCGAGCACGCGAGTGGCTGATCGAGCGCAACCGAACGAAGCGAAGGCGTTGCCGCGTAGCGGCCAAACGAGTCCGGACACGTGCCGGACTCGCGATCACGGATCAAGGCGAGGACGGAGTTGATCAGGGTTTGGCTAAGACTGCTCCCCCTCGAACCCATTGGCGAAGATCTCGTCGGACAAGGCCGCTTCCGCGAACTGGCGGCAGCGGCCGAACTCCGAGGTGCCGAGATAGCGCTGGTTGAGCGCGAGCGGAGGGCCACTCATGCGCGTGGCCGTGGCAAGGATCCAGGTGCTTCCGGCGACGAAGTAGTTCGACGAGCCCGCCAACCGGATCTCGACCCCGCTGAAGCTGCCAACGCCATTGGCGAACGGGCTGCCATGGGTGATCTGCACGAAGGTCGAACCCAGCGGGTGCAAACCCTCGCCATGGAAGCCGGCCGGAAGCCCACCGCTGATGACCAGTGAACAGGCCGCAGCGCTGCCGTAGAAGTCGATGCGGTACCAGCCGTTGGCCGAGTTCAGGCTGCCCGCAACCAGCGCGCTGGCCGCGGTGCCGGCCACGCTGCTGAGCACGGGCGCGTTCTGGCTGTCGTTGCCCGCCGCGATGGGGGCGGCTACGGCGTTGTTGGCGTCGAACAGGTTGCGACCATCGTCACCGAGGTCGATGCCGATTCCGCCGTGCGCGTAGCTGGCATTGGCGCGCAGGGTATTGCCGCGGGCGCCGGTGATGGCGACGCCATCCAGCGCGTTGTAGGCGATGTGGTTGTCGTCGATCAGGTTGTTGTTGGCGCTGTTGCGCAGGAACACGCCGTGGCCAGCGTTGCCGCGATTCGCGCAGGTGCCCGCGCACAGGGCCGGCACGCCGATCCGATTGCCCGTGATGCGATTGCCGGTGGCGAGGGCACCGGCCAGTTCAACGCCGTGGCTGCTCGCGTTCGCGATCACATTGTCGCGGAGGACGTGATCGGGCCCTGCGACGAACACGCCGCGCTCGTTGCCGCGCACGTCGCCACCGGTCTGGGTGCCGATGTAGTTGTTCTGTACCAGCGCCCCGACGGGCTGGTTCGAGCCCGAGCCGCTGACGTTGATGCCGATTCCCAGCGTGCTGGCGATGACGTTGCGCTCGGCGGGCTCCGGCCCGCCGATGCGCACTCCGCTCACCGTGCCGCCAACGCGTAGGCCGGTGCCCGACGGCAACAGGGTCGAGCCTGCGACTCCACCGATCTGGTTGCCGACAAAGCGGTGGTTGCGACCGCCAACGAACTGGGCGGCGGCGAAGGAGTGACCGGAGAAGGCGATCCCTTCGATGCTGACCGTGGCGTCCGGCGAGGCCGCGGTGTCGACATTGAAACCGTAGGCACCGGTCAGCTGGTTCGCACCATTCAGCACGATGCACAGGTTGGCGTTCCAGCCCAGCACGGCCGTGTTGCGGCTCGCACCGGGCTGCGTATAGCCCTCGATCGCGAGCGGATGCGCGATGGTGGGCAGCAGGCTGGCCAGCGTGATCGTGCGAGGACAGGCGCCGGGGATGTTGAAGCGTATGGTGTTGAGGCTTGGTCCGGCATTGGCATCGATCAACGCTTGGCGCAGCGAGCCCGCGCCAGAATCGTTGGTATTGGTGACGGTCAGCACCGGGCTGGCCACGCCCAGGCTGGCCTCGAAGGCGCCGCGGTCGGGCGCCGAACTCTGCCAGCGCGGGTTGCCCTCGAAATCGAGGTCGTAGAGCAGGCTGGAATCGGTGCGCCCGCTGTTGAGCGCCGGCGACCCGCTGGACAGGCGGAAGTTGTCGGGCGACACGAACAGCGGATTGCCGGTCTGCGTGGCGATCTGCGGTACCGCCAGCGGGCTCGCGGTCTCGACGCCTGCGCCGAGGACGTTGTTGAGCAGCACCATCGCGGTGCTGCCGCCGTATTCGCTGCGGTTCTGCGCGCGGATGTCGAGCCCGTTCTGCCAGAACACGCTGCTGGTGATCGTCACCTGCTCGCCGCCGTAGTCGCGGAAGCAGAGGGCCGCCGGGCCGAGATTGCGCACGAAGCTCGAGTGCTCCACCCGCACGCGTTCCGGATTGTGGTTGAAGTAGTCGAGGGCGCAGCGCCCCGACGAGTCGGATCCACCCGCCCCGCCATAGGCGACGATGCTGTTGCGCAAGGTCAAACGCAGGGCATTGACCCTGGTGTCGGTCACCGTGTCGAACCAGACCCGATTCAGGACCACCTCGCCTTCGGCGAAGCTCATCTCGATGCGGACCAGCTCGCGGAAGCTCAGCCGTTCGATGTGCAGGGTGTGGCCTTCGCCCAGGGGCGCCGAGAGGGTCAGCGCGCTGCCGGTCAACACCGTCGCGCCCGGATCCTCGCTGCGCGTGGTGCAGCTGCTGTTGTAGCCGCCCTCGATGCGCACCGAGCGCGCCGGGTAGACGAAGTTGGCCTGGTGCGGCGCGATCGTGCTGCCCGCCATGTTCCACGCACCGGCGGCCATGCGGATGGTGACTGGCTGCAACAGGGCGAGCCGGTAAGCCGCATCGAACTCGGCGACGGTACGCACGCAGGCCGCGGCCTGGGCGCGCGCGGCGCCGGGCAGGAGCAGCGCCATGAAGCCGAGTAGAAGGACAGCAAGCAGGGGACGATGCACGGCGTGTCTCCGATGGGGCACCTCACCGGACGAATGCACCCGGGCGGGCAAAGCGAACGCAGGACCCTGCAACCTCAGGCGCACCGACCGTCTCCTTCGCTGACAGAGTGGCCGGCGCGTGCCGACCGCATACGCGCCGCAAGGACGAACCTGCATGTCTATCCACCCCCGGCGGCACCTCATTTCCACGCTGTGCGCGCTGCTCGCCCCGGGCCTGGCTGGCGCCTCGGCACAGGTGCCCACACCGGGCGAGCGCGGACCGCAAATCCAGGCCGCCGCCCAAGCCATCGGCCAGGCCGTCCGCGAGGTGCAGCGCCTGCCCGGCGCCTTCCCGGCCGTATCAGCCGTCGTGGTGCACGGCGAGGAAACGCCACTGCTGCTGGCGCGGGGCGAGCTGCATGCGGGCCACGCCCGCACGGCTGATGCGAACTCGCGCTTCTACATCGCCTCGCAGACCAAGTCCTTTGTCGGCCTGCTGGCGGTCGAGCTGGATGCCCAGGGCACGCTGCCGCTGTCGACCACCCTGGCCGAGGTCTGGCCCGAGCTGCGCCTGCCCGCACCCGCCGAGCCCGCGGACATCTCGCTGGCTGATCTGCTCACGCACCAGGCGCCGCTGCGCACCGACACGCTGAACCTCTTGAGCGCCTATGTGCGCGAGTTGCCGGCCGCCGACTACCCCGCCCTGCTGGCCGAGCACACGCAGGCGCGCGAGCCGGGCTTCCGCTACGCCAACCTTGGCTATCTCATCTACGGCGCCGCGCTGGAAGCGCGTACCGGCGCCGCGTGGCAGACGCAGCTGCAGCAGCAAGTGCTGCAGCCGCTGCAGCTGCGCTACGTGCACGCACGCAGCTCGGAGGTCGCGCAGGAGGCTCTGGCCTGGAACCACCAGTGGGACGGCCAGCGCTGGCTGGCCACAGCGCCCAAGCCCGATGCGCTGATGCACGCCGCCGGCGGGCTGTATGCCTCCTCGGCCGACATGGCGCGCTGGCTGCGCGCGAACCTGCGCCTGCGCTCCCCCAGCGGCCGTCCCTCGCGCACGAGCTTCGAGCGCGCGCAGCGGCCGGTGGTGGAAGCAAACCTCTCGGACCGCGAGTTCGTCTGCGACGGCTACAGCCTGGGCTGGTACGCCTGCGGCTACCGCGGCCACCGCGTGCTGATGCACCCCGGCAGCTATCGCGGCGCGGTCAGCGTCAGCCTGCTGCTGCCCGATCTCGGCGCCGGCCTGTCCTTCGCCGTCAACAGCGACAGCGCCATCGAGGGCTTCGCGCTGGAGCTGATGAAGGCCTTCATCGGCCTGGCCCATGGCGATGACTCTGAACTCGCGCGACTGCGGCAGGCGGTGGACGCTTATCCCGGCCGCCTCGCACGTCTCATTGAATCGCGACGCGAGGCCGTGGCGAGCGCCCGCGCCGATCCGAGCTGGGGCGGCTGGGCGTGGAGGCCTACGCGAGAGGAACTGCAGGCCTATGTGGGCGAGTTCGAGAGCGAACGCCTGGGGCGGATGACAGTGCGACTGGGATCAGACGGGCTGGAAGCTCGGCTGGGTGCGATGCGGCTGCAGCTGACGCCGGCGCGGGAGGGGTTGTTTGGGGCAAGTGGTTCAGAAGTCGAGGCGGCTGAGGCATTCGAGTACGAAGCGGAAGCCCTTCGCTGGAGGGACCACCAGTTCAAGCGCGTAAGCCTTTGAGTGCCGCCCGCTTGACAGCGGGTTGTTCAGCACTTCAACGCTTGATGCGCCGGCGATGTCGATCACAAGGCCGGCAGTTCGACCATCCACGCGCAAGGTTGGAATCAGGACAGAGCGAGGATCGACGAGCGTGCAGGTACTGGTCTTGGTGAAAGCCACGGAAGACAGCGAGAAAGGATTCGTCCCATCCCCATGGAGCACCTCCATGCTCGAGGCGATGGGCCGCTTCAACGATGAGCTACGCGCTGCCGGCGTTCTCCTCGCGGCAGCGGGCCTGACACCCTCATCACGCGGCCGACGGATCCACATCGATGGGGAAGCGCGCACGGCTTCGCATGGCCCGTTTCCGGAACCCCGCCATCTCGTCGCCGGCTACTGGTTGTGGGAGGTCAAGGACATGGGCGAAGCGATGGCATGGGCGCTTCGCTGCCCGAATCCCATGCCCGGCCCGAGCGACATCGAACTCCGACCGCTCTATGGCTCGGAGGACCTGAGCAATGACCAGGGCAGTGCGGGTTGAGGGCACTGCATTGCTATCGCGCCCTACACAAGGATTACGCGCCGTAGGTCTGTCTGGCTCGGAACGCGTTACGGCGCTTCTTCATGGGGATCAGCGCCCCTGGCTGCTCCATCCCAGAGCTCGCGCGAGCGCCACGTGCACGCAACGAACCACGGTGCACCACCGGTGTCGATGGCCAGCACGACAAGCGCAAGCGCGCTGATCGGCAGGGAACCAAACCCGAGCAACAGGGACGCGAGGGCAGCAAGAGTGCCAACGACGGGGTAGCCCGAGACGTTTGGGATCGTTGAAGCCCGCAACAGCTTCAGCAGCGGGTAGCGAAAGAAGCTGGTGTAGAAGTTCCTCAAAGCAATCCAGATCGCGACGATCAGGAAGCCTACGGCGATCACCATCGCCAAGCTTGCTGGCGGACCCACAGTTGCCCGCAGAGCCGCGATCAGCGAAAGCACGGCAAGTATGACAGGAGCTGCAGCGACCACGAGCCCGAGCCCCCGACGCCGCCAGTTGCGAGACGCAGTTGTCATCGCGGATCCGTCCGAAATGGCTGGCGCTGCTCAGGACAATCGGATTCATGCGATTCGACCCGGCGTAAGCGCGGTGTGCCGGCGAGGTAGCTACCAGCTTTGAGCTGACTAGTCGAGCGTGGCTGAGTGGGCTGGCGACGCTGGAAGTTCCCCGGCATCACTTTGGCCTTCGGGCGATGAAAGGAAACGGCCCGTGGACCGATCCACGCGCTCGTCGCCCCCACAAACTGTCCTCGCGGAGGCGGGGACGGGGCCCAGAGCATTCACCTCAGTCGCAAGGCCACTGGATCCCCGCCTTCGCGGGGATGACGGATCAAAGTCTCTTCAAGCGCATCTGCGCAGCAGGTCGTCGCGAGCAACGCTCATGGTGCAGGCGCGAACTCAAGGGGAAGAATCATCAGGAACCTGTCGACCCGCCCGCCAGTGGTGCCGGGATAGAACGTCCACTGGTTGACGGCCTCGATGGCCGGAGCCACGAAGCGATCGTCTGTGGCATCCAGGGCGCGCACGGCGGTGGGTCGCCCGTCTTCGTCGACGACGAATGCAAGCCGAACCGTCGCTTTTGTCCCCGCAGCAAACGCATCGCGGGGATAGGCCGGAGGGACCGAAGTGCGTAGACGAGGCAGCACCCTGCCCTCTGCTGTTCGATCGATGACCTCGGCCACATCAGGAAGATCCGCGTACAGCTGGATCAGCTTTCCTTGATCCGCAGCTGTCGTCGATGTGGTGCGCTCGCTTTCCTGACGATCCAGGTCGTCATTGATCGTCCTCACAGGGTCGCCTTGAAACTGACTGACAGGGGCGCAGCCCACGAGGAAGAAAAGAACTAGGGGCATCCAACGCATCGAGAAAACTCCTGGAAAGGCCAATGGCAGTCGGGTTGACAGCAAACGCCACGCAACATTTCGGCTCTGGGGAGTTTAGAGCAAGGTCCCGCACTTCCAAGCCCCTGAGAGTTCGCTGGGGCGAGTCGCAGCTAGTCCTCACACCCCTCCACCGCCGCCTCGAACTTAACCGCCGCTCCACCGCTCGCCCCCATCACCAGCTCTAGGCTGTCCTCCGCCCGCAACCAGCGCTTCTCGATCCGCATCGCATACGGATTGCTGCGCCAGTTCGCGTCCTCGCCGTCCAGATACAGATGGGCGCAGTAGCGCTCGCCCGCCTCAAGAAAATCCAGCGGCAGGCTCAGCGTGCGCGGATTCTCGTCGGTGAGCGCGCCCAGGTACCAGTCGCGGCTGCCGCGCTGCTGGCGGGCGATGGCGATGTAGTCGCCGACTTCGCCGGCCAGGGCGCGGCTGTCCTCCCAGTCGGTGGGCACGTCGCGGATGAACTGGAAGGCCTGCGGGTGGGCGGCGTAGTGCTCGGGCAGGTCGGCCACCATCTGGATGGGGCTGTACAGCACCACGTAGAGGCTGAGCTCCTTGGCCAGGGTGTGCTGCACGCGATTCACCGCATCGAGGCCCTCGTAGGCCAGGTTGAAGATGCCGGGCGTGTAGTCCATGGGGCCGGAGAGCATGCGCGTGAATGGCAGCAGGGCGACGTGCTCGGGCGGGTTGGGCGGATTGCCCCAGGCGTTGTACTCCTGCCCGCGTGCGCCTTCGCGGGTGATCCAGTTCGGGTAGGTGCGGCGCAGGCCGGTGTCCTTGATCGGCTCGTGGGTGTTGATGCTGATGCGTCGCTTGCTGGCTTCGATCGCGGTGCGCAGGTACTCGTTGACCATGAACTGGCCGTCGTGCCACTCGCGTCGCAGCACGCCGTGCTCGTCGATGCGTTTGATGCCGCCGCCGTCGGCGACGTAGCCGGTCTTGACCTGGCGCACGCCTAGGCGCTCGTAGAGGTCGAAGGCAGCGTCCATCTGCCGCGCATAGTTGCTGACGTGGCCCGAGGTCTCGTGGTGGCCGACGAGGCGGACGCCGCGTTCGCGCGCGTAGGCGGCTACCGCTTCGATGTCGAAGTCCGGGTAGGCGGTGGTGAAGTCGAAGACTTCGCCGTTGTGGAACCAGTCGCCGTCCCAGCCGAGGTTCCAGCCTTCCACCAGCACGCCGCTGAAGCCGCTGTCGGCGGCGAAGTCGATGTAGCGCCTGGCGTTCGCCGTGGTTGCGCCGTGTTTCGGGCCGCTGCCCCAGGTTTCCATGCCCAGATGCATGCCCCACCAGATGCCGACGTATTTGCCGGGCTCGACCCAGCTCACGTCGCCCAGCGCGTTCGGCGCATTGAGGTTGAGGATCAGGTCGGAGTTGATGAGCCCGATGGCGCTGTCGGCGATGTGCAGGCTGCGCCAGGGGGTGACGAAGCCGGCGCGCGTCCGGACGCGCACGCCGTCATGCCAGGGCGTGAGGTCGGCCTTGAGCACGCCGTCGCGCTGCTGGTCGAGCACCATCGAGGCATAGTCGATCAGTGCGGCCTCGTGGATGGCGAGATGGATGCCGCTGGCCGTGCGCAGGGTGACGGGCGTGTGCGCGCGGTCGATCACCGGCAGCTTGGTGCTTCGATAGAGGTACTCGTAGCGGTTCCAGCCGCGGCCGGGGATCCACCAGGCGTCGAGCGTCGCAGGCTGGGGCAGGCGGAATTCGGTGAGCTCATCGAGCAGGTGCAGCTCGGCCAGGCCGTCCTGTTCGGGCACGCGATAGCGGAAGCCGAGCCCGTCGTTGAACACCCGCACTTCGATGTCGAGGCGGTGGTGCGGTGGCGCGATGCGCGCCAGTTCGACGCGCAGCGCGCGGTGGTGGTCGCGCACGAAGCGGCGCTCGCCCCAGGGCTGCTCCCAGCGGCTGTCGTGATCGCTGCTCTCACTGCGGAGGATGCGGAAGCCGGCGCCGAAGTCAGCGGCTTCGCGGAACACCAAGCCGAGCGCGGAGGGCTCGATCAGCGTCGCGTCGTCCCGACGCACGCTGTAGCGCAGCGTGCCTTCGTCGGTGTCCAGCACGAAGCGCGTGCGGCTGTCGGGTGAGCGGATTTCGACGGTGTCATCGGCGGCCTGCTCGCTGGCGGCAGTCGCGGGCAGGCCGGTGCAAACGAAGGCGCCGATCAGCAGTGGGCGGAGGCAGGAGCGAAGCGGATGGACGAACGCACGCATGGGCCGGGTCCGGGCAGCAGAGGTGGCTGCGAACGTAAGCGCAAATGTGTCGGCGGGGGTGGGGCTACATACGTATTCAGGCGACGCGTGCTGGCGCTGCGCGTGTTGGCGGCGGCAGCGCGTGTCGCCTGCGAGTGGGCCCCCACAAGGTCGCAGCGGGATGTCGCCGGCAGGCAGGCTGCCGCATCAGTTCGGCGTGGCCTGAGTGCTGGAGCGGCGAGGCTTCGCGTGGCGCCCGGCCTCTTCTGGACCTGCTGGCGGATGCGCTGCGCTTATCCGCCCTACGTCTCGAGAGACGCCTTGCAGGCAGAGAAGCCGGCGCGCTCTGTTCGCGCTTGTTGGCCACGCGCTCTGCCACCTTTGGAGGAGCCGCGCTTGCCTTGCCTCTGCGGCCGCATCGTGAGACTTCGTTCGAATCAAGGTGTCACTCGAGTCGTAGGGTAGATAAGCGCAGCGGATCTACCATCTTTGACTAGCGACAGCGTAGCCACTGCCGCCAGGCCCGGGGCGCTTGGTGCCGGGCACGGGATCCAATCGACCGCGAGGCTTCGCCCCTACTCCGCCCGATCGACTTCCACCCGGTCACGACCCGCGCGCTTGGCGGCGTACATGGCGGCATCCGCGCGCCGCACCAGCGATTCCAGCGTCTCACCGGGTCGCAGGCGGGCGACGCCGATGCTCAGGCTCAGGGTCGCTGAATCCGCTTCTGCCGGGCTGATGCCCTCGATGCGCAGACGACCGACCCGCTGGCGCAGCTGCTCGGCCAGGCGCGCGGCCACGTCGAGCTCGCAGCCCGGCAGCGCTGCGACCAGCTCCTCACCGCCGTGGCGGGCCAGAAGATCCTGGCCACGCAGGTTCTGCTTCAGGCAGTCCGCGACAGCGGCCAGCGCGCGGTCGCCGAGATCATGGCCGTGGCGGTCGTTCAGCGCCTTGAAGTGGTCGAGATCGATGAACAGCACGCTCAGCGGAGCGGATCCTTCCGCCATCAGTCGGCGCACGCGCTCGCTCCAGGCACGGCGGTTCAGCAGGCCGGTGAGTGGGTCGATGCTGGCCAGCTGCCGGGCCGAGTCGCGGTCGCGGCGCAGCTCCATGCTGCGGTAGGCCAGGCCCGCCGACAGCACCAGCGCTTCGAAGGCGCCCGCCGCCATGCCGGCGTTGTCCAGCCACAGCCAGCGGCTGAAGTGGCCGAACATCTGCAGGCTGCCCATCACCGTCACCGCCAGCAGCGGCGCCCAGCCGACCGCGAAGATCAGCGCATAGCGCGAGCCCCGTACCGCCGCCCAAAGAGCGGCGATCAGCAGCAGCGGGCCGCCCAGGATGATCAGTGGATTGGTCACGCCGCGGCCAAACTGCACCAACGCCTGCACCGGCAGCAGCGACAGCAGGCTGGCGGCGACGATGGCCGCGGCCAGCGCATGCAGGCCCCAGCGCAGCCGCGGCGCGTAATGGCGCAGATTGGCGAAGCGATCGAGGAACATCGCCGCACAGGCCACCGCCGCCGCGGTGGCGATGCGTCCTGACAGCGGCGCGCCGTCCTCTGGAAACGGCAGGCCCAGCGGTGAAGCCAGGAAGGCCGACTGCAGGCCGAGAATCCACACGTAGGCCAGCAGGTAGGCGGCGTACCAGACGAAGCTGGCGTCGCGCAGGTAGGCGGCGAACATCAGCGCCATCACCGCCATGGTGAACATCACCGCCAGGGACGCGCCGGCATAGGCCAGCCAGGCCGCATCCGCGGCGGCGTAGTCGGCCGCAGGCAGCAGGCGCAGCGCCACCGTGGACGGCAGGCTGCCGCGTGCGTCGATGTCGACCGTCAGCGGCGCACCCGCCGCAGGCAGCGACTCCAGACGAAAGGCGACATCCCCGTGCCCGGCATGCACCCCGCGCACCGGATTGAGCGCCCGCGTGGCCGGCCAGCGCTCGCCTGCGGCCTCAAGGCTGATCCGATGCAGCGGTGACACCCGCAGCTGCAGCACCCAGGCGCCCTCGGGCCAGCTGCCAGTGGCCGGCAGGATGCGCAGTCGCGCCTGCGGCTGGGTGGAAGACAGGATCCGGTTGCGCCAACCCGGGTTCGGCAAGGGCTCGAAGGCTCCAGGGGCGTCGTCGTGCACACGCTGTACCTCCACGCGCAGCTCCACCTCGGCCGCGCCGACGACACCGGCCAGCAGACAGAGGAGCAGGAACAGCAGGAGCGCGGACAGGCGCGATGGCGGCGGGATCATGGCTGGAAGGAAGCAGGATCCGCGCCAATGCCGCAAGTGCACATCGATGCGTCACCCCTTCGCAGCGCGCCATCACCCGCCGGATCGGGCGCGGACTGGCTCGATGAACGGTGGATGACACCTCGGCTCACGCGAGGTCCATCCGACCTGCAGAGACTCTCTGCCCACGCCCCGGCACCGGCCAGAACACAGCCACATGACACGCGAATGACGTCTGGATGACCAAGTCACAAATATGTCATCTCAATGCAATATCGTCTGCGCTTTCTCAGCCCAGCCCTGCCCATGACTCCCAAGACTCCTGCCCTGCTGCTGGCGGTGGCTTTGCTGCCCGTGAGTGCGATGAGCGCCGCTTCGAACTGGAGCGTGACGCCCAGCGGCGTGTTCCAGCACGACTACACCGACTACCGCCTGCGCGGCGGCGGATCGGACGGCGCCGATGGTGCGCGGCGCAGCCGCCTGGGTCTGCGCGCACGCCACGCTTCGGGCCTGGAGCTGCGCGGTGAATGGGATTTCGCCAGCGGGGCGGCGACCGATCTGTTCGCCGAGCTGCCGCTGGGCGGTGGGCGCCTGCGGCTCGGCCAGTACAAGCAGCCGTTCTCACTGGAAGAGCTGGGCTCGTCGCGCGACCTGGTCCTGCTCGAGCGTTCGCAGGTGCACGATGCCTCCACCATCGGCCGCCGCGTCGGGGTGATGTGGACCCAGCCGATCGCTGGCCTGCAGCTGCAGGCCAGCGCCTTCGCCGGCAACGCCGAGCAGGTGTCGGGCAGCGCGGGCACCGCCCTGCGACTCGTCCGCACCGCGCGGCCGGACATGCACCTGGGCGTGGCGCTCGCCTACGAGCAGCGCGAGGACGAGCGCCTGCGCCTGCGCGCACGTCCGGAGTCGCGGCTGCTGCCGCTGACCCCGCTCGACGTGGGCAACTTCCGCGAGGTCGACAGCAGCCTGCGCATCGGCACCGAAGCCGCATGGCTGCGCGGCAGCTGGCTTGTGCAGGGCGAGGCTTTCGCGCTGCGGGGACAGCGTCGCGGCGCCGACCCGGACGGCGCAGGCGCCTACCTGCAGGCCAGCTGGCTGAGCGGAGGCCACGCCCGCAGCCTGCGCGACGGCAGCCTCCGCAAGCCGGCCTTCGAGCCGGGCCAGCGCGCCTGGGAGCTGAGCGCGCGCTTGGGCCGCGTGGAGTTCGACCTCGGAGATGATGCGCTGGGCACGCAGACCCAGCTCGGTATCGGCGCTGCGTTCTACGTCGGGCCGCACTGGCAGTTCGCGCTGGAGCACAGCGAATACCGCGCCGAGCAGACGGCCCTCGCGCCGCGCCCCGGCGACTACCGCGGACGCTTCAACAGCCTGCGCGCACAATTCAGCTTCTGAGCAAAGCCGCTTCCGATCGGGGTCACTTACGCGGAGAACCTCTTCTCAGTAGGGCCGGGCATGAGCAGGGCCATGCCGGCCCTTGCGCGCAGGCGCGGCTGGCGCGGCTGGCGCGGCTGGCGCGGGCAAGGTGAGCCTGAGAGCACGCGCTGGCGGATGCGCTGCGCTTATCCTCCCTGCGAACACGAGTGACGCCGCAGCGTCATCGAAGCCGCAGGCAGGTGCGCGCGTAGGGTACATAAGCGCAGCGCATGTACCAGAGCAATGCCACACGCCCGAATCCAGGCAGAGACATCAGGAAAATCGCCGCGTCTGCGTCACCGGCTGGCGGATGCGCTGCGCTTATCCGCCCTACGAACACGAGTGGCGCCGCAGCGTCATCGAAGCCGCATACCCAAGGGCGCCTAGAACATCGCCACACGCCCCTCTCTCGTTCCTAAGCCACGCCCTCACCCACAGGCTTCACGCCCTTGAAGGACTTGCTCGCGCCGACCGGCCCAAGCTCGACCGCAGCGCGGTCGACCACGCGCTGCACGCGGAGATCGATCAGGGTGGCCTGGTTTGGGCGCAGCACCTGCCGCAGCAGGGTCGGCTCGGCGTGGATCGCCGCCGCGGCGTAGCGAACGAAGCCCTGCTCGGGCCGCACCCGCAGCTGCAGGCCCAGGCGGTCCACCCCGGGCCGCGCTGGGCGCAGCACGCGCTCCGGTTTGCGCGGATCGGCGATGGCCTCGCTGCCGGTCATCAGATCGTGGTTGAACAGGAAGCTGAGCGTGCCCGCATGCCGGCTGTTGCGCTGGCGATCGCGCAGGAAGCCCTCCGGCAGCAGGTTGGGGCTGTCCTGCACGCCGGTCAGGACCAGGTCGTAGTCCTTCAGCGCATGGCCTTCGCTGTCCTGCAGCCTGAAGATCACCAGGCTGCTGCGGTCGTGGATGTGCACGCGATCCGGCAGCACCGGCACCTGCTCGATCTCGACCCGCTCAGCGGCCTGCACCGCCTCGGATTCCGCATCGAAGGCATCGGCCAGCGCCGCATAGGCCGCAGGAGTGCCGACCTGCAGGCAGCGCAGGATCGCCCGCACCGTCTCGTCGCCCTGCCCGCCAGCCTGCGCCGACACGCCGCGCAGGATGCCCATGCTGGCGCCCGAGTGGGCGACGCCGGCCATCAGCCGGAAGGCGGTGCGCGGCGCGCGCTTCAGACCGCCGACCGGCTCCAGCCGTCCCGGGTCACCGCCGCGGCCCTGCTCGAGCACCAGCAGGCCGGCATTGAGGTTGGCTGAAGCGACGCGCACGACACCGTCGCTGGCGCTCTCGCCGGTGTAGGGGTTGAGGTGGTCATAGAGCTTGCGATCGATGCTCTGCCCGGTCAGCACGAAGGGATAGACGCCGCTGCCGTCGTCGCCACCGGGCGCGCCGAAGCGGCCGCGGCACCAGGCCTCGTTGAGCGCCCAGGCCTCGGGGCTGCCCTGCTCCAGCCAGTCGAGCACGCCGGCGCCGGGCTCCACGCCCTGTGCGAGGGTCTTCAAGCGACTCAGGCGCCCCTTGCCGAGCTGGGCCAGGGCGCTGCCGAAGTTGGCCGGCGCGAGCATCACCAGGTGGCTCATCGGGCACGGCGGGGCGCTGCGCGGCTGCACGTGGTAGCGCCACCACCATTCACGGGCCAGCGGGCCACCGGTGCTGTGGGTGATCACCGCGAAGCGGCGGCCGGCCTGGACCAGGGCGCCGAGCTCGCGCTCAAACGCCGCCTGCAGGGCGCGGGCAAGGTCCTCCATCCGCACTTCGTCGTGGAAGGACACATAGCGACCGAGGTGGATGTCGCGCAGTTCGAGCCCTGCACCGCGCGCCGCGTATTCGGCCGCCAGTCGCTCCGGCAGGCCGCCGTAGGTTTCGGTGCTGGTCACCGACCAGCCGTGCAGGAAGACGAGGACATCGGGCAGCGGCATGGCGGTCTCCACGGAATGAATTCGGCGCCTGCGCAGTGAGGCTCCAGCAGCGGAGTGCCGAGGATGGACCTTGACTCAGCGGCTGGGCGCCCGCCCACCTTTGGTGCGACATGCCAAACGCCCCTGTGTGCGGTCTCCCCGCTGACGGCGCCCGCGCAGGCGCCGCGCAGGGCTACGGCACAGGCGTATCCGCAGGCGCTGGCAGTTGCTCGTCGATGAAGGCCAGAAGGATGTCCATGAAGGCCTGCGGATGGGTTTCCATCGGGTTGTGCGCGGCCTCCTCGATCCATTCGAGGCGGGCGCCCGGCAAGGCCTGCGCGGTGCGCTCGGCCGCTGCAGGCGGCACCCAGGTGTCGCGACGCCCCCAAATGATCAGCTGGGCGGCGGGCAGCGCCGCCACATCCAGGGCTTCGGTGGCCGCCCCCTGCGCCAGCACGCGCGGCGCGGTGCCGGCCAGCAGCAGCGGCGTGCGATAGCCTTCGAGCTCGGCTTCGGTGGGCTCGCGTCCGTAGGCCGAGGCCAGGCGTGCGGCGAAGCGCTGCGGTTCGAGCATGTGGTAATGCGCGGCGACTTCGGCCCAGCGCGAGAGCGGCGGGTACTGCAGCAGGCCGGCCAGCGCACCGGGCGGTCGGCTGCGTCCGCCCAGCCCGCCGTCGACCAGCACCACGCCGGCGGCCTGTGGCCCCAGCGCCGCAGACACCCGCGCCGCCACGCTGGCGCCCATCGAATGGCCCACCACGATCACCGGCAGCTCGCCCGCCTCATCGCGCACGATCTTGGCGACGCACTGCGACAGCGGCGCATCGGGCTCGCCGCGCGTGGTGTAGCCGTAGGGCGGCAGGTCGATGGCCAGCACCTCGTGGCCACGCTCGGCCAGCGCCGGGCCGGTCAGCCGCCACGAAAACGTTGAGCCGGCGAAGCCATGGATCAGCACGATGCGCGCGCGTGAGGCCGCGCCCGACGCCGGCATCCAGCGCTGGAAATGCCAGCGCAGCCCGCAGACTTCGGTGAAGCGCCCTTCCAGATAGGGCGACTTGCGCGGCGGCAGGCCGCGCCCCGGCATCGGCAGCAGATAGGGCAGCACCGCAGCCATCACCAGCAGACCCAGCAGTGCCACGCCCACGCGCTTCAGGACTCGCATCGTTCACCCCCCCATCGACCGGCGGCGAGCATGCCAGCGGCGGACCCCGCATCGCCAGTGGCGAGGGCGCGCTGCACTACACTGCGCGCCATGTCCGACCTCGCTCTGCTGCTGTTCGGTGCCGCCCTCGTCAACAACTTCGTGCTGGCGAAGTTCCTCGGGCTGTGCCCGTTCATGGGCGTGTCGCAGCGCTTGGACTCGGCCCTCGGCCTGTCGCTGGCCACGGCCTTCGTGCTGACCCTGTCCTCGGGGCTGGCCTGGGCACTGCAGGCCTGGCTGCTGGAGCCGCTGGAGCTCGCCCATCTGCGCACCCTTGGCTTCATCCTGGTGATCGCCGCCGTGGTGCAGTTCACCGAGCTGCTGATGCGCGCGCGGGCGCCGCTGCTGTATCGCGTGCTGGGCCTCTACCTGCCGCTGATCACCACCAACTGCGCGGTGCTGGGCGTGGCCCTGCTCAACGTGCAGGCGCGGCACTCGCTGCTGGAGGCGCTGCTGTTCGGCTTCGGCGCCTCGCTGGGCTTCGCGCTGGTCCTGCTGCTGTTCGCCCAGCTGCGCCAGCGCCTGCAGCTGGCGGACGTGCCGGCCGCATTTCGCGGCACGCCGATCGCGCTGATCACCGCAGGCCTGATGGCGCTCGCCTTCATGGGCTTCGTCGGCATGGACCGCTGAAGCACACTTTCCGCGAATCAGGGCACCGGCACGCCCGCGCCAGCGCTCCACAGCGCATGCCAATCCTCGCGCGACAGCGGCAGCCGGGTCGCCGCGACCGCTTCGGCGATGCCCTCCGGGCGCTGGCTGCCGGTGATCGCCAACGGCCGGCTCGGATGGCGCAGTCCCCAGGCATAGGCGACGGTGGCAGCGCTGACGCCGAGCTCGGCGCCGATGCGATCGAGCTCGGCGCGCACGCGCTGCGCATCCTCGTCCTCACCCTTCAGCAGTCGCCCGCCGGCCAGTGGGCTCCAGATCATCGGCTGCACGCCGAGCTGCTGGCAGTGATCCAGGGTGCCGTCGTGCAGCACGGCGCGCGCCAACGGACTCAGCTCGACCTGCTGAGTGACCAGCTCGACCGCCGAATCCAGCAGTTCGAACTGCGCCGGGCTGAAGTTCGACACGCCGAAGCGCAGCACCTTGCCGGCGCGCTGCAGACGCTCGAACGCGCCCGCGACTTCGGCTACATCGAGCAGCGGATCGGGGCGGTGGATCAGCAGCAGATCGAGATGATCGGTGCGCAGCGCATGCAGGCTGTGGTCGACGCTGGCGGCGATGTGCGCGGCCGAGGTGTCGTAGCTCTTGAGGCGATGCCCCGGCCGCGCCGGCGAAACCAGACGGATACCGCACTTGCTGACCAGCTGGATGCGCGCACGGATTGATGGAGAGATCGCCAGCGCCTCGCCGAACAGCCCCTCGACCGCGTAGTCGCCATAGATGTCCGCGTGGTCGAAGCTGGTGACGCCGAGCTCCATGCAGCCCTCGATCCAGCGCAGCCTCGCTTGCGCATCCATGTCCCATTCGGCCATGCGCCAGCAGCCAGCGACGACCGGGCTCAAGCCATGGAAGCGGGCGCGTGGGAGGCTGCGGGTAGGGGAGGTGTTCATGTGCGTTCCAATGAGCGAGGCAGAGCGTGCAGCACGCGGCGCGCGGTGGGCAATTTGAAGCCCCTCTCCCCCTGAGGGAAAGGGGTTGGGGAGAGGGGGCCATCTCGCGGCAAGATCACCCCTCTCCCCCGGCCCCTCTCCCACGAGGGGAGAGGGGAGAAAGCTGCGCAACTGCGAGGTGTCGCCCACTCGGAAGAGTTGCAGCCTTCAGAAACGTAGCGGCCCGGCGCTTGGCCGGGCCGCCTTATGCATCCACCGCGGTGATCAGACCAGCTTGATCTCGCGCAGCCGCTCCATCAGGTAGTCGTGCGAGCTGATCGGCTCGGGGTAGCGGTTCGGGTTTTCCGCCGAAATGCACTGCGGCAGGGTCTCAATCAGGAAGTCAGGATTCGGGTGCAGGAAGAAGGGCGTGGAGTAGCGCGGCTTGCGCGCGGCCTCGCCCGGCGGGTTGGTGACCCGGTGGGTGGTCGAGGGATACACATGGTTGGTCAGGCGCTGCAGCATGTCGCCGATGTTGACCACGATGGTGTCCTCGTCGGCGGTGAACGGCACCCACTCGCCCTTGCGCGACAGCACTTCCAGGCCGGCCGCGGATGCGCCGACCAGCAGGGTGATCAGGTTGATGTCCTCGTGCGCGCCGGCGCGCACGTTGGGAATGTCGTCGGCGGTGATCGGCGGGTAGTGGATCGGCCGCAGGATCGAATTGCCGAAGTTCGTCTTGTCGGCAAACCAGTCGGCCGGCAGGTCGATGTGCAGGGCCAGCGCCGACAGCACGCGCGAGCCCAGCTGGTCGAGCGTGGTGTAGAGACCGTAGGCCACCTCCTTGAAGTCGGCGACTTCGCTGGGCCAGAGGTTGGCCGGCATCACGTCCGCGTACTTCGAGTCGCGCGGGATCTCGCGGCCGACGTGCCAGAACTCCTTCAGATCGAAGTGTTTGGCGCCTTTGGCGGTCTCGATGCCGAACGGGGTGTAGCCGCGGGCGCCGCCGCTGCCGGGCACGTGGTACTGCTTCTTGACCTCGTCCGGCAGCGCGAAGAAGCGCTGGAACACGTCGTAGGCGCGGTCGATCTGCGCCTGCGGGATGCCGTGGCCGCGGATGCCGCAGAACCCCCACTCGCGATACGCCGCGCCAAGCTCGGCGACGAAGGCATCACGGTCGGTGTCGAAGCGACGGATATCTAGGGTGGGGATGGACATTTGGTTCGCCTTCGTTGTTGGCAGTGGCGGAGTTCAGGGTTCTGGGGTTTGGAGGCGACGGGATTCGGGATTGGGGATTCGGGATTCGTAGAGCGCGGTCGTCAGCGCGCGGCAGACGTTAAGCGCTCGCTCCGTTGACGGCTGAATACGGGGCGAGTCCAAGAGGCTCGCCCCAGTCGCAAGGCTCTAAAACGAATCCCGAATCTCCAATCCCGAATCCCGCCGCCGTTGAAGCCGCGCTAAAGCGCGGCTTCAACAGCGGAACGCAAGCGCTGCTGCACATCCAGCAGCAGCGCCTCGTCGTCCGCTTCGACGGTAATGCGGATCAGCGGTTCGGTGCCGGAGGCGCGCAAGACCAGCCGGCCCCTGCCCTCCAGCCGGGCTTCGGCCGCCTTGGCCTCGGCCTGCACCCCTGCCGACTCCAGCGGCTTGGCGCCCGGGGTGATGCGCACGTTCACGGTCTTCTGCGGGACCCAGCTCAGGCCCTCCTGCAGGGCCTTCAGCGACGTGCCGCTGCGGCGCAGCGCCTGCAGCACCTGCAGTGCGCTCACGATGCCGTCGCCGGTACTGGCCTTGTCCAGCACCAGCACATGGCCCGAGGCCTCGCCGCCGATCAGCCCGCCGTGGGCCTTCAGCTGCTCCAGCACGTAGCGGTCGCCGACCTTGGCGCGCACGAAGGGTATGCCGCGCTGCGCGAAGGCTCGCTCAAGGCCGTAGTTGCTCATCAGCGTGCCGACCACGGTGCCGGGGTTCTCGCCCTGGGCCAGGCGGTCGCAGGCGAGGATATAGAGCTGGGCATCGCCATCGACCAGCCCGCCCTCGGCATCGACGAACAGCACGCGGTCGCCGTCGCCGTCGAAGGCGATGCCGAGCGCGGCACCCGAGCCGCGCACCAGCGAACGCAGCGCATCCATGTGGGTGCTGCCGCAGTCCTGGTTGATGTTGAGCCCGTCGGGCGAGACGCCCATCGAGATCACGTCGGCGCCGAGCTCGCGGAACAGCTCGGGCGCGATCTGGTAGTTGGCGCCGTGCGCGCAGTCGAGCACGATCTTCATGCCGCGCAGGCTGAAGCCACGGTCGACCGTCGACTTGCAGAAGCTGCTGTAGCGCTGGGCGGCATCGCGGATGCGCACGGCCTTGCCCAGCTGCTCGGACTCGACGGTGCTGAAGGCGCGCTCCAGCTCGGCTTCGATGGCGTGCTCGACGGCGTCGGTCAGCTTCTCGCCGTCGGCGGAGAAGAACTTGATACCGTTGTCGTAGTGCGGATTGTGCGAGGCGCTGATGACGATGCCGGCGTCCGCACCCAGCTGGCGGGTCAGGAACGCCACGCCCGGTGTCGGCATCGGCCCCAACAGCATCACGTTGGCACCGGCGGCGACAAGCCCGGCTTCCAGGGCCGACTCGAACATGTAGCCGCTGATGCGGGTGTCCTTGCCGATCACAACGCCGGCATGGCCCTCGCGGGCCAGCACGCGGCCCGCCGCCCAGCCGAGCTTCAGCACGAAATCGGCCGAGATCGGGCCTTCGCCGACGCGACCGCGGATGCCGTCGGTGCCGAACCAGCGCTTGCCGCTCATGCGCCCGCTGCTTCCGCGGCGGGCTCGGGCGCCGGACGCGGCGCCTTCATCAGCATCGCCAGGATCGCGCCGAGACGCTCGCGCATCTCGCGCCGGTCGACGATCAGGTCGATCGCGCCGTGGCTCAGCAGGAACTCCGAGCGCTGGAAACCTTGCGGCAGGGTCTCGCGTACGGTCTGCTCGATCACGCGCGGGCCGGCGAAGCCGATCAGGGCCTGCGGCTCGGCGACATTGAGATCGCCCAGCATGCCGAGGCTGGCGGAAACGCCGCCGGTGGTCGGGTGGGTCAGCACCGAGATGTAGGGCAGCCCGGCCGCGCGCAGGCGACCCAGCGCCGCCGAGGTCTTGGCCATCTGCATCAGCGAGAACAGGCCCTCCTGCATGCGTGCGCCGCCGGTCGCGGCGAAGCAGACGAAGGGCATGCGCTCGGCCAGGGCGTACTCGGCGGCACGGGCGAACTTCTCGCCGACCACCGAGCCCATCGAGCCGCCCATGTAGCGGAACTCGAACGCGCAGGCCGCGAGCGGCAGGCCCTTCAGGCGGCCGTGCATGGCGACCAGGGCATCCTTCTCGCCGGTCTGTTTCTGCGCGGCGGCGATGCGGTCCTTGTACTTCTTCTGGTCGCGGAAGCGCAGGGCGTCGGTCGGCTCCAGGTTCGGCGCGATCTCGACCGCGCTGCCAACGTCCAGAAACATCGACAGCCGCTGTCGCGCACCGATCGCGTGGTGGTGTCCGCACTTGGGGCAGACCTCGAGGTTGCGCTCCATCTCCGGGCGGTAGAGCACGGCGGTACAGCTGTCGCACTTGCTCCACAGCCCTTCGGGCACGCCGCGCTTGTTGCCGCCCTCGGTGCGGATCCGCGAGGGCATCAGTTTGGAAAGCCAACTCATGGGCGAGATACCCGCCTGCCTTTGGGAAAGGGGCAGGATTCTAACAGGCCACCCGGATGCCGCCCCAGCCGGCGCCCGCTGCGCACTCAGCGGGCCAGCGATCGGGGAGCGTGGAGGCCAGCGGCAGTCGCGACGGTGTGCACCGGCGGCGGCCTCGGGTTCGCCGCAGCCACTGGCTCAGGCCCTCACCCGGCAGAGGCGCGGCTGGCCGGCGCTTCGACGTGCCGGCGTCTGCCTCGCACGGGCTCAGCGACCGTCGAACAGGCTCACAAACAGCTCGGGGTCGGCGGGCCCGCGGTGGCTGACAAAGCGGAACGGCGCCAGCGGGCCCGCAAGCGACCACCACAGCGAGAGGTTGGCGTCTTCGTGGAAACCGGCCAGCAAGCGCTCACCGTCAGGCGCGGCGACATGGCGCGCATTGGGCTGGATCAGGCGATCCAGCAGCGCATCCGGCGTCAGCAGCTCGTGCAGGGCGGCCGGCATGCACGCGGCCACGCCCGCAAGCTCGCGCACCACGGCGGCGCCGTCGACGGGCGCGCGCAGCGGGCGCCAGACCATCAGCGGAAAATAGCGGCCGACACGGTCGACGCTGGGCATCAGGGCGCCCGCGCAGGCCTGTTCGCAGAGGCGCCCGGCGGGCACCACGCACTGCCAGACCGGGCTGACCAGGTAGGGCTGCAGCCAGTGCTCGGAGGACGCCTGCAGGGCCAGCATGCCGCCCGCCAGCCAGGCATCGACCCGACGCACGCCGTCGCCATCCGGGCCCCGGCTGACGAAGTCACCGAGGGCCGGCAGCTTGCCGAACAGACTGGTCTCCAGCATCTCAGGCACGCGAAGGACAGCGGAAGCGCACCAGCTCGCGCATCTGGAAGGGATTGCGCACGCTGTTGGCGATGATGTCGAGCTGGACCCGGCGTCCTTCGATGTCGAGCGTGGCGTTGAAGCGCTCTGGGCCCGAGCCCACCCGCAAGCCGGCGGCATCGAACATCCGGAACAGGGCCCAAGGCCCTGTCCAGGTCTGGGTGCGCTCACCGCTGGCGGCGCCGGCGGCGACCGCGCGGATGGTGCCCTGGCCCTGCCCCGGCCAGGTGACGCGGAAGGCGTTGTTGGGACCGTGGTCGTAGGTGAACTGCTGGCCGTCAAAGTCGAGGGTGAGCCGCTCGATGCTCGGGTCCATGGTCAAGACGCGCAGCTCGAAGGACAGGTCCATGGTGCCGCCGCGCGGGAAGAACACCTCACGGATCGCCGCCGCATTCTGGAACGGCGCCATCGACACGGTGCTACCGCTGGCCTGGCGCAGCAGCCAGTTGGGGCCCGTGGTGTCGGTCTGCGCGGCAAGTCGGTTGCGGAACACACCGTCGAATCGGCCGCCCGGCGAGAACAGGGTCTGGAAGTCACCCAAGGTGACGTCCTTGATCGAGCTGCGGGTAAACGGGTAGCGATCGGCCAGGGCATTGCGGCAGAACTGCCCGACCTCGGCGTCGATCTCGGCCGCCAGCGACTGCCGCACATTGCCTTCGGCGAACTGCTGGCTGCTGTCGGTGAGCCCTTCGACCATGCCGCGCACCATGTCGGGTAGATACGCCGCTTCGGCGCGAACCTTGGCCAGCATTTCGGTCGGCGGCACTGCCTGCGTGCGCGCCTGGATGGCCTGCTCGACCGATCCGAGGCCGGAGTAAAGTTCATTGAACATGTTGAGGATCTGCTCGACTGGCGCGCTGGCAGAGCCGTCGCCAACCAGCTGATGCAGGTAGGCGAAGTGGTCATCGACCAGAACCTGCTCGATGTTCTGCTCCATCCGGTTCGGCGAGAGCAGGTCGACCGGGCCTGCGATGCGCTCAACCGAGGAGCGCTCGGCGTTGAGCCGGCGCTCGGCGCGCGCCATGAAGGAGTTGCTGTCGGTGGTCTCCTCGGTCTTCGAGAGGCGGGTCTCGCGTGCCACCGCCTCCAGCAGGCGACGCAGCGGCGAGTCGGCGCGCGCAGCCAACACGCGCGCGAACTCGCGGCTTTCCATGATGCTGCCGGGCTGCTTGATCCGCACGTCAGCGAGAAAGGCCGTCCACTTCTCGCGGTATTCGTTGAGGTAGAGCTCGCGCATCTGCCGCGGCAGCACGCCCTGCACCTGGTCGCGCAGCTGGCGCTCGGTGGTGTGTGCGGCCCGGCCCAGCACCCAGGCTTCCTCGTCCTGCATGCGCCCGATCACCGAGCGCACTTGGGGCAGGAACACCTTGTGGTAGCCGTGATGGGTGAACAGGCCCGGCACGCCGGTGCGCAGGCCCTTGCCGCTGGCGCTTTCGAACACCAGCGCGGCGCGGTCGCCGCCGAGGTCCGCCAGCGTGAAGTCACGCATCGGCTCCTCCAGCAGCTCGCGCCGCAGGCGACTGTAGCCGCGCTGCGCCAGCGAGAAGCCGCCCAGGCGGTCGCGCACGCGCTCGACCAGCGGCTCGTCCATGACCCGCGTCGGCAGCACCTGGCCCTCGTGCAGCAGCCGCTGCAGATGATGCAGCAGCAGCTCGCGTTCGCTGGCCGGCATCGAGGCCGGCAGGCTGGTCTCGAAATCCTCACGGACAAAGGCCTCGACCTCGCGCGCCACGTAGTGCTCGGGCTGGTGCAGCATCAGGTACACGCGCAGCGCTTCGTAGCTGAACTCGAGGTTGTCCTCAGGCGCGCTCTCCAGCACCACATGCACGCGGTCAACGATCTGCGGCAGCAGCACCGCCTCCAGGCTGCGGCGGTAGGTCGATCGCGCCGCCGCATCCAGCTTGAAGCCCTGGAACAGCCCGAAGCGCAGCCGCAGCGGCGGCTCGGTGGCGGCGAAGTCGGGGCCGTCGGCCACGCCTTCGATCGCGCTCAGGATCGGCAGCATCACCTTGGTCGTGTAGTTGTTGCTGCGCCGCGCCTCGGCGAGGTGCTCGGCGATCACCTCGGTGCTCTCGTCGACGTAGCCGATATAGCCGAGGTTGCCGCGATAGCTGCCGAGCATGCCGATGCCGAACACCACCGCCGCCGTCAGCGCCGCGAGATGCCCGGCGGCACCCAACCAGCGCTCACGCCGTTCGGCGCGTCGATTACGCCCGGCCAGATGCGCTTCGGGCAGCACCACCTTGTGCAACAGGTCGTACAGGAAGAAGCTGCGGCCGCTCTGGGCCTGGCTGGGCAGGGCCACGCGCGCATCGAAGCCGAGGCTGCGCTGCAGGCTGCCGAGCAGGCGATCGAAGCTGCTGCCGTCCTGGGTGCCACTGGTGAAGTAAATGCCGCGCAGCATGGCCGCCGGCCCGAAGCGTTTGCCGGCGAAGACTTCGCCCAGCACCTCGCGCAGGGGCGCGAGCAGACCGGCGAAATGCTGGGGCAGCGCATAGGCGCGGGCTCGCCGCGCCGGGTCGAGTTCATGCAGCAGCACCTCGGGCAGGCGCTCGAACAGGCGACGGTTCAGCGCTTCGAGTTCGCGCTGCAGCAGCACGTCGAGATCGTCACGTCCCGCCTCGGGTTGCGCCGGCAGCGGCAGGGTGGCGCCCCAGACCTGGGCGCGCTCCTCCTTGCTCAGGCGCTCGAAGAACTCGTTGAATCCGCCGAGCTGGTCGGCCTTGGTCACCAGCACGTAGATCGGAAAGGCGATGCCGAGGTTGCCGGTGAGCTCCAGCAGGCGTGCACGCAGGCGCTCGGCGTGGCGGCGCCGCTCGGTTTCGTCCGCCGACAGCAGATCCTGCACGGACAGAGTGAGGATGGCGCCGTTCAGCGGCTGGCGCGGGCGGAACCGCTTCAGCAGACCGAGAAAGCCCTCCCACTCGGCGCGATCGGCCTCGGCATTGCTCTCCTGGGTGGTGTAGCGGCCGGCGGTGTCCAGCAGCACCGCTTCTTCAGCGAACCACCAGTCGCAGCTGCGGGTGCCGCCGACGCCGCGCACGCTTTCCTTGCCGAGCGTCTGCGCCAGCGGAAAGCGCAGTCCACTGTTGACCAGGGCCGTGGTCTTGCCCGAGCCGGGCGCGCCGATGAAGACGTACCAGGGCATCTGGTAGACATAGCGGCGGCCGAGCCGCGACCAGAAGCCCTCGCCTTCCCTGCCGCTGAAGCGGGTGTCGCGCATCTGCACGAGCGCACGCTGGAAGTCCGCGCGCAGCGCGTCCAGCGCCGGCTTGTTCGGGTCTTCCGGGCCTTCGGGCTGGCCGCGCAGGCCGAGCACGGCGTCGACCAGGCGCGCATTCATGCGCTTCGCGCGCCAGACCCGGGCAATGATCCGCAGCAGGACCAGGCCGAACAGCAGGCCGATGATCCACAGGCGCACGCGCACCGGCTCCAGCGGCCGCCACTCGGCGAAGGCGAACAGCGGCCCGGCGAACCAGATCAACAGCGCCAGCAGGACCAGGCCGAGCGCAATGAACACGCGGCGGTGGAACAGCAGGCCGAACAGACGCGCGAGCATCAGCGCACCTCCCGCACGAGCTGGGCCGGCGTGGCGAACACCGTGATCTCGACGCGACGGTTCTGGGCGCGGCCTTCGGCGCTGGCATTGTCGGCGACCGGACGCGCTTCGCCGCGGCCCTCGTACTCGATCTGGAACTCGCCGCCCAGGGTTCGTCCGAGCACAAGGGCGACAGAGCGCGCGCGCTCCACCGAGAGTTCCCAGTTGGACGGGAAGCGCAGGCTGCGGATGGGAATGTTGTCGGTATGCCCCTCGACCAGTACGCGCGGACGCACCGGCAGCTCACCGATGGCTTCGGCCACGCGCAGGATGATGCGCTCGTACTGCGGCCGCGGCGCCGTGCTGCCCGATTCGAACAGCCCGCTGCCATGCAGGATCACGGTGCTGGCTTCGGCCGACTCGCGCACGCTGACCAGGCCCTGGTTGATTTCTTCCTGCAGGAAGCGCGAGAACACCACCGGCGGCGGCGCCTCGCGCGGCACCACCGGCGCGGCCGGCACTTCGAGTTGGGTGATGGCGACGAAGCGCGGGGTCGAGCGCTCGCCCAGCAGGATCGACAGCGCGATGTAAAGCGCCACCAGCAGGGCAAGCGCCAGCGTCGCGCTGGCCCAGACCGGGATCATCCGCCAGGCCCGCGGCCGCTCGGCCGGCACGCCCTCCCAGCGCGGCGACAGCGGCGCGGGCGCCTGCCCGCGCTGGCTGGTGATGATCTCCAGCAGGCGGCGGCGCAGGGTTTCCAGCTGCACCTGGCCGTTGGAAATGATGCGATAGCGGCCCTCGAAGCCGAGGCAGATGCAGTAGTACATGAGCTCCAGCAGATCGATGTGCTGCGACGGCGCCTGCGCCAGCTTGGCCAAGAGCTGGAAGAACTTCTCGCCGCCCCAGGTTTCGTTGTGGAAGGTGACGAGCAGGCTGTTGCGCGACCACGCGCCATTGCCGCCCCAGGGTGTCTGCGCCGCGGTCTCGTCGAGCACGGTGCACAGGCAGTAGCGCGCGGCCAGCACGTGCTCGTTGCTGACGCCAAGCCCCTTGGCGGTCGCCTCGAAGCGGCGGACCTCGTCGACCAGATAGGCGCGCAGCCGATCAGGCTCGGCGTTGTGCACGAGGGTGCGGATCTGGAACACGAGGTTGAGCAGCGGATTGGCCGCCGCCAGCAGCGGCGTGCCGCCGGCGCGCACGTCGAAGCGCGCCGGCAGGTCCGGCGCCGTCAGGGGCTCGCCGGGCGCCGCGGCGCCTCCGGGGCTGGGCATCACGAAGGTGCGGTTGTTGGGCTGCTGCCCGATCACGGCGGCGGTCATGGGTACGCGCGTCCTCCGGCGCGCTCCGATCGATGCCGGCGCGCCGCGGTTTCAGGAAGTGGAGTGGTGACGGGCGAGGCACTCATGTGCGGCGGATCGCCCAGCACTGCAGTTCGAGATCGGGGAATTCACCCGCCACGTGCAGGGCCAGCGAACCGTTGCCCTGCAGCTGCTTCCACAGGTCGACGCTGGTGTCCATCTCGAAGTAGTGGAAGCCCGCGTGATACGGAATCTGCCGCGGCGCCACCGGCAGCAGGCGCAGGCCGACGCCCGGCAGCTGCAGGTTGACGAGGTCGCGGATGCGCTCGGCCGGGCCGATCTTGACCTGGGTCGGGAAATGCGCGCGCAGCACCTCGGGCGGCGCCGCGGCGTGCACCGCCAGCACGAACTGGGCGGACTTCAGCAGCTCGCGATCGTTGACCTGACCGATCCGCACCCCATAGTTGCGCAGCTGCAGATCGATCTGGATGGCGTTCTGCTCCAGCACCGAGGACAGCGCCCGGCGCAGATGGACCAGTAGCGGGAACAGCGACTCGCGCAGCGCGTCATGCCGATATGGCGGCCAGTCCGCCGGCGGTCGCCGCCCGGCCTCGACAAAGGTGCAGAGCTCGCCGGCCAGCGCGACCAGCTCGGAGTACAGGCGCTCGGGCGGCAGGCCCGGGCTGCTTTCCAGATGGCGGAAACTGGACTCCGCCCGATTCAGCAGCTGCAGCAGCAGGAACTCGCCGACCTCCGAGATGCCGCCGCGGCCCGGCTGCTGCAGGCGCCCGGCCAGCGCGTCGGCGCGCTGCTCGACCAGGCCTTCGACCTCGCGCAGGAAGCCCATCACCTGGCTGTGCGCGTCGATCCGCAGCACCGGCGGGATGTAGTCGCGATCGAGCACCAGCAAGCGATCGCTGCGGCACTCCACCACGCGCGCCACACCGAGACCGAGCCAGCCCTCGTCCAGCCCACGCCCGTCGACCAGCCGCAGGCGCGGCTCGGCCAGCTGGACCTCGGCGGGCTCGCCGGCGAAGCTGTTCTCATCGCGCAGCAGCGCATCGCGCACCCGGAAGCGCGCCAGCGAGGCCGGGTTCTCGTCGAACAGCACGGTCTCCGCGCCCTCGCGCGACAGCGGCAGGGCGAGATGGATCAGCTGGCCGACCGCGCCCTCCTCGAAGCTGATCGCAGGCGGCAGCTCGGCGTGCTGGGGCAGCGAGAACGGCGTGCCATCGGGCAGCACGCCCTCGGCCGCACGCAGCGCGAGCTTGCCGACGGCGAGCGCCGCCTCGTCGATCTCAAGCCGCCTGAAGCCCCAGTAGTGCGGCTCGCCCGAGAGCGCACGCTGGTGCGCGAAGAACTCCTGGTAGCGCGTGTGCTGCTGGAAGTGCTGCGGCCGAAGGAACATGCCCTCGGCCCAGGCGACCCGCTGGCGGTCCGACATCAGCGACGCTCCAGCCGCGCCAGAGCGAGCTGGTTCCGACCCACATCGAGGCGATAGCTCATCACCGGATCGGCGCGGGTCAGCACCTCGGGCAGCTTGATGCGCGAGACCTTGAGCGGCGGCAGCTCCTCGCTGGCGCGCCAGCGGCTGATGCCGATGTCGCGATAGGCGGCGACCACGCCAAAGCCGATCTGGTCGGGCTCCAGCGTGTAGCTGCGCCGCCCCTGCGCGCCCGGCTGCAGAGAGAACTCCTCTTCCAGGCTGAACTCGGCATGGTTCGGCTGCGCGCTCAGGGCGAAATAGTCCATCACCTTGAACTGCTCCAGCTTGCGCAGCTTGTAGATGCGCACCAGCACCGGCGAGGGACGTCCATTCGGGTCGGGATTGGCGTCCGCGCCGACGCGGTACTCAAGGTCGAGAGTCACCGGCACCGTGCGTCGAGGGGCCGTGGTGCAGCCGGGCAACAGGGCCGCAAGGCCGAGCCCGGCGCCGACCACAAGCAGTTTTCGGCGCCCGGGTTGCTGGAGCTGTGAAGCGTGCGGAGCGTGGGTGCGACGGGTGGTCATGGATTCGCATCCGGACATCGGAAGTGTAGGGAGACGCTGGCCGGCGCGGCGCGCGCGGATGCAGCGGTTGGGAGAGCTACTCAGGGGCGCGCTTCGGTGGCTGGCTCCAGCGCACACGCCTCCCCCCGGGTGGCCTCATCGAGCTCAGGCCAGGGCTGGGTGACTTCCCCCGGCTGGCCGATCCAGACGGCCAGGGCGCTGTAGTTGTCCTGGGTCTCGCTGGCGCGCGCGAGCACGATCTGCTCCATCAGCACCAGCCACTGTTCGGCCGACTCGGCGCGGTGCAGGGTCTCGACCATGTCCTCGTCTTCGACCGCTTCCCAGAAGCCGTCCGTGCAAATCAGGAAGGCATCGCCCTCGCAGACTTCGAAGGCGCCGGGCAGGGCGGCCGGCTCGGTGCCATCGCCCATGCCCAGGGCGGCGAACAGCAGATTGCGGCGCGCGTGGTGGCGGACTTCCGAGGGTTCGATGACGCCGGCATCGACGAAGCTCTGGACCACGCTGTGGTCCTTGGTCATGCAGCGCACATCGCGCCGGCGGATCAGGTACAGGCGGGTGTCGCCGAGATGCGACCACTGCGCACGCTGCGCGCGTCCGTCGATGAACAGAGCGGTGACGGTCGCACTCATCTTGTTGAGGCTGGCGGTGAGCTTCTGGCCGTAGCGGATCGCCGTGTCGGTCTGGCTGATCAGCGACGCGATGTGCTCGGGGTCAAGCGAAGGCGCCGCCGAAAAGGCGCTCAACAGCGTACGCACGGCAGTCTCCGACGCCACCTCGCCACCGCCGTGGCCACCGGCACCGTCGCAGACGACGAAGCACGAAGCCTGTGGCGAGGTCCAGTAGCCGCAGGCGTCCTCGTTGTAGCTGCGCGCGCCCTGCCCGCTCAGCGTGGCGTACTCGACGCGCGTGCCCCCCAGGGCGACGAAGGTGCTCACGCCGCACCACCGCTCTGCACGCGCCGGACTTCGCCTTCGTAAGCATCGACAAAGGCGCCCTGGAAGGCGGCGTCGAACTCCTCGCGTGCCTCGCCCAGCAGCTGCGTGTGGGCCGCGACGAAGGCATCCCAGAGCTGGGCCTTGTGGGCGCTCGGCAGCAGGCCGGAGAAGCCGCGAGGCCCACCGACACGCTGCTGGATGTGCTCGGGGGACAGGCGTCCGGCCATTGCGTACATCGCTGAGCGCGAGGCGGCGAGCAAGCCGACCTGGTGCGCGCTCAGGTCGGCAAAGGCGTCGCGTACCGCCTCGACCGGCGGCATGAAACCCGGCAGACCTCGCCCGACCAGCTGCAGCATCGCCGCCTGCGCGTCGGGGGCGAACTTCAGCGGGTTGTTGCCGGACGTCGCGATCATGGTCATGTGGGCGCGCAGCTCGTCCTTGGTCGAGGAGCGGGCGTGGATCAGCTGCAGTGTGCCCGCGACGAGGCTCTGGAACAGCCGGCCGAGCGTCTCCAGGGACCCCTCGTCGAGGCTGCCAAGCTGGTCGGGATCGAGTCCACAGCCGCGCGCAAACGCTGCGCTCAGGGCGTCGGCAGGCGCAGAGGATCGTCGGAGCACTGCAGCGCCGTGCCGCTGCGGAGGCTTTGTGTCTGCGGCCTGTGCAGACCTCTCCGCAGTACGCCCCTCGGCCGACTGTGCCGCTGCCGACTGCGCAGTCGATCTAGCGTCTTGGGCTTCGGCGCGCGTGTTGGACGGTGCCGCGACCACCTGCGCACTCTGCGCCGGCACCCTGGGCGCAGGCAGGTCGGGTTGCGCCCTTGGCCGCGGACCGGCGGTGCGTCCGTTGACCGGATGTTCCGCGCGTGGCGGAGGCTGATTCGGCGCTGGCAAGCCGCCTGACAACGCTGCACCCTGCCCTGGCAAGCGCGCAGGGGTCGGTGCGTTCACCATCGCCGCTGCGGGCTCGCCTGGTTCTCCGATCAGATCCAACAGGGACTGACCGTCGCCGGCATCACCTGCTCCGAGGGCCCCGAGGTCGAGTGCGAGTGGATCGAGCGAACCCGCGCTGGATGCCGCAACGGTCTGCGCCGCGGGAGGCTCGCCACCAGCACCGAGCCCAATGCCTTGCGCGCTTGCGGGCGGCTCCGCGCTGGCCGTCACCGGCATTCGGAACAGTCCGTCGACTTCGCCACCGCCCTCGCTGATCGAACCGGCGATCGCCGACTCATCAGAAGACGCAAAGTCCAGAAGCTGCCCCGAACCTCCCAGCAGACCTGCCAGGGGATCGACGAACTGACCGCGGGCGGGTCCAGAACCTGCACTTGAGCCGGCACGCACCAGGTCGAGCACCTCGGGGGCCTGGCTGGGCCCGCGCGCGTCGAAGTCCGGCAGATTGTCGAACACTTCGGACAGCGCTGCGGCCTCACCCGAGAACTCGGCAAGGCCGCAGCCTGTGTCGCTGCCGCCCGACGCCGAGCGCGGCGCCTGCGGAGCCGCGAACACGTCGAACTCCTCGGGAATCGGCGCGAACGTCGACGCGGCACCGATCGTCGCTGCGCCCTCGGCAGGGTTGCCCGCCGCAGGGAAAGCCGGTGCAGAAGCCGCATGCAACTCGGCCAGGGCCGTACGGACACCCAGCAGGTAGCGCCCCAAGACGAGGGTCTGCCCGGCGCGCAGAGCAGTCTGCGCGCCGGGCGGCAGCTCCTGCCCTTCGATGAAGACGGGCGTGGTGCCGCTGGCGTTCCGGACCCAGGCCTTGCCATGGCCGTCGAGCCAGGCAGCAAGGTGGCTGCGCGAGATCAGGCGCTCCGGGTCTTCCAGTGCGAGGTGGCAGGCAGGCGAGCGCCCAATGCTCACCGGGCTGTGGCCGATGCGCACGGCGCTGCCGGTCGAGGCCTCGCTACCCGCATAGGACAGCACATGCAGCTCAAGCGTGGCGGCGGTCATTCAAGATTCCCGGAAACGTAAGTACAGGCCAAGGGCGCAAGCGCGCCCGGACAGCCCGCGCGGCGATGGACGATCAGCGCCAGCTGCCGAGCGTGGGGACGCTAACAGAGCGTAGGCAGCGCCTCAAGACTGGTCTTACGGTGATTTGTGCTGTAGATCACCATGTCACAATCTCATCGGCAAGCACTGGACGGGCATCCGCCCGGAAAGTCCCACGCAACGCACGAATCAGGGGCATAGGCTCCAAGACCGACCACCGTGGGCAAGCGTCCGACGAACGGAAGATGCTCCCAAAATACTTCCAAATTATTGTTTTTACGCGCTTTTTTGCCAAACATGCGGCGACGCGAGCACCGGCCACCGCCCCCCAGGCGCCGCCCACGCACTGTTCTGCAAGTGCTTGATTTTCCACGCAGCGCCGCCGCATCAGCCGTCACGCGCCCGAGCTCGACGCGTGACAATTGCCGTCACAAAGCGGCAATCGTCGCTTGCCAATCTGCGTCGATTCGTTGCATCGTGACTTATCGCTGGGCGGACCATGCGCCCGTTCGACCATTCATCCGCCTCTCTTTTTGCTCCCAACGCTCCGCAGGGATATGGACCACGCCACTCTGAAGCCCACGCACGCCGCGCAGTCTCGTGGCATCGGCACCAGCGCTGATGCGGCCGCGGTGCCGGGTTCGGCGAGCGCGCTCCCTGTAGGCAGCCGCCTGCGCGAATTCGAATTGACCGGCGTGATCGGCGAGGGCGGCTTCAGCATCGTCTACGCCGCCATGGACCAGCGCCTGGGGCGTGAGGTCGCGATCAAGGAGTACATCCCTGCCAGCCTGGCTCGACGCGACGACGGCTTCAGCGTACGGGTGCGTTCGGAGCAGCACGAAGAGAGCTTCAGTGCAGGCCTCGCCGGCTTCATGAACGAGGCCCGGCTGCTGGCACAGTTCAAGCACCCTGCCCTCGTCGAAGTCCTGCAGTTCTGGGAGCAGAACGGCACGGCTTACATGGTGATGCCGCGCTACCACGGCCGCACGCTTCGCCAGGTTCTGCGCGAGCGCGGCCCGAGATGCGACGAGAACTGGCTGAAACGCACCCTTGCGCCCGTGCTGGACGTGCTGGAACTGCTGCACGAGCGCAGCGTGTTCCACCGCGATATCGCGCCAGACAACATCCTGATCCAGCGCGACGACCGCGCGGTGCTGCTCGACCTCGGCTCGGCGCGCGAGATCTTGGGCGACCGCGAGCAGTGCGTGACGGTGGTGGTCAAGCCCGGCTACGCGCCGCTGGAGCAGTACTCCGGCGAGTTCTCGCTGCCACAGGGCCCATGGACGGATGTCTATGCTTTCGGCGCGGTGCTGCATTTCGCGGTGACGGGCGCACCGCCGCAGGCGTCGATCTCGCGCGTGATGAAGGATTCCCGTCCGCTGCTGGCGGAAACGCCGCGCGCCGGCTTCAGCACGCGATTCCTGCAGGGCATCGATGCGGCGCTGGCGCTGCAGCCGGCCGACCGACCACAGTCAGCGGCAGAACTCCGCGCTCTGCTGGCCTTTGACGAAGTGCACGCGGCCGGTCCGGACCGCCTGGCAGCCGAACGTGCGCTCGACGCGCTGCACGTGGACGAAGCCATTACGGCCATCGTCAGCGCCGAGGAAATGGCCGACATCGCGGCCCAGCTCGCTGCATCCTCGAGTGCCGGGGCCAGCGCGACCATGGCCGGCTCGGAAGGGGCCCAGCCAATCGCCGCGCCCACCACCGCGCCCTCGCCGGGCAACGCAGAGGGTGCGCCCACGCAAACGGCTGCGACCGCAGCCGCCAATCCGCTGGCAGCCCCGGCGCCTGCGCCGGCAGCACCGGTGTTCAAGGACGTTGAGGACCTGGTCGCCGGCAAGCTGCTGCCGAACACTGGCGACGTGCGCGTAGTCAGTGAATCGCGTCTTGAAGCGCGCATCGACACGGAGACCCCGGTCGCCTCAGCCGGCGGACACCACCTGCCGCGCATCGCGATGCTGTGCGGGGCCGTGCTGCTGAGTGCCCTTGGCGGTTGGTGGCTGTTGTCCGGGAGCGCCGAGACGGATGCGGAAGCGCCGACCAGTGCGGCAACCGAGGACACCCGCAGCGCTCGCCGCCTCGCTCCAGTGGCGACTCCGGTCGTTGCAACAGAGCGCTCAAGCGCAGCGCCGGAGGCAGCGGCAGACAGCGTGCCAAGGCCAGAGGCTTCACCTGGCCCGGCTGCAGGCGCGATCAACCCGATCGAAGTCCTTGCGCCGCAGCCAGCCACGACGATGTCCGCCACCGCGGCGAGCTTGAATCCAGAGACCCAGCCCCAGCCGTCTGCGGCAATCCCCGACGACGTGTGGGCGTCCGCGGATGCCGTCCTGGCGACGACCTCGACGCAGCCGCTGGCGCTGGTCGACCTGCGCGACGGTGCGGCACCGGACGCAGCCGGCAGATCGGACGAAGACCGAACTGACGCGACGTCCAGCCGCCCCCAGGAAAGCACCGCCTCACCTGCAAGCGCGCCGGCCGGGCGCCGCGCCGGCCAGGCCCAGGCCGATCTGGTCAGCGTCCGGATCAGCGTGAGTCCCTGGGCTGAACTCTGGGTGGGCGGCGAGCGCAAAGGGGTGAGTCCGCCGCTGCGCGAGTTGAAGCTGCCTGTGGGGCAACACCGCATCGAGCTTCGCAACCCGGCATTTCCGGCCAGGACCGTCGAAGTCAACGTCCGCCAGGGCGAGCACCCGGCCATCGAGCACAGGTTCGGCGCCGACGGCGGCTGAGCGCATCCATCGAATCACCCAGGGGGAGAAGTTGCACATGTGGAATCGATTCAAAGCCGGCGCGGCGCTTGCCGTGATCACGCTCAGCCTTGCCGGCTGCCCCAGCCAGAAGACGGTGGCGCCACCGCCGCCGCCGCCCGAGCCCACGGCCGAGGAGCGCGCGGCGATGGCGCGCGAAGCCGCCGGTCGAAGACACGTCGATCTTGGCGTCGCCCACTTCGAAGCGGGCAACTATCCCGAGGCCGAACATATGCTGCTCACGCCCGAGGTCTGGCAGGCCAGCCAGTCCCAGCAGCTGCGCGCGCTCAAGTTCCTGGCCTTCACCTACTGCGTGAGCGAGCGACCACAGCTGTGCCGGCAGTCGTTCGAGCGTGCGTTCCAGCTCGATCCCGGCTTCGATCTCGAAGCCGCCGAGCAGGGCCATCCGCTGTGGGGTCAGGCCTACGCGGAGGCCAAGGCGGCCCAGGGCCGCTGAGCGCATGAGCGCCGACCTGCCCGATTTCAACGCCCTGCTGCTCCCGCTTGACGGGCAGGAGCCCTGCGGCCCGGAAATCGATTACGACAGCGATTTCATCGAGCTTGAGCGGGCGATCGCTGGCACGCCGGAGCGCCAGTACGGCGACACCATCATCGCCGCCGAGGGCGCCGACTTCACACGCGTCCTGAGCCAGGCCAGCGATCTGATGGAGCGCTGTCGCGACCTGCGCCTCGCGGTGATGATCACGCGCGCACTCACCCGCACGCGTGGCGCCCGCGGCGCGCGCCATGGGCTCGCGCTGATCGAGAGCCTGCTCGACGTCTTCGGCGAAGCCCTGCACCCGCGACTGGAGATCGACGGCGAACGCGACCCGCTGCCGCGCGCGAATGCGCTCGCAGTGCTCGCTGCAAGCGAGGGCCTGCTGGGCGATCTGCGCGTGCTCAAGCTGCCCACGCGGCTGATGGGCAGCTTCGAACTCGCGGAGCTGGAACGCAGCGCCGCCGGTCGCGAGGGCGCGCCGCTCAGCCGCCAGCAGCTGCACCAGCTGCTGCAGGACGAACAGCTTGCCGGCAACCCCGAGCTTGAGGCGCTGGCGCTCCTGCACGAGTCCCTGCGGCGTCTGCAGGAGCGCCTGCGACTGGAACTCGGCGTCGAGAACGCGCCCGATCTGCGACCGCTGATGACGCTGACAGCCGCGCTCAAGCCGCCAGAGGCGGACAGCGCGGACGCTGCGGAGCGCGAGGAAGCGGCGATGGAGGCACGCGACGCCGTTTCGATGGCAGCCGGCCTTCCGGCCCTGCGCTCGCGCCAAGACGCGATCCGCATCCTCGAGGAAGTCTGCCGGTTCCTCGAAGTCCATGAACCCGCCAACCCTGCGCCGCTGCTGATCCGCCGCGCGCGCGGAATGATCGGCCAGGACTTCCTCAGCATCCTGCGCGACTTCGCGCCCGATGGCGTGGCGCAGGCCGAGCACCTTGCAGGCCTGCGCTCATGAGCCCCGCTCTCGCCGCCACACACCACACCCGTTCGACCGACAGCCACGCGCAGCCAGGAGCCTCCGAATGAGCGCCTCGAAGTTCACCACCAGCAACAAGAACAGCGGCCAGAAGTTCATCGCCCGCAACCGGGCTCCGCGCGTGCAGATCGAGTACGACGTCGAGATCTACGGCTCGGAGAAGAAGGTCCAGATCCCCTTCGTGATGGGCGTGATGGCAGACCTCGCCGGCAAGTCCGGAGCGGACCTGCCGCCGGTCGCCGATCGCAAGTTTCTTGAGATCGACATCGACAACTTCGACGAGCGCATGAAGGCGATCCGCCCACGCGTTTCCTTTGCCGTGCCCAACACGCTGACCGGCGAGGGCAACCTGGCGATCGATATCGCCTTCGAAAGCATGGACGACTTCTCGCCGGGCGCCATCGCGCGCAAGGTCGAGGCGCTGTCCAAGCTGCTGGATGCTCGCACCCAGCTGAACAACCTGCTGACCTACATGGACGGCAAGACCGGCGCGGAAGAGCTCATCGGCAAGGTGCTGGGCGACCCGACCCTGCTGAAGGCGCTGGCTGCGACGCCGCAACCGAGCAAGCCCGCTGAAGCCGCCACTACCGGCAACGACTGATCGCGTCGATCCGCACCGAGGACACCCCCATGGCCAACGCCAACGCCGCACTGAAGCAGCCGCTCAGCGCCGAACTGCATGCCGACGAGTTCTCCAGCCTGCTGCAGAAGGAGTTCAAGCCCAAGACCGACGAGGCGCGCGATGCCGTCGCATCGGCGGTGCGAACGCTCGCCGAGCAGGCGCTTTCCAACAGCCTGACCATCGGCAGCGATGCCTACCAGGCGATCGAGGCGATCATCGCCGAGATCGACCGCAAGCTCTCCGAGCAGGTCAACGCGATCATCCACCACGCCGATTTCCAGCAGCTCGAAAGCGCGTGGCGCGGTCTCCACTACCTCGTCAACAACACCGAGGTGGATGAGATGCTGAAGATCCGCTTCATGCCGATCGCCAAGCGCGAGCTGCACCGCACGCTGCGCCGGCACAAGGGCATCGGCTGGGACCAGAGCCCGATCTTCAAGAAGATCTACGAAGCCGAGTACGACCAGCTCGGCGGCACGCCCTATGGCTGCGTGGTGGGTGACTACCACTTCGACCACAGCCCGCCCGACGTCGAGCTGCTGGGCGAGATGGCCAAGATCGCAGCGGCCTCGCACTGCCCCTTCATCGCCGGCGCGGCCCCCACCGTGATGCAGATGGAATCCTGGCAGGAGCTGGCCAATCCGCGCGATCTCACCAAGATCTTCGAGAACACCGAGTACACCGCTTGGCGCAGCCTGCGCAACTCCGAGGATTCCCGCTACATCGGCCTGACCATGCCGCGCTTCCTGGCGCGCCTGCCCTATGGCGTCAAGACCAACCCGATCGACGAGTTCGACTTCGAGGAGTCGACCGACGGAAGCAACCACGGCGCCTACTGCTGGGCCAACTCGGCCTACGCAATGGCTGTGAACATCAACCGCTCCTTCAAGTACTACGGCTGGTGCTCGTCGATCCGCGGTGTGGAGAGCGGCGGCGCGGTCGAGGGTCTACCCACCCACACTTTCCCGTCCGATGACGGCGGTGTCGACATGAAGTGCCCGACCGAGATCGCGATCTCGGACCGCCGCGAGGCCGAGCTGGCCAAGAACGGCTTCATGCCGCTGATCCACCGCAAGAACACCGACATCGCCGCGTTCATCGGCGCGCAGTCGCTGCAGAAGCCTTCCGAGTACTACGACCCTGACGCAACCGCCAACGCCAACCTCGCCGCGCGGCTTCCGTATCTGTTCGCCTGCTGCCGCTTCGCCCACTACCTTAAGTGCATTGTTCGTGACAAGATCGGTTCATTCATGGAGCGTCACGACATGGAGCGCTGGCTGAACGACTGGATCATGAACTACGTCGACGGCGATCCGTTGAACTCCTCGCAGCAGACCAAAGCCACCAAGCCGCTGGCCGATGCCGAAGTCGTGGTCGAGGAAGTCGCAGACAACCCCGGCTACTACACCTCGAAGTTCTTCCTGCGCCCGCACTACCAGCTGGAAGGCCTGACGGTTTCCCTGCGACTCGTTTCCAAACTGCCCTCGGTGAAGGCCGGCGGCAGCTGATTCACCCGACGTGACCCAACGCGTCGCGGCGAAGACCCCGTCAGGGCGCACAGCGCCACGGCGGCTCCACCCCTGAAAAGTGAGGATGAAAAAATGGCAACTGTTGGATTCGGCAATCCCATGCTGGGCGCCCAGGTCGGCAACTCGGCGCCCAAGGACTCCCTGCAGGAAATGTTCATTGAACTTTCCAACACCCCCGGCAGCTCGACGGACAGCAAGCACAAGGGCTGGATCGACGTTCTGAGCTGGGGCTATTCGGTGCACCAGTCGTCATCCGCGCACACCGGCGGCGGCAGCGGCGTCGGCAAGGCAAACTTCAGCGAACTGAAGTTCACCCACTTCGTCGACAAGGCCTCGCCGAACCTGATGAAGCACTGCGCTTCGGGCAAGCACCTCGACAAGCTGGTGCTGTCGGTCTGCAAGGTCGGCGACGGCCAGCAGGAGTACATGAAGGTGACCCTGAATGAGGTATTCATCACTTCGGTCACCAACATCAGCAACACCGAGAGCCCGCGTGTGATTGAGGAAGTCGGCGTGTCCTACGGCAAGATGAGTGTTGAGGTGAAGGACCAGAACTCCGACGGCTCGCTGGGCGCGGCCGTTACCGGCGCCTGGGACGTCAAGCAGAACAAGGCCGCCTGATCACCGCCCCCACCTTCGGGTGGGAGAGCCGCACGCCGAACCCCGGGTGGTTCGGCGCTGCGGAAGCTGCAGCCAACACCGACTCGGCCATCGCTCTGGATCCATCGGCAGGCCGCGCTGGAAGCGCGGCTCAGAGCTTCGCCCGGTTTGCCCATTGCCCGCTGCGGAGGCCGCTCCGCCATGGATTTCCTGATGAACGCCACGCCCTCCGTGCGGCCTGCGCAGGCACCGCTGGACGATCAACTGTCGCTGCTGATGAGCCAGGTCCGCAAATCACCCGCGGACACCCGCCTGCGGATCCATCTCGCCCAGCTGTGCATGCTGCTTGGCCAGTGGGAACGCTCGCTCGGTCAGCTGCAGGCCGTAGCCCTGGCCGATGCGGGCTCCCTGCCCTTTGCCCAGGCCTATCGCGAGGCGATCCGCTGCGAGCTGCAGCGCGCGCGCGTGTTCGCAGGCGAGTCCTCACCCGCGACCTTGGGCACGCCCGCACCCTGGTTCGCCTGGCTGGCACAGGCGCTGCGGCATCGCGCTGCGGGTGAACATGCAGCCGCGGATGCCCTGCAGTCGCAGGCCTTCGAGGCGGCCGAGCCGACCGCATTCAGGGTCGATGCCGCCGATGCCGAGTGGCTTGCCGATGCCGACAGCCGCATCGGCCCCTGCATTGAAGCTTTTCTCAACGGCCAGTACTACTGGATTCCCTTCGAGGACATCCAGCGCCTCGAACTCGAGGCCCCCACCGATCTCCGCGATCTCGTCTGGCTGCCCGCGCGGCTGGTGCTGACCAACGGCGGCGCGCACCCCGTACTGCTACCGGTGCGCTACCCCGGCAGTGAAGCCAGCAACGAGGACGCCCTGCGCCGCAGCGCCCTCACCGTCTGGAGCGAAGCCGGCGAGGCGGGTTGGACGGGCCTGGGCCAGCGCATGTGGACCAGCGATCTCGGCGAGCACGCCATGCTGGCGACGCGCTGCATCGAGCGCATCGACAGCCCTGCACTGGCGAGCGGTCATGCCTGAGTCGCCGAGTCCTGTCGGCCGCGCCTCGCAGCTGCTGCCCGCACTGCTCGATCGGCTCACCGATCTCGCCCCGCACGAGCGCCGCGAGGCGCCGCAGGCGCGCAGCATGAGCAAGGCCGAGTTCCGCCGCAGCGTGCTGCGCGATCTGGCATGGCTGCTGAATACGACCAGCGCCGAATCCGAGATCGCCTTTGACGGCGTGCCCAGCGTGCGCGAGTCAGTGCTGAACTTCGGCGTGCAGGCGCTATCCGGCAAGTATCTGGTGGAAGACGATCTGAAATCCCTCGAGATCGCGGTCACCGAAAGCATCCGCCGCTTCGAGCCGCGCATCCTGCCGGAAAGCCTGCGCGTCAAGGTGATCAGCTCGGACGGCGAGCAGGCCACGCGCAACCACCTGTCAATGGAAATCCGCGGCCAGCTCTGGGCCGAGCCTTATCCCATCGAGCTGCTGCTGCGTTCGCGCGTCGACCTCGAGTGCGGACAGATCGCGCTCGTCGACGCCACGGCCAGCTAGGAGCCGCCGTGGACCCGCGCCTGCTCGACTACTACAACACTGAACTCGCCTACCTGCGCGAAGCCGGCGCCGAGTTCGCGGCGGAGTTCCCGAAGATCGCTGCGCGCCTCGACCTGCGCGGCTTCGAGGTCGCCGATCCCTATGTCGAGCGCCTGCTCGAGGGCATGGCTTTCCTGAGCGCGCGCGTCCAGCTGAAGATGGACGCCGAATTCCCGCGCTTCGCCCAGCGCCTGCTGGAGGTGATCTATCCGAACTACCTCGCGCCGACGCCCAGCATCTGCGTGGTGCAGTTCACCCCCGGCGAAATGCCCGGCGGTGCCGGTGCCAGCTTCACCCTGCCGCGCGGACAGCGCCTGCGCGCTGCGGCCGCCAATGAGACGCGTACGGGCTGCGAGTTCCGGACCGCGCACGAGGTCGAGCTGTGGCCGCTGACGCTTGAGACCGCCCGTCTCGAAGGCGCGCCGGGCGGGCAGTCCTTCGGTGCTTCAGCCCGACGTGCGCGGGCAGCGCTGCGGCTGGTGTTCCAGCTGGCTGCGCCGCTTTCGGGCGGCGCCGAACCGCCCGATCGCCTGCCGCTCTACCTCAATGCCAGTCCCGATCTCGCGACGCGCCTGTACGAACTCGTCTGCGGCCACGGCATCGAGCTGCAGCTGCGCTGCACCGGCAAGGCCCAGGGCGCGTGGCAAACCCTGAGAACCCCCGGCGCCGGCGTGTTCGGCATCGGCTTCGACGAGAGCGAGTCCCTGCTGCCCTACAGCAGCCGCGGCTTCCAGGGCTACCGCCTGCTGCACGAATATTTCGCCTGCCCGGCACGCTTCAACTTCATCGAACTACGCGGGCTGCGCGCCGCGCTGCGCGAGTGCGAGGGCCTGAAATCCTTCGAAGTGCGCCTGCTGCTCGACCGCGATGCGGCCGACCTCGAAGCCCAGGTCGATGCGAACCGGCTGGCGCTGTACTGCACGCCGGCGGTGAATCTCATCGAGAAGCGTGCCGACCGCATCCTGGTCGACGACAGCCGCTTCGAGCTGCATCTGGTGGCCGACCGCGCAGCGCCGCTCGATTTCGAGGTGCACTCGGTGCAGTCGGTCGAGGGTTTCGGCCGGGACAATGCGATCGAAGCCCAGTTCCGGCCCTTCTATCGCAGCCTCGCCGGTGACCGCGGCAACCACGGCGCCTACTTCTCGCTGCGGCGCGAACCGCGCAGGGTGTCCGACAGCATCCTCCGCCACGGCGCGCGATCCAGCTATATCGGCTCGGAAACTTTCCTCAGCCTGGTCGACCAGAACGAAGCGCCATTCGCTTCACGGCTGCGCCAGCTTGGCGTGTCCATGACCGTGACCAATCGCGATCTGCCCCTGCTGATGTCGACCGGCGGCACGCGCGACTTCGTGCCGACCGACACCCTGCCGGTGGCCGCCGTGCGCATCCTGCACGGCCCCACCCGGCCGGCGCCCGCGGTGCCGGAAGGCTCGATCAACTGGCGACTGATCAGCCAGCTCTCGCTCGGCCACTCCACCCTGGTGGGCCTTGACGAAGGCGATGGCGCGCTCGCCCTGCGCGAACTGCTGTCGCTGTACGCCGCACTCGGCGAGCCCGCGGTGGCGCGCCATGCGGCCAGCCCTCTGCGCTCGCGGCTGCAGCCGATCACTCGCCGGCTGCCGGGTGCGGGTCCGCTCACCTATGGGCGCGGCGTGGGCGTCTCGGTCGAAGTCGACGAAGGCCTGTTCGCCGGCAGCAGCGCCTATGTGTTCGGCGCCGTGCTGCAACGTTTCCTGGCCCGCCATGTCGGCATGAACAGCTTCACCGAGACGCGCCTGCACAGCGCGCAGCGGGGCGAGATCGCCTGCTGGCAGCCGCAGATCGGCCTGAGGCCAGTCGCATGAGCGGCATCCCGGAGCCCGCGCTGGCGGCAGCGAATGAACCCGACGCGGTCGATGCCGCGAGCACGGCATCCACCGCGGGCGAGGCTGACCGTGCCGAGGCCCACGCCGGGATCTCGACGCTCTGGCAGGCTCTGGAACAAGCGCCATGGGCGCACGACCTGTTCGCCGTGCTGCGTCGCCTGCAGGCCAGTCACCCGCACACGCCAAGCTTTGGCCGTGCGCCGCGCCCGCATCTTGAGCCGGTCCGGCTGGGCCAGGAGCCGAGCTCCAGCTTCGCTCCGGCAGCGCTGGCCTCGGCACAGCGGCGGCCGGGCCGCGCGCCGAAGATCCGGGTCTACAGCTTTGGCCTGTTCGGCCCCAACGGGCCATTGCCGCTGGCGTACACCGAATACGCACATGAGCGCGCAATCCACGCCGGCGACCGCGCACTGACCGAGTTCGCCGACCTCTTCCACCACCGCTTCCTGCTGCTGTTCTTCCGCGCCTGGGCGCAGGCCCAGTCCACCGCCAGCCTGGATCGCCCCGAGCACGACGCCTTCAGTCGCTACATGGCGAGTCTGATCGGCCTGGGGCTTCCCGGCCAGGCCGAGGCCGACAGCGTGCCCCTGCATGCCCGGCTGGGACAGGCCGGCCATCAGGTGCGACAGAGCCGCAACGCCGAAGGCCTTGCCTGCCTGCTGGCCAACTTCTTCCACGTGCCGGTGGCGGTCGAGCAGCACCGTGGACGTTGGCTGCCCCTGCCGCCAGACCAGCGCAGCCGGCTCGGCGCGCCGATGGGCGCACAGCTCGGCGTGGACGCCGTGGCCGCGGCTGCGGTGTGGGATCGGCAGCACTACTTCCGGGTGGTGCTGGGTCCAATGCCGCTGCGCATCTACGAGTCCGTGCTGCCCGGGCAGCACGGCGCGCTGCAGCTGCGCGACTGGGTGCGCGGCTACGTCGGCATCGAGTTCGACTGGGACCTGCAGCTGGTCCTGCACCGCGATGAGGTCCCCGCCCTTCAGCTCGGCGGCGCGACGCGCCTGGGCTGGACCAGCTGGCTCGGTCAAACGCGCAAACCGCAGCACCGCAGCGACTACCGCTACGCCCCCGAACATCACCATCGAGTCAGCAGCGCGGCAGCCGGAAGGGCCGCCGCGAATCCGAGTCCCCACCACTGATGCACCGGAACGCCAACATGTCCTTTGCGAAACTGCTCCTTCCCGCCCCGCTGCTCGGCACTGCGCTCGCGGCGATGTTCGCCCTCGTCGCCCCGGCACGCGCGCAGACGCCGGACCCCACCCTGCTGCTTGCCCTCGACGAAATCTGGCAGCTGGAGCGTCCTGGCATCTCGACCCTGAGCGACCGCTTCGAGCGCAAGGACGGCACGCCGGCACGCTTCGAAACCGAGGTGCGCGACGCGCTGGCCTATCTCCACGTCGACGCCGAAGCCGCGGAGGTCGAGTTCGCGCGCAAGCGCTTCCCGGCCAACGCCTCGCCCTGGGGTGCACTGCCGCGCATCGCCCCGGCCAGCGCCCGCCTGGTCGAAGTGACCCTGCCGCGCAAGCGCTACCTGGTGCTGTCGGGCACGGGTGAAGGCCTGTTTGGCATCGGCGACTGGCAGCGCTTCGGCTTCCTGCATGTGGTCGACGTGAGCCAGCGCTGGGCGCCCGTGCACTACCCGCTGGTGGCGGAAGCCGGCCTGCGTGAGCGCGTCATCGGCCGCCTGCCGGGCTCGCCGGTGCTCAACTACCTGCGCCTCGTGCCCGCGCGCTGGTCGGACGCCAGCACGGTCGAGCGCTACGAAGTGCTGGTCTACGCCCTCAATCCCAAAGGCGCCGAGCGGGTGCGCACCGCCGAAGGTGAGCTGATGTCCTACTCGTTGACTCGCGATACCGAGGCCGCTCGCTGGGTGCTGGCTCCGCTGGCGCAGACCCTGATCGCCGATGCCCGCGACGCCGCGGGTGCAGCCTTCAGCGCACCGCCTTCCGCGGCGGAGCGCGCCTATACGCCCACCAACGCGCCGCAGGCCCCAGCAGCGACCACGGCAGATCCTGCAATCGCAGTGCAGGGTGCAACGCCCGCAGCGGACGCGGCCAAGCCGGCAGCTGCGAACGGCCAGTCGCCGAGCGCCAGCGATCAGCTCGCCGAAGACGCCGAAGCGCTGGCCAAGCGCAAAGCCAAGGAAGAGGCCGAGCAGGCCGCCCGCGAGTCCGCCTCATCGGCCCTCAAGAAGAAGCTGCCCGGTCAATTCTGAGTCTGCAGGTCATTCCCCTCATGAGCGAAATCTCCCGCGTCGCCCTGTTCGGCAAGCTCAACCCCACCCTGTACAAGGCGGTCGAGTCCGCCACGGTGTTCTGCAAGCTGCGCGGCAATCCCTTTGTCGAGCTGGCGCACTGGCTGCATCAGCTGATGCAGCTGGCCGACAGCGATCTGCACCGCGTGCTGCGTCGCTTCGAGATCGACGCCTCGCGCCTCGCCGCCGACATGGTGCAGGCGCTGGAGCGCCTGCCGAACACCGCGACCCAGATCCAGGACTTCTCGCCGCAGCTTGAACAGGCGGTCGAACGCGCCTGGGTCTACGGCTCGCTGAAGTACGGTCATTCGCAGGTGCGCGGCGCCAGCTTGCTGCTCGGCCTGGTCAAGACGCCAAGCCTGCGCACCAGCCTGGACCGTCTCTCGCCCGAGTTCCGCAAGATCAACGCGGATCTGCTGTCCGAACAGCTGCCCTCGATCGTCGCAGGCTCACCCGAGGACGGCCAGTTGGCCTCGGATGGCAGCGGCAGTGAAGCCCAGGGCGTTCCCGGTGAACACAGCGATGCCATCCCGCACGCAGCGCTCGGCAAGCAGGCGGCGCTGAAGAAGTACACCGTCGACCTCACCGAAAAAGCCCGCAACGGCGAGATCGACCCGATCAGCGGGCGCGACGAGGAGATCCGCCAGATCGTCGACATCCTGATGCGTCGCCGCCAGAACAACCCGCTGCTGACCGGCGAGGCCGGCGTCGGCAAGACCGCCGTGGTCGAGGGCTTCGCCAATCGACTCGCGGCCGGCGACGTGCCGCCGCAGCTGAAGGAGGTCTCCCTGCTCAGCCTGGACATAGGCCTGCTGCAGGCCGGCGCCAGCATGAAGGGCGAGTTCGAACAGCGCCTGCGTTCGATCATCGACGAGGTCCAGGCCAGCCCGAAGCCGATCATCCTGTTCATCGACGAAGTCCACACCCTGATTGGCGCCGGAGGCGCGGCCGGCACCGGCGATGCCGCGAACCTGCTCAAGCCGGCGCTAGCCCGCGGCACCCTGCGCACCATCGGCGCCACCACCTGGAGCGAGTACAAGAAGCACATCGAGAAGGACCCCGCCTTGACCCGCCGCTTCCAGGTCATCCAGGTCGGCGAACCCGGCGAGGACCAGGCCATTGGCATGGCGCGCGGTCTGGTCAGCACGCTGGAGAAACATCACCAGGTGCTGCTGCTCGACGAAGCCGTCGCGGCGGCCGTCAAGCTCTCGCATCGCTACATCCCCGCACGCCAGCTGCCCGACAAGGCGGTCAGCCTGCTCGACACTGCCTGCGCGCGCGTGGCGATCAGCCAGCACACCCTGCCCGGCGATCTTGAGGACTGCCAGCGCCGACTCGAAGGCCTGCGCACCGAGCTGGAGATCATCGAGCGCGAGGCCGGCCTCGGCATGGACGTCAACGAGCGTCGGGCGCGCTGTCTGGGCCTGATCGAAACCGATGAGGCGCTGCACGCCGAGCTGGAGGAACGCTGGCAGGCCGAACGCGGGATCGCCCAGCGCATCCTTGATGTGCGCGCCCGCATTCGCGCTCTGGATGCCGAAACCGCAGCCGCCACTGACGCCGCCGCATCCGGCGACGTAGGCCTGCGTGCGGAAGCTGCGCAGGCAGCTGACGATGCGACGCAGGCGACCGAGGCGCAGTCAGCGAGGCCCGACCGCGCCACCCTGCTGGCCGAGCACGCCGCGCTTGAACTCGAACTGCGCACCCTGCAGGGCGAGAACCCACTGGTCCTGCCCTCGGTCGACGCCAATGCGGTGGCGACCGTGGTCGCCGACTGGACCGGCATCCCCGTCGGCCGCATGGTGCGCGACGAGATCAGCGCGGTGCTCAAGCTCACTGACACGCTCGATCAGCGCGTGGTCGGCCAGAAGCACGCGCTCGAACGCATCGCGCGCCGCATCCAGACCGCGCGCGCCGGGCTCGACAACCCGAACAAGCCGATCGGCGTGTTCATGCTGGTCGGGCCGTCCGGCGTCGGCAAGACCGAGACCGCGCTGGCGCTCGCCGAGTCGCTCTACGGCGGCGAGCAGAACCTCATCACCATCAACATGAGCGAGTTCCAGGAGGCCCACACCGTCTCCACGCTCAAGGGCGCACCTCCGGGCTATGTGGGCTACGGCGAAGGCGGCGTGCTCACCGAGGCCGTGCGCCGGCGGCCCTACTCGGTGGTGCTGCTCGACGAAGTCGAAAAAGCCCATCCCGACGTGCACGAGCTGTTCTTCCAGGTCTTCGACAAGGGCTGGATGGAGGACGGCGAAGGCCGCGCCATCGACTTCCGCAACACCATCCTGCTGCTGACCTCGAACGTCGGCACCGACCTGATGATGAGCCTCACCCGCGACCCCGAGCTCACGCCCGAGCCCGAGGACCTCGCCACCGCCCTGCGCGATCCCCTGCTGAAAGCCTTCCCGCCCGCCTTCCTCGGCCGCCTCGTGGTGATCCCCTACTACCCGCTGTCGAACGAGACGCTTGCGCGCATCGTTCGCCTGCAGTTCGAACGCATCAGGAAGCGCGTCGAGGCCCAGCACGGCGTGGAGTTCCACTACAGCGATGCCGCCGTCGACCTGGTGATTCGCCGCTGCACCGAGATCGAATCCGGCGGCCGCATGATCGACGCCATCCTGACCCACACCGTTCTTCCCGAGCTCAGCAAGAGCTTCCTGACCGCCCTGGCCGAAGGCTATCGGCTGGCGCGCGTGGAGGTGGACGCAGCAAGCGAGGACTTCCGCTACCGCAGCACCCGGCGCGACGCATCGGATACCGCGGCCACGCAGGCGAGCGAATCCACCCAGGCTGCCACCGAGGAGGCGCTCTGATGCCACGCGCGCAGGTGCCCGGGCCGGTGGGGATCGACTTCAGGTGGCATGCCTTTGATCGGGGCACGCTGGCGCTGGCGCCTCATGCGCCACCGGGTCCAGTCGGACTTGAGCTCAGTGCCCAGGTCGTCGGTGCCAGCACTGTGGCCACGGCCATGGCCGTCGACGTCGAAGCGGCGATCCGCGAGATTCATGCAATCGCCCTGCCCGACTATCGCGGGCGTTGCGCACAACACGTCCGAAAAGCACTTGAGGCCGGTGGCGCGGTCATTCGTGAGCGACCGCTCTACGCGAAGGACTACGGGCGCGCGTTGATTGCGCTGGGATTCCGTGCCGTGAGCATCGAGCCCGCTGCAGCCGAGCGAGGCGATGTCGCAGTCTTCCAGGACTACCCTGGACAGAAAGTGCCCGCCGGCCACATCCAGATGTTCGACGGCAAGCAGTGGGTCTCCGACACCGTGCAGCCTCGATTTCTGGCGCACCGCATTCATTACAACGGCATTCCCTATGTCATCTATCGGCCCTGATCCGGGCATCGGGCATGGTGTGTCGACACCTGCCCATTGGTCGATGAAGGCGCTTGCAGCCAGCATGAGCCTGGTGTGGACCGGCATCCTGCTGGCAGCGCCCTCCGAGCCCTCAGCCGCGCCGGATTCGACCGTGGATACGCGACAGGTGATCGAGCCGGTGCTGGGCGTGCATGTCAATTGGCATGCGTTGGAACCAGCGAGCTTCGACCTCTACTGCGACGCAGAGCCCAGGGATAGGCGAGTGCTGGCACGTGTATCTGCTGGGAACAACGAACTGGTCTTCATCCAGTCCCTGGTCGGCATACGGCCGGATATTGAACCTGAGCCCGCGCCGCAGGCCCACGAAGAAGATTCCGGTCAGTTGGTGAAACTCATCGGCGGACGAGCCCTGCAGCTTGGCGTGAGCTCCGGACTTCCCACCAGCGACTTCCCGGAGATTCGGGAGGCACTCATGCGCGAACTGATGCGCGACTACGTTCGTCGCCTTGAGCAGATCTTTGCCGACCGGGAGGAACTCAAGCGCCGTATCGCCGCGGGCATGCGCTGCGCGGAGAGAGATCCCAATGCCCAAGCCGTTCTCGTCGAGCGTGGGCTCGCAACGCGATGCGACCCCGGCGAGAGCCCGCCAAGCGCCACGCCCGTGGCTGTTGCCAAGTACTGAACCGGAAACGCGCGTCATGGAGGCAACACCAGGCTTATGAACCGCCTATTCAACCTGACCAGCCCCTTCGGCGACGCCCTGCGCTTCGAGC
>NZ_CALART010000031.1 GCF_937888285.1 uncultured Aquimonas sp.
TCCTCGATGGCTGTCTAACATTCCATCGGGTCCAAGAACCTGGGGGCAAGACAGGAATTCCAAACCGCCGCGCCTCGGCTAGCAGAGCAACTACTCGCACAGATGGCCGAAAGTGCCGCGATCGATCAGGGAATCCGCCTGCAGCTTGCCAAGCTCGGGATCGAGCAGCATGACTGAGTCCGCCCAAACGCCTGAGTCTGAGTCCATAGTTTGGCGCACTGCAAGGCTGAGTGAGCTTGGGCGGATCGTGACTGGCAGAACGCCAAAGGCCGCAGCGGACATCTATGGCGATCACGTACCGTTTGTAACCCCAACAGACATGGACGGTCGCCGGTACCTTGACCGCACGGATCGATGGCTCTCTGAGGGTGGGTTTAATGAAGTGAGGCGAGCATCAGTACCGCCGAATGCGGTGATGGTCTCGTGCATCGGGTCAGACATGGGCAAGGTGGCGGTCGCAACGCAGCTGTGCGTGACGAATCAGCAAATAAACTCGCTTGTCGTTGATACGGAGGACGATTCTCTGTTCGTCTACTACAACCTATCCATGCGGAAGCAGGAGCTACAGGACATTGCGGGCGGCTCAGCCCAGCCAATTCTCAACAAGACTGATTTCGGCCTGCTCACACTAGAACTTCCGCCCCCCCCGATCCAGCGTGCCATTGTCAGAGTCCTGGCGGTACTTGATGACAAGATTGAGATCAACCGGCGCATGAATCGCACGCTTGAGACGCTGGCGCAGAAGCTCTTCAAGTCCTGGTTTGTCGACTTCGATCCGGTGGTTGCGAAGAGCGAGGGCCGCAAGCCCTTCGGTCTTTCCGATGAGCTTGCAGCGCTATTCCCCTCCGAGTTCGAAGACACCGAGCTGGGGCTGGTCCCTCTGGGGTGGCGACCAGCCCCGCTTGGAGATGCCATCCAGTTGGTTCGAGATCTTGTCGATCCTCAAGCGGCAGGCTTGGAGGAGTTCGACCATTACAGCATCCCGGCATTCGACAGCGGTCAGCGCCCTGTGCGGGAGATGGGGAGCGCCATCAAGAGCGGCAAGTATCTGGTGCCCGACGACGCCATCCTTCTGTCGAAGCTCAACCCCGAAACGCCAAGAGTGTGGTGGCCGACACCTGATGCGCACCGACGCGCGATCGCGTCGACCGAGTTCCTCGTATGCCGTGCCAGAACAGGTGTGAGTCGCACATGGCTCTACTGGCAGTTGCGGGACGCTGACTTCCTCGACGAGTTCGCGACGCGGGTCACCGGTACATCGAACAGCCATCAGCGCGTGCGGCCCGACGATCTGTTGAGGTTGGTGCGTTTAGACCCAGGCCAGGCATTACGGCATCGGTTTGCCGAGCTCGTGGAAGCTTCGACAAAACGCATGGTCGTCAACTTGGCACAATCGCAGAAGCTCGCAGCTCTCCGAGATCTGCTATTACCGAGGTTGTTGTCAGGAGAGCTTCGCGTTCCGGTCGCAGAGAGCGCGATGACGGCGGCTCTGTAGCCGGGGCCCCGCCCTAGACCCCTCTTTCCGCACGCGAACGGTATCCTTCCGGACATGATGACCGAAAGGTAGCCAAAATTGCGGTGGGCCCGGATGTCGAAGGGGACGGAAAGCCAGTTCGAACTGACCACCATTGAACGGCTGGAGCGGCTGGGCTATCGGTTCCTGCCCGGGCCGGACCTGACCCGCGCCCCTGATGAGGTCGTCCTGCGCGACGTGCTGCGGGCCAACCTGCTGCGGCGCTACCCCGATCTGCCCGAGGCGGCGCTGGAGATGGCCATAGGCCAGATCGCGCGGCCCGATGGGGTCGATACCCTCCGGCGTAACCTCGCCTTGCACAAGCTGCTGCGCGAAGGCTTCCACCTGCGCGTCCGCCTGGATGATGGTCGCGAGCAGGACTGGCACCTGTACGCAATCGACTGGGCTGATGTAGGCCGCAACGATTTCCACGTGGTCAACCAGTTGCCGATCGCCGGGCGCAACGATCGGCGGCCGGACATCCTGATCTACGTCAACGGGCTGCCGCTGGTCCTGTTCGAGCTGAAGAACCCGTACTCGGACATCCCGAACTACCTGGACGCGCTGAACCAGATCCAGCACTACATCGTCGACACGCCGCAGCTGTTCGACTTCAACGCGCTCTGCGTGGTAAGCGATGGCGTCGACACCCTGCACGGCGTCTGGACTGCCAACGAGGAGTGGTACGCGCCCTGGAAGTCGATTGATGGCGAGCACGTGGAGGCCGGCACCACGGGCAGCATGAAGGCACTGATCGAAGGCCTGTTTCCGCACGACCGACTGCTGGCCTACGTGCGCGACTTCATCGTCTTTGAAGTCGCCAACGAGAAGATCGTCAAGAAGGGTGCGAAGTACCACCAGTTTTTCGCCGTGCGCAAGGCAGTGCAGCGAACCCTCGCCGCGTTCGTGGGCAGCGAGAAGCGCTTGGGCGTGATCTGGCACACCACCGGGTCGGGCAAGTCGCTGTCGATGCTGTTCCTGATCGGCATCCTGCGGCGGGAGCCAGCCCTGCGGAACCCCAGCATCGTGGTCGAGGTCGACCGCACCGACCTCGACGACCAGCTGCACGACCAGTTCGTGCTGGGTCGAGGCTTGGTCGGTGACGTACGCCAGGCCGAATCGGTACAGGACCTGCGAGGTCTGCTGCAGACTGCCGGAGGCGAGGTGATCTTCACCACCATCGCCAAGTTCCGCCTGGGCGAGGACGAGATCGCCCATCCGGTGCTGTCCGAGCGCGACAACATCATCGTCATCGCGGACGAGGCCCACCGCTCGCAGTACGGCTTTGCCGATGGATTCGCGCGCTATCTCTACGAGGCGCTGCCCAACGCCAGGCGCCTGGGCTTCACCGGCACGCCGGTCAGCTTCTCCGGCGCCGACACGGTGGAGGTGTTCGGCGACGTGATCCACGTCTACGACATCCGCCAGTCGCAGGAGGACCGCGCCACCGTCCCGATCTACTACGAGCCGCGACAGATCAAGCTCGGTCTCTCGCCGGCGGATGTGGATGCCGCGCTGGCCGAGATCGTTGAGGAACGCGAGATCGAGTCGACCGACCTTGGGCGTCGCAAGAGTCGCTGGGCGGCACTGGCGGCTGCCGCCGGCGCCAAGGAACGCATCGACACCCTGGCGAAGGATCTACTGACCCACTTCGCCCAGCGCTGCAGCACGCTGAAGGGCAAGGCGATGGTGGTCTGCATGACGCGCGAGAACTGCGTGCGCCTCTACGACGCCCTGACCGCCATCGAAGGCTGCCCCGAGGTCAAGGTGGTGATGACCGGGAACCTGGGCAAGGACCCGCCCGCCTGGAGTGCGGCGGGCCACATCACGACGAAGAAGAAGCGCGACGCGATCAAGAAGCGAATGACGAACCCGGACGACCTGCTCTCCATCGTCATCGTGTGCGACATGTGGCTCACCGGCACCGACATTCCCTGCCTGCACACGCTGTACATCGACAAGCCGATGCGCGGGCACAACATGATCCAGGCCATCTCGCGGGTGAACCGGGTCTTCAGCGACAAGCCGCACGGCCTGATCGTCGACTACATCGGGGTGGGCGACGAGCTGCGCGAAGCGACCAGCCGCTACTCGCAGGGAGGCGGGCGCGGTGAGCCGGCACCCGACATCGAGACCACCGCCGTGCCGCTGTTCTTTGCCGCGTTGGAGCAGGTACGCGCGGCGCTACCGGAAGGGCGCGACTATGGCGCCTGGCGCCAGCTGAGCAACATCGACCTGGAGGATCTCTACGCCCTGGCCTTCGGCTGGCTGACCGAGGAGGAGACGCGCAAGGAGGCCTTCCTCGACGCCGAGCTGAAGCTGACCACGGCCTTCCTGCTGGTGCGCCATCTCGACGCCTGCCGTGGCTGTGCCGACGAGGTGATCTTCTGCCAGCGCGTGCGCAAGCAGCTGCAGAAGGCCGCGCCGACCAAGTGGAAGCACAAGGACCTCGACGCCGCCGTGCGCGATCTGGTCGACGACAACGTCGAGAGTCAGGGAGTGGTCGACATCTTCCAGGCTGCCGGCATCCCCAAGGCCGACATCTCGATCCTCGACGACGCCTTCCTGCAGACCTTCAAGGATCGCCCTCACGAGAACCTGCGACTGAAGCTGCTGGAGCAGCTGGTGCGCGACGAGCTGACGCGCATGAAGCAGCGTCAGGGCGCGACCGTGAAGTCCTTCCAGGAGATGCTCGAAGCCACCCTGCGCAAGTACCACAACCGCCTGATCGACGCTGCGGCCGTGGTGAAGGCCATGGTCGAGATGCGCCAGCAGTGGGAAGCCAGCCATGCACGCGCCGAGCAGCTCGGCCTTACCGACGAAGAGCTCACCTTCTACGACGCCGTGACCCAGCAAGGCGCGTTGGTCTACGACGAGGCACTCCTGCGCGACCTGATCCACGACGTGGTGCAGGCCATCCGCCGGAACCTCAAGGTCGACTGGACCGAGCCCCACCGCGACGCCGTCTACGCCGAGATCCGCGCCTCAGTGAAGCGCGTTCTGCGGCAGCGAGGCGTCCGCGCCGAGGACCTGGAGCCGCTCTGCGAGCGGCTGATCGAGCAGGCAAGAGTGGTGTTTGCGGATTGGCCGGTGGCGGCTTGAGCTTTGCCTTTCGATGCGGATGCCGGCACGCCTCTCGAAGGAAGATCAGCTGGGCGCCACTTCGATGGGAACCGCGACCGGTATCCCGATCTGCGTCGCAATCGGTGTGTATAGGTCGACGTCCAGAGTTTCGGCAACCTCCAACGAGACGATCAGCACGTAGCGCACCGAGCGTGTTGGCTGGCCGGCACCCTTCCAGTCCTTCCACCATCCACCGACCGGATACACGGCAACGTGAGATTTCGCAGCCAGCTGCGCCGCGGTTCCCATCCAAACGTCCGAGTGCACGGAGCCCCGGGATTGCAGCTTCGCTCCCAGGAACCAGCCTGTGGCATCCTCGTTTCTGAATGTCTCTCTCGGGCCATCGTGCTCACCGTCTTCGGCGGTGGCTTCTCGCTCCAACATGTTGATTCGCTTGCTGAACTCCTCCGCTGATTCGGTCGCTCCCTTCACCGCGAACCGCAGCCCATGGGACTGGTAGCGGAACTTGCTCTGCCAGCCTCTCTGACTCGGGTTCGGATCAACGAAGTACGAGAGTGTGACGCGTAGCTCGACCGGTGCCTCACCCAGCGCCTGCAGCTCTGCGATTGGCCACGGCAACGCATGGAGGTTTACTGCATTGAGTTTGGTCTGAGACGCTTCAACCCGATAGGGCTGGATCGCCTCCTGCAGCACCAAGGTCGGTCTGGTACTGGAAGAGCCAAGTGCGTAGTCAAGAGTGACTGCACCGTGCCCGTACCGCTTCAGAAGATTGAGCTTGTGCTGCCGAAGCGGAACAAGCGGCAACGGAGCCCGCATGGCACGCGTGTAGCGAGCGCCATGCACCACCAAGGCGCGAATCGTCTCGGGCCAATAGTCTGGATACCGTGCTGCGATCTGGGCACAAAGCCTCGCCACCTCAGCGGCGGCTGCACTCGTGTCGCCTGTTTCTGTGAGTAGGGCGGTGGCCATATCGCTGGATGTCGTCAGCATCCGAAGACTCTCGGGTCCGACGATGACTTGGGTTCCCGCATCGAGGCAACCGTTCCCACCCTCAGCGACCACATCCGGCTTGAAGGGCCAGTTGCTCCGGCTCCACATCACGGTGGTGGATGACGACGGCGACAAGCCGCCGGTGGGAGCAATCGCGGTGAAAGAGGAATAGCGATTCTCGTCGAAGGTGTCGAGGACCGTGCACGCGCCGACAGTGAGCGCGTTCCATGCCTGTGCCGGTGACTCGATGGGGGTGAGGTCATTGATGGCGGGGTAGTCTTTCCATACCGGCCATGGGACGTTACCTGCCGACAGCACGAACAGGCGAGGGCACGTTTGCGCAATTTCGGCACCTTCATCTGCGATGTCCGGAGCCCCGAATGCCAACCGATCTATCGTCGCCGACCATTCGGAAGGCGAACCGGTGGTCGCGCCGACTGCGGTGGTCATCATGGAAAAGATTCGGCGGCGACCCGGATGCGACTCTTCGACACGGGTTGCCGCCTGCGCCGTAATCCAGCCGTAGAGGTGAGGCGGATTTTCGCCCTGCGGAGGAAGAATCTTCACCGATTCAAGGCGGTGGGGCACTTGCATGGCGCCGGCTGAATCCAGCGGGTGGACCAGGTTCCCGTACAGAACGAGCCCGGCCATCTGCGTGCCGTGACCATGGTGATCCGTTCGACGCCAAGAGTCGTGAAGCGCATGCATGTCGGCATCCGCCAAACTTCGCCTGATCAGAGGGTGGCCGTTGTTGACCCCCGTATCCATCAGCGTGACGTATGTGGCCGCATCACCTTCGTCCGCATGCGCCGTCCGATGTTCCAGGTTACGAACCCAGTCTGATTGATCTGCGGGCGTGAGGTCTGAGAGGAAGAAGTCGGCGGTGGGTGCAACGCTTCTGATCTCTGCCACGGCATCGAGCAACTCGATCGCTTGCTCCAGGGCTGCGCGGGTCGCATATGCGGCGACCACTACACGCCCAGGAAAGGTCACGAAGCCAGGCTCGATCTCAATGCCCAGGCCCTCCGCCAGTTCCGCGAGACTGTCCCGCGTGCTCCGTGGCCCCTCCGGCAGTTCGCGCAGCCACAACTGAAACCACTGGGCTTGATCGGTGTTGGGCGCCGGAGAAACGTCAGTCCAGAGCTCGCCAAACGCAGCCCGCCGAACATTCTCGATGACGTTCACGAGCGCTGCGTTTCTGGGCTTGCCGGACTTCGTGTCGTCTTCGAGGTACTCGGTAACCCGCTTGACGAATGCGCTCAATCGTCCGTCCGGCACAAAGATAACGACAAGATCGGAAGTCGCGCCCTCCGAGACATTGAGAACCTCGACTCCGTCCCGGTGCCACTCCAACGACTTGTAGTCGAGAAGGCCCTTCGGAGAAATCTCCAGCACGATGGACATGCCCTGACGCGGCATCCCCAGCTCCTCGCGCTGCTGTGATAATTCTCGCTCTCGCCCCGCCAACGCGGCGAACTGCGCCAACAGTCGCTGGCCGTGGGTCGCGCGATCTCTCGGCGGTACTGGCTGCTTTATGACTTGCAGCGTCGACTTGAAGGGCCGTGCTTCAGTCGAGCCCACAACCCTTAGATGATCTAGATCCGGCATCGCCACGAACCGAGCATTTCAACTCGCCCCTAGCCAACTTTCATGGCGACGAGGCTAGCAGATCGCTCGCGCAGGTGTTGCAGCACGCTCTCTTCCGTCACGTAATCTTGGTGCTCAAGCACAGCGTCCTTCATGGCGTCCTGGCAAGCACGGACGATGTCCGAGTGCGACAGTCCTCTCGCCGCAGAGACCAAGCGACTGAGATCTAGGAGCGGAGGCGCAAGCATCGCGAGGCTATTGCTGAGCAGCTGCGCGATCTCTTCATCGTCCGGTGTCCGGTAGCGAATCACGTCGTCGAACCGCCGGAACAAAGCGCTGTCCAATGAGTCGCCATGATTGGTCGCGGCGATGATCAGACTGTCGGACGAGTCCTGCTCGATGAGCTGAAGGAACATGTTCAAGGTTCGACGCATTTCCGCTACGTCGTTCTGCGTGCCTCGCTGCAAGCCCAGCGAATCGAACTCGTCGAACAGGTAGACGCCACGAGTGGACTTCAGCGACTCAAAAACCAGCCTGAGCTTCGACGCACTTTCACCCATGAACTTGGTGATGAGGCTGTCGAACCGCGCGATGAACAGAGGAAGCCTCAACTCTGTTGCCAGGACGCTCGCCGTCAGCGTCTTGCCTGTACCAGGAGGCCCTATCAACAGAAGCTTTCGTCGGGGAGAGAGGCCGTGGCCGAGCAGGCGCTCGTGCTGTCGTTGTTCGTTGAGAACGCGTTCGAGCTTCAGTCGCACTTCTGCAGAGACCACCATCTCGGCCAAGTGGTGCCGGGGGTACTGAACGGTCAGGAGCTCGGCAAGATCGCCTTTCGGCTGAGCCAATGGCACAGGACGCGCGCCGGTCTTCGCGAACTGCCTCTCTTTCGCGGCATCGATAAGCGCCCGCAGTTCAGCAGCCAACCTGGTGTGGCCGCGCTGCGCCTCATCGGCCGCCATCTGAAGCGCCACGGAATAGAACTGTGCGTCTTCCGACCCTGCGTAGGCCCGAAGAAGCGCTTTGAGCTGATCTGAACGCGCCATCAGAGGCCTCCTGGGGCAAATAGTACGGAAAGCTGACCGAAGCTCACACCGGATGGTGCGAATATAGCACTGCATGTGCAACTATTACACAATGACGACCCCCTTCCCCACCTCTCAGGGTGAGCTTCTGGCAGCAGCGCGTGGCGCAGCGACGCAAGCGGAATTTGCCAAGCAACTGGGCGTCGATCGCACCTGCTTGTCGCGATACGAGCGAGAACAGCTTGGCGCGCCAACTGCGGTCTTGAACTACTGTCTGAAAGTCGTCGCCGATCGTCTTTCCGACATCGAGGGCGCTTCGATGATCGACCAGGCGCTTGCGCACGTCCGACGAGCCGCAATTGCGTTGGAGCACGCCAGCATGAACGGCGCGCAGACCACGTCGCGATCCCGCACCCGCCGTCAGTCTCGTGCATGAGACCCTCCTCGTCGTACGGGCAAGAAGCCAAGCCGCCGTCGCAGGGATCGCGACGGCAGCAGCGAAGGCGCCGAAGGTGCCCCGAAGAGTAGCTAGGGCATCTTCGTGCAAGTAGGGCATCTTCGGGTCAACCGGGGAGTTCCCAGATCCACCCTCCGCGCAGGTCGGACTTGCGCGGATCGATGCCCAGGCGCTCGCGTGCGCGACGCAGCACCTTCGTCGTGAACCCCAACTCCTCGGCCTCCGCGATTACAGTCTTGGCGGGCTTCGGGCCGCTTGAAAGGACCACCGAAAGCCACTTCGCGCAGTCCCGCGTTGCCGACTTCTCCTCGGTCGGGGAGACCGTCAGGACTTCGTCGGCGTTCATGTCGATGACGCCTGGTATCCACTCGACGTAAGGCACGCCGGCTTCCGTCGCACAGATCCGGTAAGAGATACCGCTACCCATCGGAGCCAGGTTGTTCTTCACGGGCAGCAAGTACCGCAGGTCGGGCTGGTCCTCCGGAGTGGCAACCAACAAGCAGGCCCGCGCGGCGGCTACGAAACCTAGGCTGCCGGTCGTGCGGTAGATCGCTGCGCCGCCGCTTCCCTTGTTCAGGTGACTCACTGCGACCAGCGCAACTCGATGCTTCGACGCTACCGCGCAGAGCGGGGCCAGCAGGCTGCGCACATCCGAATTGCGATGCGTGTCGACGCCCGGCATGTATGCACTTATGGGGTCGATGCTGACCATCTGGACATCGCCAACAGCCGACAGGAGCCGATCAAGCTCGTCGACGTGGCCAAGACCGAAGTGTTCGCGCTGGCCATCAACGCCTAGGACGTGTTCTAGGAGGTGGACCCGTGAAGGATCCGCTCCGGCGGCATCGAGGCGTGGGCGGATCGTGTCCTGCGGGTCATCCTCGGCACTAGCGAGGATGACGCTGCCTCTCGGGCACTCGGAATCATCGGGCCAAAGCTTGCCCAGCGTGATGTGGGCGGTCAGGGCTGAGATCAGAGTCGATTTGGACTGTCCGGGATCACCCACGATTAAGCTGAATTTTCCCTTGGCTAGCAGCCCAGGCCACAGCCATTGAATGCCCGATGGCGTAACGTCCGACATACACCTGGTGACGGCTACGGACGGACTCGGCCGTGCCGTTGCTGGATGCGCGACAACCACCTTAGTCATCAGGCTGCGCTCCTGCCGGCCTCGCAAGGAGCCAATCGGGGACATGTTCCACCGCGGCGTATCGGACGCCGTCCCGAACCAGCGCCTGCACGAGTCGTAGCTTCAACACGCGTGCAGAACAGGAGTAGTCCGGCCAGGCCACGATGACTGCACGAAGCGGCGGCCAGATCAGGTCCTCGGGCTCGCAGTCGCTCGGCAAGACGAGTGCGCAGCCAAGTCCGAACTGGGTTCTGCGCCTGATCGCGCGATCCCAGCAGTGGTCCCCAGCGAAGAGGTAGGTGTTCGGTTCGTGGCCGTTGCGCAGTGCGGCTCGAACCTCGTTCGAATAAGGAGCGTGGCGACGGCCCACCGCGCCAAGGGCAGGGAGGTGAACGACGCCCTCTTGCTCGCTCGCAGCATCCTTGCTGCACAGGGGAGTCACGCCGCCTCTCCGCTGCTGCGGCGCGCGCAGCGATTGGCGATCCACTCTTCTACCTCATCCGAGATCCAGCGGACGCTGCGACCGAACAGGTTGACCTGCCGGGGGAACTGCCCGATCGACGCAAGGTGGTAGATGTGGCTGCGGCTGATGGCAGTCAGCTCCTCGACCTGGTCGATCCGCAGCAATCGGGAAATCTTCTTTTGCTCTTCCATGGTTGTCCTCTCCGTAGTGTCGGCGTCCGTGGTGATCGCCAGAACACAGGCTAGATGGCTGAGGACGACGCAGAGCACCGAAATTGGCCCGTTTGCGAGCACTATTCCCACAACGAGACCGCTCGCGGCGAACGGCCTGGAGGAAGGAAAGGAGCGACCGCGGGTAAGCTCGAATTGGACTGCCGGGTGGTGCTTCCGAAGGAAGGTGACTCCGGGCGCTGACAACCAACACTCAAGCAAGGAACGGCGGCGGATGAAGCTGATCGGACTCAAGAAACCGCAACACCTCCTGTCCAACTTGGCAGTGGTTTGCCTTACCGACTGCGAGGAGGTTCGGGCCGCGATTCCCTACGCGGAGCATGGGCACAACGATCTGCTTCTCTTCGATGCGGCAATGCGCGCTGGCAAACCGATCACGTTCTTCGGACGGGTCGATGGAACCTGTCCCATCGATCCGAAAGTCTTGAAGTGGTTCCTCGATCGCCAAAGGGTCACCGCCGATGTCGAGTGTCGACTGGTGCCGCATTGGCTGCATGCCAAGGTCATCTGGTGGGTTGGTGTAGGGGCCTACATTGGCTCGGCCAACCTCACCGACCGTGCCTGGAATCAGAACCACGAGGCAGGCGTCTTCCTGACCCAACAGGAACTGGACGCCAACGGGATGACGGAGCAGCTCGATGAGTTCTTCGACCAGATTGCGGAGAAGTCGATTCCCCTGGATGACGTCATCTACCGAGACCAGCAACAGCTCTACGACAAGCTCAAGGCGCTGCGGAGCGCTGCGTACATGACGCAGGTCGACTTCGAGGATGGCCGCGACAACCTGAAGGACAGGAGCAGTCCCATCTCGCACGTCCCAACCAGGCGATCGTTTGCGATGCGGGGCCAGAAATTTGTCGCCGAGTGGCACGAGACGCTTGCCTATCTGCGTCCGCTCGCCTTGCGGGTTGCCGCCGCAGAGAACCGACCCGACTGGATCGACGAGGCAATCCCTCCAGGGGTTCAGTGCGATCAGTTCCTGCACGCCTTTTACTACAACATCGTCAGTCCGAAGTCCGAGAAGGATGCTTACTTGGCGCACTTCGAGCGGAACAGGAGTCGCCCGGAGGCAGCTCTGCAAGATGCGCTGGCATGGTGGAAACGCTCGGAATTCGACTACGAGAACGAACGACTGATGATGGAAGAGTCGGCTCCGGCCTTCGTGAAGTATTTCGCCAAGGATGCGCTTCTCGATCTGGATCGAGAGACCTTCGCTGAGACACTCGCCAGATCGCACGCCTTCGGCATGCACTCGACACGGATGGGCGTGGAGGAGCTTGGCTTCAGCGAGAGCCCTGGCGCTTGGCCGAAGATCCTGGCGCACGGACGAATGATCTATGACGCCAGATCAGTAGGAGGTACTCACTCCGGCCCGGAGGTGTTCCATTACGTGATCTGGGGGGCTGGGGATGTGGCGGATCGCATCTGGCGTGCAAACCACGACCCCGACTACCAGCTCCGAGAGGTAGGCACCTCTACTTTCGGTGAGGTCGTAGGGTGGACCCGGCCGAACGACTTCCCTCCCCGTAACCAGCGCACCAACAAGGCCATCAAGGCGCTGGGGCGCCAGATCAAGATCAACCCCTGATCTCCCGGGCGACCGAAGAGCGGATCGTGGGCACCCTGGCGAGTGCTTGCCCGGCCGCGCGTGAGGGTCGCGACAGGACCGGGAGTCAGTGAACTGTGGCCCTGGGCCCACCAGCGGGCCCACCGGGCTCAAGTGATCGCCGTTGACTCCTTGCGGGGCAGCAACTTAGCCCCCGATAGCAATTTTTGCATCGGAAAGTGATGTCCATTCCGGATTCGCAGGGCCAAGGACATTTTTTGCAACGCTGACAGGCCCCGACTTGCGCACGGACGTAGGCGTATGGCACCAATCACACTTCCGCTGGGTATGTGAAAGGGTGCGCACGGACGCGCGCAGCGGTTCGGCTTCGTATCGGGGGAACAGCAAATGAGCAAGGCAAGACTGCGCGGGGGCGCGGCGTGGGTGTTGGCGGCATCGATTCTGGCGGGCTGCGGGGGTTCGGAGCCGCCGGCGCCGGCCGCACCGGCGCCAGCCGCCGCACCCGCCGCAGCACCTGCCGAGGCCGCACCGGCCGCAGCACCGGCCCCGGTGTTGGTCGAAGGTGCCGGCAGCATTGAGGTCGCCGAGGCCGCGCTGCGCGACCAGCGCCTGTTCACGCCCGCCGGCGACAACGCCTTCGAGCTGTTCCTGCTGGCGATGGACCGCGATCCGGGTTCGCAGCGCGTGCGTGATGCCTTGACGGACCTGTTTCCCTATGCCGTCCTGCACGTGGAGCAGCGCACCGCCGCCCGCGATGCCGAGGAGGCCCGCCGGGTGCTGGATCTGATGCGGCGCGCCCAGCCCGAAGCACCGGCGCTGGACCGTCTGGATCGCGAGCTCGAGCGCCTTGAGCGTCGGATCGCGACCGAGGCTGCCCAGCAGGAAGCAGCGGCGGCTCGCGCTGCGGCGGCCGCTGCAGCGCCAGCACCCACGCCTGCGCCGGCTGCAACGCCGCCGCCTGCCCCGGTCGAAACCGCCCCTGCCCCGGCGCCTGCGCAGCCGGCGCCCGAACCTGCCGCACCGGCGCCGGCGCCCGCCCCGGCGACACCACCGCCAAGCGCGCCCGCGGCGCCCGCACCCGCGCCGCGACCGGCCGCCAGCGCGCTGCCCAAGGTGCTGCGCCAACCGCCGTTGCGCTATCCCGACCAGGCGATGCGCCAGGGCATCGAGGGACAGGTCACGGTGGACTTCCAGATTGATGCCGACGGCGGTGTCTCCGACGTGCGCGTGCTGCAGGCAACGCCCCAGGGCGTGTTCGAGCGCGAGGCCATGTCGGTGGTGCGGCGCACGCGCTTCGAGCCGCCGGGCGAGCCGACCCGCGCGCGTCGCACGATCGAATTCACGCTCGACGACTGAGCGCTGAGGCTCGGTCTCATCCATGCTCGGGATCGGCCCTGCCCCACGGCAGGGCTGATGCCGCTCGATGAAGATTGCAATTGCGGACGTCAAGTGTGCGCGGGTTCGCAAAGCCCGGTGCCCGCAGTTCATGGATCACCAAACCGCAACCTGCGCTTGGCATCCTGTCAGGCTAGCCGCGTGAACGCGGCAGCTCACACAGGGGCTCATCCATGCAGGTCTTCACCACGCGGCCGCTGCCTGCGGCCGTTTCAGTCCCGCGACTCCCGCGCACCAGAGGTACAGCCCTGGCCGCGCTGCTGGTCACGCTGCTGGCGGCCTGCAGCGGTGACGCGCCCCAGCAGGCGCCCGCGGCGCCCCAGACGGCGGGCGACGCACCCGCGGAACAGCCGCTTTCGCAGCCAGCAGCGAACACTGCCGCAGACGCGGCTGCGCGGGGCGAGCAGGCCCTGCGCGAGCAGCGCCTGTTCCTGCCGGCGGCCGACAATGCCTTCGAATACTTTCTGGCGGCGGTGGAAGCCAACCCGGCGGACGAGCGCTCGCGCCTCGCGCTGCAGGATCTGGTGCCGTATGCGGTGCTGCACGTCGAGCAGCGCCTGGGGGCAGAAGATGTCGAGGACGCCGCGCGCGTCCTGGCGCTGCTCCAGCGCGCGGCCGGCGAGGCGCCGGCGCTGCCGCGACTGCAGGCCCAGCTGGACGCCATGCAGACGCGGCAGGCGTCGGCGCGCGCCGCAGCCGAGGCGGCAGCGCAGCGCGCTGCGACTGCGCCGGTCCAGCCTGCCGCGCCTGTGCCTGCGCCGCCTCCGGCCCCAGCAGCGATCAGCGATCCGCCCGCGGCAGTTCCGTCGTCGGTCGCCACACCGACCTCAGCTCCGCAGGCCACACCTGCGCCGCCAGAGCCCGCCGCCGAGCGCGCTGCGGCCGCGCCGGCCGTGGCCGCTGCGCCGGCAGCCCGGGTGCCGGAGGTGGTATTCCGGCCCGCCCTGCGCTATCCGGCGATGGCGGAGCGGCGCAGGCTTGAAGGCTTTGTCGAGCTCGAATTCACCATCGGAGCCGATGGCAGCGTCTCGGAGCTGGAGGTGCTGCGCAGCGAGCCCGAGGGCGTATTCGAGCGCGAGGCGCTCGCAGCGATGGAGCGCTGGCGCTTCGCACCGCCCGCAGCGCCCATGCGCGCGCGGCGCACGCTGGAGTTCAAGCTGGCGCGCTGAGCTTCCGCGGGTAGGTGCTCGCACCGCGTATCGAGGGCACGCCTCCCGAACGCGTCAGGGTTCGGTCGACAGCCGCTGCTGCAGGCGCTGCAGGCGACGCTCGCTGCGCTCGACGCTGTCGCGCAGGGCGTCGACGTCTTCGCAGAAGGCGTCGAGCTCGGCGCGCCCGACCAGCACGCCGGCTTCGTCGCGCAGGTAGTCGGCGCCCGCTTCCGCGAGTTCCCGCGCGCCGCGGCGGGCGCCATCCAGCGCGGCGCGCAGGGCCTTGGCGACCTGCACGCCGACGACGTCTCCCAGCCGGTCCGACAGCGCGGCTTCGAGGTCCGGGCTGTAGCGCTGGGCGACCCGCTGCAGGGCTTGGGCGAGCTCGATGTCGCCGGCGATCTTCATGCGTCCTGGCGTCGCCTGGGCGGCGCCCGGCAGTACCCGCGACAGCACCGCGCCCAGCGTGGCCTTGAGGCTCAGATCCGGCTCCTGCGCGGGCTGCGCAGGCCCGACGCACAAGCGACCACCGCTGACCTCGATACGCGCCGCCAGTCGCGGCGCCGCCAGCTCCAGCTCGATGCTGCGACCTTCCAATTCGGTCAGCTGCGCCGGCAACTCCGGATCCAGCGCCACCGCGCGGTTCAGTGCGAACTCCAGCGCCTGGCCGCCCAGGGCGAGCAGGGGATTGGCGCGGGCAGGGGTCTCGGACATGGCGGACTCGGCTCGGGTGGGGCGATGCGGATCGAGTGCACGAGCGTGCGTGCGGCACTGCTCAGCTGGCGCGAGCGTACTCGCCGACAGCCACTTCAGGCAGGTGGAAGAAGGCACGCGCGGTGGCCGTGGTGTCGGCCTCGACCTGGGCGTAGCTGACGCCGCGATCGCGGGCCAGCTCTTCGGCGATGTGCTGCAGGTACATCGGCTCGTTGCGGCGGTGCGAGGGCATGGGCTTCAGGTTGCGCGGCAGCAGGTAGGGTGCATCGGTCTCGATCATCAGCCGCTGCGGCGGGATCTCGCGCACGAACTCGCGCAGGTGCTGGCCGCGGCGCTCGTCGCAGAGCCAGCCGGTGATGCCGATGTGGCAGTCGAGGTCGAGGTAGTCATACAGCGCCTCGCGGCTGTCGGTGAAGCAGTGCACCACCGCCGCCGGCACGCGGTCGCGCACCTGCTTCAAGATCGCCAGGAAGTCACCGTGCGCCTCGCGCTGGTGCAGGAACAGCGGCTTGCCGAGCTCGACCGCGATCTCCAGCTGGCGCTCGAAGGCGCGGCGCTGCGCCGGCCGCGGCGAGAAATCGCGATGGTAGTCGAGGCCGGTCTCGCCGACCGCGCGCACCTCGGCGTGTGCGTGCAGGGCGCGCAGCTCGCGGTCGGCGTCCTCGGTGTACTCGACGGCGTGATGCGGATGCACGCCGGCGGTGGCGAACAGCCGATCCGGATAGGCGCGGGCGAGCGCCAACGCGTCCGCACTGCCCTGCCGGCTTGCGCCGGTCACCACCATCTGCGCGATGCCGTGCGCGGCGGCGCGCGCCAGCACGGCGTCGAGATCGTGGGCGAAGGATTCGTGGGTGAGGTTGGCGCCGATGTCTACGAGCATGGGATTCGGGATTCGGAATTGGGGATTCGTTTGGAGCAGCGCGCCGCAAGTCTTGTAACCAGCGCCTTGCGCCAACGCACGTGAAGAGCCAGAAGCCGTATCAGTTCACGCGGGTTCCGGCTCGTCGGCGGGCACGCAGCGCTCGGCGGCCCATTGGCGCAGGCGCGCCACATTCTCGGCCATCACCACCGAGATCGGCCGCGTGCCGCGCAGCGCGGTCAGCAGATGCGACTGATCGAGGCGCTGGCCCTCGGCGTGGCTGTCGTAGAGCGCGGCCACCACCGCCTGTTCGATCTCGGCGCCGGAGAAGCCGGCGCTGGCCGCCGCCAGGACTGGGAGATCGAAGGCCTCGAGCGCCTGCTGTCGCCGGCCCAGATGAATCGCAAAGGCCTGCTCGCGCGCGGAGGCGCCCGGCAGGTCGACGAAGAAGATCTCGTCGAAGCGGCCCTTGCGCAGCAGCTCGGGCGGCAATTGCTCGATGCTGTTGGCGGTGGCGACCAGGAACACCGGCTGCTTGCGCTCGGACATCCAGGTCAGCAGCGCGCCGAGCACGCGACGGCTCACGCCATCATCGCTGTTCGAGGTGGCGAGGCCCTTCTCGATCTCGTCGCACCACAGCACGCAGGGCGCCATCGCCTCGGCGGCGCGCAGGCTGTCGCGCAGGTTGCGCTCGGTTTCGCCGTGGTACTTGTTGTAGAGCGCACCGAAATCCAGGCGCAGCAGGGGCACGCCGAAGCCGCCCGCGCAGGCCTTGGCGGCCAGCGACTTGCCAGCACCCTGCACGCCCAGCAGCAGCAGGCCGCGCGGCGGGTCGAGACCGGGCGGACCCTTGCCCTCGATGAAGATGCGCCGGCGCTGCTCGATCCAGCGCTTGAGCCGCCCGAGCCCCGCCACGTCCTCGAAGCGCGCGACATCGGGCTCGAAATGCAGCACGCCGCCCGCGCCCAGCAGCTTGAACTTGGCCTGCTGCGCGCGGGCCACATCGTCATCGCGGATCGCGCCGTCGTCGTGGATCAGCTGGCGCACGATCTTGCGCGCGTCCAGCAGCGACAGCCCGCGCAGATGCCGCAGCAGCTGGCGCTGCGCGGCGGCCTCGACCTGCACGCGCCTGCCGCCGTGTTCGCGCGAATAGGCGAAGGCCTCCTCGCGCAGCATCTGGCCGAGTCGCGCTTCGTCGGGCAGGCGCACCTCGAAGCGCGTCGCCAGCGACTCCAGCTCCTCGGGCAGTTCGACCTTGGCGCCGACCACCACCACGCTGTGTTTGGCCGCGGCCTGACCGAGCACCACTTCGCGCAGGCGGCGGATGCTCATGGCATAGCGCAGGTACGGGCCGAAATCGAACAGCAGCCAGATCGAGCGACGCGGGTCGCCGTGCATCAGCTCCAGCAGGTGGCTGGAGTCGTTGCAGGCCGGCAGGCCCTCCTCGTCCATGTCGAGCCGCTGCAGGCCCTGGGTGATGCTCCAGCTGTACAGCGGCCGCAGCAGTTCGGCCACCACATGCCGGAAGGCCTCCAGCAGCAGGCCTTCCTCGTGGGTTTCCACCACCACCAGAGGCGCACCGGAGCGCAGCAGGACGGCCAGGTCTCGGGGTTCGAACATGCGCTGGGGGCGATTGCCGGGCTCTGCGAAGGGAGGCAAGTGTAGCGGCCGCGCGCAGCGCTCACGTTCATCCCCCGCTGCACCGGGCTTCCGGAGTGCGGGTGTATCCTCGCCCGACCCATCGATATGCAGCGAACCAGCGGGCCTGCGCGCCCGGGAGCACCGATCCATGAATCCGCATTCCCCCTGCGCGCCGCGCGCGCTGATGCTGGCCCTGTGCGGGCTGGCGCTCTCACCACTGGCACAGGCCGAGCGCCTCGCGCTGCCGGCCCTCGACGTGGCCAAGCTGGCGGCCGAAGACCGGGCCCTGGACGGCAAGGCCGGGGTGCCCCTGCGCTACGGCCAGGTGCAGGTGTTCGGCGAGAAGGCGCAGGGCTTGCCCGAGCGTCAGCTGCAGCAGGGCGGCAGCTGGTCGCAGGCCAAGGACGGCTCCAGTCGCTGGTGGCTGCAGCTGGAGGCGCCGCAGGCGCGCAATCTTGCCCTGTACTTCAGCGAATTCCGGCTGCCCGCCGGCGCCGAGCTGAAGATCTTCGCGGACGGCGACAAGTCTCCGCGCCAGGTCTACAGCGATGCCGACAACCGCCCCGGCGGCGATCTGCGCACGCCGATGGTCGAGACCGGCTCGCTGCGGCTGGAGCTGAGCCTGCCGGCAGGCTCGCGAGACTTCGCCAAGCTCAAGCTGGGCAGCGTCGTACAGGGCTACCGCGATCCCTTCGTCGCGCTGGCCCAGCTGAAGTCCGGCAGCTGCAACATCGACGTGGCCTGCCCCGAGGGCGACGCCTGGCGCCAGCAGAGCCGTTCGGTCGCGCACTACACCTTCGATTCCGGTAGCGGCAGCTTTGTCTGTACCGGCCAGCTGGTCGCCACCGGCAGCCAGGCGCTGGACCAGGCCAGCCCGCGTTTCCTCACCGCCTATCACTGCGTCAGCACGGCGGCGGAAGTGCAGTCCATGACATTCTACTGGCGCTATGAGAGCCCGACCTGTCGTGCGCCCGGCAGCGCTGCGAGCGGACAGCAGCTGCCGCGCTCCAGCAATACCGCTGCGACACAGAGCGGCGCGCGGCTGCTGGCCACGCATCGTGAAACCGACTTCACCGTGGTCGAACTGACGGCTGCAGTGCCGGCTGCGGCGGACGCGTGGTTCACGGGGTGGGATCGCAGTGGCGTCGCGCCTACCGGTGCCGTGGGCATCCATCACCCCGCCGGCCATGAGAAGCGGATCAGCATCGACAACGATCTGCTTTCGGTGGGCCCCAACTGCATCATCCCGGGCTCGACTGCGAACACGCACTGGTTCATCGGCGCCTGGGAGGCGGGCACCACGGAAGGCGGCTCCTCGGGCTCTGGTCTGTGGCGCCGCGATACCGGTCGACTGATCGGCGTACTCAGCGGTGGCAACGCCTCCTGCGCGGCGCGCAACGAGTTCGACTGCTACGGCGCGCTCGACAAGGCCTGGACCGGCGGCGGCAGTGCGGTTTCCCGCATGAGTGACTGGCTGGTCCGTGGCGGCGGCGCGCCGCAGCTGCAGGATGGCTATGGCGGCTGTGCGGCGCCAACCGTCAGCCTGCAATCGGCTGCCTTCGGCAGCGGGGCGCGCGCGGGCGAAGACGTCCTCTTCAGTGCCGTTGCCAGCGGCGGGAGTGGCTCCGGCTATGTGTACGAATGGGACCTGGATGGCGACGGCGAGTACGAGCGCCGCGGCAGTGCCGCCAGCGTGACGGTGCGCTACGCGCGCGTCCAGAGCGGTCAGGTGCGGGTTCGGGTCAGCGACGGCGCGGCCTGTTCGGCGGTTGCCAGCCGCGCCCTCGACGTGCGCTCGGCGCGCATCACCGCTACCGCTGCGGCCGCGCAGCAGGTCTGCGGCAACGGCAATGCCGGGCTGGAACCCGGCGAGCGCTGGCGCGTCCCGGTCACCTTCACCAACAGCGGCGACGCTGCCCTGCCGGCCGGCGCGCATGCGCTGTTCGCCAACTCGCAGTCCAGCCTGATCGGCCCGGATGGCTTCGGATATCGGGGCACCAACAGCGCCAGTGACCCGGGCACCTGCGGCTACGGTTTCGTCGATATCGGCGACGGCGCGCCGCTGACCTTGGCGCCTGCCACCAGCACCGAGCCGGCCAATGACGACGGCCGCAGCAGCATCATCCAATTGGGTGGTGCGGGCTTCCGCCTGTATGGCCAGACCTATGACCGCGCGGTCATGTCGACCAACGGCTACGTGTCGTTCTCGATCGCCGAAAGCGGCGGCGACTACGACAACAGCTGCACCGGCGTCATCGATCGCGGCAGCCTTGGTCCGCGTCTGCACGTGCTGCACGACGATCTGGTGGTGGGTCCCGGCGGTGCGCTGCGCTACCGCTACTACCCGAGCTGCCCGCGCGCGCCGCTGGGCGGTGCCGACCAGTCCTGCCATGTGTTCCAGTGGGATGCGATGCAGGTCTGGTCGCAGACCTCGCCATCGGGTGATGCCTCGTTCCAGGCCATCGCCTACCCGGGTAATGGCCAGGTGGTCTACCAGTACCGCCGTGCCAACACCAATGCCGGCGCCGGCGCCACCATCGGCCTGATCAATGCCGGCGGCACCGACCAGCTGCTGGCGGCCTGCAATGCCGCGAACTCGGCGCCTTCGCAATCGGCGATCTGCGTATTCGACCCGCAGAACCTGCCGCCGCAGAACGGTCTCACGCTGGAAACGCCGACCCTTGCGCTGCCGGCGCTGGCCGCGGGCGCCAGCGCCACCGTCGAGCTCAACCTGCGCGTCCCCGAAGGTCTCTCCTGCGGCAGCCGCGTCGGCATCGACTACCTGGCCACGGCGCTCGCGGGACAGCACAGCATGCAGCCCGCGACCGTGCTGTCAGCGCAGCTCGCCTCGAACTGCGCGACGGTCAGCAGCTGCCCGGCCACGGCTGCGCGCCCGCTGCCGCGACGCGGCTTCTTCAGCGACAGCGCGCGCGGCGGCAATGGCCTCGCGGTCTACACCTACGGCGACAGCGCCAATCCGGTGGTGGGTGCGATCTGGTACACCGGCGACACCGGCTACCTCAGCGACTGGTACAACCTGGCGGGCCCGCTGCGCGGCGGCCTGCTCGAGAGCCCCCTGTTCCGCACCCGCAATACGCAGCCCTCTGCCTTCGCGCCGCTCACGACCTCGATCGGCCGCACCTGGCTGGCGAGCATCGACGAACGCACCCAGCTGTTCGCCTGGGAGTTCGGCGACGGCCGCCGCGGCGCCGAGCTGTTGCGCAGCACCTCGGGCACCCTGCCCTATGCCAGCCCGGACCACACCAATGCCTGGGTGCAGACCGGCCAGGGCGGCTGGGGCCTCGCCATCGAAGGCCTGCAGCTCACCGACGGGCCCTTCGAGTTCAATGGCGTCTACCTGTTCGACGCGCTGGGCCAGTCGCGCTGGCTGACCGGAACGGTGCGCGATGCCAGCAGTGGCACGGTCGAGCTGGCCAGCCAGCGGATCCACTGTCCGGGCTGCCCCTTCTATCCGGACTACGCCACCCAGGCGCAGCCAGCGGGTACCCTCAGCCGCACCTATAGCTCGCGCATCCGCGCACTGATGAGCAGCAGCATCGTCCTGCCCGGGCCGCTGTCGGGCACGTGGAACCGCACCAACGTCGAAATCCAGGCCTTCGGAGAATCCAACCCATGAGTGAACGTCGACTGCGCCGCTTGATCCTGCTGCGCCATGCCCACGCCCAGCCGCAGCAGCCGGGACAGCACGATCGCGAGCGCGAGCTGTCCGGCACCGGTGAGGCCGAAGCCGATGCGGCCGGCCGCTGGCTGCAGCAGCACGGCCCCCTGCCGCAGCGACTGGTGGTCTCGCCCGCGCGGCGCGCCCAGGCGACGGCCCAGCGCGTACTGGCACAGGTGGGCTATATCGACCAGCGCAGCGACGATCGCATCTACGAAGCCAGCCCCGGCGATCTGTTCGAGGTGGTGACCAGCCACGCCGAGGTCGAGGTGCTGATGCTGGTCGGCCACAACCCCGGCTTCGAGTCCTTCGCTGCCCTGCTGTCGACGGGCCAGAGTGGTGACCACCGGGGCATGCCGCCGGCCGGGATCGCCGTACTCGATTTCGAGCCCGGTGCCGAGATCGAGCCGGGTGCGGCGCGTCTGTCCGCGTTCTGGGCGCCCTGAGGGCCAATCGCACTGTGGAGCGCATGCAGCTTTTGACGCTGTGCCTGAGCGGTCCCCAGCCCCGCGTCGCGGTGCAGGTGTTCTCGGTCGCGGACCAGGTGTTCTCGAAGAAACCTGGATTCGCCGTCCCCGCGCAGGCGGGGAACCAGGACTCGAGCGACTGCGGCAAGCGACATTGGGCCCCCGTCCCCGCCGACGCGAGGACAGGCTCTTCGCGGGGGGGACGATTCATTGGGTCGCGAGCGTTCTGTTTCTTGAGAGGCTTGGCGCTGTGCCTCGCCCTTGGCGCGACGCCGATGGTGGCGTGCGCTGCCGCCGGAGAGCCGGGCATGCGCATCGACACCGCCCATTCCTTCGCCGGCTTCTCGGTGCGCGCCGCCTGGGTCAAGCGCATCGATGGTCGCTTTGCCCACATCGAGGGTGTGGTCCGCCCCGATGCGCAGGAACGCTACGTACTGGAGGTCAGGGTGGCCTCCGGCAGCGTGCTGATGGGCCGCGAGAGCCACGAGGAGTGGGCGCGCTCGGCCGATTTCTTCGACACCGATCGTCATCCCTGGATCGAGTTCCGCGCGGCTGGACTGGGCTCGGAACTGCTGCGTGCCGGTGGCGCCATCGAAGGCGTGCTGACCCTGCGCGGGATCAGTCGGCCGGTGAGCTTCGAGTTGCTGCCGGCCGATTGCGCCCAGCCCGGACTGGACTGCCCGGTGCAGGCACGGGGTGAAGTCGACCGCAGCGAGTTCGGCATGACCGCCCGCCGCGTCTTCGTCAGCGATCGCGTCAAGCTCAGCTTCGACATCCGCCTGCATCCGGCCCCGGCCACTCGCCCCGACCTCGGCTGAATCCAGCCCACTGCCATGACCCCGCGCCCGCCCTCGGCCCTGCTCTGTGCCCTGCTGTGCCTGCTGCTCGCCGCCTGCACGCCCTCGCGCGAGCGGGTGCGGATCGACGTCGAGCGCGCCGCTGCGCACCAGGACCGCAGCCTCGACTGCGCCCGCGCCGACCGCTGCGCCGAAGGCTCGCCGCTGCGTGTCGCCGCCGCCGAGGCCGTGCGTGACTCCAGGCCCGAAGCGCCGCGCCACGTCGTGCTCAATCTTGAGAGCGGGCACGACGCCCTGCTGGCGCGCCTGCACCTCATCCGCGCCGCGCGCCACAGCATCGAGCTGCAGAGCTTCATCTTCGCCGAGGACGATGCCGGCCATCTCGTGCTTGATGAACTGCTGCGCGCCGCGCGCCGGGGGGTGCGCGTGCGCGTGCTGCTCGACCAGCTGTTCTCGATCGAGAACGTCGACCTGATGGCCGCGCTCGCCCAGGCCCACGTCAACTTCGAGCTGCGCCTGTACAACCCGACCTTCGGCAAGGGCGCGACCAACAAGTTCGAGTTCGTCGGCGGCATCCTCTGCTGCTTCACCCAGTTCAACCAGCGCATGCACAACAAGCTGCTGCTGGTGGACGGCATGGTCGCCATCACCGGCGGACGCAACTACCAGGACCGCTACTTCGACTTCGATCCCGGCTTCAATTACCGCGATCGCGACGTGCTGGTCGGCGGGCCGGTGGTGGCCGCCATGCTGCGCAGCTTCGAGCAGTTCTGGCAGGCCCAGCGCAGCCTGCCTGCGGCAGGCCTGCGCGATGTCCGCGCCCTGCTCGACGAGGCCGCCCGCGGACGCGAGGTGCTGGCCGAGCTGCCCCTGCGCCAGCCGGCGCGCAGCGAGGCCCTGCGTCGCGAGCTGAACGATCCGGCGCGCCTGCAGGCGGTGCTGATCGAGCCCCTGCATCGGGTCGGCCGCGTCGACTTCTACTCCGACGGCCCGGAGAAGCAGCTCGGCCGTATCGAACCTGGCCGCCGCGACAGCAGCGAGAGCCTGCGCCGTGCGGTCCAGCGCGCCCGCGAGGAGATCGTCCTGCAGACGCCCTACCTGGTGCTCTCGCGCGAGGCGCGCGCCACCTTCCGCCGCCTGCAGCAGCGCGAGTCGCCGCCGCGGGTGCGGATCAGCACCAACAGCCTCGCCTCGACCGACGCGTTTCCCGTCTACGCGCTCAGCCACAAGTACAAGCGCACCTACCTGCGCGAGCTGCGCTTCGAGATCCACGAGTACAAGCCGCGCCCCGAGAACGCGCCGATCGCCCTCAAGCTCGATCCGGAGAACGACGTCATCAGCCTGCCGCCGCGCTTCCTGCGCAGCGAGTCGACGCGGGTGTTCGGCTCGGCCGCCGGCTCGGGCGCAGACACGCCGGGCCGGCGCGCCCTGCGCGGGCCGCTGCCCCTGCAGACCCTGGGCATGCGCATCGGCCTGCATTCCAAGTCGATGGTGATCGACGGCAGCATCGCGATCATCGGCAGCCACAACTTCGACCCGCGCTCTGACCGCCTCAACACCGAGTCGCTGGTGGTCATCCACGACGTGGCCTTCGCCCAGGAGCTGCGCGACACCCTGCTGGAAGACATGGCGCCCGCCAACGCCTGGGTGATCGCACCGCGTCCCCGCCCGCCGCGCCTTGTTCGCGGCCTGAACTACAGCCTGGGCAAGGCCTTCGAGTACCTGCCGATCCTCGATGTCTGGCCCTGGCGCTACGCCACCAGCTGGGAGTACACCGGCGGCCCCGGCTGCGCGCCGATGTCGCCTTTTGATCCGCGCTTCGCCGACTGCCACACGCCGGTCGGCGACTTCCCCCAGGTCGAGATCCCGTTCAAGGCGATGAACACGCGCATCCTCACGGCCTTTGGCGCGGGGCTGGCGCCGATTCTGTAGCGCGTGCCCGCGGCAGGCGCGCAGGGCAGTCGCGGTATGAAGTTTGGCCTTCAGCTAGCGGGCGAGGCTTCCAGGGACAGCACGTCCACGTGTTCAGGGCTGGCGTAGAGATGCAGCTGCCAGCTGCGCGCGCCCGCGTCGGCATCGCCGGGAATCACGAACAGTGAGAGCGTCAGGTCCGCATAGGCAGGGCTGAGCACTTGACCCTCGAGGGCAAGCGAAACGCGCTCAAAGGGCAGATAGCGGAAGGCGCGGTGCGCCACGACGATCACGCTGCCGGGCTGCGAGAGGCCCGACAGCGCGAAGTCCCGCGCCTGCGCCTCGACCCGTCGCGGCAGTGCGTTGGTTTCGGGGCGTACTGCCTTTAGCGGCGGCCCGCTGTGCAGAATCACCGAGCCCGGAAACAGGCCCATGCGCCCGATGCTCCGCTGCGGCAGCAGATTGGCGGCACGCCAAGCGTCCCGCTGCAGGCCGACCCAAGCGGCACCACCCACTTGTCCGGGCCCGCCCAACTGCAGGGCGTGCGCATCACCGCAGGCATGCAGCAGGCTGACCGCCGAGGTGTACTCGAGCTGCTGCGCCAGATGACCGTATACGGTGACCGGTTCACAGGTGAACGCAGCGAGGTCGAACAAGTCCAGGAAGCGCGTGCGCGGCAGGCGGAAACTGCGACCCTCGAGATCCGTGTAGCCACGGACATCCAGGTAAGGGTGTCTGCCCCCCGAGGCGTCGACGTCCGGGAAGACCTCGGTGCGGTTGAGCCACGCATAGCAGGCTACCGTCTGCCCTACGCCGACAGTGAACAGCAGCAGGACGGCGCTGCGCAGCAGCGGTCGCGACCACCAGGCCTGCAGACCCATGGCGATCAGCGCGGCGATGAAAAGCCAGTGCGCATACACCATCCAGGGCGGCATCCAGGCGCGGATTGCAGCGACGAACATCGAGTGCAGCAGCAGCAGCGCCACCAGCGCCAGCACCCGGCGCCTCAGCCCGGACTCGGTGCGCAGGCGCAGCGACAGGCCCGCGGCGGCCAAGGCCAGAAGTGCGAGGTAGGCGGCGAACAGCACGGCCGCAGCCTCGCGCGAAAGCCCGAGCCAGTAGCGCGCCAGATAGTGCGGCGCGTGCACGATCACCGCATGGATGAGCTCCAGGCCAGCCATGGGTGAAGGCAGGCTCCAGTCGGATCGCGCATAGGTCGACAGTCGGTCGGGCGCTTCCGTGCCGCCGAGCCACTGCTGGATCAACATCGGCGCCAGCGACGCCAGCAGGGGTAGACCCATGGCCATGAGATGCAGCACAGCGCGCCAGTCGCGGGGCGCCATAGCGAGGCTGCAGGCGACCAGCGCGGCGCCGAGCAGGGCCAGCGTGGGGTGAGCCGCACACATGAGCGCCAGCGCCAGGCCGACGCCGAGAGCCCGAACAACGCCGGGACGCTCGCGATAGCGCAGCGCCATCCAGGCGCCGAACAGCAGGCTGGGCACCACCATGATCGGGTGGGTGAGCGAGCCGAACGCAGTCACGCCCCACGATGGCAAGGCGAGCGCGAGCGCAAACAGCAGACCCTCGCTGGGCGAGCCCAGCCGACGCCCCAGTGCGTAGGCCAGCGGGAACTGCAGGCCCGAGATCGCACCCATGGTTGCGGTGACTGCGGCAGCGTTCGGCCACACCCACAGTGCGGGCGCCAGCAGGTAGAACCACAGCGGCCCCAGATGGACCATGCCGTTGATGGCCGGCCCCAGCACAGGAAACCACTGGCCCGAGGCGATCTGCTGGGCCATGAACAGATCGCGGTTGGTGTCCGAGCTGGACACTGCAGCGAACAGGCCCGCCAGCACCTGCAGCAGCACCAGCAGCGCGATCACAGCCCAATGCCAATGCGAGGGCTGTCCCTGCGCGGGTGGTGGCTGGGGTGCAGCGCTATCGGATGGCGTCACGGCAGGGAAGAACGCGACAGATCGATACGGGAGCATCTGGAAAGACAGGGTGCACCGCAGTGCCTATAGCGCACGCAACGTGCGAGGCCCGCGAGTATGGACCAGACCTCGACGGGCGCGAACGCGACCCGCTCGGCAGATGCCACCCGACCGCGCGGCCGCATCGCTGACACACCTGCAGCCAAGCGCCCGCGAGCCCGCGCGTGTCGCCGGCAAGCCCGGGGCAGCTTCTGCCTGCAGAAAGGTCGTTTGCCCGACGGAGAGCCCCGCAGTGTCGACCTGAGCTGATCGATTTCGTCGCCGGATTGCGAGTAGGGCCGCAGAACCGGCATCCGTGGCGCGAGCGGCAGCGGAGCCACCTTGCCCGTCGAGCGAGCCTCGACGGATCGAGGTGTCCAAGGATGCGGCTCGGTGAATGGCGCGAACCCGAAGCGAACGGTGTGGGAAAAACCCCTACACGTTTTCGTTACTGACTCCGGGCCGGCAGACATCCGAGCGCATGTCGGCGGCAATTTTTTGGTTTCTATCCAGGGGAAGACCGATGAAAGGTCGTGGAATCAGGGGTTTGGCCACTTGGCTGATGGGTGCCGTGGTGCTGTTGGTGAGCAGCGGCGCGTGGGCTGAGACGCGGTCGCAGACACCACCGACGCTGGGAACGGTCTGTTCGTCCAACGAACTCTCCCCGACGCCGGGCTCGACCCCGGTTTCCCCGGGGCGCTGGTGGAACCCTGCGCGCAGCGGCACCGGCTGGGACATCCATTTCGGGGCGATCAACACCACGAGTGGTTACCAAGGGCCAACCGGCCCCGGTGCTCGTGTGCTGTCGATGACCTGGTTTTCCTATGACGCGCTGGGCAGACCGACCTGGTACGTTGCCGTGGACGACAACTGGTTACCTCGCCCGCCCCAGACAGGGGCAACTCCGGACCTGGAACTGGATTTGTTCCAACAACGCTGGGAGTTCGATCGGCCGCAGCCGGGAAGAAGCGACAGGATCGTGGTTGGCAAGGTTCGCGTAAAGTTTCAAGCGGATGACGCGTCACGGCTGGCCATTCAGTGGCAGCTCAACGGCGCCTGGGCGCCCGTTGAGTGCCTGCGGGACTTCGGCATCGCAGCGCAGGGCGAGCCTCAGCGCAACTACTCGAATTCTTCAGTCACTCCCGCCTACAGCGGCGCTTGGTCTGCAGATGGAACGGATGCCTGGTCCCTGTACCAGACGGTACTTGCGTTCACGCGCAACGGTTCGACGGTGTATCGCGAGTCCGCAATCCTGACCACGTTCGACGACAGCGGCCAGCCGGTTTGGCTTGACGCGACGGATACTGATGCCGCGGCGCCGACCGAGCTGACGCTGGGCACCGCACGCACATTGCCTTACGCGTACTACTACGTAACAACTGCTCAGTACCCCCAGCTCATTCCCAACTGGCCCTGCGACAGCGGGCAGGGGTGCTCCAGGCAGGAATGGCTGCCGCCGGCAAGCCACTGGACGCGAACTTTCTCTGCGCCAAGCACTTGCAACGGCCAGCCCTGCATGACGGGTCTTGGGCGACCTGTCGTTCAAATGCCTGCCAACGCCCCGGGAAACCCGAAGGGCCAGTCAGTGACGCTGCTGCTACCTCCCGCAGGAGCTGAACGTGGGCTCCGGAAACTCACCGATCTCAACGTTATCCATGTTGACAAGGTGGTTTGCCCTGCGGATCCCAGCGGCTCGTGCCCGCTGAGTGTCTCCTGGTCGTCCGCAGAGGACTCAGCGCGGGTTAGGCGCGTTCAATTGGCGACTTCGCCAGGGCTCTCACCGAGTGCGGACTTGAGTTCAGGCCGACATGGAGGGCTGGTGGATACCCTGAGGGCGGGCGATCTGGTCCGCTTCGAGTTGGTCAACTGGCAGGGCACAGTTCTCCATTCGACACCCAGCGTTCGCGTGGAACGCCTGCCGCTTCGCATCCAGAGCACCAATGCGGTGCGCAGCAGCACGGTGGCGCCGGCTGACGTCACCCTGAGCGCCGAGGTGTACGGCGGCGTGCCGCCGCTGCAGGTCGAGTACTTCGTCGACAATCGCTCCATCGGCATTACCGGCGACGGCACCCCGCATACGCTGCTGTGGAAGGCCGTGGGTCCGGGCACCTACAACGTCAGGTTCGTAGTGCGGGACTCAAGCAGCAATCCGCAGATGGTGCAGGACTTTCAGCAGTTTTCCTTGGATGCACCCGCGCCGGCCAATGCGCCGGCACGCACTGCGCTGGAGCAGGCGTCCGACAGCGTCGGCACCCTGCCCGGCTCGTTCCGCGTTGACGAGAGCGGTGCCGCCACCTACGCCATCCCGCTGACCCTGCCCCCGGGCCGGGCCGGCGTCACCCCACAGCTAGGCTTCCAGTACACCAGCCAGGGCGGCGACGGCTCGATCGGCCGCGGCTGGAGCCTCACCGGCCTGTCCAACATCACCCGCTGCCGCCGCACGCGGGAAGCGGGCGACTTCAACGTGACCCGTCCGGGTGGTGCCGTCTTCGAGGACTTCGAGGGCATCACCTTTACCGACAGCGACGCCTTCTGTCTGGACGGCCAGCGCCTGCTCAATGCCGTGGCTGCGGCGCAGACCGGTTGCCCGGCGGTCGCCGGACACACCGCGACCGAGATGCGCACCGAGATCGACAGCCATCAGCGCATCTGTGCGTATCGCAGCAACAGTCTGCCGAACGCAGGTCCGCGTGCCTTCAGCGTGGAGAGCAAGGACGGCCAGCGCCGCTGGTACGGCCTGCACAACGGCGTGGGGCAGCCGGCGCAGCCGAGTTCGAGCATTGCTCTACCAGTTCTGACCAGCGGTGCCCAACTCGATGGCCCGCTCTATCTCTGGGCCATCAACCGAAGCCGGGACTCGGTCGGCAACTACATCGACTACTTCTATACGGCAGACATGGCGCTGAGCCCGGGTGCTGTTGGCGTGTATCAGCGTGTCGGAGCGTTGCTGATTCACTCCATTCAATATGCCGGCAGCGAAACGCAGTCTGCTGCTCCGCACAGTGAGGTGCGCTTCACTTATCAGGGCGGTCAGCTCCAGCGCGACCACTTTGTCACCGGCCGCCGCTTCAGCACTTCACGCCGCCTTCAGCATATCGACGTTTTGGATAACTCAATCCTGCAGCGGCGCTACAAGCTCAACTACCTCGCTATGCCATCCGCGGTGCCGAATGACCTTCGCACTCGACAACTCCACAGTTTGCAGGAATGTGCGCCGGAGAACCCGGCTCAGCCCGAAGGCACACACGTCTGCCTGCGGCCGACTTTGTTCAGCTACGGTGGATCCGACCCTGGCAGCGCTCAGCCAGCGACCGAGCACGCGGGCTTCGATCGGCCGTTTGGAGCCGCTGTCAGGCTAGATCCTCTGGAGATTGGCAGCTTTACGAAGTACGAAGGAAAGAAGATTGCCGACGTAGACGGCGATGGGTTGGCAGATATTGTCTGGGTCAAAGACCGGCGTGATAACGAGAGCTGTGGGAGCGAGGCGCCCACCGCCATCAATCCGTCTGCTACGGGAACTGACGCAATCAGCGTGGCCTTCCTGCGCCACTACGACGAGGGAGCTACGCGACGTATCCGCTTCGAGGACAGGCTTGCGTTCTGCACCCCTGCAGAACTCCTTAACCGTACATGGGAGCACGGGACGCCCCCAGATGAATCCTGGTTCCTGTACGACTACAACCGCGATGGCAAGACGGACATCTTCTTCCGCGGTGAGTCCTACTGGCACGGTTTTCTTGCCACGGGCAATCCGGCGGCGCCCTTTGACCTGTCTGTCTTGCCACCCAGTTCCCTTGGACCCGCTCATCCCGGATTTGTGTAAGTCCG
>NZ_CALART010000032.1 GCF_937888285.1 uncultured Aquimonas sp.
CGCGAGTGTGCCCCCTCTCCCCAACCCCTCTCCCACGGGGGGAGAGGGGCTCAACAGCAGCCAAAGCTCTGCACGCAGCCTGCGGCCTGCACCCAGCTTGCGGGTCGCGCGCTCGCCTATACGCCGGCGAGTAGGCTTGACCTGAAAGAGAGTGTCTACAAGCAGCTGGTCTTGGCGGAGGCGGGCGACATTTACAGGGGCGGTTGAGGGGGCTGTATCTTGAGAGCAACACCGTTCCATGCTCGCATCGCAGGCCTTGCTTCGCCCACAGCCCGAGTCGCCAGCGCGCTGGCTGCCAGGTTCGTCTCCCGCGGTGTGATGGGAGCGGCGTCCTTCAACGGGGCCTTCCGCATCGAGGCCAGGCCGAGCGCAGATCCGCTGCCTCGAAGCGCCACGCGACGTCCCGCTCCCTACGCCCGCAGCGGTTTCGAGGTATGAGCCCGACGGAAGACATGCCCGTCGCGCGGCGCGCGCAGTCTAGCGCTGCAACGCTGTGGCATCCTCGCGTCTTTCGCGTATCCGGGGTTGATCGATGCCGCTGAGCTGGAACGAGATCAAGGACCGCGCCCTGCGCTTCTCGCGCGACTGGGCGCAGCGGTCGCCGGAAGACGCCGAGGCCAAGAAGCTCGGCAGTGACGCCGACTGCGTCACTTTTCTGTTCAAACGCTACCAGGCCCTGACAAGCCTTCTATCCACGGAGAAGCCGAAGCGCGGGCGCGCCAAGGCCAGCGCTGCACAGGTGGACGGCGCTGCGTGAGCGCAAGCGCTGACAACCCCTGGCGAGCGCTGCCAGTCGCGGCACCCTTCGTGCCGACCTGCGATGCACCTTGGCTGCCGCTGCTGCAGTCGCGCGTGGTGGAACGCGACGAGGAGAGCGCGAGCGCGGCGCTGGACCTCGATCTGCAGCCCGAGCCCTTCTTCGGTCCACACGAGGCACCCGTGGTGGTGCTGCTCTTGAACCCGGGTTTGGGCGATGACGATGCCCGCCATCATTTGCGCGGTGAGTTCACCCTCGCGCTGCGGGCGCATCTCCAGAGCGAGGGGGGCGCGCCGCACTTCCACCTGCTCGACCCGAGCCGCGGCCCCGGCCATCGCTGGTGGCTGCGCCAGGTTGGGCCCGTGCTCAAGGCGTCCGATTGCAGCGTCGAACAGCTGGCTGCACGTCTGCTGAGCATCGAGTTCTTCCCCTACCACTCGCGCTCCTTCGCCCACGCCCATCTGCGCCTGCCCTCGCAGCGCTTCGGCTTCGAGCTGCTGCAGCGGGCGATGCGACGCAGTGCGCTGCTGCTGTGCATGCGCGGCTATCGCTACTGGTGCGGCGCGGTGCCCGAGCTTGCGAGCTATGCGGGTGTGCTGCGGCCGAAGAACCCGCGCTCGGCGTCGCTGAGCGCGGGCAATCTTGGGGCGGAGGGTTTTGCGCGTGTGCTGCGCGCGCTTGATGTGGGAAGTGCTGCTATGCAAGCGCGAGGCTTCTGAATGGAAACCGGCGAGCAGGTGTTCGCGCCGCTGGCTCAGGCAGTCTCTATCGCCCTGACGCGCGAAGCTGGGCCGCGCTGCGCTTGTTGGCGCCAACCCATGAAGACCTCGCCACGCTGCAGTGCCCGGGTAGGTCGGGACAGGCCAAAGGCGCGTCCCAACATCGCACTCTCGCAGCTCGCCGCAGACTGGCTCTGGAAACGCGCTACATCCAAGGAGGGCGCCGTGACCTTCCCCCGTACGTCCAGAACGCTTCTGGGTATGAGCCAGACGGTGCATGCCACGGCGAACCCCGAGCGTAGCCCATGTATGTGATCCAGAGGGATGAAAGAGAATTGCGCAGCAGACGCGCGGGCCGGGCTGTTTATCGCGGGACTGCCTGCGCATGAATGGCAGCGAGTCGGCCCGCTTCAGGCTCGAACACATCGGCTTCCGCGTCGTGGGTGAATGGCTGCTGGAGGAAGACACGCTGCGCTGCGTGCTGACTGAGTGCGCTGCCAGCACGCACATCCTGTATGCCTTTCTGCTGGAGGGCGAGGTGGTCTACGTCGGCAAGACCGTGCTTCCGCTCAAGCGACGCCTGTACAGCTACCAGAAACCGGGGCCGACGCAATCGACCAACATCAAGGGCAATGCCCTCGTTCGCGATGCGTTGTCGCTCGGGCGGCGCGTCGAAGTGCTCGCCCTGCCGGACAACGGTCTGCTGCATTACGGCGGCTTTCACTTGAACCTGGCGGCGGGTCTGGAAGACAGCCTGCTCGCGACCCTCAAGCCCGCTTGGAATCGCAGCGGCGTCTGAGCGGCGCTCTCGGCATCCCATCCTTGGCGCGGGATTCAGGCTGGTCGAGCGGCGGGCAGGGTAAGCGACGGGCGGAATTCAGCTCGTGGTGGGCCAGGGCCCACCCTATGTGTGCGGGATCCCGTGAGCTCGAACGCGGGGCCGGCTCTCCTGCGACTTGGGCCAGGCTTGGCGCTTATCGCGAGTGGCCCCGGCGCAACGACGACGCGCTCAGTCGGCGCGCGTGTCGCCGCTGCCCGACGCCTTGTGACGCGCGCCGTCGGTTTTCGCGCGCTCGGCGGCGAACTCGCTGTCGGGGTTCCAGCTCGGCCAGTCGCTGCTGTTGGCGATGTCTTCGATCAGGCGGTACACGGTCGTCGTGTCGAGCGTGGGGCCGCGCATGTCCCAGCTGTCGTTGTATTCGTCGGCGGGCTGGTGGTAGCGCTCGGCGAAGTACTTGGCGCGCGCGGCCTTGCCGGCGTCGATGCCGCCCTCGAGCAGGTCGGTGCCGGGCCCCAGCGTGAGCGCGGGCACGCCGGCGCGGGCGAAGGCGAAGTGGTCGGCGCGGTAGAACATGCCGGCCTCCAGGTTCGGATCGGGCGAGCGCAGGCGGCCGTCGATGGCGGCCGCCGCGTCCAGGCTGCGCTCCAGCGACACCTTGCCGAGCCCCCAGGAGGAGATGTCGCGGGTCGGGCCGTCCGGGCTCCACATCTCCATGTTGATCACCGCGGCGGTGGTGGCCAGCGGTCGCAGCGGGTGGGCGGCGTAGTACTGTGCGCCCAGCAGGCCGTTTTCCTCGGCCGTCAGGGCGAGGAAGAGCAGGCTGCGCGCCGGGCGTTCGCCGGTGCTGAACACGCGCGCGAGTTCGATCATCGAGGCCAGTGCGGTGGCATTGTCGACCGCGCCATTGATGATGGTGTCGCCGCTGGCATCGGCGTTGGGGGTGATACCGAAGTGGTCCCAGTGGCCGGAGACGATCACGGTCTCCCCGGCCTGGTCGCCGCCGCGCAGCAGGCCCGCGACATTGCGGCTGACGATCTGCGCGTGCTGCACGTCGAAGGCGATGCTGAGTGAAGCGCCTTCGATGGCGTGGGCCTTGAACTCCGGCTGCTGGGCGGCGCGCTTGGCGGCCTCGAAATCAAGGCCGGCATCGGCGAACAGCTGCACCGCCAGCGCGCGCTGCATCCAGCCGCGCATGCGCAGGTGATGGCGCTCGGCGTCGGCGCGCACGATGTCGTACTGCGGGCCGTTGCGACCATTGCGCACCGTTGCCCAGGGGTAGGCCGCCGGCGCGTCCTCGTGGACGATCAGCACGCCGGCCGCACCACGCCGCGCGGCTTCCTCGTACTTGTAGGTCCAGCGACCGTAGTAGGTCATGGCGCGGCCGCCGAAGCGGCCTTCGCCGGCCTCGAAATCCGGATCGTTGACCAGCACGACCAGCAGCTTGCCGCGTACGTCGAGCTCGCCGAAGTCGTCCCAGTCGAGCTCCGGCGCATGCACGCCATAGCCCGCGAACACCAGCGGCACGTCCTTCAGTTCGACGCGAGCGGCCGGGTGCAGGCTTTCAACCGCGATGTCCTCGCTGTTGACCAGGGCGCGCGTCTGTTCCTTGACGCGCAGGGTCGCCGCGACTGCACCCTGAACCTCGCTGCGCACCAGGCTGACACGCTGCGTCCAGCTGCCGTCGTCGCCGGCCGGCTCAAGACCGGCTTTTGCGAAGGCATCCTGCAGATAGGCGACGGTCTTGTCTTCGCCGGGCGTGGCGATGGCGCGGCCTTCGAAGTCATCCGATGCCAGCACGCGGATGTGTTCGGCCAGTCGATCGGGCTGGATGCCGCCGCCCGGCAGATCAGCGGCCAGTGCCAGGGTGCAGGCGAGCGCCAGCGGTATGGCGATCAGACGATGGGCTTTCATGGTGGCTCCGTATTGCTCGCGACGCTGATGATAGGACGCCGGGCGCCGTACCGGGACGGCGTTCGCTCAGGCGTTCGCGGGGCCGTGCTTCGCGCGGGGATTCCGTTGGGCGAACCGCGGACGCCTGGCGCTGCCGCAGCTCGCGCGTGGCCGAGTTCTTGCTTGTCGGCAGTCGCGTACGTTGGGACGGTGTGTCCCGCACGGCGCTGGGCTTCAGGAGAACACCCATGCGTGGACTGTTGTGCACTCTGGCGCTGATGATGGCGTCGCCGGCTGCTTTCGCCGAGTACGCCTTTCAGATCGAAAACAACACGGACCAGAAGATCGTCGCCATCGTGGTTTCCGAAGACGGCGACGACTGGGGTGCCTTCGATATCGGCAGCGGCATCGATGCGGGCGAGACCGCCGATCTGGTCTGGGATGCCAGCACTGACGAAAGCGGCTGCAACTGGTACTTCATGGCGCGCTTCGAGGACGACAGCGACTCGGAGCTGGTCGCCTTCGATTTCTGCGATGACGAGCTGGTGATCCAGTTCAACTGAGGCCCAAGCCCGGGCATGGCGACCGCGCACCTGAGGCGCAGGGCCTGTACCGGCCCTGTGCCTGTCGGCCATCGGCCCGGTCGCAAGACGATCGGCTGCACGCGTTCGGACAGCGGCGCCGATCTTGCTGCGCCGGCAGGAACGGGCGCGGTGGTCAGCGGAAGTCCAGCGTGTCGGGGACGCCGCACCAGGGACGCACGAGCGCATCGAAGCGCCGGCGCGCGTCCGCGATCGACACTTGGCAGAACACAGGACATGCACCCATGCGGAGCTCTTTGAGGTGCCTCGGCGCAGCGCTTCTGAGTGCTGGGCTCTCGCCGTGGCCGGCACAGGCCGAAGGCCTGCACATCGGCGCGCCCCAGTACGAGTCCGCCGTCATGGGCGCGGAGGCCGAACGCCTGCGCCGCAGCGGTCATCTCGAAGCCGTGGTGCGCGCCCTGAACGCGCAGCTTCGGCTGCCGCAGCGCGTGACCGTGCGCTTGATCGAATGCGGCGAGTCCAACGCCTACTACGATCCCGGCAGCCGCGAGATCCAGATGTGCCTGGAGCTGATGGAGGACATGGCCACGGTCCTCGATGGCCAGTTCGAGGAGGCCTCGGTCGAGGAGGATGCTCTGAGCGGTGCCTGGCTGGGCACCCTGCTGCACGAGCTTGGGCACGCCCTGGTGGACGTGCTGGAGCTGCCGATCACTGGCCGCGAGGAAGACGTGGTCGATCAGCTGTCCGCGTGGATGCTGATCCAGTCGGGCGACGCCGACGCCGTACTCGGCTACGCGGCGACCTACTACTCCGAGGACCGCGAGGCGGATGCTTCGGAGTTCGCCGGCGTGCACGCGCTGAACGAGCAGCGCTACTACAACCTGCTGTGCTGGGCGTACGGCAGTGATCCCGAAGCGGGTGCGGAACTCACCCAGTCCTGGCTGCTGCCGGAAGACCGCGCCGCGCTGTGCGAGGACGAGTACGCCCAGATGGACCGCGCCTGGTCGCGCCTGCTGCGCGACCACCTGAAGCAACCCATCGCGCAGCTGCGGATGCCCAGGCCGAACGCCAGCGGAATCCTGTTTGGCGACGAGGATTCGCCCGTCCTCGCGACCGGCGCCGAAGCCACCGAAGCACCGTCGAAGGACAGCGTGACCCGGGTAGGGGGCATCGCCGATCGTACGGCGCCACAGGCACCGGCCACTCTCGGCCGCATCGAGAAGATCCGCAGTGGCAGCCCAGTCGAGCGCGAGGCCGATCTGCGGCGTCCGATCAACCATCGCGACGAACGCGACTGAATCCACCGGTGCTGCCTGGCCCGGCGAGTGCGCGAACGTGGGGCGAGCTGGTCGCGGATGCGGGTTGGCCCGGCAACTACGCGAACCTGAGGCGAGCTTATGGCGGATGCGCTGCGCTTATCCGCCCTACGAGTACGAGTGACGCGGTGCCCCAACCGAAGCCTCAGACCGGTGTGCGCGTAGGGGACATAAGCGCAGCGCATGTACCGGAACCCGCGACAGGCCCGAGTTCGAGCGAGGAGGACGTGGGAAGTCCCGCGTTTCCGCCAGTCGATGGCGGCTGCGCGGAGCTTGTCCGCCCTACGAATACGAGTGACGCGGTGCCCCAACCGAAGCCTCAGACCGGTGTGCGCGTAGGGGACATAAGCGCAGCGCATGTACCGGAACCCGCGACAGGCCCGAGTTCGAGCGAGGAGGACGTGGGAAGTCCCGCGTTTCCGCCAGTCGATGGCGGCTGCGCGGAGCTTGTCCGCCCTACGAATACGAGTGACGCGGTGCCCCAACCGAAGCCTCAGACCGGTGTGCGCGTAGGGGACATAAGCGCAGCGCATGTACCGGAACCCGCGACAGGCCCGAGTTCGAGCGAGGAGGTCGCGTGAAGTCCCGCGTTTCCGCCAGCCGATGGCGGATGCGCGGAGCTTGTCCGCCCTACGAGTACGAGTGACGCGGCGCCCCAACCGAAGCCTCAGACCCCTGTTCGCGTAGGGTACATAAGCGCAGCGCATGTACCGGAACCCGCCACAGGTCCGAGTTCAGGCGATCAGGTTGCCAGCGCCTCCGCGTCTCCACCGCCGCGCTGGCGGATGCGCTGCGTCAATCCGCCCTGCGGTCGCTATGGTTCCTTGGCAGGGCCATCCACCCGACAGGGCTCCAGGCGCAGCACTCGCTGCAGCTTGCCGCTGCGGCCGAGCAGGGGGGCGCAGCCGAGTCGACCCTCGACCCGTACCTGGCCCAGCCCGCGCGCGCTCAGCCACTGCCTCAGCGCGCTGCGCGCACGCCGCAGCGCCTGACCATCGGAGGTGTGCAGCTGCAGGCGCAGGTGCTGCGGCCCGGTCTGTACCAGCTGGTAGTCGAACAGTCCGGCCTCGTCCTCGATCACGGTGCTGAGCGCCAGCGGCAGCAGGCCTTGAGTCGCGCCCTTCCGGTCGAGCAGCTGCAGGGTGTCGTCCTCGCGGCCCTGCACTTCGATCAGCGGCAGGCGGTTGCCGCAGCTGCAGGGCTCGCCGGTGATGCGAACGCGATCGCCGAGCGCGTAGCGGATGAGGGGCTGCACGTGGTTGGCCAGGTTGGTCAGCAGGGTGGTGTGTGGCCAGTCGCCGACCGGCACCGGGCGATGCTCGGCATCCACCGGCTCCAGGATCACCCAGTCAGCGTTCAGATGCAGGCCGCCGGCGGCGCACTCGCTGGCGAGGCAGAAGAACTCCGAGGCGCCATAGCTGTTGCGTACGCGGCAGCCAAAGGCCTGCTCGATCCTTTCGCGCACAGCCGGTCGCAGGGTCTCGCCGCCGCACCACAGCGCGCGCAGCGTCACCTGCAGACGACCGGCGCGCGCCTGCTCCGCCAGCAGCTCGGCTGCGGTCGGGTAGGTGGCCAGCACCTGTGGCCGCCAGTCATTCAAGGCCTGAACAAGCGCGGCAAGTGGCCGCAGGATCGAGAAGGCGCGCAGCTGCGGCGCCAGCCAGGGCTGTGCTCTGCGCAGGCGTTCGAAGGCGGCGATGCTGGCGAAGTGGCCGCCGGTGGCGACCAGCAGGGCCATGCGCCCTCCTGCCGCCAGAGTGTTCCAGGCGCCGGCGCCGGCACCGCGCAGGCTTTCCAGCGCGTCATAGACGCACAGCGCCGCCCGATCCTGGACGAACCAGCCGGGCTGGCCGTGGGTGCCCGAGCTCTCCCAGACCTGCCAGCGACCGTCGATCAGTTCGCCGACCCGATCGGGCTGTCGCAGCCAGGTCTCGACCCTGCCGGCATCCAGGTCAGAACCGCAGAGGCCGGCCTCGAAGTCCGCCATCAGCTCGGCCCGGCTCAGTACCGGCAGCGACTGCAGATCAATCGGAGAGAAGGCGGGCAGGGACGGCAGGCGCCGTGCGTGCAGGCGGCTGTGCTGGCGCGCGTGATCGAGCAGACGGCGCAGCCGCGCATCGCGCAGCTGCGTCAGCGCCTCGGCCGACAGCTGCGGCGCCAGCAGGGCCGCGCAGTGCACCTGGGTCTGCTGAAGCGGCCACAGCGCCGCGTCGAACAGGCTCCAGGGATCCGGTAGGCGGACGGGCGTCATGGGCGGGCACCGACGCTGGGCGATGCCGGTCAATCTATCAGCTCCCTCGCTGGCGACGAGCGCGGCGGCGGCCGCGCTGCCGGCTCCCAGGCTTTGCAGTCACCGGTGCGGAGAACAGCGCCCTCCAGGCTGCGGCTGCGATCTCAGTCGCTGCGCTCGCCTGCACTCTGTGCCTGCAGCTTGGCTGGCCTCGCCAGCACCAGCCGCAGCAGGCAGGGCAGGAAGCTCAGGGTCACCACGGTCGAGCACAGCAGGCCAGCCAGCACCACCACGCCGACGCCGCGGTAGAGCTCGGTGCCGGCGCCCGGCACCAGCACCAGCGGGGCGAGGCCGAACAGGGTGGTCAGCGTCGACATCAGGATCGGCCGCAAGCGTGCGCGCACCGCGTCGAGGATGGCCTCGTCCAGGGCCAGGCCGCGCCCGAGGTTGGCGCGCGTGCGGTCCACCACCAGGATCGGATTGTTCACCACCGTGCCAAGCAGGATCAGGAAGCCGAGCATGGTGATCATGTCGAAGGGCTGGCTGAAGCCGCCCAGGCCCAGCGCCGCCGAGGCGCTGCCGGCGAGGTTCAGCGCCAGCAGGCCGAGAATGCCGCCGGCCACGCCGGTGGGCACGGTGACCAGGATCAGCAGCGGATAGCCCCAGTGGGTGAAGATCGCCACCAGCAGCAGGTAGGACAGCAGGATCGCGACCGCGAAATTGCCGAGCAGGGCGTCGCGGGTGGCATCGAGCTGATCGGCCGCGCCGGTCAGGTCGACGCTGACGCCGGGCGCGATCTCGCCGGCGCTGCGTGCGGCCGGCAGCAGCTCTTCCTGCACGCGCGCGACCGCGGTTTCCAGCGCCACCGAACGCGGTGGGATCACGAACAGGGTGACGGTGCGGCGGCCGTCGACGCGGCGCAGTGAGTCGCTGTCGACGGTCTCGACCAGATCGGCCAGCGCCGACAGCGGCAGCACCTCGCCGCCGGGCGTCAGCACCGGCTGCTGCGGCAGGGCCTGCAGGGTCTGCTGGTTGCCGGCGCCGCTGAACACGAAGACGTCGACCGGGCGATCCTCGATCAGCATCTGGTCGACGAAGGCACCGTCGGACAGCGCCGCCACCGCGAAGCCGAAGCTGTCGGCATCGAAGCCGACCTCGGCCAGCCGCGCCCAGCGCGGACGCACCTCGACCAGCGGCTGGTCCAGCGACAGCGCCGAGGGCTCGCTGCTGAGCTGCGGGTTCTCGAAGAGCTCGCCGGCGCGCCGCAGCAGGGCTTCGCCGGTGCTGTACAGCCCGGCCATGTCGGTGCCCGACAGCTCGATCGCCACCGCGCGGGTGCCGCCGTCGTTGCTGGAGATGATCGAGCCGCGCGCCGAGAACGCGCGCATGCCCGGGTAGCTGCGGAAGAGTTCGCTCAGGCGATCCATCATCGCCTGCAGCTGATCGCCGTCGACCGGCTCGCTGAGCACCATCAGGCTGCCGGCGCTGACGCTCATCGAGTAGTACTTGATCGGCGGGATCGGCAGCTCGCCGCGCTCGAAGGCGGCGGCATCACCATTCACCGCCGGGTCGATGGCGGTGCGGATCTCGGCGGCGATGCGCTCCATCTCGGCGAGGTTCTGCCCCGGCGGCGCGATCATGCGGGTGAACGCCTTGGGCTCCTCGCCCTCGGGCAGGTACTCGGCCGGCGGCGCCAGCCCGAACACCACGCCGAGCGTGATCGCCAGCGTCGCCAGCACGCAGGCCAGGGCGCGCCGCGGCTTGGCGATCAGCCAGGCGCTGGGCGCGGACAGGATCGGCGCATCGCCCGGCAGCGTGCCCTCGATGCGCGCCGCCCGCGAGAAGCGCGCGCTGGCGGCGGGGATGATGCCGATCGCCACCAGCATCGAGGCGAGGATCGCGGTCGAGATCGCGATGCCGATGTCGGAATAGAGCTGTCCGGCTTCCTGCTCGACGAACAGCACCGGCGCGAACACCAGGGCCGTGGTCAGGGTCGAGGCCAGCACCGCCGGCCAGACCTCGCGTGCGCCTTCCACCGCCGCCTGCAGCCGCGCCAGCCCGCGCCGCCGTGCGCTCTCGATGGCCTCCAGCACGACGATGCTGTTGTCCACGGTCATGCCGATCGCGAAGGCCACGCCGGCCAGCGAGATGACATTGATGGTGCGGCCGGCCGCCATCAGGCCGAGGAAGGCGGCCAGGGTGCAGATCGGCAGGCCGATCATCGCCACCAGGGTGGTGCGCCAGCTGCGCAGGAAGTAGAGCATCACCGCCGAGGCCAGCAGCGCGCCCAGCGCGAGGTTGCTCCAGACGTTGCGGATCGAGTCCTGCACGTAGCGCACGTCGTCGCTGAACAGGCGCAGGCTCAGGCCATTCGGCGCCAGCAGGTCGCGGTTGATCCGTTCGACTTCGGGAAGCATCGCCTCCTTGATGGCGATGACGTTGGAGCCGGGCTCGCGCTGCACCGACAGGTTGAGCCGCGGCTGGCCGTCGGCGAAGGCGAGACCGCGCACCTCGAAGTGGCTGAGTTCGACCTCGGCGACGTCGCGCAGGCGGACGATGGCATCGCCCTCGCGGCGCAGGATCAGGTCCTGCAGGCCTTCCGCATCGGCGACCCGGCCGACCGTGCGGATCAGGTAGCGGCGCTTGCCGCTGTCGATGTCGCCACCCGAGCTGTCGCGATTGCGCCCGCGCACGGCCTGGCGCACGTCATCGAGGCTCAGCCCGCGCTGGGCCAGCCGCGCGGGAACGACGCGGATCTGCACCTGGCGCTCGGCGCCGCCGCCGACATTGACCTGGGAGACGCCGGGCACGCGCTCCATGCGCGGCCGCACCTCGTCCTCGACGAAGTCGCGCAGCATGTTGATGTCGAGATCGAGCGGGTTGCCCGGCAGCGGCGCCAGCGCGTAGTACATGAAGGCGTTGTTGCTGAAGCTGCTGGTCAACAGCTGCGGCGGGTCGACGTTTTCCGGATAGCTGGAGACCTGCGACAGCGCATTGCTGGTGCGGATCAGGGCCTCGTTGATGTCGACGCCGAACGGAAACTCCAGCTCGATGCTGGCCTCGCCGGTGCGCGCATACGAGACCATGCGCCGCAGGTTGGGCACGCTGCGCAGGAATCGCTCCTGCTCGATCAGGATCTCCTTCTCGACGTCCTGCGGCGTGGCGCCGGGCCAGCGCGTCACCACGCTGACCGTGCGCACCTCGAGGTCGGGAATCATCTGCACCGGGATGCGCAGGGCGGCGGCAACGCCCAGCACGCAGAGGATCAGCACCGCCACGGTGACCAGGGTGCCGCGCTTGACCAGGGCTTCGAGCATGACCTTCAGCCCCCGGCCGCGCGCACTTGGATCGCTTGGCCTTCCTGCAGGCTCTCGTTGCCGCGCACCACCACCTGCTCGCCCTCGCGCAGGCCTTCGAGCACCTCGACGCGCAGGCCGGATTCGCGACCCAGCTTCAGCGGTCGGCGCTGTGCGCGCAGCGCGCCCTCGGCCTCGACCGCCACATAGACGCTGTAGCCGCCGTCGGGGTGGCGCAGCAGGGCGTCGCGCGGAATGCCGATGGCGGCGCTGCGATCGAGGCTGAGATGCGCGCGCGCCGAGGTGCCGGGCAGCAGGGCGGCGTCGGCGTCGCTCGGCACGATCTGCAGCAGGAAGGTGCGCGCGCCGCTGCCGCCGGAGACTGGAACTCGGGCTTCGATGCGTGCGGCGATGCGGGTGCCGGGCGCGGTGTCGGGTTCGATCTCGACACGGGTGTTGCCATCGATCTCGGCGAAGCGCTCCTGCGGCACCTGGACTTCCAGCCGCAGTGCGTCGAGATCGACCAGCTGCAGCACCGGGCTGCTCGGCGTCACCCATTCGCCGATGTCAACCAGACGCGCCGCCACCACGCCGGCGAAGGGCGCGCGCAGCACATGCCGATCGAGGTGCTCGCGCTGCGCGGCCAGGCGCGCGCGTATCGCATTCACGGCCGCCTCGGCTTCGGCCAGCGCCGCGCGCCGCGCCGCCAGCTCGGTCTGCGGAAGGCTGCGCTGCGCGACCAGCGGCGCGGCTTCGTCGACGCGACGCTGCGCCTCATCGCGCGAGGCCACGGCCGCTGCGGACTCCGCTTCGAGCGCCTCGACCTCCAGCCGGGCGAGGCGATCGTCCAGGCGCAGCAGCGGCGCGCCGGCCTTGACCTGGGCGCCGGCGTCGACTTCCAGTTTCGCAATCAGACCTTCAATGCGCGGCGACAGCTGGGCATCGTTCACCGCGCGCAGGCTGCCGGGCAGGCTCAGAGTTTCCCTCAGTGGGCTCCGCTCGACCGTCGCCAGCTCGACCAGGGCGGGGGACTGTGCACTCGCTGTCGCCGCCCAGAGCACCGCCAGCACGCTGCCCATCCAGCGTCGCAAGCAGGTTGCGCGGCGGCCATGCGGCGCTGCGGCAGCGTCGTGATCGAGGCGGGCGGCGGCTCTCGGGAGCGAAGGAGTCATGGGCAAGATCCAGGCGCTTGGGCGACAAAGATCGCGAGCATGCCGGCCCGAGGGTTCAGTGCAAGCGAAGAGGCGCAGGGGGCCGCCGAGCGCGGCCGAAGGTGTCATGCCTGCGTGAAATGCGGGCCTTCTGGGACATGTCACGGCGTCCTCGCTTGCGCAGCGTTGCGCGGCGCTCATGCGCCTGACCCCTACCGATCACGGATGCCCTGATGTTCGCCCATCGACCTGCTGTCGCCCGCGTCTTGTTCGCCTGCCTTGCCAGCCTCGCCGCCTTCGCGGCCCAGGCCCAGCGCAGCCTCGACTTCGAGCCCTATGCCGTGCCGCGCGAGGGCGCGGTGGCGGTGACCCTGCCGCGCGATGCGGCGCCTTCGGCCGCCTTCGCCGACGTCGACGCGATCGCCGGTGGTGCGCTGGCGCGCGCCGTCGCCAACGCGGGTTTCCTGGGCGACCGCGGCACCCTGCTCAACCTGCACGGTGTCGGGCCCTACACCCAGGTCATCGTGCTCGGTACGGGCACCGATGCGCCCAGCCCGCGGCTGCTTGAGGACATCGGCGGCCTGGTCGGCCAGGCCGGCGTGCTGAGTGCGGCCCCGCGCATCGATGTGCTGTGGTCGGAGGCCTCGCTGCCGGCGGCAGGCGCGCATCTGGCGCTGGGCCTTGAACTCGGCCAGTTCACCTTCCGCCAGTACCGCAACCCCAAGCCCGGCCAGCCCGTGCTGGGGCAGGGCAGCGTCGTGCTGCGCACGGCCGATGCCGAGGCCTCGCGCAGCGCCTGGGCTGCGCAGTGGCAGCCGCTGGCCGAGGGCGTGCGCTTCGCGCGCCAGCTGGTCAGCGAGCCGGCCAATGTGATCTATCCGGAGAGTTTCGTTGAGCGTGCGCGTGCCGCTTTTGAAGGTACTGACAAGGTGCGCATCGAAGCGCTGGACGAGCAGGCCATGGCCGAGCTCGGCATGGGCGCGATGCTGGCGGTGGGGCAGGGCAGCGCGCGGCCGCCGCGGCTGCTGGTGATCCGCTACGACGGGGGTCGCCGTGGTGAGGCTCCGCTGGTCTTCGTCGGCAAGGGCATCACCTTCGACACCGGCGGCATCTCGATCAAGCCCGCCCAGGACATGTGGCGGATGAAGTACGACATGACCGGTGCCGCCAGCGTCAGCGGTGCGGTGCTGGCGCTGGCCAAGCGCGGTGCCGCGGTCAATGCGGTGGCGATCGCGGCGCTCGCCGAGAACATGCCCTCGGGCACGGCGACGCGGCCGGGCGATGTGATTCGCACGATGAGCGGCCAGACCTTCGAGATCATGAGCACCGATGCCGAAGGCCGGATGGTGCTGGTCGATGCCATCGCCTGGGCGCAGCGCGAGCTGAAACCTCGCCTGCTGATCGATATCGCCACGCTCACCGGTTCGCAGGTGACGGCGCTGGGCGACGAGTACGCCGGCCTGTTCAGTCGCCATGACGAACTCGCCGCCCAGCTGCAGGCCGCGGGCGCGGCCAGCGGCGAGGAGGTCTGGCGCCTGCCCCTGCATCCGAGCTACGCCAAGGATCTCGAATCGCCGATCGCCGACCTGCGCAACGGCGGCAGCAGCGCTCGCGCCGGTGCCGGTGTCGGCGCCTTCTTCATCGCTGCCTGGGTGGCGCCTGAGCTGCCCTGGGCGCATCTCGACATCGCCAGCATGGCCTGGCGCGACGACCCGGCCCTGCCGACCGTGCCGCTCGGCGCTTCCGGCTACGGCGTGCGCCTGCTGGATCGGTTCGTGCGCGACCATATCGAGAGCGGGCAGCGCTGAGCGAGCTCCTCCGGGTTTGCGCTGCCCGAACTGCTGACTGGCCGGCGCTTTCAAAGCGGGCGGCTGCCGCATACTCCGGCCCGCGCAGGCTCAGGGGACTGCGCGTGACTTCGGCAGGAGGGATGACTGTGATCGCCATTGCAGGCGATGCGGCGTCCGCATGTCGAGGACTCCCGCTGGCGGCTGGCTGCTGTTCGGTGCCTGCCGTCCCCGGCCGCCCGGTCTGTATCCGGGCCGCCCCTCGTCGAGCCCCGGGCAGGGGCTCGCGACAGCCCCGAGCACGCGCCCATGTCCGAAGCACCGATCCCAGACTCCAGGCCGTGTGCCGCCGCGATCCGCGGGCTCCCGCGCCGCTTCGCCCTGCTGCTGTTCCTGCTGGCGTTGGCCGCGCCGCTGGCCGCGCAGACCAGCTTCCACGTCGCGACCACCGGCAGCGACCAGCCCGGCAACGGCAGTCAGGCCCAACCCTGGCGCACGATCACCTACGCCCTGGATCGGGTGCCTGATGGCAGCCTGATCCTGGTCGAGCCCGGCACCTACACCGGGCGCATCCGCATCCGCGGCAACTTCGCCCAGGGCGTGACGGTGCGCTCACGTCTGCCCTACCAGGCGCGGCTGCGGGCGGCCGAGGCGGTGCTGACGGTGTACAACGATGCGGCCGACATCGCCGGCATCAGCATCGAGGGCTTCGACATCGCCCACACCGGCTCGGGTGCCGCGGCGCTGGTGGTGCACATCCAGGACGGCGGCACCCGCGACACCCGCCGGATCACCCTGCGCGACAACATCCTGCGCGACAGCTGGAACAACGACATCCTGAAGATCAACAACGGCGCCAGCGAGATCCGCGTCATCGGCAACCTGTTCTACAACCAGCAGGGCTCGGACGAGCACATCGACATCAACTCGGTCGACGACGTGCTGGTCGAAGGCAATGTCTTCTTCAACAACTTCGCGGCCTCGGGCCGCACCAACGCCAACGACACCTCGGCCTACATCGTGGTGAAGGACAGCAACGGCGGCGACGACGAGTACCTTGGTGCGCGCAACGTGCGTGTGCGCAGCAATCTCTTTCTCAACTGGCAGGGCTCGGCGGGCTCGCCCTTCCTGCTGTTCGGCGAGGATGGTCATCCCTATCACGAGGCCTACGACTGCGTCGCCGAGAACAACCTGTTCATCGGCAACGCCACCAATCCGATGCGCGCGGCCTTTGGCGTCAAGGGCGCGCGCGACATCACCTTCCGCGCCAACACGGTGGTCGGTGACCTGCCGGGCAATGCCTTTGCGATGCGTTTGAACCGCGAGGGCAGCAATCCGGTGGTGCAGAACATCCGCTTCTTCAACAACCTCTGGTCCGACCCGACGGGCACGATGAACGACTTCAGCGATGTGCTGCCGGCGGACGTCAGCGGCATCGTTTTGCGGCGGAACGGCTACTGGAACGGCGGCAGCGCGATTCCGCAGGACCCGGGTGATGCCGTGAACAGCGCCAACGACGCCGAGCCGCGGCTGGGTGATCCGCGGCTGCCGCCGGTGAGCGGCGTGGTCACCCCGCACTGGCTGCCCGCGCAGTCGCAGTTCAACGGCGGCTTCACCCGGATCGCCGAGGTGTTCCAGCACTACGCGCGTACCTACGGGCAGACTGCAGCCGGTGGCGCGGGCATCGATCAGGCGGATCCGACCCAGATGCCCGCCGATGACCTGCTCGGGCGGGCGCGTGGTGCGCTGCCCGACCTCGGGGCGGTCGAATTCCTCGAGACGGTGCCAGTGCTGTTCGCGAACGGCTTCGAGCCCTGATTGAGCTGGGCGATGCGTGGGGTGACTAGGGGTAGCGGCGAACCCGTGCCTGGCTGATGTCGAGGGCCTTTGGGCCTGATCGCAGCCCGTGCGGCGAGCGCCGCTCAGGCGGCAGCAGGTCGCGGCTTCTACAATGCCGCGCATGGATGCTTCCTCCGGCGCGCTTGGCCCGTTCCGACTCCCGCTGTTCCGCGCGGTGTGGCTGGCCAGCCTGGTTTCGAACTTCGGCGGGCTGATCCAGTCGGTCGGGGCGGCCTGGCTGATGCTGGAAATGACCCGTCGCGCCGACATGGTGGCGCTGGTGCAGACCTCGGTAGCGCTGCCGGTGGTCCTGTTCTCGCTGATGGGCGGGGCGATGGCCGACGGGCTCGATCGGCGCCGGATCCTGCTGGCGGCGCAGGGCTTCATGCTGGTGGTGTCGACCGGGCTCGCGCTGTGCGCCTGGCTGGGCCTGCTGTCGCCCTGGCTGCTGCTCGCTTTCACCTTCCTGATCGGCTGCGGCAACGCCTTCAACGCGCCGGCCTGGCAGGCCTCCGTGCAGGACATGGTGCCGCGCGCGCAGGTGCCGGCAGCGGTGGCCCTGAACAGCATGGGCTTCAACCTCGCGCGCAGCACGGGGCCGGCGATCGGCGGCGCGATCGTGGCTTCGGTCGGGGCGGCGGCGGCCTTCGTCGTCAATGCCCTGAGCTACGTGGCCTTGATCGCGGTGCTCTGGCGCTGGCGCGCCGTGCCCGAGCCGCGCCTGCTGCCGCGCGAGCGCTTGGGCAGTGCGATGGCGGCGGGCCTGCGCTACGTGCTGCTCTCGCCGACCATCCGCACGGTGCTGGTGCGCAGCGTACTGTTCGGTCTTGGCGCCGGCGCGGTGCTGGGCCTGCTGCCGCTGATCGCCGCCGGGCTGGTCGGGGGCGGTGCCTTCACCTACGGGCTGCTGCTGGGCGCTTTTGGCCTTGGCGCCGTACTGGCCGCGCTGGGCAGCGCGGGTCTGCGGAGACGGCTTTCGAACGAGACCATCGTCGCTTGCGCCAGCCTGGGCCTGGCGCTGGCCCTGCTGCTCGCCGCAGCCGGCGGCGCCTTCGCCCTGAGCGCACTGGCGCTGATGCTGGCGGGCGCGGGCTGGGTGCTGGCGCTGTCGACTTTCAATGTCACCGTGCAGCTGTCGGCGCCGCGCTGGGTGGTGGCGCGCGCGCTGGCGCTGTACCAGATGGCGGCGTTCTGCGGCCTGGCCATCGGTAGCTGGAGCTGGGGCGAAGTGGCGACGGTCCACGGCCTCGAACTCGCGCTGCGTGCAGCGGCCGTCGTCCTGCTGCTGGCTGCCGCCCTGGGCGCACTGCTGCCGCTGGAAGCCTCGGAGCCGCGCAATCTCGATCCTTTGCGGCCGCATCGCGAGCCCGCGACCGCGGTGCCGGTCGATGCGCGCACGGGGCCGGTGATCGTCAGCATCGAATGGATCATCGACGAGGCGGACATCGTGCCCTTCCTGCAGGCGATGGCCGAGCGTCGACGCATCCGCCGCCGCGACGGCGCGCATCAGTGGACCCTGCTGCGCGACCTGCATGATCCCCGGCTGTGGGTCGAGCGCTACAAGACCGCGACCTGGCTGGATTACCTGCGCCACAAGGGCCGCATCACCCAGGACGATGCCGAGGTGCCGGAGCGCCTGCAGGCCCTGCATCGCGGCAGCGAACCGCCGCGGGTGCGCCGACAGATCGAGCGCAGCACACATCGGCTGCCTTTCAGTCCGCTCGACCCCAAGGGTGCAGGCGCCCCCGAGCACGACCCCGCACGCGACGTCTAGGACCGAGGGTGACCCCAAGTGCCGGTGTGCGTGGGGTCTTGTGGTCGCGTTGATTGTTGTATCCAAAGGTCAACTTGGGTCCCGGTTCGATGCGGGGGCTCACCACCAGAATTGCGCCTTCTCACCCCGGGAGATGGCAATGCCTTTACTCCGCACCGCGGCTGCGCTGCTGCTTGCCCTGAGCAGTGCTGGCGCTCAGGCCCAGCAGCCACCCGCGGCCTTCGTCAGCGAAATCCTGCACAGCCCGGCCAATGGCAAGACCGGCATCGCTTTCGATCATCTGGGCGCGAGCTACCTGATCGAAAAGCAGGGGCGAATCATCCGCGCGGCGGCCAACGGCAGCGGTGGCTTCGCGAGCCCCGTCGTGTTCGCGGATTTCGTCAGCGAAGTGTCGACCGCGCAGGAGGCCGGGTTGCTCGGCATCGCGATCGATCCCGACTACGCCAGCACGCGCTACCTCTATGTGTTCTACACCACGGCCAGCGATCAGCGCCTCGTGCGGCTGCGCGCAAATGTGGCGTTTTCTGCCGTCGAACCCGGCTCGGCAACGGTGCTGCTGGCGGGGCTGCCGCGCGCCAGCAATATCCACAAGGGCGGCGACATCCACTTCTCACCGGCCGATCCCACCGCGGTCTACATCGCTCTCGGCGACGACGGCGTGCGTTCGGAGCGCATGACCTGTCCCAGCCGCGGCGGCCTGACCCAGGTGCCGGTGACTCAGTGTCCTGATCGCTACGAAGGCAAGCTGCTCAAGGTGGATGCCGGCAACGGTCGCGGCCTGCCCAGCAATCCCTTCTACAACGGCGATCCGGACAGCATCGCCTCGCGGGTCTGGGCGGTGGGCTTCCGCAACCCGTTCCGCTTCACCTTCCATCGAGGGCGGCCCGACGCCGACGTGCTGTATGTCTCCGAAAACGGCGATGGCATCGACCGCATCTCGCACGTGCGCCGGGGCTCGAACGGCGGCTGGGGCCCCTGTGGCGACGCAGGGGCCTGCAACGGGCCCGGCGACGTCAACGACGGCGGCCCCTTCATCGCGCCCAAGGATCCGAACCACAGGGTGATGCTGACCGTGAGCCCCTCGCTCGTGGGTATCGATATCGCCAGTGATGGCCCCTTCGGCAGCGACGTTCTGTACTTCGCGCGCTGGGGATCCGCGATTCGCCGCGGCCTGCTGACGGGCGTCAACCGCGACGGCCTGCAGACGCTCGACAACGATGGCCCCTTTTTCAGCGGCTCCGCGGTGACCCTGCGCTTCGGCCCCGACGGGCATCTGTACTACGCCTCCAGCGGACAGGGCGCTTCGACGGGCGGCAACGACCCGCTGCGTCGCCTGCGCTTCAACGCCACCACGCCACCGACCGCGGCCTTTGCGACTGCACCGAATCCGCCGACTGGGCTGGCGCCGCTGAGCGTGCAGTTCACCGATCAATCGAGCGCACCGGGCAGCAGCGTCCTGCAGCGCCGCTGGTCCTTCGGTGACGGAGGCAGTTCGACTGCGACCTCGCCGTCCTACGTCTACAGCACGCCCGGGCGCTACACAGCGCGACTTGAAGTGAGCAACTCCGCCGGCCAGCAGGCCAGCGCGGAGCGTGCAGTGGTGGTGAATCGCCGCGTCAATCTGCAGATCAGCGGCCTGCTGCGTGACGCCCGTACGCTGGCCGCGCCGCCGCTGCCTGTGGCCAGCGAGCTGCGTCTGTACCAGGACGACGGCATCACGCCGGCCCCGCATTCGGGCGGCAACAACGTGGTGACGGTGGCTGCGGGGGGTGTGGTGTCAGCGCAGCTGCAGGTCGAACTGAGCGGCAACGCGCTGGTGATCAGTGCGGGCGAGCCGGCGGGTGATGGGGTGCAGCCGATTCGACGCGGATTTCTGCTGCCGGCGGGCGCGGGCCCGCATGCCATCACGATGGACGCATGGCTGTCCGACACGACGGTCGCCGGACGCGTGTTCGATACGCGCGGCGCGCCGCTGGCGGTCGATGTCGGTCTGCGTCTATCCGGCACGCCCTATGCGCTGCCGAACGGGCGTGACTACCTGCCGGCGTCGGGGCAGACCGCGACCGGCGTGGCGCATCGCGTGATGAGTGATGCGCTGGGCTGGTACCACATGCCGCTGCGCAGCGATGGCAGCGGCAGCCTGCGGCTGGATGCCGCGGGCGATACCGGCACCGGCACCCATGCCAACCCGCGGGTCGACCGCAGCATCGCCGCGGGCGCGCTGCTGGGCCTGGACCTCACTGTCGGTCAATGGAGCGGTGGGCGCGAGTGTCTGAGCCTGAGTGCCCTTCCGAACGCATCGCAGGTGAACTACGCGAGCCAGATCCAGCCGATCTTCGACGCCGCCTGCATCGGCTGTCATGCCCCCGGCGCGACCAATAGCGGTGGACTGGATCTGACGGCTGCGAACAGTCTCAACGCCTTGGTCGATGCCTTGAGTGATCGCGCACCCGGCGTTCAGCGCGTGCAGCGCGGCGAGCCCCTGCGAAGCTTCCTGTTCGAGAAGATCAACTGCCTCGATCCGCAGAGCGGCGCGGGCATGCGTCCGGGTGACCCGATGCCGGCCGCACAGCAGGCGCTGTTCCGCGACTGGATCCTGCGCCTAGACAATCCCTATCGCATCTTCGGCAACGGCTTCGAGGGCTAGCAGCCAAGAAGGGTCGCCCTGAGCAACTCCGCCAGTCCGCCGGAGCCTGGGTGCAGATGCTGGGTCAGGCGCAGCAGCAGCTGCCGGCCGCCAACACTTCGGCGCTAGACTCACGCCACGCACCCGGGGGCGGGGCGCGCATGGGCCAGGGCCCGGAGGGTGCGGATGGCATCTGCAGCTGCAGTGCATGCGCCAAGGCGGGGGCGGCGCGGTTCGCTGATCGTGTCGCTGGTGGCGGCCCTGCTGGTCGTCGCCGCGCTGCCGCTTGGTCTCGTCGCCTACCAGGTGCGGCTTTCGCGCGAATCGATGGTCGAGCAGGCGCAGCGCACCCATCTGATTGCCGCACGCGCCTCGGCCGATCGCGTGCACTCGGCGCTGTCGAGCCTGCGTGCGGCCCTTGATGGCGCCGCGCAGAACGCCTTGCTGTACCAGTCGCCGGGTTCGGTCGAGTCCGGCGAAGTGCTGGCCGGTCTGCTGCTGGGGGAAACGCAGCTGCAGGCCGTCGCCCTGTTCCACGCCGACGACGGTCGCGACACCCTGGTGCAGCTGGCGCGCACGCCGGCGGCGCAGACGCTCGATGCCGCCGCGCTGGCGGCGCTGGGTCCCGAGGTCCGCCTGCAGCGCGACGGCGAGGACCTGCGCTGGGGCATGAGCCGGGAGACGGGGCGGCCCGGTCTGCGTCTGGCGGCCTGGGCCGATGCCTCGTCGCTGGCGGACCTGCTGCTGCCGCGTGAGCTCGGCCCCTCGGCGACGCTGGTGCTGCTGCAGGGCAGTGCACCACATCCGGCGCTGGGCGTCGAGGTGCCGCTGCCGGAGCCGCTGCTGCAGGCGCTGCCGCAGCAGCGCCTCGATGCGCTGGCGGTACGCGCGCAGGGCGCCTCGGGCATCGAGGTCGCCGCCTTCGCGCGGATTGCAGGCACCGACTGGGCGATCGCTTCGCTGCAGCCGGCAGCGGAGGCGGAGACCGCTGCTGCCCGCATGCGCCGCGGCGCCTGGGCGGCGAGCGCGGCGGTGCTGGCGTTGATCGCGGTGCTGAGCCTGTTCGCCTGGCGGCGGGTGGTGCGTCCGCTGCGGGCCCTGCTCGATTGGCAGCGCAGCGCGCTCGCCAGCGAGCCCGGCGAAGACAGCGATCTCGCCAGCCTGCGCCGCGCCTTCGAGCAGATCCAGCGCAATCAACGCAACCGTCAGGCCCTGGGCGAGGTCTTCGTCGGCCGCTACCGCCTGCTCAGCACCCTCGGGCAAGGGTCAATGGGCTCGGTGTTCCTGGCCTGGGACCCGCGGCTGCAGCGCCATGTGGCGATCAAGACCCTGCATCTGGATGCGCTGGATGCGCGTCAGCAGAGCGCGCTCGCCGAGGCGCTGTCGGCCGAGGCCGTCAAGGTGGCGAAGCTGCAGCACCAGAGCATCGTCGGCGTGCACGACCTGGTGGCCGCCGGCGAATTCGTGTTCGTGGTGATGGAGTATGTCGAGGGCTGCAACCTGCGCGCGCTGATCGATCACGACGGCGCGCTGGAGCCCGCTGAGGTCGTGCTGATCGCGAGGGCGGTGCTGGCGGCCCTGCATGTCGCCCATCGTGGCGGGCTGCTGCATCTCGACATCAAGCCCAGCAACCTGCTGGTGTCGCCCGAGGGCGCGGTGAAGTTGGCCGACTTCGGTGTCTCGGCCTGGCGCTCCGAGCTGCCCGAACTGCTCAGTCGCGATGGCGCGGCCGGTACGCCGGGCTTCATCGCGCCGGAGTACGTCAGTGGCGCGGCGCCGAGCGAGCGCTCCGACCTGTTCTCGCTGGGCGTTGTCCTGGTCGAGTGCATGACCGGCGTGCGCCAGAGCCTGCCCGGCGCGCGCACCGGCGATCTGCTGCGGGCCGCACGTCTGCGTCGGGCGCCGCCGCCTGCCGCCCGGCGCGAGACCCTGGCCCTGTGGATGGCGGTGCAGGCGCTCTGCCATGCCGATCCCGAGCTGCGGCCAGAGAGCGCGGCAGCGGCGCTGGAAATGTTCGCGCAGATGGACGCCGAAGGCGCCGCCGAGCGCCTCGCCGAGCGCGTGGATGCGATCTCGCGACAGGGCCCGCGCGCGCCAAGCGAGGCGCGTACGCGGCTGCGCGATCTCGCCACCACCCAGCCGGTGCCTGCCCTGCAGGCCATCCCCTTGGATGGCTCGGGCCGTGAGCCGACGCGCAAGCAGGCCTGGGCCGAGGAGACCCGGCCACAGCCGTGGGCGGAGCCGACGCGCAAGCAGCCCTGGGCCGAAGAGACGCATCCGCAGCCCTGGGCGGACGCCACGCGTCCAGCGCCTGCGGCCGAGCCCGCCCGCCCGCCATCGCAGGCTGGCGACGCAGCCGCGGCGGCAAGCGCGGGCGCGCCTGAACCTGTGCGGCGCGGAGCTGCCGGCGCCAGCAACGCTGACCAAGACACCACCCGGGCCGCCCGCCATCGGCCGCGCGTGGATGAGGACGGCAGCACGGCGCCGCTGGCGCGCGGCGACCAGACGGCACTCGATGCCACCACCCAACCCGCGCGCCAGCGCCCGCCGCTGCCTGTGCCGCAGGCGCAGTCGCCGCAGCCGGGAAAGCAGCCATGACACTGTCCGTCGCTGTGCTGGGGCTGCTTCTCGCCGCTTCTTTGCCCGAAGACGTGGTGCAGATCGAAGGCGGCGGCCGCCTCGATGCGCTGGTGCCGTCCGATGTCCGTTCGACCTCGCGCTTCGGTTTGAACGGCGGGCCGCCCGGCGCGCTGGGCGCGCTGCCCTTGGCGCCGGATCAGGCGGGCGACTACTGGCTGGTCGGCCATGACGCGGATGGCCGCGTGCGGGCCTGGTACCGGTTCCGCGTGGGCACGCCTGGCGAGGACGAGCGCGAGCACAAAGGCGCGCAATCATCGATGACCATCGATCTGGTGCTGGACACGGACGGCCCGCAGGCGCAGCTGCAGGTCGAGGGGCCGCAGATCGAACGCGAGGGCCGGCGCATCGTGGCGGCCGATACCCGACTTCGCCTTGAACCCAGTGATCCCAGCGGCGTGGTGCAGGCGACGCTGCTGCTCGATGGCCAAGCGCAGAGCGCGCCTGCGACATGGGCGCAGTCGCGCGCGGAGGGGCCGGTGCGGATCAGCGCCGAGCTGCAGGACGCCCTCGGCAATCGCGCCATGCGCGAGCTCGGTGCGCTGTGGCTGGATCGCAGCGGACCGCAGCTTGAGTGGCAGCGTGTGGATACGAAGGCGGATGCGCCGGAGGACGTGTTCGATGGCGGTCGCGCGCGTCTGCGGCTGCGCGTATCCGATCCGCTCGCGGGCGTGGCGCGGGTGGTGGTCGGTGATCGTGTGCTGGATCCGCGCGCCGTCTCGGAGGGCATCGAGCTGCGCGTCGAAGGCGGTGCGCTCGACTACGTTCTCGAAGACGCGGTCGGCAACCGCAGCGAGGGCCGGCTGCCGCTGCGCGCTGATCGGGAAGGGCCAGAGCTGCAGCTGTTCGTCGATGGTCAGCGCGTCGATGTCGCAGCCGTGCGCATTACCCGCGCCCAGACGCTTGGCCTGCAGGCCGTGGATGCGCTCGCCGGCGTCGCCCAGGCCTGCGTCGAGGCCTCGGTGTGGTATCGCGAGTGCCGGCCGTTGCCGATGGACCTGGTCGGTCTCTCGCCCGGTCGCTATGCGCTTGAATTCCGCGCCATCGATCGCCTGGGCAATCGTTCGGCGCGGCGCTTCCCTGTGGAGGTGGTCCGGTGAGCGCGCGGCTGTGGGTCTGCGTCGCGGCTCTGGCGCTGCTGCTGGCTGTCTCCACGCAGGCCGCCGCCGCCCGGCCGCAGTTCGAGGACACGGTCGAGGACTACACCGTGGTCGCGGGCGACACCATCGCCGGCATCACCCGCCGCCTGCTCGGCGACGAGACCTGGTGGGAAGACAACTGGCGCCTCAACCCGCAGGTGCGCGACCCCGACCTGCTGCGGATCGGCCAACGCCTGCGGATCATCACCCAGCGGCGGGTCATCGCCGAGCGGGCCGAAGTGGTGCAGGCGGTGAACCGCACCGAGAAGATGCTGCAGCGTCCGCGCTGGCAGCCAGCGTCCAGCGGCGACACGCTGGACGCCGGCCACGGCCTGCGCACGCTGGAAAGTTCCACCGCCGAACTGCGCTTCAACGCCGAGTCCAGCCTGCGCCTCGACGAGTTCTCGCAGGTGTTCCTGGCGGCGAAGGACACCAGCCTGCGTGGCGTCGATCGCGGCAGCATCCAGGTGGAGCGTGGCAGCGTCGACCTGGTGTTCGCCCCGCTGGCGCGCTCGCGCACCGAGATCGAGTTGATCGCCGGACCCTCGACCACGCGGCCCGCGGCGGGAGGCGGGCAGCCGACTGCCGTGCGCACCGGCGCCACCGAAGACGGCGGCGCGCGCGTCATGGTCTACAGCGGGCGTTCGCAGGTCAGTGCGGCGGGGGCCGAAGTGGCGGTGGAGCAGGGCATGGGGACGCGCGTGCCCGAACAGGGGCCACCGTTACCGCCCGAGCGCCTGCTGCCCGCACCGCTGCCCACGGCGATGGAGCAGCGCTGGGGCTACAGCAACGGGCGGCTGCGCTGGGCGGAGGTCGCCGGCGCCGCCGCCTACCGGGTACAGGTCTGTGCGGATCCGGATTGCAGCCGCCTGCTGCAGAGCGCCGAGGTCGCTGGGTCCGAGCTGCATCTGCAGGTGCGTCCGCTGCCGCAGGGTCTGCATTACTGGCGGGTGCGCGCCCTGAGCGGCAACGGCCTGGAGGGCTATGCCAGCGCGGCGGCGCGGGTGCAGGTCGACGATGCCCGGCCCGATCTGCTGCCGCCGATGCTCGCGCTGCAGCCCTTGGCCGGCGCGGTCCTCGGCGAGGACGGCGTCCTGCGCCACGGCGCCGAGGCGCGCTGGCTGCCGGTGGCGCAGGACGAGGGCAGCGGCGTGGCGCGCATCGAGCTGCGCGCGGACGGCGGCGCGTGGACGACGTGGTCGGGTGAGCCCATCGAATTGCGGCAGGTGCGCGGGGGCGAACTCCGCCTGCGCGCGGTCGATCAACTGGAGCAGGTGTCCCCCGAACTGAGGCTGGTGCCGCGCGCCGACGGCTGAACATCGCGGCCCGAGGACTGTGAGCAGGCGGCAGGCCTGCGACCATTCGCCTGCACCCCGCCGGCCTCACATCGGATTTATGGCGAACGGCTCAGGGTAGTGAAGGAACAGTGCAGCGGCCTGCGATCGATGCTGCATTTGCACCTTGTTCTTGCGCCGTGCGTTCGCTCAGGTTGAGGCGTGAGGTGATGCCTCTGCTGTGCACTTGCAGCAAGAACCGGGCGGCACATCGATATCCGTGACCTATGCGCGTCATCGCTACAAACGATTTTATCTATGCATCGAGGCGGTTCATCCTCGACGGCGTTTCTTGGTCCACATCCAAAGGGAGGATCCATCATGTCCAACGAATCCAAATGTCCCGTGCACGGCGCGACCAGCCACATCGGCATGGGCAAGGGGCCGCGCAACCTCGACTGGTGGCCGAACGCCCTCAAGCTCGACGTGCTGCATCAGCATTCGTCGAAGTCGAACCCGCTGGGCGGGGAGTTCGACTACCGCAAGGAGTTCGAGAAACTCGATCTCGACGCCGTGGTCGCCGACCTCAAGGCGCTGATGACCGACTCGCAGGACTGGTGGCCGGCGGACTACGGCCACTACGGCGGCCTGTTCGTGCGCATGACCTGGCACGCGGCCGGCACGTATCGCATCTATGACGGCCGCGGCGGCGGCGGCACCGGCGACCAGCGCTTCGCACCGCTCAACAGCTGGCCCGACAACGGCAATCTCGACAAGGCCCGTCGCCTGCTGTGGCCGATCAAGCAGAAGTACGGCAAGCAGCTGAGCTGGGCCGACCTGCTGGTGCTGGCCGGCAACGTCGCGATGGAGTCGATGGGCTTCAAGACCTTCGGCTTTGCCGGTGGTCGCGCCGACATCTGGGAGCCGCCGATCATCGACTGGGGTTCCGAGAAGGAGTGGCTGGCGACCAGCGACAAGCCCGACAGCCGCTACAGCGGCGACCGCGAGCTGGCGGACCCGCTGGCGGCCGTGCAGATGGGCCTGATCTACGTGAATCCGGAAGGCCCGGACGGCAAGCCGGACCCTCTGGCCTCGGCGCGCGACATCCGCGAAACCTTCGCGCGCATGGCGATGAATGACGAGGAGACCGTCGCGCTGACGGCGGGCGGCCACACCTTCGGCAAGGCCCACGGCGCCGGTGACGCCGCCAAGGTGGGCGCGGAGCCCGAGGGTGCCGACATCGCCGAGCAGGGTTTCGGCTGGATCAGCACGCACGGCAGCGGCAAGGGCAACGACACCATCACCAGCGGCATCGAAGGCTCGTGGACGCCGAACCCGATCCAGTGGGACAACGGCTACTTCGACGTGCTGTTCGGCTATGACTGGGAGCTGGTCAAGAGCCCCGCAGGCGCCTGGCAGTGGCACCCGAAGGACCTGAAGCCCGAGCACCACGCGCCGTCCGCGCATGACCCGTCCAAGAAGGTCACGGTGATGATGACCACGGCCGACATGGCCATGCGCATGGACCCGGCCTACGAAAAGATCTCGCGCCGCTTCCACGCCAATCCGGCGGAGTTCGCCGATGCCTTCGCCCGCGCCTGGTTCAAGCTGACCCATCGCGACATGGGCCCGCGCTCGCGCTACCTGGGCAAGCTGGTGCCTGACGAGGTGCTGATCTGGCAGGACCCGGTGCCCGCGGTCGATCACCCCCTGGTCGATGCGAATGACGTCGCCGCGCTCAAGGCCAAGGTGCTGGGCTCGGGCCTGTCGACGCAGGAGCTGGTCGCCACCGCCTGGGCTTCCGCATCGACCTTCCGCGGCAGCGACAAGCGCGGCGGCGCCAACGGTGCGCGCATCCGTCTTGCGCCGCAGAAGGACTGGGCCGCCAACCAGCCGGCGCAGCTGGCCAAGGTGCTGGGCGTGCTTGAAGGCATTCAGAAGGACTTCAACACCTCGGCTGCCGGCGGCAAGAAGGTGTCGCTGGCCGATCTGATCGTGATCGCCGGCAATGCCGCGGTCGAGGACGCCGCCGGCAAGGCGGGCGTCAAGGTCAGCGTGCCCTTCAACCCGGGCCGCACCGACGCCAGCCAGGAGCAGACCGACGTCGACAGCTTCGCCGTGCTGGAGCCACGGGCCGATGGCTTCCGCAACTACGTGGCCAAGGGCTTCGAGGGTTCGCAGGCCGAGCGCCTGATCGACAAGGCCCAGCTGCTGACGCTGACCGCGCCGGAGATGACCGTGCTGATCGGTGGCCTGCGTGCGCTCGATGCCAATGTGGGCGGTGCCAAGCATGGTGTGTTCACTTCGCGACCCGGCGTGCTGAGCAACGACTTCTTCGTCAACCTGCTCGACATGGGCACCCAGTGGTCGCGCACCGCGGCCGATCCGAACGTGCTCGAAGGTCGCTGCCGCAAGACCGGTGCGGTCAAATGGACGGGCACCGTGGTCGATCTGGTGTTCGGCTCGAACTCGCAGCTGCGTGCGCTCTCCGAGGTCTACGCCGAGAGCGATGCCCAGCAGAAGTTCGTGCACGACTTCGTCGCCGCCTGGACCAAGGTGATGGAAGCCGACCGCTTCGACATCAAGTAAGGCTTTCCGCTGCAGCGAGCCCCGTGTCTGCCTCTCCGGGTGGACACGGGGCTCTTCCGTTTGCGCGCCCTGCAGAATTCGCGCTTCCAAGGCCTGCGGCTGCCGCTAAGCTGTGCGGCGATTTCCCCTAGGCCAAGCCTCCCCATGCCCTTCACCGCACCGCGCCGCACCCTGCGTCGCCGCTTCGCTCCTGCGTTTCTCGTGTCGCTGCCGATACTGCTTGCGGCGCTGCCGGCACTGGCCCAGGAAAACCCGGGCGTGGATCCGGCCAGCGTTGCCGCCTGCGTGGGCATCGTGTCCGATCCGGTCCGACTGCAGTGCTATGACCGGGCCGCTGGGCGCGACCGCCGCGCGGTCGCTGAGCAGGAGCGCACAGAGGCGGCGGAAGCCGCCGCCTATGACGCACTCGACGCTCGACTGCGGCCGGGCGGCGTACGCAACCAGGCCGAAGAGGAGGTGGCCGAGCGGCTTGCTTCGCGCGAGCTGTCGGCGCTGGACCGGCGCTGGGAGCTCAGCCCTGAATCCAAACTGGGCAGCTTCAACCTGCGGGCCTACAAGCCGGTCTACCTGCTGCCCTTCGCCTGGAGCAATCGCCCCAACCGCAGCCCGCAGAGCCCCAATCCCGATAACCGGGTTGACGAGCCCTTCGACCTGCAGCCGACCGAGGCGCGCTTCCAGCTCAGCCTGAAGACCAAGGTGGCGCAGGGCCTGCTGTTCGGCGAGGGCGATCTGTGGTTCGGCTACACCCAGAGCTCGCGCTGGCAGATCTACAGCAGCGAAACCTCGCGGCCATTCCGCGAGACCGTCTATGAGCCCGAGGCCCTGCTGGTGTTCGGGCCCAAGGCCGAGCTGCTCGGCTGGGATCTACGCATGGCCAGCGTGGGCATCAACCACCAGTCGAACGGACGCAGCCTGCCGCTGTCGCGCAGCTGGAATCGCGTGGTCGCGGCCTTCGGCTTCGAGCGCGAGAACTGGCTGTTGACCCTGCGCCCGTGGTGGCGGATCAGCGAGGATGCCGAAACCGACGACAACCCCGACATCAGCGACTACCTCGGGCGCGGCGACATCAACCTCGTGCATCGTCGCGGCGACCATGAGTTCGCCCTGCTGATGCGGCACACCTTCCGCTCCGGCGACCGCTCGCGCGGCGCCCTGCAGTTCGACTGGAGCTTCCCGCTCTCGCGCAGCCTGCGCGGGCATGTGCAAGTGTTCGATGGCTATGGCGAAAGCCTGATCGACTACAACGTGCGCAGCACCCAGGTCGGCCTGGGGATCTCGCTGTTCGAGTGGTTCTGAGGTCGGGACCTGGGGCGGACCGCGGATATCGAGTCGTAGGTACATGCGCTGCGCTTTGAGTACCCCAGGCGCACAGCGGTCTGCGGCTTGGATGGATGCGAGGCGTCTCTAGAGCAGCGGAGTCGAAGCCCGGGGCGAGGTGCTGGTACATGCGCTGCGCTTATGTACCCTACGCGCACAGCGGTCTGCGGCTTTGTTGGGTGCAAGGCGTCACTCGAGGCGTAGGGCGGATAAGCGCAGCGCATCCGCCAGCGAGTGCGGGCGACGCGTTGCGGATAGCGGAGTCGAAGCCTGGGGCGAGGTGCTGGTACATGCGCTGCGCTTATGTACCCTACGCGCACAGCGGTTTGCGGCTTTGTTGGGTGCATGGCGTCACTCGAGGCGTAGGGCGGATAAGCGCAGCGCATCCGCCAGCGAGTGCGGGCGACGCGTTGCGGATAGCGGAGTCGAAGCCTGGGGCGAGGTGCTGGTACATGCGCTGCGCATATGTACCCTACGCGCACAGCGGTTTGCGGCTTTGTTGGGTGCAAGGCGTCACTCGAGGCGTAGGGCGGATAAGCGCAGCGCATCCGCCAGCGAGTGCGGGCGACGCGTTGCGGATAGCGGAGTCGAAGCCTGGGGCGAGGTGCTGGTACATGCGCTGCGCTTATGTACCCCACGCGCACAGCGGTCTGCGGCTTTGTTGGGTGCAAGGCGTCTCTTGAGTCGTAGGGCCGATAAGCGCAGCGCATCCGCCAGCGAATGCGCGGGACGCGGTGCCCTGTAGCACTCTGCAACGCGGGGGCGATGGGCGTGCGGCCATGCCGGACGGCAGGTCTGGGCGAGCGGAGCCGTTGCTAGACTTCCGCGCTTCCATCGCAACGAGTCGAGAGCCATGAGCATGGACCGCTACTACCCCATCGGAACCCCCGGCAAGGCCTGGGGCGCGCCCGAACGCGCGCAGTGGCTGGCGCTGCAGCGCCGCCTGCGCAGCTACGTCGACGAGGTGGTGCAGGTGATCGACGGCTTGCGCGACCGATTCGACGTGGTCGACTACGGCAGGATCGATTACGCCGGCGAAGTCTTCGTGCTGCACGCCCTGCGCAGCCGTGGCTGGGACGACAGCCTGCCCACGGTGCTGGTCACCGGCGGCGTGCATGGCTATGAGACCAGCGGCGTGCATGGCGCCCTGCGCTTCCTGCAGCAGGATGCGCAGCGCTACAGCGGGCGCGTGAACCTGCTGGTCGCCCCGTGCGTCAGCCCCTGGGCCTACGAGCGCATCCATCGCTGGAATGCCGATGCGATCGATCCGAACCGCAGCTTCCGCGACGACGGCGCGGCCGAGGAGTCTGCTGCACTCATGCGGCTGGTCGCGCCGCTGGACGGCCGCATCCTCGTGCACATAGACCTGCACGAGACCACCGACAGCGACGAGAGCGAGTTCCGTCCGGCGCTGGCCGCGCGCGATGGCAAGCCTTTCGAGCCTGGCTTGATCCCCGATGGCTTCTACGTGGTGGGCGACAGCGAGAACCCGCAGCTGGCGTTCCAGAGTGCCGTGATTGATGCGGTGGCAGGCGTGACCCATATCGCCCCGGCCGATGCCGCAGGCCAGATCATCGGCTCGGACGTGGTGGCGCCGGGCGTGATCCTGTATCCGTTCCGCGCGCTGGGTCTGTGCGCCGGCATGACCGGGGCGCACTTCACTACCACCACCGAGGTCTATCCAGACAGCCCGCGCGCCACGCCCGAGCAGTGCAACGCGGCGCAGGCGGCCGCGGTCTGTGCGGCGATTGACTTCGCCCTGGCGCAGGCCTGATCGCGGCGGCGCGGCCGCGCCGCAGTCGCGATCAGCGTCGAGCCCGCGTTCATCCGTCCCCGCGGAAGGCCTCGCCGATCGGTGCGAGATTGGGGTTGTCCCCGAGCTGCCTGAGCATCTCGGCCGTGCTCTCGGGGCTCAGGGTCCAGCCGAGCGGCAGCGCGCGTTCACCGGGGCAGAGGCGGAAATGCCAGAGCTGGCCGCGCAAGGCTGCGATCTGGTCCATCAGCGCCTGGCGCGCGTACTCGCCGCGCGCGTCGCGGGTCGCGAGGATGGCGACCAGAGGGGCGCGCAGTTCGCCGTTCAGCGGCGCGTTCTGCCCGGGTGGATGGAGCCTCGCGGGGCAGACATCGAGCCCGTTGCGAGCGAACGCCGGCACCCCGGTATCGTTGCTGATGTGGATCACCCGGATCCGCGCCGCCGCCGCGGTGGCGCCCGCGGCATCCGGCGCTGCGTCCGCCGGCAGTCGTGCGCCGGCACGGGTGCCGCGCAGACGATCGATCACCGCCTGCAGGGTGGTGGTGCCGCTGTTCTCGAAGTAGCCGCCATCGACCACCTGGCCGAGGCGCTGCACGTTGCCGTCGGCATCGTCGCCGGCGCGGCGCAGCACGGTGCCGGCCGGGCTGACCAGGGTGAAACGCGCGCTGTTGTGCACGGCGCTGAAGGTGGGCAGTTCGCGCGGCAGCCACTCAGCACCGTCGATAACTCCGGGAAAGATGTTGGCGAGCTCGCCCCGGTACAGGGTGCTGAAAGGGTGCTGCACGATGCGCAGCCCGCTGTTCACGCTGGTGGTGTTGAGCAGCAGGGCGGGCAGCGGACTGCGCGCCTCGTCGCGCGCGAACAGGGTGTCGGCCAAAGGGCCGGCCAACGAGTGGGCGGGCTGCTGCTCAGTCGCTGCCGGCAGATGCCGCGCGTAGGCGGCCAGCCAGGCGTTCTCCAGGGCCTGGCCGCGATCGCTGAAGACACGCAGCGGCAGGAAGCGCTGCACCGCGTCCACGCCAAACATCGATCCCAGCACCGGCGCGAGGAAATCGGCTTCCAGCAGCTGCTGGAGCGCTCGCAGCGCATCGTCGTCGAGCTGCCCGCGCAAGTCACGATACGCGCCGGCGAACACGGCCAGTCCGAGGCTGCCGCCGGACACGCCGCTGACCGCGAAGGTGCAGGGCCAGAGTTGCCCCCCGGTCCTGCGGTGCAGCTCGGACAGCACCAGCACGGTCCACATCGCCGCGCGGATGCCGCCGCCCTCGCTGGAGACCAGCCACACTTCGTCGCGGCAGCTGCTGCTGCGTTCCCGCCACCAGCGCTGGCTGAAGGCGCCGAGCGCAGGCCGGTCATCGGCCGCGTAGTGCAGGCCAGGGGGTGGATCCTGGTCCGACTGCTGGGTCAGCGTCAGCCGCACCGCGTGGTTGTCGTTCAAGCCGATCGCGGTCATCAGCACGGCCCAGGCGGCCATCGCGCTCAGCAGCGGAAAACGCAGGCGCGCCGCGAGGTAGATCGGCCAGGTGCTGGCCCAGATGCTGAAACTCGCTGCGCCGAGAATCAGCGCCAGCGGGCCGAAACGGTCGATCGTGCCCGGGAAGTACAGCCCCACCAGCCAGGACCCTGCCAGCGCGGCGAGGCCGGCGTAGTGGAAGCGTCGCGCGATGCCCGGCAGCTCGCGCCAGTGCGCGAGCAGACCCACCTGCGGCTGCGCGTCGACACGGGCGGCGGCAGCGCCGGGTGCGAGCCGGTGGATGAGGGCGCGGCGGTAGGTGGTGAACAGCCACAGGCCCAGCGCCTGCAGCGCAAACGCCGCCACCATGACGAGGTTGGCACGCGAGTCGGGCGGCGGCGTGGCCTGCAGATAGGCCAGTGCCAAGGTGAGCGGCGCGACCGTCGACAGCAGCCGCGGCAGCCGGCGACCCAGCCAGAGCTGGAGCGCGGTTGATGCCTGCCAGTGCGGCCATTGGAAGCTGTAGAGGGTGCGCGCCGAGTACCAGACCAGCAGGCTGAGGCCGAGACAGAACACCCAGGTCGCGAGCGCCCAGAGGGGCCGTTCAAGACTGATGTCGAACAATTCGCGGATCTGGGCAACGTACAGCGAGAGCAGCACGCCGGCGAGCACCATGAGCAGCGGCACGCGGATCAGCACCAGCAGGTCGGCGAACTGCAGGATCCACAGCCACAGCGCGCGCAGCCTGGATTCGGATGAGGTCGGGTGCATGGACAGTCCTCGCGTGTGGGTGCGTTCGGGCTCGGCGTCAGGCGGCGTGGGCGCCGCTGCAGAATGGCGCGGGCTGCCCCTCGATGCAGCCTGTCAGGACTGGCAGGTGCGGGTCACGGCGGCGCGTTGCGCTCCCCACTGGGTGCTTCGGGGGCGTGCGCGGTGCTTCGCGGCAGCAGCGGCAGCTGCTGCAGATGGACCCACGCGGCCCAGTGGAAGGGATGCCGGAACGCCCGCGATCGCTGCAGCGCGCGGCGCGCCTCGCGCAGGGCCTCGGCCGGGTCGAAGCCGCGACCGCTGTCCTGCTGCGCCTGCAGGGCGCGGTAGTAGGCCGGCACCCACAGATGGCTGGCGGTGTCGCTGACCGGCCAGCGTGCGGCGACGACATGCTGGACGCCCGCCTGCACGAGGCTCTGGGCGAAGCTGGTCTGGATGCCCGACGGGCCGGACAAAGGTGTTTGCTGGGCCGCGAGCTGGCAGGCATTGAGCACGACGTGGGCGGCCTGCGCGCCGTGCTGGCGGATGTCGAGCGCGCTCATGAACTGCGGCGCGGCCTGGCCCTCGGCTGGATCGAGCCAGAGCCCGCTGCCGGCCACCCGGCCCGGCTGCAGGTCGCCGTGGGCCGAGACATGCAGCCAGGCGCCAGACTGGCCGAGCGCCGCCAGCAGCATTTCGCGCTGCGCCAGGGCTCGCACCTGCACCTCGCGGCCGGGCAGGGCTGCGCGGATCAACCCGGCTTCGGCATCGGCAGCCTGCAGTGCGGGCAGCCGGGTGGCGTCCTCGCTCGCGGCCCCGCCGCGCGCGCTCTGCCACTGCGCCGCCTGCAGCAGCTGCAGGGCCGCCGCGGATGCCTGTGTGGCGCCCGCATGGCTGAGCGTGCGCAGGCGGATGCGGTGGCTGCCGCCCAGTGGCTCACCCTCGTGGTCGGGCAGCAGGGCCCACTCGACTCCGAGGGCGAGATCGTCGGCGAGGATGCCGATGCCGTCCTCGGCGGGGTCAAGCGTCGACAGCGCCGGCTGCAGTCGCCCTGCCACCTCGGCGGCGACGTCGTGCAGCTGCTGCAGCGATGAGCCCTGGCTGCTGGCCAGTGCGCTCAGCTGGCCCAGCCGCGGCTGCAGCGTCTGCAGATCGGGGGGGCGATGCATGCGAAGACCCTGGCGGGTCCAGGTGGCCAGCAGCGCATGGCGTTCGCCGGCCAGCAGCAGCTGCAGCGGCGCCTCGGCCTCGAGACTGGCGCGCAGGTCGATGGCGCGCGCCGGCGCCGCGGGTTCATGGTCCGAGGCGAGCGCCTTCAGGAGGGCGCGGCTCTGCGCTGCAGGCGCGTGGCCGAGCAGGTGGCGGCCGATTTGCGCGTCGAGCGCCGACCAATCGGCGCCGGAGTCCGCGGCCGCCAGCGGCAGGCCCAGCGCCAGCCACTGCAGCAGGAGTCGCTCGGCATCCGCGTTGGCACCGGCCTCGAAACCCTGTGGGTGCGCCGTCGCCAGCAGCTCGAAGGCGGTGAAGCGCAGTCGCCGCACCAGGCCTTCCAGCGCCTGCGCCAGCAGGGCGTTGCCGCTGCGCTGGCGCTGCGCGTCGAGGCTGCGGGCGGAGGCCAGCAGGCCGTCCTGCGCCTCGTTGACGCGGCCGGAGGCGGCCAGCGCGCGCGCCTGCTCGCGCTGCAGGTCGATGCGTTCGGACAGGCTGAGCGCGGTCCAGTCGATGCCGTCCGCTGCACCCGACGCCAGCGGCGAGCGCTGCAGCAGGCCTTCCAGCTTTGCGCTCTGCGCGGCGTCCTTCTCCGCCAGCGCGCGCAGCAGCTCCAGTCGCGCGCGCTCGCGCGGGCTGGGGTCCTGCAGCTCGGAAAGGGCGGCGCGCGCGCCGCCGGGGTCGGCGAGCTCAAGCCGCGTGCTGGCGAGCTCCAGCAGCACAAGATTCTGCAGCTCCCGCTGCGTACCCGATCGTGCCGTGGCGAGGCTGGCGGTGAGCAAGGGCAGGCTTTCCGTCGGAACGCCGCGGGCGCGCAGCAGGCGCGCCTGCAGCAGCTGTCCAGACGCGTAAGGCAGCGGCGCATGGACGGGATCGAAAAGCGCCTGCGAGGCCTCCAGCGCCAGCTGCGCATCGGCGAGATTGCCGAGCTCCAGCAGGGTCGCCGCGAGACGTCGCAGCACGTGCCCCTGCCAGCGCACTTCGCCGGCGGCATCGAAAGCAGTCTGCGCAGCGTTCAGATGCTTGAGCACGCCGGGGAGGTCGCCAAGCTGGGCCGCGGTTTCGGCGAGCGAATGTTCGGCGCGGCCGCGCACCGCGTCCGACTGCGGGCCCTGCAGGCTGGCCAGCGCCTGCAGCACCACCGCGCGGGCTTCGACATGGCGGCCCAGCCGGCGCTGCAGGTCGGCGCCATTGATGGCCGCGTTGGCGGCCTCCAGCGGCTCGTCCAGGGCCTTGTACGCCGCGAGCACCCAGGCATGGCAGGCCGCCGCGGGATCGAGTTCGCCGCGATCGAAGAGCGCCCCGCAGCGTGCAGCTTCCAGCCGCACGCCGAAGTAGTGGCCCGCCTCCGGTGCGGTCGGCGCGGATCGACTGAGCGAAAGCACCGCAGCGCTGTCGCCGGCAAGGCGCAGGTTCTCGGCCGCGGCCACGCGGGCCGCAGCGGCCTTCGGCGCGGCACCGACCGCATCCCACGCGCGGGCCGCCTCCACGAAGGCGGGCGCCGACTCGGCGCTGAGTCCGGACAGCAGCAGCCACTGCGCGCGCAGATGCAGGGCGAAGGCGCGCCAGCGCGGGGCAGGTGCGGTCTGGATGAGTTCGGCCAGCGCGAAGGGCGGCTCGACACCGCGCAGGCTGCCGAGGCCGCCGCCGAAATGCCTGGCGATCGCATCGGCCCGCCCCAGCCAGGCTTCGAGGTCGACCGGCAGCGGCGCGCATTCGAGCCCCAGGCTCACCCGGGCGTTGGCGGCGTTGTCCAGCACGCGGGTGATGCCGACGCGCCGTGGCGCGTCCAGCGGCAGCAGGCTCAGGCCGAAGCGCGGCGGCACCTGCAGCAGCAGGGCGTCGGGTGCAGCGGGCTGCAGGCGAAGATCGTGGCCTTGCTCCTCGATCCACAGGACGGCGGCGCCGCTGGGCCGCAGCTCCACCTCCAGCACGCCTGGCGCGGCCGGTACGGACAGCGAGATCGGGCCGGGCGAGGCGCAATCGAGCGCGGCGCTGTTGGCTTGCGCTGCGATCAGCAGCGCAAGCCAGGCGAACGCCCGGGCAGCCGCGCGAAAATCGCGCAGCTGCCGCGCCGGTCGCCTGCTGCAAGGTTCAGACAGCGGGCGGCTCATTGCCGGTGCCGGTATCGGTCTGCTTCGTGCCAAAGCTGGGCTCGGGGCGTTTAGGCAGGTTCGCGTCACAGGGGTCGCGCCCGGGGAAATCCTCCGACCGGCAGCTCGACAGATGGGGCAGGTGGGCATCGCAGTGCTTCTCGCCGCGGGCGAAGACCTCGACGACGTAGCGCTTGTGCGCACCGCGACTGTCGCTGTGCCTCGTGTCGGCCATATGGACGTAAAGATCCGCGGCCAGGCGGTCGTCGGCGGCGCCGCTCAGCCAGGTGACGTGCTTGCGGTCTTCGGCGGGTGCGAAGACCGGCGACAGCGTGCGCTTGATGGTCTTGCCGGGATGCCCCGGCATTGGCTCGATCGTCAGGCTGTAGCGGTCGGTATCGACGATGTGCTGGATGCTCAGTCGCGCCGGCCGCGGCAGCACATCCTCGACGTGGCAGCCGGGCACCTCTGCATAGGGCCGGTAGTCCAGCGGCACCGGGCACTTGGTCTCCCAGGCGCGCGAATCGGCCTTCAGCGACAGGATCGCCAGCAGGTCGGGCTCGCCGCTGCGGTGCAGCTGGTTGCCAGCGCCGATTGCCGTCGCGGGCAAGGGCACGGTGCCGTCGTCGGCGCAGCGCGGCCCTTGCATCGAAGCGGGCTCGGCGGTCGCGGCCTGCGTGGTGGCATCCGGCGCTTCGGCGGCAGGCGGGGCAGGCGGATCGGTGCGGCCGCAGGCGGCGAGCTGCAGCAGGAGCGTCAGGCTCAACAGGCGGAGCACTGGACAGGCGATCGTCGTTGTGGACATGGCTTCCCCCGAATGGACAGGCGCCCCGGCGGCACTGTGCCATCGGGACGCCTGTCGAGGGGAGTTCAGCGGGCGGGTTGTCTCACGGCCAAGGGCAACGCTGCAGATTTCGGCGTTGCGGCGCGCCATTGAGGGCGCGCCCCTGGATCGCGCACGCAAGTGCTTGATCCGTGTTGCCCAAGACTCTGGACTGCGCGGAGGTGCCTGCAAACGCATCCACTGCTGTGGCGTAGCCGCGACTCCCGCGCATGCGGCCCGACGACTGCCGTGCCCGCAGCTCAGCGCTGAGCGCTGTCCGCCCCGGTCAGGCTGCGCGCCAGCCCCACCAGCTGCAGGAACTCGCCGCGCAGGCCATCGCGGTCCTCGCCGCGCGCGGCCACCGCCAGCTGCTCGACGCGGTCCCAGCTCATCGCGCCGGCGTGCTCGCCGCCGCGCAGAAGTTCGCCATAGCCGGCCACCGCGGCGGCGAAGCCGAGATTGTGGCTGGGCTGCTCGCGCAGGCCGCTGCGGGCGATGGGCTGCTCGATCAGCTGGCTGCTGTGCTCGCCCGGACGCTTGTAGCGAAGGCGCAGCAGGGCGATCTCGTCACTGCGCGGATCCGTTGGCGCCTGGTCGGGCGCATAGCGCAGCGGCGCGCTGGCCTCGCCGCCGGAGCCGACCAGGGCGATCTCGTACAGCGCGGTGACGCTGTGGCCGGCACCGATCTCGCCGGCATCGACGCGATCGTTGTCGAAGTCCTCGCGCGCCAGCAGGCGGTTTTCATAGCCGAGCAGGCGGTACTCGGCGACCACGGCGGGGTTGAACTCGACCTGGATCTTCACGTCGCTCGCCAGGGTGTGCAGGGTGCCGCCCATCTGCGCCACCAGCACCTTGCGCGCCTCCAGCAGGCTGTCGATGTAGGCGTAGTTGCCGTTACCGACATCGGCCAGGCGCTCGGCCGTCTGTTCGTTGTAGTTGCCGCTGCCGAAGCCGAGCACGCTCAGCGCCACGCCGGACGCGCGCTGGTCGGCGACCAGGGTTTCCAGCGCGTTGTGGTCGACCGTGCCGACGTTGAAGTCGCCGTCGCTGGCGAGGATCACCCGGTTGATGCCGCCCTCGACGCGCGCCTGCCGAGCCACCGCATAGGCCAGGGCAATGCCGGCACCACCGTTGGTCGAGCCGCCGGCCTCCAGCCGCTCCAGTGCGGCCAGGATCTCACCGCGCTGCGAGCCCTTGGTCGGCGGCAGCACCAGGCCTGCGCTGCCGGCATAGGTGACGATGGCCACCGAATCCTGCGCACGCAGCTGGTTCACCAGCAGGGCGAAGCCGCGCTTGAGCAGCGGCAGTTTGGCGGCGTCATGCATCGAGCCCGAGGTGTCGATGAGGAACACCAGATTGGCCGGCGGCAGCGCGCTCGCATCCACGGCCTGGGCCTGCAGGGCGACCTGCAGCAGCAGGCGCTTGTCATTGAAAGGCGATGGCGCGAGCTCGGTGGCGAAGGCGAAGGGCTTTTCGCCCGCGGTCGGCGCGCGATAGTCGTAGCTGAAGTAGTTGATCAGCTCCTCGATGCGCACGGCATCCGTGGGCGGCCGCTGGCCGGCATGGAGCATGCGGCGGAGGTTGCTGTAGGCGCCGGTGTCGACATCGATCGAGAAGGTCGAGACCGGCTGCTCGGCGACGCGCTGGATGCCGTTGCGCCTGAGCTCGGCGTAGTTCTCGCGGTTGACCTCGGGCGCGTCGAACATGACCGGCGCGGCCGGGGCGATCGCCACCATCGCCGGCGCCGCGCGCTGGCGATGCGCGAGCTCGGCCCCACCCACGCGCGATCCCGTCACTACGATCCGATCGAGGCTCGCCTCCTCCCGCGATGTCGGCCGCGAAGGCGGCGCGGGCGGCGGAGACGGAGCGATCGGCTGCTCGCTGGCTCGCGGTTCGGCATTGGTCTGCGCCTGTTTCTGTGCGGGACCCTGGCAGGCGGCCAGCAGGGTCAGGCCCAGCGCCAGCGCGAACGCCGGCAGGGCAGCGGGACGGCGCGGGCGCGAGGAGGGGGCGGGTCGGTCTTGCATGGCGGGTCTCCGCAGTGGGGTGCGCGATCGGATACGCAGCCGGCGAGTGAACGGGGTTGACGGAGGTGCAGCGCGCTCCCGGGTGTCAGTCGCGGTTCATGCGCGCACCCTTGCGGGGCTTCCGTCGTGCGCCGTGCATGTCCAGAATCGGCGGATGCCCAGCGCGACTCCGACCTCGACCTCGCCCACGATGCCCCGATCCCTGCCAGCCTGTCGCGTGTGGCGTCCCAGCTCCGCGGGCCCGGTGATCGAGCCCCTGCGCATCGATCTCGATGCACAGGGTCGCGTGGGTGGCCTCGCGCGCGGCGATACGAACGACGTGCTGCCCTGGGCCGTGCCTGGGGTGGCCAACCTGCACTCGCACGCCTTCCAGCGCGCGATGGCTGGTCTCGCAGAGCGCCGCATGAACCCGCAGGACAGCTTCTGGACCTGGCGCGAGACCATGTACCAGCTGGCCGCGCGCTTCGATCCCGAGCTTCTTCGCGATGTCGCCGCCCAGCTCTATGCCGAGATGCTCGAAGCCGGCTATACGCGGGTCTGCGAGTTCCACTATCTGCACCATGCGCCCGATGGCCGGCCGTATGCCGACCCGGCGGCGATGTCGCGCGCCCTGATCGAGGCTGCGCGCGAGGCCGGCATCGGCCTGACCCTGCTGCCGGTGCTGTACATGAGCGGCGGCTTCGATGGACGTGCCCTCGGCGATCGCCAGCGTCGCTTCGGCCATTCGATCGATGCCTATCTGCGCCTGCTGGAGACGCTGCGCGCCGAACAGGGCGAGCGCCTGCGGGTCGGCTGCGCCCTGCACAGCCTGCGCGCGGTCCCGCCCGATGCGATGCGCGAGGTGCTGGCAGCGCTGCCGGCCGACAGCCGTATCCATATCCACATCGCCGAGCAGACCGGTGAAGTCGAGGAGTGCGTGGCGCGGCGCGGCGCGCGGCCGGTCGACTGGCTGTACGCGAACGCCGATGTCGACGTGCGCTGGACGCTGGTGCACGCCACGCATCTGAGCCCGGAGGAGACGACGCGCATCGCTGCAAGCGGCGCCACCGTGGCGATCTGCACGACGACCGAGGCCAACCTCGGCGACGGCCTCTTCCCGCTGCTGGACTACATGGCCCAGGGCGGACGCTTCGGCGTGGGCAGTGATTCGCACGCGACGGTGAGCCTGGTCGACGAACTGCGCTGGCTGGAGTATGGCCAGCGCCTGCTGCATCGACATCGCACCCTGGCGGTGGACGACTCGACGCGCTCGGTCGGCGAAACTCTGCTGGCGGCTGTCATCCGAGCCGGCGCCGATGCCGCGGGGCAGGGCAGTGCCGTGGCTGCCGGCGTGCTGCAGCCCGGCGCCGACGCCGATCTGGTCACCCTGCAGGCCGAGCATCCCGCCCTGTACGCAGCGTCCGACGCGGATGTGGTGGATCGCTGGCTGTTCGGCAGCAATCGACCGGCGGTCGATGCCGTGTGGGTCGGCGGCTTGCAGCGCGTGTCTGATGGCCGCCACCTGCAGCGGGATGCCCTCGAGGCGCGCTTCGCGGCCGGCATGAAGCGCCTGCTGGCCGACTGATGGCGATGCTCTGGACCCTCGCCGCCGATGCCGTGCTGTTCTTGCACGTCTGCGTGGTGGTCTTCGTCGTGCTCGGGCTGCTGCTGATCGTGCTGGGCAATCTGCGCGGCTGGCGCTTCGCCAACGCCTGGGGGTTCCGCCTGACCCACCTCGCCACCATCGTCGTGGTGGTGGCGCAGAGCTGGCTCGGCATGGTCTGTCCCCTGACCACGCTGGAGCTGTGGCTGCGCGCGCAGGCGGGGGAGGCGACCTACGCGGGCGGCTTCATCGAGTACTGGTTGAGCCGTCTGCTGTACTTCCAGGCTCCGCCCTGGGTCTTCGTGCTGGCCTACACCGCTTTTGGCCTGTGCGTAGTGGCTGCCTGGTGGCGCTGGCCGCCTGCCGGGCGCCGGTCGGGAATGCCCGCGCGCTGAAGCCGCCGGGCCCGCGGCACCATCCCGGCGTATCGGCGTATCGGCGTATCGGCGTATCGGCGCATCGGCGTATCGGCGCGCCTGTGCGCGGTGGATCACCACCCCGCGCAGGCCAGCCCTAGGCCGCCCGCGCCGACACGCCCTGCCGTGGATTCGGAGTCCCGCGCCTATCGGGCGGGCACGGCGATTCGTTGGGAGCAGACCGTGCGGCTTGACTCGGCCCCTGCAGCGTTCCCGCATGAATGTGTTCGGCATTGCACTTTCAATGTGATAGCGGGCACACTCCGAGCGCGGCGTGCGCACTCCATCGTGTCGCGTTGCGGGCGCCATATGCGCACCTGTCTCGCTCGGAATTGGCGGATCAGGTCCGCGCTTCACCCCTGCAAAGCAGGCGCATGACGGCTCTGGCGTCGTTCTCACCCTCCTCGAACAAGGGGTGATTCACAGATCGCGAAAATTCTCTGAGGGGGCTCGGCAGGTTTTCGCGCTTAGGTAGCACGAGGGGAGCATCGCGAGGCGATGACTCCAGGGGGATGGGCGAGGGGCGCTCATCGGATGCATTCCGCGCGCCGTGCCTTCCGCCGGTGCACAACGCAGGATTTCGCCCGTGGCCCAGCCAGCGCGTTCCGTCATATCCGTCGCACGTCGTTGGGCGGCGCTCGCCCTGCTGGCTGGCGCCTCGCCGGTGTGGGCCCAGGCCAACCTCGGCGATTCGACCTTCAGCGGCCCGTCAACCTACATCCCCGGCAACCCCGTCCCGTCGACCTACACGCTCGTGGTGAACAACCGCGGCGATGCGGCCAACACGCCGACGACGACGACCAGCTTTCCACCGGGGGTCACCGTCAGCTGGGCCTGCAGTGCGATGGGCGCGGGCAGCAGCTGTGCCAACGCCAGCGGCAGCGGCAATCTCAACCGCAGTGCGGATGTGGTGGGTGCTCGGGCAGGCAGTACGGACGGTGAGCTCAGGTACACCATCACCGCCAGCTTCGCCTCTTCAATGACCGCCAGTCCTCTGGTCGTCCCTGCGGTCGTCACGCCCAGCGGCGGCAACTCGCTCGATCTGTCGGTGAGCAGCACGCGCAGTCTGCGCAGCGACCTGTCGGTGGTGAAGACCGCATCGGCGACCACCTACAGCGCGCCGGGCAGCGTGAGCTACACGGTGGTGGTCGCCAACGCCGGCCCCAGCGATGTGATCGCTGCCACCTTGGCCGATACCGCGCCCGCAGGCGTCAGCTTTGGCACGCGCAGCTGCACCGCTTCGGGCGGGGCGACCTGCCCTGCAGCCGGCAGCGGCAACCTCAGCTTGGACCTCGATATTCCAGCCGGGGGCAGCCTCAGCTTCACCGTCCCGGCCAGCATCGCCGCCGGCACGCAGGCGGATCCGCTGGTCAATACCGCGAGCGTCACGGCGCCCGCTGGCACCACGGATCCGACTTCCGGCAACAACAGCGACAGCGCCGACCTCGATCTGGTCAAGGCCGATCTGGCGGTGGTGTTCGTGCCGGCATCCCCGGTCGGCACTCCCAGCGCCACCTACACGCCGGGTACCACCGGCAACACCCTGGACATCCGGGTCACCAACAACGGCAACTTCGCCAGTACGGGGTCGCAGCTGAGCGTGAGCCTTCCGCCCGAGGTCAGCGCGGCGACCTTGTCCTGCGTCACGCCCGCCAGCTGCACGGCGGATTCGGGCACGGGCAGCCTGACCGTGGCCTTGGGCAGCATCGCGGTCAACGGCACGGTCACCGCGCGACTGACCCTGGCCTATCCCAGCGATGCCGGCGCCAGCACCATCGACATTGCCGCATCCATCGTCGGCAACCAGCCGGACCTGGCTCCGGGCAACAACAGCAGCAGCTGGCGCGCGACCCTGCGTCGGCAGGTGCGGATCGGACTCAGCAAGACCAGTTCGTCTGCGGTGTTGAACCCCGGCGGCGCGCTGACCTATGACATCACGGTGAGCAACCTGGGGCCCAGCGATGTCGGCAATATCGCGGGTGACACCGGGATCCTGCTGAGCGACACCCTCTCGGCTCAGCTGGGCCGCAACCTCGCCTCGGGCGCCTGCAGCAACAATGGGCAGACCACACCCTGCTGGCGCTACTGTCCGGACGACGATGGCAGCGTCGCCGCACTGACGCCGGACACCTGCACGGTTGAACTGGTCGAAGGCGACGGCTCCTTCGCCAACCAGGGCTTCCTGCTGCGCGCCGGCAGCAGCAGCACGCTCAGGGTGTTCGCCACCGTCGGCGCCAATGCCAGCGGCAGCCTGCAGAACGATGCGCTGGCGCGGGTCCAGACCGGCCTCGGTGTCAGCGACCAGGGCGCAGGCAACTGCCCGCTGAGCGGATCCAACACGATCTGCGCCCGCAGCACGGTCAGCGTGCAGGCCAGCACCGACATCGAGGTGACGGTCAACGACGGTCTCACGTCCGCCGTGCCGGGGCTGGATCATGCCTACACCGTGGTGGTGCGCAACAACGGCACCCTGACCGCCAACAACGTCAACCTGCAGACCGCGCTGCCGATCCTTGCCAGCGATGGCGACGCGGGCTTCGCGGCCGGCAGCGCGCGCTGGCAGTGCCGCGCGTTCGACGGTGCGTGCTGCACCTCCAACAGCAGCGTCTGCGGCACGACCGGGCTGACCCCGCCGATCAATGCCGCCGCTATCAACCAGGGCGTGGACCTGCCGCCGCAGTCGCGGGTCGAGTTCATCTTGAGCGGCCGCCTGGATCCAAGCGCGCTGGGCACGCTGGCGGTCAATGCCGAGGCGACGCCGCCGGCCGGCCTGATCGACAGCGTCCCGGCCAACAACACGGCGAGCGATACCAACACCCTGCTCGTGCCCACCGCCAACTTGAGCCTGAGCAAGGTGCTGGATTCAGTAGTGCCGACCAATGGTTCAGCCAGCGGCGCGCCCTTCGATCTCGACTACCGGATCCAGATCAGCAACGCCGGCCCCAGCGTGGCGCGCAATGCGGTGCTCACCGACGACCTGGCCAGCCCCCTGCTGGAGGCCAGCACCGGCGCCTGGCAGTGCGCTGTGCTGCAGGCCGCCGGCTTGAGCAGCTGCGCCGCGCCAGGCGTGGGCAGCGGGCCGGTCAGCCAGACGCTGCGATTGGATCCGGGCGGTGTGGTGGAGGTCGCGCTGGCGGTCCGCACGACGGCGATCGCCAGCGGCGAGGTGGTCAACACGGCGACCGTCTCGTCCACGGCCGGCAGCGCTTCGGCGACCGCCGTCTCGGGCCTCACCGGCGTCTCGGCGCTGTCGATCTCGCTCACCGACGGTCGCAGCGAGGCCGTTCCGGGCACTCCGACCAGCTACTCGATCCGGGTTCGCAATGACGGGCCGGACGACGCCTTCGGCGCCGGCGTTTCCGCGCTGTTCCCATCCTCTCTGGAAAGCGTGTCCTGGAGTTGCTCGGCGATCACGCCGATCCCAGGCGACTTGAGCTTCGCCAACGTCGGCGGGCTGCAGAACCAGAAGGCGGGCGCGCTGCTGATGAGCGAAGGCGGCGAACAGGCCTACCTCGTGCTGCCGGAAGCGAATGCGATCCAGGTGCTCGCCCGTAATGCCGTGCCCGGACAGGGCTTCGGCGAGTTGAGCGTGCTGGAAACCGAAACCAACGGCACCAACGACCCCAGCGACAGCGGCGCTACGGTGGCTGGCCTGCTCAATCCGGTCGATCTGAGCCTCAGCCCGGACGGCACGCTGCTGTTCGTGCTGGCCCGCCCGGCCAGCGGACCGGGGGTTCCGTCCCTGGTCAGCTTCAACCGGGTCAGCAATCCGGCCGATCCGGCCTTCGGTCGACTGTCCTACGCCGGAACCGTGTCCACGGGCGTGCCCGTGCAGGCGCAGCGCATCGTCTCCAGCGCCACCCACGTCTACGTCAGCGGCAGCAGCCCGGCGGCGGTGAGCGTGTTCCGACGGGATCCGGCCAGCGGCCTGCCGATTCACGACAGCGTGCACACCGACGCCGTGCCGACTGGAGCATCGGCACTGGCCCTGGATCGCGCCCGCGCACGCCTGTTCGTGGCCGGCAGCGGCGGCCAGATCGTGCAGTACGCGCTCAATACCGAAGCCGCCAGCGGCCCGCTCGGGCGCCTTGGCGCTCAAGGGGCGGCCTTCAGCACCGGCCTGGCCGGCATTGTCGATCTGGCGCTGGTGCCCGCCAATCGAAGCCTGTACGCCGCCTCGGCGACGTCGGCACGTCTCGATCTGTTGACCTATGCCGATGCCGGCCTCACGGCGGTGGCGAGCTATACCCGCAGCGCCACCGACGCGCCGGGCTCGGCGGCAGACCCGCTGGCGGGCGACGGTCGCCTCGCGCTTGCGCCGGACGGCGAACATCTCTACCGGGTGTCGGCCAGTGCCGGCAGCCTGCTGGGCTTCCGTCGCGACACCCTGAGCGGCACCTTGAGCGAGGGCCGCGTCCTCTACGACGCGGTGTCCACGCCGGGTCTCGCATCAGCGCGTGCGGTGGCCGTCAGCGGCGATGGGCGCCATGTCCTGGTCGCCAATGATTCCGGCAGCGGCCGCCCCCTGCATGCCTATGCGCGACGCGCGCCGGACCCCCTGTTCGCCTTCCTGGAGCAGGAGCGCGATGGCATCGCCGGTACGGCTGGGCTGCTGTCGCCGGCCGATCTCGCGGTCAGCCCGGATGGCCGCCATCTGTATGCGGTCAGCCTGCAGGACGGCGCGCTCAGCGTGTTCGAACGCTTCAGCCGTCGCGGCGTCGACGGTGCCACCCAGGGCGACCACCTGGAGTTCCGTGCGCGCTATGTCAACGGACAGGATGGCGTGGTGGCGGGACTCGATCGCGCCAGCCGCGTGCTGGTCAGCCCCGACGGCCGCAGCGTCTACGTCACCAGCGAGGATCGCAACACGCTGACCGTGTTCGAGCGCAATGTGAGCGAGGAGCCCGCAAGCGGCTTTGGTCGCCTCACCTATGTCACCCGCTTCGCGGACGGCGTTGGCGGCGTCGACGGTCTGCTCGGCGCCCAGGGCATGGCGATGGATCCCGACGGCAGACACCTGTACGTCTCGGGCAGTTTCGAGGCGGCGATCGCGATCTTCGCGCGCGATCCCACCACGCGAGCGTTGAGCTACCAGGGGCAGGTGCGCAACGGCAGCGCCGGCGTCAGCGGGCTGTCGGGCATCCGCGATCTGCTGGTCAGCCGCGATGGCCGCCAGCTGCTCGGCGTGGGCTCGATTTCCAATGCCGTGGTGGTGTTCAACCGCGACCGCTCGCTGGTGCCCGGCGAAGGTGGACGTCTCAGCTTCGTGCAGGCGCTGAACCTGCAGAGCGGCGCGCGCCTGATGTCGCTGTCGATGCCGCAGGGCGCGCTGCCGACCGACGGCGAGCACGTCTACGTGGTGGGACAGACCACCTCGAGCCTGTTCGTGCTGCGCCGGAATACCGATGTCACGAGTCCCGGTTTCGGACGCCTGGCGCCGGCCTTCCAGTACAGCCGAAACCAGCCGGGCCTGTCGCGGATGAACGGCCCGCGCGATGTGCAGGTCAGCGCCGACGGCCGCCGCGTCTACGTCGCCGCCCAATTCGGCCACAGCGTGCTGGTCTTCGATCGCGATCTGAACCGCAGCGGCGCCGGCTACGGCGGCCTCAGCCTGCTGGAGACGCGCACCGACGGGCTTGAGGGCGTCGACGGGCTCAACGATGTCTATGCGGTGGGTCTCAGCCCCGACTCGCGCAATGTCTACGCGGCGGGCTTCGGCGATCGTGCGATCGCCTCGTTCGCGGTGGGCGCGGGCTCCAGCTGCAGCGCAGGCGGCAGCGGCGATATCGATGACCGCGTCAACCTCGGCGTGGGCGGCACGCTGGAGTACAGCGTGCAGGCGATGATCCGTCCCGGCGCGACCGGCACGCTGGAGACCCTGGCCGAAGTGGAGCGGCCGGCGCGCTTCGAGGATCCGGACCTGCTCGACAACCTGGCGCAGGACTCGACCGCGCTCACGCCGCGCGGCGACCTCGCGGTCAGCAAGACCAACAACCGGGTTTCGGTGGTCGGCGGCGAGACCGTCCGCTACGAGGTGGTGGTGCGCAACGCCGGGCCCAGCCATCTGCGGCACACGCCGTCTTCGGTGGTCGAGATCAACGACCGCCTGAGCGCGCTGCCCGGCTTCGAGCCCGGCTCGGTCAGCTGGACCTGCACCGCCGCTGGCTCTGGCGCACTGGATTTCACCGCGGCATATGCCAACAACGCGGCCGGTGAGCCCGGTCTTGGCGGCGTCACCGGCCTCGCTCTGGTGCCGGACAGCGATGGAGCCGGACCCTTGCCGGCCTACCTGGCGGCGGTGAGCGTGCTCGACAGCCGCCTGCTGCTGTTCCGCCGCGATGCCGTCGATGGCCGCCTGCAGCTGGCCACCAGCGTGGCCCAGGGCCAGAACCTCGGCGGCAGCCCGGTCAGCCAGCTGCTGGGTGCGCGCTCGGTGGCGGTCAGCGCCGACAGCCGCTTCCTCTACGTCGCGAGCCGCGAATCCGACAGCCTGAACGTGTTCGAGCTGAGCCATAGCGGCAGCACACCGGTGCTGGCCCTGCGGCAGACAGTGCAGGGCGTGGTGGGTCTGGATCAGGCGCTGCATGTCGTGCTCAGCGCCGACGGTGCGCACCTCTATGTCGCCGGCGCCAACGATGCCGCCGTCGCGGTGTTCAGCCGCAATGCCGGGACCGGTCAGCTCAGCCATGTTGAAAGCGAGCGTGAGGGCGTTGACGATGCGTCCGACGCCGGCGGCGTGGTCTCAGGCTTGATCGATGTCGAGTTCCTTGTCCTGAGCCCGGATGGCGAGCACCTGTACGCCCTGTCCGGCGCCTCGGGCAGCGTGGCCCTGTTCGACCGCGACAGCGCCAGCGGACGCCTGAGCTTCCGCGCTGTGCGCGGTGCCGCCCAGTTCGGGGTGAGCACTGACGGCGCTTCCGGCGCCGCCTTCGATCCCGAGGGACGACAGCTCTATCTCGCCGCCACGGGCGCCAATCGCCTGCTGGTGCTGAACCGCGAGATCAATCCAGCCAGCGGAAGCTTCGGCCAGCTCAGCCTGGGCTCCAGCCTGCAGCAGGGCGTGGCCGAGGTGCAGGGCCTGCAGGGCCCCCGCCGCGTCGCGCTCAGCAGCGACGGCGTGCATGTGTACGTCACTGCCCAGGCCGGCGGCAGCGTCGCCTGGTTCGTGCGCGACGACGTCACCGGCACGCTGCGCTTCCTCGGCCTGCGGGCCTCCGGCTCCGGCGGCGTGCAGGGCCTGGATGGCGCAACCGGCCTCGTGGTCGACAGCCTGCGCAATCACGTCTACGTCGCCGGCAGCCTCGCGCCCGGCGCCGAGGGCGCCATCGCCGGCGGCCTCGCGGCCTTCCGCCGCGAAGCCGACAGCGAGTGCCCGGCCAGCGGCACCGGTGATCTGGTGGACGTGCCGATCAGCGTGGCCTCCGGCGGCAGCGTGACCTTCCAGATCGAAGCGCGGGTCAGCAGCGGTGTTGCCGTGGGCAGCAGCCTGACCAATACGGTCACGCTGACGGCTCCGCAGGACACCACGCCGGAGAACAACTCCGCCTCGGACACCGACGTGGTGGCCCTGGTGGCGGATCTGGCGATCCGCAAGGATGACGGCCTCGCGGAGTTCGACGGCCTCGCGGGCGCGGTCGCAGTGAGCGGCGATGCCAGCCGACTGTTCGTCGCCGGCCCCACCGACAACGCGATCGGCGTGTTCCGCCGCATCGAGGCGCCGGGTCAGCCGCAGACCGGTGAGCTGCGCTTCGCCCGAGTCCTGCGCAGCGGTGTGGGCGCGGTGACCGGTCTGGGTGGCGTGGCCGGCGTGCTGGCAAGTCCCGACGGCGCGCACGTGTACGCGGTCAGCCCGATCGAGAACACCGTCGTTGTGTTCCGGCGGCGCCCGGCACCGGTGGAGCTGGAGTTCGTCGAGGTCGAGCAGAACGGCGTGTTTGGCGTCAGCGGCCTTGCCGGTGCCAGCGCGCTGGCGCTCAGTGCCGATGGCCGACACCTCTATGTCGCCGGCAGTTTCGCCAACGCCATCGCGGTGTTCGCGCGCTCGGCCGACAGCAGCGCCGCCGACTACGGGCGCCTGAGCTACCAGGGCCTGGTGCAGAACGGTGTCGGCGGCGTGGACGGCATCGCCGGCATCAATGCGCTGGCCGTATCGCCCGACGGCCGGCATGTGTATGCGCTCGGGGCCGCCAGCAGCACGCTGGCGGTGTTCGCGCGCAATCCCAACGCCGGCAGCGCCGGCTTCGGCCAGCTCAGCTACCTGCGCCGCTATGTCAACGGCCAAGACGGCATCGGCGGCCTGGGCGGCATGGTGGGCCTCGCGATCAGCGCCGATGGCGCACGCGTGTTTGCCGCCGGCGGCTTGAGCGGCGGCCTGGTGAGCTTCAACCGCAGCAGTGCCGATGGCGCGCTCAGCGTCGCCGGCATTGCCCGCGAGGGCGTCGAGGGCGCGCAGGGTCTGCTCGGCGCTCGCGGCATCCGGCTCAGCGGCGACGGCCAGCACCTCTACGTCGCCAGCGGCAGCGGCCGCAGCCTGGCGCACTATCGGATCAGCGGAACTGCGGCGCCGGTGTTCTCCGGTATCGTCCGCTCGGGTGATGCCGCTCCGCTGAGCGGTGGTCAGGTGCTGGGCCTCGACGGTGCCGCCGACCTGCATGTCTCCGCCGACGGCACCCACGTCTACGCGGTGGGCTCGCTGGACAATGCCATCAGCACCTTCAACCGCAGCGTCGACGCCGATCCCGCGCTGTCGACCGGTGCCCTCGATTACCGCGCGAGCCTGTTCGACGGCCTCGGAGGCGTGGCCCCCGGCGAGTCCGTGAGCTACGTGATCCAGGTCGACAACCTCGGGCCGAGTGCGGTCAGTCAAGCGCGGGTCGTCGACACCTTCCCGCCCGAGTTCAGCGCAGTCACCTGGAGCTGCAGCTCCAGCGGTGGCGCTACCTGTCCACTGGGCGGCAACGGCAACATCGACGTGATCACCCAGCTGCCGGTCGGTGGCCAGGTGGTGTTCACCGCCACCGGCGTCGTCGGCCAGAGCGCCACCGGGCGCCTGGTCAACACGGCAACGGTGTCGGCCGCGGGCGCGGTCGACCCGAACGAGCTCAACAACAGTTCGACCGACGACAACACGGTGCTGTCGCCGGCCTCCGATCTGGTGGTCACGGTGGATGACGGCAGCCCCACCGCCGTGCCCGGTGGGCGTGTCGACTATCTGGCGGAAGTCCGCAACCTCGGTCCGTCCTACGCGGTCGGCGTGCGCGTCACCGATACTGCGCCCGCTGCGCTGTACGAGCGCGCGTGGACCTGCGAAGCCTTCCCCAAGGCTGGCGCGCTGGACCTGCGGCAGAGCTTCGCCGGCAGCCTGGACAGCTACACCGCCATCGTGCCCGCCGGCTTCGGCCGCCAGGCCTATGTGACCGGCAGCCTCGGCGGTGTCGGTGCGGTCGCCCTGCTGAGTCGCGACCCGCTCACCGGCACGCTGTCGCTGCCGGTGCTGCCGACCGGCGTCGAGGCGGTGCTGGTCAACGAGCAGGACGGCGTGCGCGGAATCGGCGGCGCTGCCGACCTGCTGCTGTCCAATGACGAGCGCTTTGTCTACGTGGCGGGCCGCAGCTCCGACTCGGTGGCGGTGTTCAGCCGCGATGCGGGCAACGGCAGCCTGAGCTTCAGGGCGCAGTACCAGGACGGCGAACTCGGCATCGACGGCATCGGCGGCGCCCATCGCCTGCGGATGAGCCCGGACGGTCGCCATCTGTACGTCGCGGGCAGCGTCGAGAGCGCGATCGCGGTGTTCAACGTCGATGCCAGTACCGGCCTGCTCAGCCCGGCCAGCATCCTGCGCCAGGGGGTCGGCGGCGTGGATGGTCTGAACGACATCCGCGACCTGCAGTTCAGCGCCAGCGCCGGCCACCTGCTGGTGGCAGCGGGCAGCAACCAGTCGCTGGCGGCGTTCGCGCGCAATGCGACCACTGGCGCGCTGAGCCCGTTCGCGCTGGTGCAGGACTTCGAACTGCCCGAGCGCCTGCTGATCGACCCGCGTGCGCTCCGCTTCGCCGGCAGTACCGTCTGGGTGACGGGCGGCGAGAGCAATACCGTCGCCGGCTTTGTCTTCGATCCGCTGCAGACGCCGGCCCTCAGCCTGTCGAAGGTCATCCGCGAGGGCGAGAACGGCGTCAGCGGCCTGGTCACGCCCGATGCCCTGCAGTTCGAGTCCGACCAGTCGCGCCTGTATGTCGGTGCCGCCGGACGCCTGTTCCTGTTCAGCCTGCAGCCCGAAGAGCCGCAGCTGCTCGACAGCTACAGCGCGCAGCCGCCGCTGGGCGGCGGGCTCAGCCTGGTCAGCGCGTCGGATCGCCAGCAGCTGTACAGCGCGAGCGCGGATGCCGGTGGCCTGGGCGTGTGGGCGCGTGCGCGCGGTTCGCGCTGCCCGCTTGCCGGCCGTGGCCCGATCGGCGAGGTCAGCGTTGACATCGAGGCCCAGGGACGCGTCGAGTTCAGCGTGGGCGGCCGCATCTACCCGAACGCACTGGGCACGCTCGACTACAGCCTGCGCGCCGACACCCGGATCGCGGCCCAGGAGCTCAACCCGCTCGACAACGTCGATACCGATTCTGATCTGCTGCAGCCCGAGCCCGACCTGTCGGTGAGCAAGACGGATGGCCTCAGCGAGGTAGTGGCCGGCCTGCCGCTGACCTACACCATCGATCTGGCCAATGCCGGCGTGTCCGATGCGCTGGAAGCTCGACTGTTCGACCCGCTGCCGATCTTCCCGGCGGTCAATGCCGGGCTGGTGGCGGGCGAGGGCAGCTGGAGCTGCAGCGCCAACCTGCCGGTGCAGGATCTGCTGCGCCTGACGCCGGCGGACGTGACTGCGATCGCCGGGATCGGCGCCAGCCGGCGCTCGGCTGACGGTCAGCGCCTGTACGCCGTCAACCCCAGCCTCGGAGCCCTGCTGGTGTTCCCGCTGGATGCACAGGGCCTGCCCGGCACGCCCGAGGTGATCGTCGACGGCGCCACCCTGGGCAGCACCACCGTGGCCGGTCTGGCCGGTGCCTCGATGGTGACCCTGTCGCCGGATGACCGGCACATCTACGTGACCGGCAGCAGCGCCAACAGCCTGGTGCTGCTGCGCTACGACGCCGACACCGGGACCCACAGCTTCGGCCAGCGCCTGCAGTCCGGCGTCAACGGCGTCGCCGGCCTGCAGGGCGCGGCTGACGTGCATCTCGGCGTCGACGGCCGCTTCGTGTTCGTGGCCTCGGCCAGCTCGCATGCCATCGCGGTGTTCAGCCGCAGCGCGGAGAGCGGCGAGCTCGCCTTCGTCGAGCGCGTCGCCGATGGCCTCGGCACGATCGTGCCCGACAGCAATGTGATCCGCGGCGTGCGCCGGCTCGCGCTGTCGGCGGATGGCGGTCGCCTGTATGCCGCGGCGAGTCTGTCGCAGGCGGTCAGCAGCTTCGACATCGGCGGCGACGGTCGCCTGCAGTTCCGTGGCCGACTGCGTCAGGACCAGCCGGGCATGGCGGCGCTGGCCGGCGCGCGCGCGCTGGCGCTGACGCCGGGTGACGGCCAGCTCTACGTGCTGGGCAGCCAGGCGATCAGCCGCCTGAGTCCGCAGGCTGATGGCAGCCTGGTTGCACAGTCCGTGGTCTCGGCCATTCCCGAACTGGCGGCGGCGCGTGATCTGAAGCTCGATGCCACCGGCTCGCGCCTGTATCTGGCCGACAGCGCCGGTGCGCTGTTCGTGTTCGCCCGCGACTGGGCCGACGGCGCGCTGGACCTGCGCTATCGCCTGCCGCCCGCGGCGGCCGTCACCGGCACGCCGGAGCTCAGCCTGGGCGCGATCGACAGCGCCGGTCGCATGTATCTGAGCGAGGCCGCGGGACGACTCGGCGTGCTGCGCCAGCAGGCGCTGTCGCGCTGCCTCGACGCGCAGACCGATCCGGACCGCATCGACGCCACGGTCGACCTCGGCGTCGACGGCAGCGCGCGCTACGAGTACGCGGTGCGCGTGCATCCCAGTGCCCGCGGCGTGCTGACCAATGTGGCCACCGTCAGCCCGGGCGAGGGCATCGACCCCGCGCCTGAGAACAACGAGGGCACCGACCTCACCCAGATCCGCGCGGTGTCCGACCTGTCGGTCACCAAGACCGGACCGGTGCAGGCCGTTGCCGGGCTGCGCCTCAACTATGTGATCGAGGTCGGCAATGCCGGGCCCAGCGATGCGCTCGGCATGCAGGTGGTCGACACGCTGCCGGCCGCGCTCGCCGGCGCGACCTGGACCTGCGTGGCCAGTGCCGGATCGAGCTGTCCGGCCGCCGGAAGCGGCAGCCTGGCGATGACCGGCACGGTGCTGGTCGGCGGCACGCTGCGTATCGAGATCGATGCGCCGATCGCCTCCAGCTACCTGGGCGCGCTGGTCAATACGGTCAGCCTGGTGCTGGAGCCCGATGCCACCGATCCCGATCTCTCCAACAACACTGCAAGCGCCAGCACCGACGTCATCGCGATCGCCGATGTCTCGGTCAGCAAGAGCAATAGCGTCACCACCGTCACTGCAGGTGCGCGCACGCTCTATGCCATCGCGGTGAACAATCTCGGCCCCAGCGATGCACCGCAGGTGCGCGTGCGTGACCTGCTGCCTGCACAGCTGCGCGACGCCCAATGGACCTGCAGCCTGCAGGGGGGCGGCAGCTGTCCGGCCAGCGGCACCGGCAGCATCGACCAGGTGATCGCGGTGACGGCCGGCGCGACCGCGCTGTTCGAACTCGATGTGCAGGTGGCGCCTGAAGCGCGCGGCAGCGTCAGCAATACGGTCACGGTGCAGGTGCAGGGCGCACCGACCGACCCGCAGTCGGCCAACGACAGCGCCACCGACACCGACGCGATCAGCGTCGCGCATGACCTCGCGGTGGGCCTGGTCGATCCGCTCGATCCCTTCGATTCCAGCGGATCGATCGCGCTTCCGTACCTGGTGCAGGTCGACAACTTCGGCCCCTCGGATGCGGTCGGCGTCAATCTGCGGCTGGGCTTCTCGGCCGCGGTGCAGGCGCAGCTCGGCCTGTCCTGCGCGCCGGCGGGCAGCAACGAGATCGACTGCGACCTGGGCACGCTGCGCGCCGGCAGCAGCCGCGTGCTCGATGCGAGGCTGCTGCAGCTGCCGGCGCCGCCGGCAACGCTGACAGTCGTCGCCTCGATCGGAGGCGGCGATGGCCAGGATCCACAGCAGGCCAACAACAGCGCGGTCGAGCAGACCACGCTGGTGGCCGGCATCGACCTGCAGGTCGGAATCAGCAACGGCGTCAGCCTGATCCAGCCCGGCGACGCCACGACCTACACCGTGCTGGTCACCAATATCGGCTCGGTCACGGCGACCTCGGTGCAGGTCGAGGTGCCGCTGGCGGCCGGCCTGATCGACGCCAGCTGGACCTGTGCAGGGCAGGGTGGCGCGAGCTGCGCGCCGTCGGGCAGCGGCGGCATCAGCCAGACCGTCAGCCTGGCGCGCGGCCAGTCGGTGCGCTACCTGCTCAGTGCCCGGCTGGACCCGCAGACCGATCCTGCCGTCGCCGCGCTGCTGATCCAGACCGCCAGCGCGCTGCCGACCGCACCGGCGACCGATATCAACATCGGCAACAACACGGCCGCGGACGAGGACGTGATCCAGTTCATCGTGTTCCGCGACGGCTTCGAGAGCCTCACGTCCGCGAGTCCCGCCGCGGGGCCGATGTTTGCCCTCGCTTCCGCGTGCACGGGACTGCGCATCGATGCCGCCTCGCCGCTGCTGGCGGGCGTCACCACCGAGGCGCGCCAGCGCGTGCTGCTCAGTTCACGTGACCGTCGCGGGCAGATGCTTGCCCAGGTCGAAGCGCTGCAGGCCTCCAGCGGCCGCTGGCTGCGCCTGCGCAGCGCACAGCAGGTCGGTGAGTGGCTGCCCTGGAAGCCGCGCTTCTCGAGCCTGCGAAGCGCCGGGACGGGCCTGCTGCTCGATGCCGGCGACGGCGCGGTGCAGCGATTCCCGGCGATCCCGGGCGCGCGTGAATGGTGGGCGACCGCAGGGGTGGAAGTGGTCGCCTTCAACGCTTGCGACGGCGAAGTCGCCGATGGAGATTCCCGATGAGCACCTCATCCTCGCGCCCTGGCGTATTCGCCGTCGCGCTGCCCTTCGCCACGCTCGCCGCCGGCCTTGCGACGGGCTGGTACCTGCGTGGGCCAGTGCCTGAGCCGGCCGCGGCTGCGCCGCCGCCGACCCAATGGGTGGCCCAGGTCGAGGGCGACTACATCAGCGCGGAGATGTTCATTGACGAGATGCGTCGCCGCGGCGGCAGTCGTCCCGGCCAGTACCAGGACCTGCAGCAGAAGCGTGCCCTGCTCGACGACATGGTGCTGAAGCAGGCGATGGTGCAGGCCGCGCGCGAAGAGGGCATCGACCAGGACCCCGAGATCCGCCGTGCGGTCGACCAGCTGCTCGCCAACCAGTACCTGCAGCGCAGCCTGCGCCAGCGCCAGGCGGCGATCACCATCAGCGAGGACGAGGTGCAGGCGCGCTATGCCGCGGCCGCCGCGGACTACGCGGTCCCGGCGCGCCGGCGGCTCGCGCTGATCCGCTTTGCGGTGGCGGCAGACGCCAGCGCGGAGGATTGGCAGGCGGCGGAGCGCCGGGCGGGCGAGGCCCTGGCAGAGGCTCGGCAGCTGCCGGCGTCGGTGCCGCATTTCGGCGCGGTGGCGAACACCTACTCGGAAGACCCTGAGACCCGCTGGCGCGGTGGGCTGGTCGGCTGGATCGCTGACGCCGCCCCCGCGGAGGAATCGAGTCGTCTGGATCCTGCCGTACTTGCCGCAGCGCGTGCGCTGCCGGCGCCAGGGGCGCTCAGCACGCCCATCCGTGGTGCCGACGCGATCTACCTGCTGCGGCTGGTGGATGTCGATGCCGGCCGCAGCCGCAGCTTCGAGGAGCTCGCCGACGGCATCCGCCAGGGCCTGCGGCAGCAGCGCCTGGCCGAGATGGAGCACGAGTTCCGCGAGGAACTGCTCGGGCGCATGCGCACGGTCGTGCGCGACGAGGCGCTTGCCGCCATTGATCCCCTTTCTCCGCCGGCCCCTGCAGAGCCCCTGCAACCGCCGGCCCTGCCCGGTGACCGCGGATGAGCACCCAGACCATGACCCTCGCCTCCATCCGCCTGTGCCTGCTGGTCCTGCTGACCTTCATCTCCGGCGCCAGCCGCGCCGCCGAGCTTGAGCAGACCATCGAGCTGCGCCCGGGCTGGAACGCCATCCACATCGAGCTGGAGCCGGTCGACAAGTCGATCGCCAGCGTCTTCGCCGGCCTTCCTGTCGCCAGCGTCTGGCGCTACCGGCCCGATCCCGACGGCGCGCAGTTCATCCGCGATCCGGCGGAAGGGCTGGAGAACGTCGACGGCTGGTTCGCCTGGTTCCCCGAGCCCCGTCCCGAATCCTTCCTGACCAACCTGTTCTCGATCGACGGCAATGCCGCCTACCTGGTCAGGCTGGAGGGCAGCATCAACCGGAACCTCGTCATCCGCGGCATCCCGCGCTTCCGCCCGACGCGCTGGACGGCGGATGCCTTCACCCTGACCGGGCTTCCGGTCGCTGCCGGCAACCGGCCCAGCTTTGCCGACTTCTTCGCGTCCTCGGAGGCGCATCGCGGTCAGCCGGTCTATGCCCTGAGCGCGGCGGGCCAGTGGCAGCGCGTCACCAGCCCCGGCTCGACGTTGATCGAGCCCGGTCGGGCCTACTGGATCTATACCGACGGCAGTTCGCGCTACCAGGGCCGATTGCACCTCGTGCTGGATCAGGGTGAGTCGCTGGAGTACTCGGCCGCGCTCGACGAGATCCGGCTGGTGCTGCGCAACTTCAGCGGCCTGCCGGGCAGCTTCCAGCTGCGCCGGATCGGCGGCGGCGCGATGCCGCTCACCTTCCTCAACGAGGATGAGGAAACCGGCGAGACCGGCTGGCCGGACCTGCAGCAGACCCTGGTGGTGGACGCTCCGGCGGGCAGGGACGTGTTCGTGACGCTCGGCGTTCGACGCACCCAGTTCAGCGCCGATCGCATGGACGAAGTGCTGGAGATCACCGACGAGCTTGGACAGCGCGTGCTGCTGGCTGCCGGCGGCAACACGGTGCAGCCGGTAGCGCTCCGCCGGGGCGCCACCGAAGGCACGCCGGCCGCGGCCAGCTATGCCGGCCTGTGGGTCGGTGACGTCGAAGTGCGCGCGGTCAGCGAAGCCCAGCGCGGCGGCACCGAGCCGCGCCCCGTGGTGCGTCCGTTCCGCCAGCGCGTGCTGATCCATGTCGACGCGGCGGGCAATGCGCGCCTGCTGAAGGATGTGATCCAGATGTGGCAGGACGGCACCAGTCGACCCAGCGCGATCAACCCGGCCTTCAATGAGGTCGACCAGCCGGGTCGGCATGTGCTCATCACCGATCCCAACCTGATCAGCCTCTACACCGGCCCGGTCAATCGGGATGGTCAGCCGGTCGGCCTGCGCTTCTCGACGGTCGCCTACGACTTCGCCGGCAACGAGATCGAACTCGACGGCGACTTCGGGCCCGGCGGTGAGGTGGGCGGCACCCTGGTGATCGCCTCGAACCTGCCGACCAACCCCTTCCTGCATCGCTACCACCCCGATCACGACAACCTCGATCCGCAGTTCCTGAACACGGTGGAAGAGGCCTACCAGGTCGTTCGCAACCTGAGCTTCCGCTTCGTCGCCGAAGACCCCGAAGGGCGCAACCCGCCGGGCTGGGGCGACACCCTGGTCGGCGGCGACTTCAGCGAATCGATCACCGGCCTGCACAAGAACCCGATCTTCCTTTCCGGCCAGTTCCGGCTGCGGCGCGCGTCCGCCGTGACGGTGCTGAACCAATGAGTACCGCCATGAACGCCTGTATCGAGCCCGTTGGCAGTGAACATGAGTCAGGGACACCGGACATGAGCGCAAGCCGTCTTCGCAACCGGGGCAGACGATGCATCCGCGCCTGCCTGCTGCTGGCCAGCCTGCTCCTGCCGGCCCTGCCCGCGGCGGCGCAATGGCCGATGGGCATCCCGGCCACCGGCGACGTCGAGGTCACCGCGATCGCCAATGCCAGCAACGGCGACACCATCGTTGCCGGCCAGTACTCGGGCCTGCTCGAGTACGGCGGCCAATCTCTGGCCTCCGAAGGCCTGGAGGACATCTTCATCGCCCGTGTCAGGGCCGGCGGGCAGGTGGTCTGGGTACGCCGTGCGGGTGGGCCGTCCGTCGACACCGTGCGCGCGATCAGCCTGGATGCCGCCAACAACGTGTTCATTGTCGGCGGCTTCTTCGGCACCGCGCGCTTTGGCGGCAGCGATCTCGGCACGCCCGGTGCGACCGATCGCGACGCCTATGTCGCCAAGCTGGATTTCGACGGCAGCTGGCGCTGGGCCCGCCAGATGGGCGGCAGCGGCAATGACGAAGCCACCGGCGCGGCGACACTGCCGGGTGACAACACCCAGATTCCACCGGTCACCGAGTCGGTGGCGGTCACCGGTCGCTATGTGTGCAATGCCTCGTTCGGCCCCACGACCCTGAATGCCCCAAGCTGCCCGGAGGGCGGCGGCGACCTCTTCGTGGCGCGGCTCAGCACCAATGGCGACTGGCTGTGGGCGCGCAATCGGGGCGGCGCCTCGGGCACCGATCGCGCGACCCACATGCTCGCGGATGCCGACAACCGGCTGTTCGTGATCGGCCAGGGCGCAGGGGGATCGCTGTCGTCGCTGATCTCCAGCAATTTCAACGATGGATCGCTGCAGGGCTGGACGCCTTCGGATGCCAGCAAGGGCACAGTCAGTCCCACCAGCGGCCTGCTGGGTGCCACGCCCTATTCGTTCTTCAATGGCACCAACGCACTGGTGCTTCGCGCCGGCGGCGTCAACGTGGCCAGCCCGGTGTTCGACACCAGCGCATCGGACTCGATCGAAGTCTCGCTGGACCTCATGCGCGGGTTCTCTGACTTCGCGTCCCCGACCTACACGGTGGTCACCGAGCAGCCGGACGGGGGCGAGGACATCTTCGTCCAGTACCTCGGCGTGGATGGCCAGTGGCGGGAGATCCTGCGCCTCAACAGTGGATTCAGCGGCCCGCAGAATTTCGCTCTGACAGTGACGGATCCGCGCGCCCTGCACGCTGGTTTCCGGCTGCGATTCAACATGCCGAACGGCTCGGGCAGCGCCGGCGCGGGGCGCTATTTCGACTGGTGGCATATCGACAACGTGCTGATCCGGGCGCGTCCGCGCGTGGCCTTCGTGCTGCCGGTGAGCAACGTCATCGGCGATGCGCCAACGCTGGGTTCCACCCAGCTGCTGCCGGCGGGCCTGGTGCCTTCGGGTATCGCCATCGATCGCAGCCGCCGTCGCCTGCTGCTTACCGGCAACTACACCGGCAGTGGCGCGCCGAACCAGTGCGCCCCGCCCAGCGGTGCCGGCGCTTTCCTTGCCAGTTTCGACATCGGCGGCCTCAACGCCAACTGCGTCTGGGCGCGCTTCGTGAACGGAGCGGTCGGCGGTGGCGTCAGCGTCGATCCGCAGGGCAGGGTGTACTTCACCGGCGCGTTCAGCGGGCCGACGACCTTCTTCACCGATCCGGCCGGACGCGGCAGCCTGGACTCGCAGGGCGCCGCCAGTGACGTCTACATCGCGGCGGTCGATGGCAACGGTGGCTGGCAATGGGTGACCGGCGGCAATCGCAACGATCCGGATACCCGCCTGCCTTCCTTCGCTGGCGGCGGCGGTGCGGATCGTGGCCGCGTCATCAGCAACAACGGCGGCGGCAGTCTCTATGTTGGCGGCAGCTTCGCTGGCATCGCACGCTTCGGTCCGCAGGACCAGCTGATCGCGCAGGCGCGCGATGGCTTCCTGCTGAACCTGGGGGACGATGGCCGCTTCTTCGAGGAAGAGCGCTGGCTGGCCGGGCAGCCGCTGGTGCCGCCACCGAACGCGAAGGTCGACGACGTCACCTATCGCCCCGATTTCGCCGTGGACGGCGAGCCCTTCGATGCGATCGGCAACAAGATCTTCTACTGGGCCGCGCCCGGTGCGCCCGGCTCTGGCCGGATGGCGCGGTTGATTCCGCTGCAGCCCTTCGGCCGCATCGAAGTGCGCTGGCGCGTGCAGGGCGATGACCTGACCTCGACGCGGCGGATCAGCAGCCTCGGCGTGATCGGCTGGCCGACGCTCTCCTGCACACAGACGGTTGGCGTCGGCTGCGTGCAGGATCACGTGATCGGTGCGCCCGTGCAGGCGGAGCCCGCGGCCGGCAACTACAAGGTGCTGGAGCTGGTGAACCCCAGCACGGGTTCGAGCGGCGCGACTTACGCGGCCGGGCAGTTCAATGCTTCCCGCAGCGGCTTCGCCAGCCTGATCTATGTCAACGGCCCGAGCATCGACCCGCTGCAGTTCCCGGTGGAAGTGGAGGTGGTGCGCTCGCAGCCGTACTCGACGGTGCCGCTGTTCAGCGACAACGTCCCCGCGCAGATCGGCGAGGCCCTGGTCGACAGCTACCACAACGAGCCCGGCACCACTGGTTTCGTGATCAATGAGCTCGCCTTCTACGATGGCGTAGGCCAGGACGCCGCCTACAACCGGGCGGCGCGCACCGGCGCGATCATTCCGGTCAACCGCTATGCCGTTGGCCGCGGCCAGGACCAGGGCCGCGAGCTCGCTGTGGCCTGGTACCACGCAAAATCGCGCGGCGTGTACTGGCCGGAGAAGGCCGTTCGCTACCAGCCCTACTGGCCCTTCGATCCCGATCGCATCGTCATCGCCAGCCAGCAGGGCGGCGAGAATCTCGGCCAGGCGCCGCTGGACCCGCAGGTGTTCGCCTCGGCGCGGATCTACATCCAGAACGATTTCGGTCTGCCGGGCTACAACCCCAATGACGAACACGCGTTCACCGCACCTTCGCAGACCGGCACCGGCTTCGAGGCCGTGTTCGCCCTGCGCTCGGATTTCGGCAGCGCCTTGGCCGGAGACACCACGGCGGCCTCCGACCCCTATGTGCTGGTCAAGTACTTCCATTCGGCCAGCGGTCTCTGGCGCTTCCGCGTCTTCCGCGTGCAGGCCACGGGTGCCGGCTTCAACCAGTTCCGCTTCGCCGGCACCGCCGGCACCACGGTGTCGCCGCCGTATCCGGTGCGACTGCTGCCCGGCTGCGCACAGACCTTCGTGGTCGGCCAGGCCGTCGGCGAACAGCCGCCGCCGCCGTTCTTCCAGGACTACAAGAACCAGCTGTGGGCGAAGTCGGCCGGCAGCGGCAGCGTCCGCTATTTCTACCCTGCCCAGGCCGGCTTCTTCACCGACCTCAACAACAACGACGTCAACGACATCGCGGCGGGCATCTGCGTGCCCTGGCTGGCGCGGCTGCCGGTTGCCGAGGGCGGCAGCAGTTCACCGGTCGAGCCGCTGCAGGTCGACTACGACATCGCCTGGCCCGAGCAGGTGCCCCTGCTGATCAGCGGCGAGACCCTGCTGACGCCGAAGCGCGGCCTGCCGGACATCCTCAACCAGGCCGCGGTCGAGGTCGTCTATGACGACATCCAGGAGACGCGCCCGAACCCGCTGCCCAGCGACACCCTGGCGCAGCTGATCGACCCGCTGAACCCGCGGTTCGTGATCCTGCCGGTGATCCCCGGCACCGTGGCCAAGGAGTTCCAGACCGATGGCAGCGAGGCCATCGTTGGCTCCAGCGACGGCGCGCTTAAGCTGCCGGTCTCGATCGCCAGTCGGCTCCGTTACGAGCCACTCAATCGACGGCTGGTGTTCAAGGGCAGCGCCGACTTCAGCCGGGCGGGGGACCCCATGCTGCTGCTGAACGTCCTGTCCAAGCGCGATCGGGTCACCCTGAAGCGACTCGATGGCGGCGACGGCAGCGAGCAGTCCGGCTTCACCGGCGCCTGCGGCACACTTGCGGCCAACTGCAGCTGGGATCAGGCGGTCGAGGCATTGTTCCGCAAGAGCCGCAATCCGCAGGGCATCACCCGCATCTGCACCAGCTCGCGGATCGGCGAGAACCGTCAGCGCATCTGCGACAGCTCGCGCGCGGTGACGCCTGACGATGTGCTGATCGGCTACAAGGACAGCAACAACGACGGCATCCTGGAGCCCTTCCAGGCGGTGGGCGTGCAGCCCGCGCTGACGGCAGGCCTGTCGCAGGGGTCGGGCTACATGACCGTGGCCTTCAACAATGATCCCGCGCTCAATCCGCTGCCGGTCAGCCTCGAGGTGATCGAGGTCGGCTGCCTGCGCAATCCGCCGCCGCCGGCCACCGCCACCCTGGTCGCGCCCTACCAGGGCCAGATCAATGTGATTTCGCCGCCGAACGTCTTCGACGAGCAGCTGGTGCTGCGCCACAGCGGCGACTTCGGCGGCAACGTCGATGCGCTGGATTTCGAGTGGTTCTTCCGGCCCGACACCAGCGGCGTGCCGCCGACCGTGCTGCCCAGCCCGGAAACCGGCCAGCTCAATGGCTGGATCCAGTTCTCGCTGCCGAACCCGCAGGGCGCGGTCGAGATCAGCATCGAAGGCGCCAACATCCAGACCCTGTCGGACAACTGGTATCTGGCGCGCTATCGCGGACTGCCCGGCTGCAACAACGCCAGCCAGTGGAGCCTGTGGGCGGGACAGCCCGGCGCCACCCCGCTGCAGCCGCGCGCGCAGCTGGCGGAGGGTTGGGTGAAGCGCGTGCTCGGCCGCCTCAACCCGTTCGAGGCGCGCGTGCAGAACTTCGCGCAGGCGGCCACCAACAACTACGCCAGCATGCTGGTGCAGCTGGGCCAGCGCTATGAAGGGCCGATCGCGCTCAACAACGACCCGAACAACCTCAACCAGATCGGCCTGATCGAGGCCTACACCACGGTCATGCGTCGGGCGCTGCAGCTGTCGGTGGATTCCTCGCCGCCGGTGGACTACGGCCCGGCCAATTCGGCGGTGCTGCTGGTGGCCTCGCGTCTGGTCGACTTCTACACCCTGCTCGGCAACGAGGCCTATGCCGATGCCCAGGATCCAACCATCGGCATCACCACCAGCTCGGGCACCTTCTCGCTGGCGCCGGCGATCTTCAACTTCCAGAACCAGCTGCCCTCGCTGCTGGAAGAGGAACTCATCCTGCTGCGCGGTCGCGACAACAGCTTGGGCCCGGTGGCGGCGCGGCCCGTCTACAACCGCCTGTTCTGGAACTTCACCACGGGCCAGGGCGAGGTCGCCTACGCGCTGTCTTACAACATCACCGACCAGAATGCCGACGGCATCATCAACGAGCAGGATGCGCGCAAGCTGTTCCCGCAGGGACATGGCGATGCCTGGGGTCACTATCTGACGGCCGCCAAGACCTACTACGGCCTGCTGCGGCATCCGTTCTTCTCGTGGAACCCGCAGGCCGAGGCGGTGCTGGTCGCCGGCGTGCCGATCGCGGTGGATTTCCTCGACGAGCGCCAGTTCGCCTTGACTGCCGCCGCCAAGGCCCGGGTCGGCGCCGAAGTGGTCGACCTCACCTATCGCGCCGCCTATACCGAGAATCCGAATGGCCAGTGGCAGGGCTATGCCGACACCCGCCCTGAACGCGCCTGGGGCCTGTCCGAGTGGGGCCGCCGCGCCGGCATGGCGTCCTACTTCGACTGGGTGACGGTCAACGCCATCCTGCCGGAAGTGGATACCGATCCGAACAAGGTGGGCATCCAGAAGATCGACCGCACCACGATCTCCGAGCTGACCGAGATCATCGGCCACTACGGCAACATCCAGGCCCAGGTCGACAAGGCCGATGCCGGACTGAACCCGCTGGGTCTGGCCAAGAACGTGGTGCCGTTCGACATCGACCCCGCTCAGCTGCAGAACTTCAACAGGACCCAGTTCGAGCAGGTCTACGAACGTGCCCTGCGCGCACTGCAGAACGTGGTCAATGTCTGGGACTATGCCAACCAGCTGAACAACCAGATGCGTCGCAACCAGAACGAGGTTGACGATATCCGCCGCGATTCGGCTTCGCAGGAAAGCGATTTCGCCAACCGGCTGATCGAGATCTTCGGCTATCCCTATGCCGACGACATCGGCCCCGGCGGCACCTATCCGGCGGGCTACAACGGCGCCGACATCTACCACTACATGATGGTCGATGTGCCGCAGTTGGCCGGTACAACCTTCGATTTCGACACCGATCCGGACAATCCGCCGACCAGCGGTCAGAGCATTGATGACCTGGGCATCAAGCGGATCAAGCGCTTCACGGCGACGTACTCGCCGAGCCCGAACGGCATGAACTTCTTCAACCTGAAGCCCATCCCGCCGGGACAGCCCGACACGACCGGCGCCAACGGTCAGTCCTGCCGCAATCAGCCCCTGAGCGTGGGCTGCCCGCTTGGCGATCTGGATGCGAGCACGCCGCTGGAGGTCGAGTACACGACGATCGAGTCGCCGGACTTCGGCTTCTGGTTCACCAAGCCCCCGGAGTGGACCGGTCAGCGCCGCGCCCCGGGTCGTCTGCAGCAGACCCTGCAGCAGATGGTGCAGGCACGTGTTGCGCTGAAGCAGGCGCTGCTGCAGTACGACCTGCTGCGGCAGGAGATCGAAGTGGCCGCGGACACCATGCGTGCGACCTTCGATATCGAAGAGAGCAACATCAATATCCTGATCAACCAGCGCAGTGAACTGAAGGCGCTGACCGCGACTACTGCGGCGATGAACGCGGCGGCGACCGTCGCGCGCCGGATCGGCGAGTTCGCGGATTTCACCTTCGAGGACACGGCCGAGTGCCTGCCCGAGGTGTTCATCGCCGGCCTCGCAGCCGGTGGTGACATGACCTCGGGCATCCGCTGCGGCATCAAGCAGGCCGGCAACGGCGTCAAGCTTGGCCTCGACACGGTGGCTGATGGTCTTGAGATCATCGGCACCGCTACCGAGGCGGCCAAGGAGGACGTGACCGAGCTGGCGGGTCTGAACACCGCCATCAACGGCGCCAACCTCAACCTGTTCAATTCCCTGGGAGAGGTGGAAACGCTGATCCGCAAGGAGCCGATCCTGCGCGCCGAAGTGTTCGCACGCACTGAAGCGATCAAGCAGCTGCTCGGCGACTATCAGGCCACCCTCGCCGAAGGGCTCAGGGTCATGGACAGCATGATCGCCTTCCGCCGCAACGGCGCGGCCGAGATCCAGGAATACCGCTACCAGGACATGGCATTCCGGATCTTCCGCAATGACGCCCTGCAGAAGTACCGCGCCGCCTTCGATCTCGCTGCACGCTACGTCTACCTGGCAGCGGCGGCATACGACTACGACACCAATCTGCTGGGCGCCAACCAGCAGGCCGGGCAGGCTTTCCTGACCCGGATCGTGCGTGAGCGCAGCATTGGACAGGTGCTGAACGGCACGCCGGTGGCAGGCACGACCGGCCTGGCGGGCGTCATGGCGCAGATGAGCCTGAACTTCGACGTGCTGAAAGGTCAGATGGGCTTCAACAATCCGCAGGTCGAGACCAACCGCTTCTCGCTGCGGCGCGAGCTGTTCCGGATCCCCGAAGGACCCGAGGGTGACGAGGCTTGGCGGGCGAAGCTGGAGTCCTTCAAGGTCGACGATCTCTGGCGGGTGCCCGAGTTCAGGCGCTATGCGCGGCCATTTGCGCCGGAGTCGGCCGGTCCTCAGCCGGGACTGGTGATCGAGTTCACGACCAATGTCAGCTTCGGACTGAACTTCTTCGGCTGGGCGCTGGGGCCGCAGGACAGCAGCTACGACTCCAGCCAGTTCAGCACGCGCGTCCGCTCGGTTGGCGCTTGGTTCGGCAACTATGCCAACCTGCCTCTGGCCGATGATCCGCGCGTCTACCTGTTCCCGGTCGGCGCCGACGTGCTGCGTGCGCCCTCGGCGAACGACTTCACGATCCGCGAGTGGCAGGTGGTCGACCAAGCGGTTCCAGTGCCGTTCCCCATCAATACCCAGGAGCTGACCGACTACGACTGGTTGCCGGTGGCCGACACGCTCTCGGAGAGCAGTACCGAGATCCGGCGCTACGGTCGCTTCCGCGCCTTCCACTTCGCCGAGCCCTTCGATGATTCGCAGGTCACCTCGGACAGCCGCCTGATCGGACGTTCGGTCTGGAATCGCCGCTGGCTGATGATCATTCCCGGCGGCACCTTCCTGAACGATCCGGTCGACGGGCTCGACACCTTCATCCAGGGTCCGCTGATTCCGGGCGGTGGCGGCCAGCGCGACGGTCAGGGCGTCAACGACATCCGGATCTTCTTCAAGACCTACGCCTACTCGGGGAACTGACATGAATCGACTGACTCCCCGCGTCCCGCATCGCGCTTTGCCTCGGGCACTTGGCATCGCCCTGCTGCTCCTGGTGCTCGGACTGGCACCGCCCGCGCAGGCCGAGATCGAAGCGCCGGACCACGTGCTGTACGGCTCCGCAACCTTGTTTGGCCAGCCCGCGCCCATCGGCAGCCTGATCGAGGTGCGCAGCGTGCCCGCAGGCGACGTGCTGGCGCGATACACCCTGGGGCGCGATCCCCGCCTCGGCGGGCAGTTCCGACTCGGCATTCCGATGTCGGCGCTGAACCCGCGGGTGCCCGGTACGGCGCGCCCGGGCGATCCAGTGCGGATCTTCCTGGGCCAGCGGCTGGCCGCGCAGACCAGCGTCGGTGCCGAAGGCGTGGCGCGCCGGCTCGACATCGATCCGCAGAACACCGGCACCGGCCCGGCAGTGACCATCGACGATGTCAGCGGCTTTGAAGGCAACGCCGGCACCAGTCCGCTGCGCTTCACCCTCAGCATGAACACCACCAGCTTGGGCACGGTGCACGTCGACTACCAGACCGCCAACGGCAGCGCCGTCGGCGGACCCAGCTGCGGCCCCGGCGTGGACTTCATCCAGCGCGCCGGGCGGGTCAGTCTTCCTTCCGGCAGCCTGAGCCAGAGCCTGGACATCCAGGTCTGTGGCGACACCGTGATCGAGGGCGCCGAGAGCTTCTCGGTGGAGCTGATCAATGCCGAGAACGGCGTGCTCGCCCGCGCAGCGGGCGTCGGCACCATCGTCGATGACGACGACGTGCCGCAGCTGAGCGTCGAGCCCGTACGCGTGCTGGAGCCGGCGACCGGCACGGCGATCGCGCGCTTCCGGGCGCGCCTGTCGCGCAGTTCGACCTTCGAAGCGCGCTTCAACTTCGCCACCCAGAACCTCACCGCCACGGCGGGGGCGGACTACGAGGCCAACAGCGGCACGGCGACGATCGCTGCGGGCGAGGTCGAGGCCCTGATCGATGTGGTGATCCTCGCCGACGCCCAGGTGGAAGCGCCGGAAACCTTCAGGCTGGTGTTCTCGCAGCCCTTCAACGTGAGCTTCGCCACGCCGCAGGTGCTTGGCACGATCGTCGATCCCGCTTTTGCGCCCGAAGTCGAGTTGGAGCAGGACGTGATCGGAGGACCGGGCGGCATCAGCGCCCTGGTCCAGCCCAGCGCGCTCGCCCTGTCGCCGGATGGCGCCTTCGCCTATGTCGCCAGCGAAAGCCGCGATGCAGTCCTGCTGTTCGCCCGCGATCCTGCCAATGGGCGGCTCAGCTATCTGCGCGACTACCGCGCTGTTGCCGGCGGGCTGCCCGATGCGCGGCTGGATGGCGCCAAGCACCTGCTGCTGAGTGCGGACGGGCGGCACCTCTACGTGGCTGCCCGCAATGACGCTGCCATTGCCGTGCTGTCGCGCGATCCCGCCTCGGGCGAACTTGCGTTCGTCGCCAATCAGATCGAAGGTCAGGGCCCCCCCGGGGCTGCCGGCGGCACCACCCGCGGCCTGAGCGGCGTCAGCCGGTTGGCGATCAGTCCGGATGGCCGGCATGTCTATGCCAGCGGCTCACTCGGCAATGCGCTCTCAGTCTTCGCACGCGATACCGACACCGGCGTGCTCAGCTTCATCGAGGCCGAGACCCAGGGCGTGGACGATCCAAACGATGGCGGTGGCGCCGTGGTGGGCCTCGAACGTCCGGCTGGCCTCACGGTTTCCGCGGATGGTTCGCAGGTCTATGTGGCTGCGCGCTTCGGCAATGCGGTGGTCGTCTTCGATCGCCAGCCCAACGCCGCCGAGCCGCGCTTCGGGCACCTGAGCTTCCGCACCGCCTACCGCAACGGCCTGCTGGGCGTGAGCGGAATCGCCGGCGCTTCGGATCTCGTGCTGAGTCCGGACGGTGGTCAGCTCTACGTGGCAGCCGAAGCCGACAATGGCGTGGTGCGGTTCGACCGCGCGGGCGACGGTTCGCTGACCTGGCGCCGCAAGCTGAGCCGTGGCGATGCCGGCCTGCCCGGCATGGCCGGCCCGCAGTCGATCAGCCTGTCGCCCGACGGCAGCGAGCTGTACGTGGCCGGCTTCGGCGACAGCAGCCTGACGATCCTCGAGCGAATCGTCGCCGGCGAAAGCGCCGGCACCCTGCGCCCCCTGCAGACCCTGTTCGATGAAGAGGGAGCGGTCTTCAACATGGGCGGACCGGTGGCGGTGGTGCCCAGCGGCGACGATCGCCAGGTCTACGTGGTGGCGAGCACGGACAGCAGTGTCGTGGTGTTCCGCCGCCTGCAGTCCGAGCGGATCTTCATCGATGGCTTCGAGGTGATCCCGCCCTGACGGCGGCTCCGCTCCGAGGTGCGGCGCGAGCGCGCCGGATGACTTGCGCACTCGTCATCCCCGCGCAGGCGGGGATCGAGGGCCAAGTGCCAAGCAGAAGCCGGCTGCCCGAGGGGCAGCCGGCCTTCGCGCCGGCGCCGGTGACGGATGTTCGGGTGCAGTCCTGTCTATCGAGAGTCACTGGAGCACGCTGGGCCGGCTGCACCCTTGCGAGCCCAACCGAGACCCCGACCGACGCCTCGCCTCAGTACGAACTCTCGTGCACCGCCTGCACCGCGCGGCCCGAGGGGTCGACGATGTTCTTCAGGCTGGCGTCCCACTCCAGCGCCGCCGCGGTGGAGCAGGCCACCGAGGGGCCGCCGGGCACGCATTCCGCGGCCCAGGCCTGCGGGTAGTGGCGCTCGAAGAGCTCGCGGTAGAAGTAGGCTTCCTTGCTGACCGGGGTGTTGTAGGGGAAGCGGAACTTCGCGCTCTCCATCTGCGCGTCGCTGACCTGGGCAGCTGCGTGCGCCTTCAGCGAATCGATCCAGCTGTAGCCGACACCGTCGGAGAACTGTTCCTTCTGGCGCCACAGGATCTTGTCGGGCAGATAGCCGGCGAAGGCTTCGCGCAGGAACTGCTTCTCGATGCGGCCGCGCGGCTTGCCCGAGAGCTTGACCTCGGGGTTGAGCGACATCGCCACGTCGATGAAGCCGCGGTCGAGGAAGGGCACGCGCGCTTCCACCCCCCAAGCCGACATCGACTTGTTGGCGCGCAGGCAGTCGAACAGGTGCAGGGCATCGAGCTTGCGCACGGTTTCCTCGTGCAGGGACTTCGCGTCCGGCGCCTTGTGGAAATACAGGTAACCGCCGAACAGCTCGTCCGAGCCCTCGCCCGACAGCACCATCTTGATGCCCATGGCGCGGATGCGGCGCGCCATCAGGTACATCGGCGTGGACGCGCGGATCGTCGTCACGTCATAGGTTTCGAGGTGGTAGATCACGTCGGAGAGCGCGTCAATGCCCTCCTGCACGGTGAAGTGGAACTCGTGGTGCACCGTGCCGATGTGCGCGGCGACCTCGCGCGCGGCCTTGAGATCCGGTGACTCCTTCAAGCCCACCGCGAAACTGTGCAGCTGCGGCCACCAAGCCTCGGTCTTCTCGTCTTCCTCGACGCGGCGGGCGGCGTACTTCTTGGCGATCGCCGCGACCAGCGAGGAATCCAGGCCGCCCGAGAGCAGCACGCCGTAGGGCACGTCGCTCATCATGTGGGACTTGACCGCGCTTTCGAACGCAGCGCGCAGGGCGGCGCGATCGGTGGGGCCGTCCTTCACCGCTTCGAATTCGCGCCAGCCGGGGTGGTAGTAGCGGGTCGGTTCGGCATCGCCCTTGGCCCAGTAGTGGCCGGGCGGGAACTCGCGCGCCTCCTTGCAGACCGGGGCCAGCGCCTTCAGCTCGGAGGCGAAGTACAGGTTGCCGTGGGCGTCGTGGCCGTAGTACAGCGGAATGATGCCGATGGGATCGCGCGCGACCAGCCAGTGCTGCTTCGCGTCGTCCCACAGCACGAAGGCGAACATGCCCTCCAGCTGGTTGAGGAAGTCGTGGCCGAACTTCGCGTACAGCGGCAGGATCACCTCGCAGTCGGAGTGGGTCTGGAAGGCGTAGTCGGCCTCCAGCGCCGAACGCAGCTGGCGGTGGTTGTAGATCTCGCCGTTGACCGCCAGCGCCTGGGTGCCGTCCGGCGACAGCAGCGGCTGGGCGCCGGAATCGACGCCCACGATGGCGAGGCGCTCGTGCACCAGGATCGCGCGCTCATTGGCATACACGCCCGACCAGTCCGGGCCGCGATGGCGCATGCGGCGGGAGAGGTCCAGCGCCTGCGTGCGCAGGGCGGCCGGATCGGAGCGGAGATCGAGGATGCCGAGAATCGAACACATGGACTGGAGGCCGCCGTCAGCGAGGAGTGAAGGCCCGATTCTATGTCAGCGCTCGACGCCGCTATTGCGGCGCAGCAGGCCTCACGACGCTTCGGACTTCTCCTGCCCGTACAGCTGCGACGTGGCGTGGGCGGCAAGCGCTGCCTGCGAGTGAGCGCTTTGCCGGGCCAGCTGGCGGGTGAAAGCGGATCCAAAGGCCTCAACTGCGCGCCGGAAGTCGGCGAAGGTCTCAGCGCTGGCTTCGGCCCCGACGGGTCCGCTGTCCGCCCACCAGAAACCCACGGCGCGCCCCTGCACTGCGACCGTGGCCAGCAGCATTCCGCTGTCCGGGGCCCAGTCGGCCAAGGCTGCCGGTAGTTTGTCGCCGATGACCGCGCGCTGCGCCCGGGCGACGCGGAACGCCACGCCGGGCCGCGCCAGCAGCAGCTTCACCAGGCCCGGCTCGCCGGTCGGCAGCCGCAGGCTGCGGCTGGCTTGGCCTGCCGGGAAGCCGAAGCTGAAATAGCAGGCCAGGGCGGCCTGGTCGGTTTCGCGCAGGAACAGCGCGCAGCGCTTCAGGCCCAGCCGGGTGAACAGGCGGGCGCTGTCGGTGAACAGGCTGCGGAGGTCCGGGTGACCCAACTGGCAGCGCTGCGCGAAGGCGGCGACCCCTCCCTGGCTGTTCGCCGGGGCGGCCTGCGTTGGTGCGGTCGGGTTGCTTTCTGCGACGGCTTGAGCGACGCGGCGTAGCGACCGCGGCGGCCGTGGCGGCCGCAGCAGCCCGGCGGCAGGGGCGGGCGCATCCTCGCTGAACAGGGCTTCGCGACTGGCGAACACGGCCTGTCGCTGCACGCCGCGCAGCACTTCATCGAGTGGCCGTCCGGTGATCGTTGCCGCGGCCTGGAGCAGGTGGCGCGTGCGCGTGCTGTACCAGTCCACCTGCGTTTCCTGTGCCAAGGCCCGCGCCAGACTGCAGAGCAGGCCGCGCTCGCGCAGGCGGCCCTTGAGGCGCGGCGGCAGGTCCTGCGCACGGATGTCGCTGCGTGCCGCAGCGGCAGTCCGGGCGAGGAGGGTCGGCGTCCAGCGGCAGCCTGCGACGAGCGCGTTGGCCTGGGGCACGCCAAGGTCCTGCAGGTGCCAGAGATTGATCGAATCGAGATCCGCGCCCAGCAGTTCGCGCTCGATGCGGGCACGACGCTCGCCGGACTCGACGCGGTGCTCGATCTGAGCCGCCAGCGCGGGTGCCGCCAGCGGCAGTTTCCAGCGGGCGACGTCCAGCAGGATCAGGCTTGACAGCCGCGCATCCTCGTCAGAGGCCAGCGCGGCGCGCAGCCAGTGCGCGAGGTAGAGCCAGGCCAGGCGGCTGGTGGCCATGGCCCGCAAGGCGAGCAGATGCCCTGGCTGTGTTCGGTCGTAGCGCACTGCTCGCAGGCCGCGCAGCAGGCGCTGCACGCCGCCGCTGCCGAGCCGGTGGATGCCCTGCTGCAGACCGCGCGGAGCATCGTCGGCGCCGGTTCGGGCATTTGCGGCCTGCAGGATCGCCAACGCCAGCCCGGGCTCGCGCTCCGCCAGCAACTGCAGCTGCTTGAGCTCGACCGTCTCGGCCAGCGCCAGCCGGTGTTCGGTCTCGGCGGCGACGCGCGGCAGTGGGGTGTGTCGGAGGCTTTCCAGCAGCGGGCGCAGCTGCGGCGGGCGCGAGAGGGTCTGCGACATCGATGCGGGATACGTCGTCAGGGCAGGGCGGTGGTCCGCGCGGCGTTTCGCGGATGGCCGCCTCCTGCAGATTCCGTGCCCTCTCGTGGCCTAGGCGTTCGCCGGACTGCCGGCGTCATCCTGCCCCGCCAGGAACTGCCGTATCGCGACCGCCGCCTGCTGGGGCTCGGCGATGTGCAGATGGTGTCCGCCGGGCAGACGCAGCAGCTGGGCGCGCGGCACGCAGGCCAGTCGCGCTTGCACGTGCAGACGAGGCAGGCGCGGGTCGGGCTGTTCCGCAGCCAGCACCAGCACCGGCATCGCCAGCGCGCGCAGCAGCTGCTGTACCTGGATTTCGCTCATGGGCATCGCGGACGGCAGCTGCAGGCGCGGGTCGGCGGACCAGATCCAGCCACCCTCGGTTTCACTCAGGCCGCGCTCGACCATCGGGGCGATGGCCTGTGGACTCAGGCCATTCAAGTCGGCGCGCTGCCGGCAGGCGTCCTCGATCCGCGCGAACAGACGTCGTCGCGGTCGCGGTTCGCGCCGCGCCGCCAGCGCACGGCGCAGGCGTGCTGCAACTTCGGCTTCATCGAGACTGAGCGGGCCGAGGGCATCGATGCAGATCAGCCGCTCGACGCGCTCGGGCGCTGCCGCCGCGAACAGGCAGGCGATGGCCGCGCCCATCGAGTGTCCGAGCAGGATCGCAGAAGGCCAGTCGAGTGCGTCCAGCGCGTCCTGCAGGTCGGGCAGGTGATCGACCAGGGCGTAGCTGCCGGCGGCTGGCCGCCACGCGGAGCGACCGTGGCCCGCGAGGTCGAGCGCCAGCAGCTCGACCTCCGGCAGGGCGTCAGCCAGGGCGGTGAAGCTGGCGGCGTTGTCCAGCCAGCCGTGCAGGGCCAGCACGCGCGGAACGCCGGCATGCACGGCCGGAAAGTGCAGCGCAGCGAGGGTGCCGGTGCTGACTTGGAAGCGGCGTTCTTCGCCCGTGCGCGAGGCCTGCGTGGCGGCCGCACTCCAAGCCCCGCGCTCGGCCTCGGCCTCAGCCACGCTGGAACTGCTCGAAGCGCTGCGCCCGCACGGCGTCCGCCGCGGTCTCCGCGCCAGCGTCCCATGAGCCTGGCTCGAATTCCGGCCAGCCAGCGCCCTGGCGGCGCAGCAGGGGCAGCAAGGCCTGGACGTGCGCATCGCTGTCGTTCAGGGCCGGCACGTAGCGCAGGGCCTCGCCGCCGGCATGGGTGAAGATCTCGGCGTTCTCACCGGCGATTTCCTCGATGGTTTCGAGACAGTCCACCGCGAAACCCGGGCAGACCACGTCCAGCTTGCGCACGCCCTGTGCGGGCAGCGCCGCCACTGTCTCATCGGTGTAGGGCCGCAGCCATTCCTCCTTGCCCACGCGCGACTGGAAGCTGAGTTGCCAGGCCTCGCGCGGCAGCTGCAGCCGCTCGGCGACTTCGCGGGCGGTGTATTGGCACAGGCAGTGATAGGGGTCGCCAGCGGTGAAGTAGCGCTTGGGAATGCCGTGGAAGGAGAACAGCAAACGGTCGCCGCGGCCCTGCGCCTGCCAGTGCTGGCGCACGCTTTCGGCAATCGCGTCGAGCCAGGCCGGTTCGCGGTGGTAATCGGTGATGAAGCGCAGCTCGGGCTGCCAGCGCCAGGTCTTCAGCTCATCGACCACGGCATCGAAGACCGAGGCCGTGGTGGTCGCCGAGAACTGCGGATACAGCGGCAGCACCAGCAGGCGGCGCAGGCCGCGGTCCTTGAGCTCGCGCAGCACGCTGGCGATCGAGGGGTTGCCGTAGCGCATGGCCATATGCACGCCGAGCGGACGCGCGTCGGCGGCCAGCGCCGACTGCAGGCCCGCTGCCAGGCCGCGGGTATGGGTCAGCAGCGGCGAGCCCTGCTCGGTCCAGACCTGCTGGTAGGCCTTGGCCGAGCGGCGTGATCGAAACGGCAGGATGACCCCGTGCAGCAAAGGCATCCACAGCAGTCTTGGCAGCTCGATCACGCGAGGATCGGCGAGGAACTCTGCAAGATAGCGACGCACGGCGGCAGGCGTCGCAGCGTCGGGAGTGCCCAGGTTGACCAGCAGAACAGCGGCGGATTCGGTGCTGCCGTGGCGGTAATCGGGCCGGCCGAGGTAGGGCATGGAGTCTCCGAAGCGTTGGGAGGATTGCGACCGGCGGCGTGGACGGACCGATCGGGCGAGCGATATGCAGGCCGAATCAAGCGCTTGCAAGCGCCCTTCGCGGCTGTTCATGCGTGAGGCACCCTGTTATTCTCGCCCGAGGTGCCACCAGAGCGCCGTGACGATTACATAGACTCGGTAAAGGACGTGGCCCACATGCGCCCGATTGCCCGCAGGCTGCTCATTGCCTCCGGACTGCTGCTCAGCGCAGCAGTGAGCGCGCAGCCTTATGGCTACGCCTCGGGAACCGATCCCGACAGTCCCTCGCTCCGCGACGCCCTGTACCGCATCGATCTCGCCACTGGCGCGGCGACGCGCATCGGCTACATCGGCTTCCGCGATATCGATGGCTTGGCCTTCCATCCGGACGGCGTGCTCTACGGCGCGGCGGATGGCTCGGCAGACGCCGGTGGCACCAGCGACGTGCTGGTGCGGATCAACCCCGAAACCGGCAGCGGCAGCTTCGTCGCTCCGTTTGCGGGTCTGGCCGGCCAAGGGCCAGGTCAGGGCGGGCAGCTCGACAACGGCCTCGCCGTGACCTGCGACGGCCAGATGTGGATGTCTTCCGACACCTTGGGGCACCTCTGGCGCGTCGATCGTGCCACGGGTGCGGTGCAGCGGGTGCTCACCGGTGGGCCGCCGATTTCCGGCCTGGCGGCGCGTGGGCAGGTGCTGTTCGGTGTTTCCGTGGATCCCGATCCCGCGCTGTACCGGTTCGACACCAGTACCTCCCAGCTGACGCGGGTCGGGCCGCTCGCAGTGTCCGACCGGATTTTCGACGCGGGTCTCGACTTCGATGCCGACGGTCGACTCTGGGCAACACTCGACTACCTGGTTCCTCCGGAAGGCCTGCCGCGGCCCAACCTCAACGATCTGGTGCAGATCGATCCCGAAACCGGCGCGCTGCTGAGCAGCACGCCCATCACCGGCGCAGGCAGCGGTCTGTCACGCGTGCAGCTGGAGGGCTTCGCGATTGCGCCCCCGGCCTGTGCAAGCGGCGGCACGCCGCCCAGCTTCCCGCCGGTGCAGGTGGACGCCAGCGGCACGACCTCGCTTGCGCTGCTTGCAGTGCTGCTCGCTCTGATCGGGCTGTTCGGACTGCGCCGCGCGCGCTGATCCCTCGCTGCCCGGGCGCTTGCCCGGGGTGGCGCTGATGCGCGCGAACACGCCAAGACAGCCGATCGGATTGTTTGCACGACTTGCAAGGTCCGCGGCCCGTGCCCTTGATGCGCGATCGCAACGCGTCCTTGCTTTCGAGCCGGTGCGATAAGCCCCGATTCATCCGCGCCCGGCCTATAGTCGCGGCGCCTCGCGCGCCCACGCATCCCTTGAAGGCATTGGCCTTCGCAGCCGCGCCCCCAACCCTGGAGATACCGCATGCGATTCTTCGCCCGCTTCGCCCTGCTCAGCCTGAGCGTCCTTGCTCTCTTCGCAGCCCAGCCTGCCTCTGCCGCGCCGCCGCCCGAGCAGCGCCTGCAGAACGCCACGCGCGTGCTGGACGAGATCATGCAGAGCCCCGATCGCGCCGTGCCGCGTCGCCTGCTGGAGGATGCCTACGCGATCGCAGTCATCCCGGATGTGGTCAAGGCGGGCCTGCTGATCGGCGGCCGCCGCGGTCGCGGTGTCGTCAGCGTGCGCACGCCCGACGGTACCTGGAGCCATCCGGCCTTTCTGACCTTGACCGGCGGCAGCATCGGCTTCCAGGCCGGTGTGCAGTCGACCGACGTGATCCTGGTCTTCCGCAGCGCCCGTGGCGTGGATTCCATCGTCAACGGCAAGTTCACCCTGGGCGCCGATGCGGCGGTCGCGGCGGGCCCGGTGGGTCGCAACGCGCAGGCCTCGACCGATGCCGATCTGCGCGCGGAGATCTACTCGTACTCGCGCTCGCGCGGCCTGTTCGCCGGCGTCGCGCTTGATGGCGCGGTGCTGTCGATCGACCACCGTGCCAACCAGAGCAGCTACGGCCGCAACATCACGCCTCGCGCGGTGTTCGAGGGGCGCGTCAACGTCAGCCCTGACCAGGCAGTGGACTTCCGCGACCGTCTGGAGGAGTACACCACGCGCTGAGACCGCCTGCGTGCGGTCCGGGAGTTCCGCGTCATGAGCGGTTGCCGCGCGGCCGCATCGCATCACCGGCGCAGGAGCAAGTGTCGGCAGCGTCATCGCTCTGTCTTTGCGCCTGCGCTATGCTCCGCGGTCTGTCCGACGGAGAGCGTCCATGGGTTCCTTTAGCATCTGGCACTGGCTGGTCGTGCTGGTGGTGATCGTTCTGGTGTTCGGCACCAAGAAGCTGCGCAACGTCGGTGGCGATCTCGGTGCGGCCATCAAGAACTTCCGCAAGGGCATGAATGACGAGGCGCCGCCTGCCGAGAAGCTCGGCGACGAGTCTCGACAGGGTGAGTCGGCCACGGCCGAGAAGTCCGCGAAAGCGGCCGACCGCGGCGACTGACGGCCACCGGGGCCCTGCGCGATGTTCGACCTCAGCATGGCCGAGATCGGCGTGATCGGCGTCGTGGCCCTGCTGGTGCTCGGCCCCGAGCGCTTGCCCAAGGCCGCGCGCACGCTGGGCTTCTACGTGCGCAAGGCGCGCCAGAGCTGGTACTCGGTGCGCAGCGAGTTCGAACGTGAACTCGCCGCCGAGGAGTTGAAGCGCAGCCTCAAGCTCGACGAGGTGCACGCCACGCTGGAGGGCACGGCGAAGGACCTGCGCCGCGACATCGCCGCGACCGGCGCGTCGCTCGCCGCCGCTGGCGCAGAGCTCGGCACGGCGCTGTCCGCGACGAGCGGTGCGGACCCCCTGCCGGCCGCCCTGCAGAGGGAGCCCGCTGCCGCGGACTCCGACGACCTCGGCGGTCTGAGTCCCGAGGAACTCGCCCGCCAGGCTGAGGCCGTGAGCGAAGCGACACCTGGCCCTGTGGATGGGGTCGACGGAGTGTCCGCGCGCAATACGGCCGATACGGACGCCCCGACCGCGCAGCCTGCGTCCGAGGAGACAGGACCGGTTCCGGACGCTGTTCGAACAGCGGACCAGCCTAGGCCCGAACGACACGCATGAACTCACTGCCCGGGCCGTCCCAGGAGGAGGGCGAGCACACCCTGATCTCGCATCTGGTGGAGCTGCGCTCGCGGCTGATGCGCGCCGTGCTTGCGGTGCTGGCCGTGTTCCTGGCGTTGATGCCGTTCGCCAACCGTCTGTACTCGGCGGTGGCGCAGCCGATGATCGAACGCCTGCCGGCCGGCGCCAGCATGATCGCCGTGGACGTGGCCAGCCCCTTCTTCGCACCGATCAAGCTGGCCTTCGTGGCAGCGGTGACGATCGCAATGCCGGCCATCCTCTATCAGGCCTGGGCCTTCGTGGCGCCCGGGCTGTACCAGCACGAGCGGCGCCTCGCGCTGCCGATCCTCGTCTCCGCCACCGCCTTGTTCTACATCGGCGCGGCCTTCGCCTATTTCCTGGTGCTGCCCGCGGTGTTCGGTTTCCTGACCGCGATCTCGCCCGAGGGCGTGCAGGTGGCGCCGGACATCAGCGCCTACCTGAACTTCGTGCTGGTGATCTTCCTGGCCTTTGGCTTCAGCTTCGAAGTGCCGGTGGCGGTGGTGATCCTGGGCGTGCTGCGCTGGGTGACCGTCGAGCAGCTGAAGGAGGCGCGCCCCTATGTCATCGTCGGTGCCTTCGTGGTCGCGGCCATCATTACCCCGCCGGACGTGATCTCGCAGCTGATGCTGGCCATTCCGATGGCCCTGCTGTACGAGATCGGGATCATCGCCACGCGCATGCTGCTGGCGCGGCAGCCGGCGAAGGTCGACGAGTCCTAGCGATGGGTACCGCCCGACCTGCTCAGCACTCGCGGACGCGCTCCAGGTAGTCCTCCAGGCGGCGCCCAGCCGCCCATTCAGGCTGGGGTTCGCCGCAGTCCAAGCGCTGGATGCGGTCGACCCGGAAATGCCGGAAGTCCGTGCGCAGGTGGCACCAGCCGACCAGGGTCCAGCGGTCGCCCCAGAAGAACAGGCCCAGTGGATCGACCCGGCGCGAGCTGGGTCGCGCCTCCGCATCGGCGTAGTCGAACTGGAGCGGGCGGCGTTCGCGCAGCGCACGGCGGAGCTGGCCCAGCCAGCGCCGCGTGGCGGGCTCGATGTGGAAATCCGGCACGTGCAGGGCCAGTGACTGCGCGCCGCTGGCCAGTGGCGGCGGCAGTGCTTCGAGGATGCGATCGCGCGCCGAGCGCGCGGCACGCGCCAGGTCGCTGTCGCCCCAGGCCGCGGTGATCGAGAGCCCGAGCATCAGGGCCTCGATCTCTTCGATATCGAATCGCAGCGCGGGCATCTTCCACCCCGGGCTCAGCCGATAGCCTTCGCCGGGCGTGCCGACGATGGGCACGCCCGAGGCCGAGAGGTCATCGAGATCACGATAGACCGTGCGGACCGACACCTCCTCGACGGAGGCCAGCTCGGCCGCAGTGCGGCGGCCGTGGATCTGCAGCTGGCGCACCAGACGGAACAGGCGGTCGGCACGGCGACTCATTCAACAGGCCTCATGCGGGCACCGTTTCCTCGATCTCTTCGACAGCTGGCACATCGATGCGCCAGGGCTCGCGCTGGCCGCCCGCATACTCGGCCGCCATCGGCCTCGGACTGTAGCAGTAGAGTTCAAGGCCGGCCGGGTCGACACAGGAGAACGCGCGGTCACCCCAGGGGTGGTCCTCCAGCGGCATGCGCATCTCCACGCCAGCCGCCGCCATACGCGCGTGCAGCCCATCGACGTCGTCCAGTTCGAGGTTGAGCATGAGGCTGCCGCCCTGGAACCCCTGCTGGCCCTCGCAGCTTTTCATCAGGTGCAGCTCCGGCGCCAGCGGGCCGCCAAGCTGCAGCACCAGGTACATCTCCGCCTCGAACAGGGCCCGCGCATTGAGGTGGCGCTCGTAGAACGCACGCAAGCGCGTGAAGTCGTCGACGCAGAGGCACAAGGTGGCGCGGCGCGGCGGTGGCTGGCGCGTCCACAGCGAAGCGGGGGCGGGCGCGGCGAAGTGGCGGATACGCGAGGACTGCATATCGATCAGGCCGAAGAAGGCAGCAAGCGCCGGCTCGCGCCCGGCAAGCGCATCCGATTGTTCGGCAGCATGACGTGCATCGGCCATGGAGCGCCACCGGATTAGGTCGATCCACTCACCGTCTTCGCTGCGGCCAAAGTGCCTGCTGACGAAGCCCGGCAGTCGTTCTATCGCCGGCTGCGCGGCCCAGGCGGCCTCGGTCATGCGCGCATCCGCCTCGGGGCTGCGTGCGCGGAAACTGACCTGTTCAATCACATCGCTCTGCATGTCGGCTCTCCTGCCGTGGTGGGGAGGCCAGACTGCTCGCCGCCTGCTGACAGCGGAATGTCAGCAGGCCGCCGCCCCTTGAACATCCGCTTCACAGCCTCATTAAGGGCACATCGCCGCCCGCCGGCCCCGCTACCCTTCGGAGACGTTCCCATGCGCATGGACAAACTGACCTCGCGCTTCCAGCAGGCCCTGGCCGACGCCCAGTCACTGGCGGTCGGCCGCGACCACAACATGATGGAGCCGGCCCACGTGCTGGCGGCCCTGATCGACCAGCAGGGCGGCAGCACGCGGCCGATGCTGCAGCAGGCCGGCGTCAACGCCACCGCCCTGCGCACGCGTCTGGGCGAGGTGCTGGATCGCCTGCCCAAGGTCAAGGGCCAGGAAGGCAACCTCGCCATCGGCAACGATCTCTCGCGCCTGCTGAACCTCACCGACAAGCTGGCCCAGCAGCGCGGCGATGCCTTCATCGCCAGCGAGCTGTTCGTGTTGGCCTGCGTGGAAGACAAGGGCGAGATCGGGCAGATCCTGAAGTCAGTGGGCGCCGACCGCGCCCGCATCGAGCAAGCCATCGACAAGCTGCGCGGAGGCGAGAAGGTGCAGAGCGAAAACGCGGAAGAGCAGCGCCAGGCGCTGGAGAAGTACTGCATCGACCTCACCGCGCGCGCCGAGAACAGCAAGCTCGATCCGGTGATCGGCCGCGACGAGGAGATCCGCCGCACCATCCAGGTGCTGCAGCGGCGTACCAAGAACAACCCGGTGCTGATCGGCGAGCCCGGCGTCGGCAAGACCGCCATCGTCGAAGGCCTGGCCCAGCGCATCGTCAACGGCGAGGTGCCTGAAGGCCTGCGCGGCAAGCGCGTGCTGTCGCTGGACATGGGCGCCTTGATTGCAGGCGCGAAGTTCCGCGGCGAGTTCGAGGAACGGCTCAAGGCCGTGCTGAATGACCTGTCGAAGAACGAGGGCCAGGTCATCCTGTTCATCGACGAGCTGCACACCATGGTCGGCGCCGGCAAGGCCGAAGGCTCGATGGACGCCGGCAACATGCTGAAGCCCGCGCTGGCGCGCGGCGAGCTGCACTGCATCGGCGCGACCACCCTGGACGAATACCGCAAGTATGTCGAGAAGGATGCAGCGTTGGAGCGCCGCTTCCAGAAGGTGTTCGTCGGCGAGCCCTCGGTCGAGGACACCATCGCCATCCTGCGTGGGCTCAAGGAGCGCTACGCCGTGCACCACGGTGTCGAGATCACCGACCCCGCCATCGTCGCCGCGGCCACGCTGTCGAACCGCTACATCGCCGACCGCCAGCTGCCCGACAAGGCCATCGACCTCATGGACGAGGCCGCCTCGCGCATCCGCATGGAGATCGACTCGAAACCTGAAGAAATGGACCGCAAGGAGCGACGCCTGATCCAGCTCAAGATCCAGCGCGAGGCGCTGAAGAAGGAGAAGGACGACGAGTCGAAGCAGCGCCTGGCCGACCTCGAAACCGAGATCGCCAAGCTTGAGCGCGAGTTCTCCGATCTCGAGGAAATCTGGCGCGCCGAGAAGGCCGCGGTCGCCGGCACCGCCAAGATCATGGAGCAGATCGAACAGGCCAAGTCAGAGCTTGAGACCGCGCACCGTCGCCAGGACCTGGCGCGGGCGTCGGAGATCCAGTACGGCCGCATCCCCGAGCTGGAGCGCCAGCTGCAGGCCGCTGCCGAGACGGAGCAGAAGGGCTTCCAGCTGCTGCAGCAGAAGGTGACCGCGGAGGAAATCGCCCAGGTCGTCAGCCGCTGGACCGGCATTCCCGTGTCCAAGATGCTCGAAGGCGAGCGCGAGAAGTTGCTTCGCATGGAAGACGTGCTGCAGCAGAAGGTGGTGGGGCAGGGCGAAGCCGTGCGCGCGGTGTCGGACGCCATCCGCCGCTCGCGCGCGGGCCTGTCCGACCCGAACCGCCCCAACGGCAGCTTCCTCTTCCTCGGCCCGACGGGCGTGGGCAAGACCGAGCTGTGCAAGGCGCTGGCCGAGTTCCTGTTCGACTCCACCGACGCGATGGTGCGCATCGACATGAGCGAGTTCATGGAGAAGCATTCGGTCGCGCGCCTGATCGGTGCGCCTCCGGGCTATGTCGGCTACGAAGAGGGCGGCTACCTGACCGAGGCCGTGCGCCGCCGGCCCTACAGCGTGATCCTGCTGGACGAGGTCGAGAAGGCCCACCCCGATGTCTTCAATGTCCTGCTGCAGGTGCTGGACGACGGCCGCCTGACCGATGGGCAGGGCCGCACGGTCGACTTCCGCAACACCGTCATCGTCATGACCTCGAACCTCGGCTCGCAGATGATCCAGGAGCTGGCCGGCGATACGGACGAGGACTACATGAAGATGAAGGCGGCAGTGATGGGCGTGGTGCAGGCGCACTTCCGCCCGGAGTTCATCAATCGGCTCGACGAGCTGGTGGTGTTCCATCCGCTGGGCCGCGCGCAGATCCGCGAGATCGCCCGCATCCAGACCTCGTATCTCGCCAAGCGCCTGTCCGACCGCCAGCTGAAGATCGAGATCAGCGACGCTGCTCTGGACCTGCTGGGCAGCGTCGGCTTCGACCCGGTCTACGGTGCGCGGCCGCTGAAGCGCGCGATCCAGCAGCAGCTGGAGAACCCGCTGGCCACCCGCATCCTGCGCGGCGAGTTCGCGCCGGGCGAGCAGATCCGCGTCGAGGCCAAGGGCAGCGAGCTGGTGTTCGAGCGTGTCTGACACGAGTGCTGGGAGCCCGACTGCGCCGGGCCTGACCCGGCGCAGCTTTCTGGGCGCGGCGGTCTCCGCCGTGACGCTTTCCGCCTGTGGTCTGCCAACGCGCGAGCGGCCCGAGCGCGTGCTGTTCGTCGGCAACAGCCTGATCTACTACAACGACCTGCCGAGCCAGTTCGCGCAGCTTGCGAGTGCCGCACTCGGCCGTCCGGTGGAGGCTGACATGCTGGCGCGAGGCGGTGCGCACCTCAGCCATCACCTGGCCGGAGGCGTCGTGCAGCGGGAGCTGGCCAGCGGACGCTATTCGGCGCTGGTGCTGCAGGAGTTCGGCGGCGGCCTGCGCTGCCACCCCGAGCTCGCGAAGTTCGGCTTCACCTGCGAGGTCTCGCACGCAGCGCATGCCGAGCTCGCGTCGACGGCGCAGCAGCACGGCACACGCCCGCTGCTGCTCGGCAGCTACCGCATGGATCCCCGTGGTGCGGGCATGCTCGGCGCGGCGGAGGCCGAGCTGGCAGCACGCATCGGCGCGCTGCACGCGGGATTGGGCGATTTTCCGGCGCTGCGCGCTGAGTATTCCGACTGGCTGTGGCTGGATCCTGAGGACGGCGCTCACCCTGGCCACGATCTCACGCTGCTGATGGCGCTGCGCACGCTGAAGACGCTGTACGGGCAGCTGCCGCCGATCGGGGCGGTCACGCTGCGATTCCGCGATTTTCGCGGCCCACACGCGCCGCGCCTGGATCGTCTGGCCTCTGCCGAGGAGGCTCACGCGCCGTGGCTGCAGCGAAGCCTGAGCAGCGAGGACTTCGCTGAGCGCATGGAAGCAGCCGGTCTGAGCCTGCCACCCCGGGCCGGATAGCTGGGCGGGCTTCGCGAGACGGTTCCAACGAACACATCATCCACCCGTGATGATCTGTTCGCGTTTTTCCCGCTTAAGGGGCTGGAGACCCGGATGCCCCGGGTGAAACCAGCCCCGGAGGGCGGGGCGCGCCATGAAGACGTTCCTTCCGTTTCTGATGCTGCTGAACCTGGCGGCGGCCGCAAGCGCCGCCCCCGCCGAGCAGGCTCCCCTGCGCGTCGGCGTCGACCCCGAGTGGCTGCCGCGCTTTGCAACCGAGGGCAGCAGTTCGATCGCCTGCTCCACTTCGCCGTTCGGTCGCTACGCCACGCTCGGAGAGGACGCGGAGTACGTCAACTTCATTGCCAGCACCAACCAGCTGCGCAGCCTGCAGGTGTTCGCGCCGGGGCCCAGTAACGGCAACGTGCTGGTGCAGGAGTTCAGCGGCGAGCTGCTGCAGACCGGCAACGTGGCCGGCTCCACCTTCCTGACCGCGGTCGATGCCGATCTGAACGGCGATGGTCGCGACGAGCTGGTGACGGTGCATCGCTCCGATGTCAACGGGGGCTTGCGACTTGGCGTTTTCCGTCGCGGTACCAACGGCAACGTCACCCTGCAGCAGACCTGGAATCTGGCGCGCACCTTCAGCCATGTCGAGATCGTGGCCGCGGATCTCGACGGCTCGAAGGATGGCAAGCAGGAGTTGGCCATCCTCCTGCAGGCCAACGGCACCGGCGGCAATGCGCTGGAAGTCTATGTGCTCACCGGCAACGCGCAGGGCCTGATCGCCGAAGACACCAGCGGTGCCTGGGCAGGACGCTGGGTCCTGCCGGGTGCGTTTCCGCTCAGTTCGCTCGCCGTGGGTGATCTTCTTCTGACCGGGCGCGAGCAGATGCTGGTGGTCAACGAGTCGGGCAGCGGCGGCACGCGTGCGCTCAACTACCACCTGCTGGAGTTCAGGCCGAGCACCAGCGCGCTGCCGGTCGGCTCGGGCAACGTCCAGATCGGCAGCCGCAGCTTCGTCACCACGCTCGGCACCAGCTTCGACATCGACGATGGCGCTGGCGTCTCGGGCGTATCGATCAACCAGCTGCGGCGGATCAAGGCATTGGCCGGTGACGTGGTCGACAGCGCGGCGGCCGAGCTGATGGTGCTGGTGCTGGTCGAGGGCTCCAGCAATTTCAATCAGCTGTTCGCACGCATGCACCACTTCATAGCGGTGCGCGACGTCGACAACACCATCGTCGACATCCAGATGTACCGTCGCTCCGAGCAGAAGCCCTGGGATTCCAGCTTCGCGGTCAGCGGCCAGAACCAGGGCGCGCTGATCAAGTTCGATGCGGCCTTCGCCAACATGGATCTGATCTCGCCCAGCGAGTTCGTGATGGCCTTCGCCGAGGGGCAGGACAACCGGCTGAAGGTGCAGGCGCACAAGGCCAATGTCGACATGACTGCCGGCTTCCAGTGGCAGCGCAACGGCCGCACGGTCAGCTTCACCGACCGCTCGACCGGCCGCATCGCCTCGCGCAGATGGGACTTCGGCGACGGCAGCGGTCCGCTGACCGATCTCGATCCCACCTACACCTTCCCCGGTACTGCCACGTCCTTCACCGTCAAGCTTACGGTCATCGGGTTCAACTCCCAGATCGAGACCCGCGAACACGTGGTGACGCTCGGACCCACGGATCCCACCAGCGGTGGCGCGGGTCCGCAGACCCGCTACGCGCTGAACACCACCCCCGCCTATTCGGCTTCGCTGGCGGTGGACTCCGCGTCCGACTTGAACCAGCTGAGCCTGGCGGTGGGGGACATGGACAGGCAGGGCGTGGCCGAGATCATGACCCTGGTGAACGACCGCAGCCTGCAGCTGATCCGCTCGGTCTGGCGCCTGCAGAACACCGCCAATCCGGCGAGCTTTGCCGGTCGTCATCTGTTCACGCAGACCTCGGGTCTGGACAGCAACGCCCGCTTGAAGGTGCTGGCAGCCGACACCGATGGCGATTCGGTGCGGGCCGTGCTGGGCGCCGACTGTCGCCAGCTGGAAGAGCCGCAGGTGCGCCAGCTGGTCTGGCATCCGCCCTACTTCGAGCGCCTGCAGGGCGAGGCTGAGAAGCTTGCCGCCTTCGGCGAGAGCACCTCCGGCCAGACCAGCACCGAGAAGCGCGCCGGCAGCTTCACCTCGCACGACGTCTCGACCTATGTCGGCGTGTCCGCCGGCTTCGAGGCGGCGGGCTTCGGCCTGGAGTCCTCGCTCAAGGCGACCGCCGGCTACAACTACCAGTCCACCTTTGGTTCAATCCACGGCAGCGAGAACGCCTTCGCCCTGAACCAGGGCTTCTCGTCAAGCCTGGGCGAGGCGCTGATGGTGGTGGAGGAGAACACTTTCCGCTGCTACAGCTACGACATCCGTCGCGAAGCCACGGGCATCGTGCCCGACAGCGGCCTGCGCATGTGCGAGGTGATCGACGACACGCGCGGCATCAGTGCCACCACGGCCGACTTCTGGGACACGGTGATTCCTGCCGCCAACGGCAGCGAGACGCCGCCTGCGCAGTGGACGCCGCTGCATCGCGACTGGGCCAGCCTGAGCCTGTTCCAGGCCGCCACCACCAATGTCACGCCAGTTGCAGGCAGTGCCGCAAGCGTCACGGATGGTCGCTTCAGCACCCCGCTCACCAGCCAGGCCAATGTGAGCCGGCCCTACGTGCAGATCGACCTCGGCGAAGTGCAGGACATTTCCAACATCCGGGTCTTCCCGACCGCGAACCAGGCGATCCGGCTGCGCGGCTTCCGCGTCTTCGTCTCCGAGACGCCGATGACGGGCGATGCGATTCCCGGCGGCGCAGGGGTCAGCATCTTCGCGCCGGAGACTGTCGACGACATGGCCTTCGACCGCTGGAACATCCACACCCGCAGCGCCGGGGGGCAAATGCTGCGCGGGCGCTACGTCCGCCTGCAGCACCCGGGCACGGCGACCCTGGACGTTACCCAGATCCAGGTCTTCGGCGACGTGCACGTCGAGCCTCCCCGCTATCCGCAGGGAGCCTGCGACCCCAACCGCAGCGACAACACCTTCCTCGTGCGGATGTGGAACCCTCGCACCCAGGGCTGGGCCAACATCGAATCGCGCGGCGAACTCCTCTGGAACGGCACCGGCAACATGGACGGCTGCAGCAACTTCTCGGGCATGCAGCGCTGGGAGATCTGGGCCAATCTGTTCGTGGGCAGCCCGGGCAGCGCCTCCTGGAACCTGAGCCAGGAAGGCGGCGTGTTCAGCGGTGACTACAGCGGCTTTGAAAGCTCCAACCGGGTGGGCGCCGAGTTCGACATCGAGGCCGGCTTCATCGCCAAGGTGCAGGCCGGCGCCGCCTACGAGTACAGCTTCGGCGTCACAGAAGAGGTGCAGACTGTGCAGTACTGGGGCGAGGGGCTGGAAATGGGCGGCACCATTGGCGGCTTCGCGCCGGAGTACTCCAACCTCGTGAGCACCTGCCGCTACACGCCGCGGCCCTATGCCTACCGGCTGATGGACTACTCGAACACCGGCTACGAGCACACCATCTTCGTGGTCGACTACGTGGTGCGCCAGGGGTCGTCGAGCTGGCAGCGCGACAACGTGCCCGAGGTCTGCCTCAACATCCAGCGGCCGCCGGAGATCTTCGCCAACGGCTTCGAGTGAGGGGGCGAACACGGCTGAAGCACGGGCCCGGCGCGCGAGCGCCGGGCCCGTGTCGCATCTGCATCCGCGGGCTTCACGTCCGGCGGGCTTTCATGTGCGTGAAGGCTTCAACGCGCGGGAGCGCCAGTGCAGTCCGCGGGGCACCCGATCTGTTCCATTGGCGCAGGGGCTGCCACCGGCAGTCGCGTAATGCTCCGCTTTCGAATCCCGAATCCCGAATCCCGGCTCCCCATCCATGCGCCTGACCTCAACACTCGCCCTGTTCCTGCCGCTGCTGCTCGCCGGCTGCTTCAACCTCGGTGATCGCCGCGAGCCGATCCCCTACGAAGCCTTTCCGGGCCGCGGCGAAGCCGACCGCAAGACCCTGGTGATCGTGCTGCCGGGGCGAGCCGACAATGTCGAGGTGATGCGCGAATTCGGCGTGGCGCAGGCCATCCAGGCCGGATGGCCGGAGGTCGATGTCTGGCTGACCTCAGCGACGCTGGCCTACTACACCGATGGTGGGCTGCCCGAGCGCGTGCGCGAGCGCTTCATCGAGCCCGCCCGCGCGCAGGGCTACGAGCGCCTGATCCTGATGGGCGCGTCGATGGGTGGCATGGGCAGCCTGGTGGTCGACGAGGCGCATCCCGGCGTGTTCGAGCACCTGGTGCTGATGGCGCCCTACCTGGGGCGGAAGCGGGTCATGCGCGAAGTGGAAAGCGCCGGCGGCATCCGCCGCTGGCAGCCCGGCCCCAAGCCCGAACTCGTCGATCGCAGCAACTTCGACCGCGAGCTGCTCTGGCGGCAGGTCGCGAACTACGCCGCCGATCCGGCGCTGCGCCAGCGCGTCTGGCTGGCGTACGGCGAGGAGGATCGCCTGGCCGCCACCGTGCCGCTGATCGCGCCGGCGCTGGAGCCGGCGCAGATCCTGCCGCGCCCGGGTGGTCACAAGTGGGTGGTCTGGAATGCCGCCGCTACCGAAATCTTCGCCCGGCTGCGCGCCCAAGCCCTTTCGACGGCAGGTTGACCTACCGGGCGTCCCGCGCAGGGCCTGCGGGCTCCTAGGGAAGCTCTGATTTATCGGAGCTTCCCGTGCGCCATGGATGGCGCGCTCGCGAATCAAGCATGCATGTGCTTGATTCAGCGCGAGTGAGTCCGGACCTGCGCCGGACTCACGACGTCTGAAGAACTGCAGGATGGAGTTCTTCAGACCTTCCCTAGCGGGGCGCGGCATTCCTGTTGCTGCCGGACGGGCGTCAACCCCCTGTGCCCAGCCAGCGCCTCAGCTTGGGCGTCACCACCGGAATGGTCAGCATGGTGCTGGCGACTGCCATCAGCAGCAGGGCGGTGAAGGTCTCTGAGGTGATGATCGCCTTGTCCAGCAGGATGTTGGCGAAAATGATCATGATCAGGGCCTTGGTCTGCAGCAGCCAGCCGATCAGCGAGGCTTCGCCGGGCTGCCACTTGAGGATGCGACCGGCCAAGTGCACACCCGCCAGCTTGCCGGACACCGAGGCCACCAGCAGCAGGGCGCCGGCGATAAAGACGGTGGTGCCGCCCACGTCCCAGTTGGTGCGCAGACCGGTCGACAGGAAGAACACCGGCATGATCACCAGCAGCACGTGGTGGCGCAGCAGATCCATGCGCTCCTGGTTGAACCAGCGCGCGTCCATCACCGCGCCTGACAGGAAGGCGCCGACCATGTAGTGCAGGCCCGCCCAGTCGGCGATCAGGCCATTGACCGCCAGCCAGATCAGACCGACATACCAGCGGTCGCGCTCGGCCAACCAGCGCATGAGGCGGCGGAACAGCCAGGCGGCAACGATGAAGCCGATGAGGTAGACGGCCTGGCGGCCGATCCGCGTCCAGTCGAGCAGGATCAGGGCCAGCACGCCCCAGATCGCGATGTCATCGAGGCTGGCGTAGCGCAGCACGCGCTGCCCCAGCGGCTCGCGCAGGATCTCGAGCTTCTCCATGAACAGGATCAGGATCGGCAGCGCGGTGACGGCGCAGGCCATGCCGACGCCGGCGACGAACTGCCAGGTCTGCGCCTGCGGGCCCATCCAGCCGGCGTTCCACGACAGCATGACCGCTGCCGCCGCGCAGCCGAACAGCAGGGGCATGCCCAGCGCCAGGCCGGCGGTCACGCTGGTCTCGCCGCGCTTCGCCCAGGCCTCTTCCAGATCGAGCTCGATGCCGGCGATCCAGACGAAGATCATCACCGCCCACCAGGCCACACCGTTCAGCGCCGTCACCACCTCGGGGGTGAAGACGAAACGGTAGTAGTCGGGAAAGGCCGCACCCAGTACGCCCGGCCCCAGCAGGATGCCGGTGATGATCTGCACCACCACCAGCGGCGCGTAGTATTCGGTGCGGCCGACCCGCCAGATCAGGAACGGCACGGCGAAGATCAGCACCATGGCGATCAGGTAGAGCTCGGTGGTGGTGATGTGCATGCGATGCTTGGTCTGAGCTTGGTTGGAAACGGGCTGAGCAGAGGTGCAACAAGGGCGCGAAAGGTAGGTCGAACGCGCCCCTAAAGCGAGAGAGCCGGCGGACGCTGGGCGTCCGCCGGCTCCCGGTTCACGCGTCCAACATTGGGCTCAGTTGCGGCGTGCGTAGGCGAACGCCGCGAAGCCGAGGGTCAGCAGGGCGAGCACGACCAGGCTGAAGGAGCCGCTCGCCGGAACCACCGCAGGGCGCGGTGCGGCGCCAGAAACACCCGTGCCCGAGAGGGTGAAGGTGGGGCTGCCGCCGTTGCTGGTCACCGTCAGGGGCTGCGAGAAGCTGCCGAGTGCCGTCGGGCTGAACGCGTAGATCAGGGTGCAGCTGGCGCCCGCGGCAAGGCTGATCGGAGTCGCACTGCAGGTGCCGCCCGAGCGCGTGAACGGCGCGGTGGGAGCGGTGATCGCAGTAATCGACAGCGCCGAGCCGCCCGTGTTGCTGAGTGTGACGGTGGCATTGCCCGAGGCCGACACAGCGATGTTGCCGAAGTTGAGCGCGCTGGCGCTCAGCGATGCCACCGGCGCGCCCACGCCCGCGCCCTGCAGGGTGAAGCTGGGGTTGCCACCGTTGCTGGTGATCGCGATCGACTGGCTGGAGTTCGTCGCTGACGTCGGAGTGAAGCTGTAGGTCAGAGTGCAGCTGGCCGCCGGTGCCAAAGCGATCGGTGTGGCGCCGCAGGTGCCGCCCGTCGCCGTGAAGGGAGCGCTGGCAGCGCCGATCGCGGTGATGCTGAGGCCTGCAGTGCCTGTGTTGCTGAGCGTGAGCGTGCCGTTGGCAGTCTGGCCGGTGACCACGCTGCCGAAATCGACCGTGGAGGAGCTGAGGCTGAGGGTCGGCGTGCCGACCGGGCCGAGCAGCAGGAAGGGCAGGCCCTGCGCGGGCGTGCCAGTGCCTGTGTCGAGCAGGGGGCCCCACGTCGCGCTGGTGCCGATGAACTGCTGGGCGTTGCCAGTCACTGCCTGGCCGACGATGGTGATCGGAGGCGCCCACGGCCCGGAACCCAAGGTGCCGTCGGACTGCCAGTCCAGCCAGTAGGTCCCCGCCGCCAGCGTCAGGCCGCCCAGATTGACCGTCTGCGCCATGATGGGGCGCGAAGTGTCCGTCGTCGTGGTTTCGGTCACGCGATAGGCATTGGTCCACGCCGTGGAAGTCATCCGGTTGGTGGTCGTATCGCCGAACACGATATTGCTGCCCATGGCGCCGGGCGGGCCGTCCCAGATACGGACATTGACTGCCGTGATCGTCGAGGTCGTTGTGGAGCCGGTCTGGTAGGCGTACAGCACGGCACAGTTGAGCGTCCAGCCACCAGCGGGCACCACGAACTCGTCAGCGACACGATTGTTGGCGGCAGCTGCGGCCTGGTGTCCAGCGCCCAGCGTGGCCATTCCCAATGAGCTGTTCTGCAGCGTGCTGAGATTCGCCCCACCGGGGCCGGTGCCGGTCGCGGTGATCCATGGACCGTTGTTATAGATCTCGCTGCCGCAGGCCGGAACCCCTTCCGGATTGACGCCGCCGTTGGGGTTGAGCGGAGAGGCCACCGAAACCAGCGGCTCCGCGGGGTTGAACACTTCAGCGTTCTGGGCGTACACGGCGCTGGCGAGCACCAGGGCCAGGGAACACAAGGCGATGCGTTTCATGCGGAATCCATTGTTGGAAAGGTGAGGAACCCGGCTGGCGCATGGCAGCGGTCTGGCCGCGGACCGTGCCGCTGCCATCACCTGCGTTTCTGTGAGCCCCCGAGGCTGGTCCGCGCGGGCCCTCCACTGGCCGCGCGTCGCGCGATCATCCCAGAATCCGCGCAAATCCAAAACGTGGACAGTTGTAGCAAATTGTCACGATCGCGGGCTGTCTTTCTCGATCTGCCAAGGCCGGTGGCGGGGCTGAGCGCCGCTCACGCGGCGAACTGCAGCCGTGCGAGTTCCGCATACAGCCCACCCTGCGCCATCAACTGATCGTGCGTACCGGTGGCCACGATGCGGCCGGCGTCCAGCACGACGATGCGGTCGGCGCGGCGCACGGTGGCGAGGCGATGCGCGATGACCAGCGTGGTGCGGCCGCGCATCAGCCGCTCCAGCGCCTGCTGGATCGCGCGCTCGCTTTGTGCGTCCAGCGCGCTGGTGGCCTCGTCGAGCAGCAGGATCGGTGCGTCCTTCAGCAAGGCGCGGGCGATCACCAGACGCTGCTGCTGGCCGCCGGACAGACGCACGCCGCGCTCGCCGAGGAAGGTTCGGTAGCCCTCGGGCAGCGCGCTGATGAACTCATGCGCCTCGGCGCTGCGTGCGGCTTCGATGACTTCCGTTTCCGTGGCGTCCAGCCGGCCATAGCGCAGGTTGTCGAGCGCATCGGCGCCGAACAGCAGCGGGTCCTGTGGCACCAGGGCGATGTGCTCGCGCAGCTGCTGCGGGTCGAGCTGGCGCAGGTCGATGCCGTCGACCTCGATGCCGCCGGCTTCGGGGTCGTGGAAGCGCAGCAGCAGCTGCAGCACCGTGCTCTTGCCCGCACCGGAGGGCCCGACCAGGGCCACGGTTTCGCCCGGCTGGATCTCCAGCGAGAACTCGCTGAGCGCCGCTGCATCGGGCCGGCTCGGGTAATGGAAGCCGACGTTCCGGAAGGCGATGTGGCCGCGGAGCGGCGAGGGCAGGAGCTGCGGCGAGAAAGGTGCCTTGATCTTCGCCTGCTCGGCCAGCAGCTCGTTGATCCGCGCCATGCCGCCAGCGGCGCGCTGGACCTCGGCCCAGACTTCGGTGAGCGCGCCGACCGAACCGGCGCCGATCACCGCATACAGCACGAACTGGCTCAACAGGCCCGCGCTCATCGTCCCCGCGATCACATCCTTGGCGCCGATCCACAGCACCGCGGTGATCGCGCCGAAGATCAACACGATCACCGCGGCCGTCAGCCCCGCCTGGGTGCCGATGCGGCGGCGTGCGGCCGACAGTGCGGTGCCCACGGCGCCGGCGAAGCGCTCGGACTCATGCGATTCGCGGGCGTGGCTCTGCACCGTGTGGATGGCGTTCAGGGTTTCGCTGGCGCGGGCGTTGGCGTCGGCCACGCGGTCCTGCGCCTCGCGCGACAGCTTGGACACGCGGCGACCGAAGAACACGATCGGCAGGATGATCAGCGGAATACCAATGGCCGCGAAGCCGGCCAGGCGCGGGCTGGTCAGCGCCAGCGCCACGCTGCTGCCGATGAAGGTGACGAAGCTGCGCAGGGCCACCGACGCGCTGGAGCCGACCACGGTGCGCAGCAGTTCGGTGTCGGCCGAAAGCCGCGAGACCAGCTCGCCCGAGCGGGTGCGTTCGAAGAACTCGATGTCCAGCCGCAGCAGTCGTGCGTACAGGCTGCGCCGCAGATCCGCGATGACTTTCTCGCCGAGCAGGCTGACGAAGAAGAAGCGCAGCGCCGTGGCCACCGCCAGCAGCACCGCGACCGCCAGCAGTCCCAGGAACCAGCGATCCACCGCTGCCGGATCCTCGCCGGCGAAGCCGCGGTCGATCATGAAGCGCACCGCCACCGGCAGGCTCAGCGTGGCGAGGCTGGACAGGGCCAGCGCGCCCAGCCACAGCGCCACGAGGCCGCGATAGGGACGCACATAGGGCCAGAGCTGGCGCAGCGGGGCGGCGGCACCGAAGCCGGCGCGCTTGGGGGTATCGGTGCTCATCCGTGACCGGGCAGCTGACGAAAGGCGCGAGTGTAGGACAAGCGCACGTGGCTGCGTCCCGGTTGGGATCGGTGCGCGCCAGCAGCGTGGTTCGCAAGGCGTCACGCCGTGGGGGCCGAAGGGGCAGGGTGCCACCGAGCCTGCGATAATCCGCGACCTGTCCCACACCGCCGCGGGCGCAAGCCGCCGCGGCGCAGCCACCGAGCCCCATGACCCGACGCCAGCGCAAGCGCGACATCGAAGCCGAGATCATCGACCTGAGCCACGACGGCCGCGGGGTCGCCAAGCTGGACGGCAAGACCGTCTTCATCAGCGGCGCGCTCACCGGTGAGCGCGTGCGCGCACACGTCCACACCAGCAAGAAGCACTTCGAGGAAGGCCATGTGCTGGAGGTGCTCCAAGCCTCGCCGCTGCGGGTCGATCCGCCGTGCCCGCATTTCGAGCTCTGCGGCGGCTGCTCGCTGCAGCACCTGAAGGCCGAAGCGCAGATCGAAGCGAAGCAGCACATCCTGCTGGAGAATTTCGAGCGCATCGGCCACGTCCGGCCCGCGACCGTGCTGCCGCCGCTCACCGATCAGCCCTGGGGCTATCGCCGCAAGGCGCGGCTGGGGGTGAAGTGGGTGCCCGCCAAGGAGCGCGCCATCGTGGGTTTCCGCGAGGCGCTGAAGCCGATGTATGTCGCCGATATCCACAGCTGCCGTGTGCTGGTGCCGCAGGTCGGCGAGCGCATCCACGAGCTGTCGGCGCTGGTGAGCTCGATGGATGCGCGCGAGCGCATCCCCCAGATTGAAGTTGCCGCCGGCGACGACGCCACCGCGCTGGTATTCCGCCATCTCGATGCGTTGTCCGCGGCCGATACCCAGCGCCTCATCGAGTTCGGCCAGCGCACGGGGCTGATGATCTACCTGCAGCCCGGCGGCAACGACAGCGTGCAGCCGCTGTGGCCAGCGGATGCGGCGCTGAGCTTCCGCATCCCAGCCGCTGACGTCGAGCTGGCCTTCCGCCCGCTGGACTTCGTGCAAGTCAATGCCGGCATGAACCAGCGCATGATCGCGCGCACCCTCGACCTGCTCGACCCGCAGCCGGGCGAGCGCGTGCTCGACCTGTTCTGCGGCCTGGGCAATTTCACCCTGCCGATCGCGCGGCGTGCGGCGCAGGTCGTCGGCGTGGAGGGCGAGGCCGGGCTGGTGGCGCGCGCGCGCGACAACGCCCGCGCCAATGGCATCACCAATGCCGAGTTCTTTGCCGCCGATCTCAGCCAGGACCTGCGCGGCGAGGCCTGGGTCAAGCAGGGCTTCGACAAGCTGCTGCTGGATCCGCCGCGCACCGGCGCCGACGCCTGCATTCCGCAGCTGCCGCTGGAGGGCGTCCGGCGCATCGTCTACGTCTCCTGCCACCCGGGCTCGCTGGCGCGCGATGCCGGCATCCTGGTGCGCGAGCATGGCTACCGGCTGGTCTCGGCTGGCGTGATGGACATGTTCCCGCATACGGCGCATGTCGAATCGATCGCCCTGTTCGAGCGCTGAGCGATGCTGTTCATCGGAATCGAAGGCCATCAGCTGCGAGCGGACGAAGCGCGTTGGATCGCGCATCCGGCGGTGGCCGGCGTGGTGCTGTTCCGCCGCAACTACGTCGAGCCTGCGCAGCTGCGCGCGCTGAACGCGCAGATCCGCGAGGCGGGTGACGCTCCACGACTGATCGCGGTGGATCAGGAAGGGGGGCGCGTGCAGCGCTTCATCGAGGGCTTCACCCGACTGCCGGCGCTGGCGCGCATCGGCGAGGCCTTCGCCGAGCGGCCTGCGCGCAGCCTGGAACTCGCCGGGCAGCACGCCCGGCTGATGGTGGCCGAGCTGCGTGCCCATGACATCGACCTCAGCTTCGCGCCGGTGGTCGACCTCGGCCGCGGCAACCGAGCCATCGGCGATCGCGCTTTCGCCTCGGAAGTCGATGCCGTCTGCGCGCTGACCCGCACCTACGTGCAAGCCATGCAGGGCGCCGGCATGCCGGCCACGCTGAAGCACTTCCCCGGCCACGGTTCGGTGCTGGAGGACACGCATGTCGATGCCGCGCTGGATCCGCGCCCCATCGATCAGCTGATGCACGAGGACCTGCGGCCTTTCGTGGCGGGCATCGAGTCCGGCGCCGCCGCGGTGATGGCGGCACATGTGCGCTATCCCGCGGTGTGCGAACACCCGGCTGGCTATTCGCAGCGCTGGCTGGGCGAGATCCTGCGCGCTGCGATGGGCTTCAAGGGTGTGGTGTTCAGTGACGACATCGGCATGGCCGCGGCCAGGTCTGCGGGTGGCGTGGCGGCACGAGTGAACGCCCATCTGGATGCCGGCTGCGATGTGGTGCTGGCCTGTCATCCCGAACTGGTCGAGGACGCCATCGCCGCTGTCGAAACGCGCGGATCGCCTGCGACCAATCCGCGTCTCGCTTGGCTGTCGCCGTGCGCCGCGCATGGCCCTGCGCCGGAAGCGCTGGCGCAGGCGCGTGCTAACCTCGCCGCCCTCGTTTGAACCGGAGCCGGGCATGAAGACCCCGCCAGCCTTGGTCGATGCGCTGCCGCAGGCCGATCTGCTCTTCGATCGCGCGCCGCTGGAAGCGGCGATCCGTCGCATGGCCGAAGAGATCCGCCGCGACTACGCGCAGGACGCACGACCGCCGCTTTTCCTCACCGTGATGAACGGCGGCATGCTGTTCGGCGCCCTGCTGGCGCTGGAGCTGGGCTTCGACGTCGAGTTCGACTATCTACATGCGACGCGCTATCGCGGCGACACCACGGGCCGCGGCGTCGAGTGGCTGCGCAAGCCGGCGGTGCCCCTGCTGAAGCGCAGGGTGCTGCTGATCGACGACATCCTCGACGAAGGCCATACGCTGAATGCGGTGATCCAGGCCTGCGAGGCCGAGGGTGCCGCCGACGTACGCGTGGCGGTACTGGCGCGCAAGGTCCACGACCGCTGCGTGCCCGGGCTCACCGGCGACTACGTCGGCGTCGAGGTGCCGGACCGCTACGTGTTCGGCTTCGGCATGGACTACTACGAGCAGGGCCGCAACCTGCCCGGCATCTACGCGCTGCGTGATTGAAACCGATGCGGTGGGCGGCGCGCACCGGTGTTGCATTGGGTGGGCCCCGGCCCACCATGGGCTCCACACGTGCTCCGGTGGGGACGCGCGAACGCCCGCGGAACTGGGTGCAGAGCGTACGCGCTCGCGGATCGGCATGACGGACGTGACCTTGGACCGAAGGCGTGCACAGGCCATGGTGGGCCAGGGCCCACCCCATGGGATGCGCGATAGAACGGGCAGCGGCCGACCGCGAACTCCATGCTCGCCCCGGTCAATGACCTTCGCCGGCCGGTCCGCAACACTCAACACTTCAATTCAACGCAGCTCCTGGAACCGGTGATGGGCATGGAAAACTCCGACATCGTATTGGGCGTGATCGGCGGCACTGGCGTGTATCGTCTGGCCAATCTTGAAGGTGCGGAAGGCATCGAGCTGCATACGCCTTACGGCGCGCCGTCCGGGCCGGTGCGCGTCGGTCGGCTTGCGGGCTTCCGCATCGCCTTCCTGGCGCGCCACGGCGAGGCCCACAGCGTGGCTCCGCATCGCATCAACTACCGCGCCAACGTGCATGCGCTGCATCAGCTTGGCGTGCCTCGCCTGCTCGGTATCAATGCCGTCGGCGGTATCGGTGAACGCATGGGCCCGCGCGTGCTGGCCGTGCCGGACCAGATCATCGACTACACCCACGGCCGCCTGGCGAGCTTTTGCGACATGGAAGGCGCCAAGGTCGAGCATGTCGATTTCACCCGTCCCTACACGCCGGCGCTGCGCACCGCACTGCTGCGCGCAGGTGCTGCGGCAGGCACGCGCCTGGTCGATGGCGGCACCTATGGCTGCACCCAGGGTCCGCGTCTGGAGACCATTGCCGAGATCGCGCGGATGCGTCGCGACGGCTGTGATCTGGTCGGCATGACCGGCATGCCCGAGGCCGTGCTGGCGCGTGAGCTGGGCATCGAGTACGCCAGTCTCTGCCTGGTCGCCAACTGGGCGGCCGGCTGCGGCGATGAAGCCGAGATCACGATGGATGAGGTGATGGCCAATATGGCGGCGGCCACCGAAGCCGTGCCGGGTCTGCTGGCTGCCCTGCTGGCGGAGATGGCCAAGGCCTGAGGGCTTTCCAGGCCGGCGCCGCGGGTCCGCTGTCTCCGAAGAAACCCGAGCTGACCCACTCGCACTTTTTGCAGAGGCCTGCTTGCAGGCGACCGCAGCCTGCGCCCTGCTCACACCCTTGGCCTCTCGATCGGAGCGCACTCAGCGCGCCGCGAGGGGCATGACGGTGGCCGTCGGGCGGGGGCGCTCGTCCATGCCAGAGCACTTGATGCAGAGAGCGGCTGAGCGGGCAGGGGGCTGGTGACGTCCACCGAAGGCAGAGCACCCTCCGAGCGTGGCTTGTGTCGGGCGCCGGACGCCCGCAGGCTCGTCCCGAATCCCGAATCCCGAATCCCGAATCCCGAATCCCGAATCCCGAATCCCGA
>NZ_CALART010000033.1 GCF_937888285.1 uncultured Aquimonas sp.
CAGTGGCTCGCGCGGGCCTCACCCTTTCATCGAATCCAGTTCACCGACGTTGATCGTTGACCGGGCGCGGAACAGCGCCACCAGAATTGCAAGTCCGATGGCAGCTTCTGCAGCCGCCACAGTCAGGATGAAGAACACGAACAGCTGGCCGTCGACGCTGCCCAGATGGCGCGAGAAGCCGATGAAGTTCATGTTCACCGCCAGCAGGATGAGCTCGATGCTCATCAGCAGCACGATCATGTTCTTGCGGTTTATGAAGATGCCCCCGACGCCAATGCAGAACAGCAGGGCGCCCACAGCGAGGTAATGGCCGAGCGTGATCACTGGCGGGTCTCCGGGGTTTCGGCCTTCATCTTGACGAGCCGGATGCGGTCTTCGCGGCGCACCATCACCTGGCGGGCCGGGTCCTGGGCCTTGACGTTGATCCGGCGGCGCAGGGTGATCGCGATCGCGGCGACGATGGCCACGGTCAGGATGACCGCCGCCAGCTCGAACGGATACAGGTATTCGGTGAACAGCGCGCGGCCCAGCCACTCGGTGTTGGACATACCTGCGGCAGCCGCCGGGTCGGTCGCCGGCAGGGTCTCGCCGAAGCGGGCGAGGCCGATCAGCGCGATCATCTCCAGCGCCATCACGATGCCGACCACGATGCCGACCGGAAGATAGCGGGCAAAGCCCTCGCGCAGCGGCGCGAACTTGATGTCGAGCATCATCACCACGAACAGGAACAGCACCATTACCGCGCCGACGTAGACCAGCACCAGGGCGATGCCGAGGAACTCGGCGTCGGCCAGGATCCACAGGCAGGCGCTGGAGAAGAACGTGAGGATCAGGAACAGCACCGCGTGCACGGGATTGCGCACGGACACCACCGACAGCGCCGACAGTACGGCGACCGTGGCGAACAGGTAGAAGGCGATCAGGGGGTAACTCATGCCGGGGGGCTCCAGGTCGTTCAGGCGCGGGCCTGGATCAGCGGTAGGCCGAGTCGAGCGCGCGACGCTCGGCGATCTCCACCTCGAGGCGGTCGCCAATGGCCAGCAGCTGCGGCTTGGTGACGATGTTCTCGCCGCGCTTCTCGAAGTGGTATTCGTGGATGTGGGTTTCCACGATCGAGTCGACCGGGCAGCTCTCCTCGCAGAAGCCGCAGAAGATGCACTTGAACAGGTCGATGTCGTAGCGCGTGGTGCGGCGGCTGCCGTCCGCGCGCGGTTCCGAGTCGATGGTGATCGCCAGCGCCGGGCACACCGCCTCGCACAGCTTGCAGGCGATGCAGCGCTCTTCGCCGTTGGGGTAGCGACGCAGCGCGTGCAGGCCGCGGAAGCGGGGCGACTGCGGGATCTTCTCGAAGGGATAGGCCAGGGTGTACTTCGGCTTGAAGAAGTACTTCAGCGTGAGCCACATGCCCTGCAGCAGCTCGATCAGCAGCAGGCTCTTGAAGTAGGAGACAACGCGGTTCATTCGGTCATCCTCAGGCGTTGGCCGTGAACCAGCCCGCGTGCACCGCCCAGGCGGCGACGAGGATCCAGACGATGGTGATGGGGATGAACACCTTCCAGCCCAGACGCATGATCTGGTCGTAGCGGTAACGCGGGAAGCTGGCGCGGAACCACACGTAGAAGAAGGCGAACAGCACGGCCTTGGCGAGCAGCCAGATCACGCTCGGCTGACCCAGCCAGGAATCGGTCCAGCCCTGGAAGGGCGACAGCCAGCCGCCCAGGAACAGCAGGGCCGCCAGGAAGCTGATCAGGATCATGTTGGCGTACTCGGCGAGGAAGAACACCGAGAAGGCCGAACCCGCGTACTCGACATGGAAACCGGCGACGATTTCCGACTCGCCTTCGGCGACGTCGAAGGGCGCGCGGTTGGTCTCAGCCACGCCCGAGATGAAGTAAATGACGAACAGCGGCAGCAGCGGCAGCCAGAACCATTCGAAGAAGCCGGCGTCACCGCCCTGCGCGTTGACGATCGCGCTCAGGTTGAGGCTGCCGGAGGCGACCAGCACGCCCACCAGTGCGAAGCCCATGGCGATCTCGTAGCTGACCACCTGCGCCGCCGAGCGCATCGCGCCCAGGAAGGCGTACTTCGAGTTCGAGGCCCAGCCGGCGATGATCACGCCGTACACGCCCATCGAAGTCATCGCCAGCAGCATCAGCAGGCCGGCATTGATGTCCGCTAGCACCATGCCGTCCTCGAAGGGCACCACCGCCCAGGCGGCGAAGGCCGGGGCCAGCGCCAACACCGGCGCCAGGCGGAACAGGAACAGGTTGGCGTTGCTGGGCAGCACCACTTCCTTGAACAGCAGCTTGAAGACGTCGGCGAAGGGCTGGATGAAGCCGATGCCGAAGACGCGGCCGACATAGACCGGGCCCTGGCGCACGTGCATCCAGCCGATCACCTTGCGCTCGAACAGGGTGAAGTAGGCGACGCCGAGAATCAGCGGCACGGTGATGCAGAGGATCTTGATCAGGGTCCAAACCAGCAGCCCGATGTCGCCGAAGCCGAGGAAGAACTCGCGGATGGGTTCGATGAGCGACAGCATGGGGCCTTACACCTTTGCCACGGTGAGCGCGCCCGCGGGCGCCAGCGGCGCGGTCGCGCCGTAGCCGGATTCGATCCAGACCGCGCCGCGCGGCACGCGGCCACTGACCTCGACCTGCAGGGTGGCCTGACCACGGCCGTCGCCAACCTTCGCCATCGCGCCGTTGGACAGGCCCGCCGCCAACGCATCAGCCGCATTGAGCAGCACGCGCGGACCGCGGGTCAGGCTGTGGGCGTTCAGCGGCTCGGCGCGACGCAGCACCGCATCGGCACGGTAGATCGGGGTGGTGGCAACGCGCTGCAGGCCTTCCATCGCCTCGCGCTTCGACAGCCCTGCCCCGCTCTTGGGCTCGGACAGCGTGATGCCGGCGCGCAGACCGTGGATGTCGATGAAGTCGAAGCCGTCGAGCTTCATCGCCTCGCCCAGCGCACGCAGTAGACGCCAACCTGGACGCGCCTCGGCCGGCGCCTTGGCACCGGCGCTTACGAGCTGGGTCTGGCCCTGTGCGTTGATCAGGCTGGCCTCGATCTCCGGCAGCAGGGCGATCGGCAGGATCACGTTGGCGCAGCGCTTCAGCGTCTCGGTGACGAACGCGCTGAAAGCCACGACCTGCTTGGCCTGCGACAGCGCCTGCAGGGCCAGGGTGTTGTCGGCGAAGTCGAACTCCGGCTCGATGCCGTAGAGCACATAGCTGCTGCGCGGCTGGGCGAGCATGGCGCGGGCGTCGAGGCCCTTTGGCAGTAGGCCAGCACGGGCCAGGCCCAGCGCATTGGCACCACGCTCCAGAACGTTCAGGCGCGCACCCGTGGCGCGCGACAGCGCGGACGCCAGTGCACGCAGCCAGGAGGCGTTGGCATGGCCAACTGCGCTCTCACCCAGCTGGATCAGGGCGACGCTCGCAGACTTGAGCTGTTCCGCCACCGCACGATGACCATCTTCGACCTGCGCATTGGCGACCAGCGATGCCAGTTCAGCGGGCAAACCCTCGGTCGCGCCACCGGCCGCGGCCAGCACGGCCGCCAGCGAATCGATCATGCCCTGCGGGGCGACGATGGCCTTGTGGCTCAGGTCGAAGTTGAAATCGAAGTCGACCGGGTTGATCGCGCTGATCTTCGCGCCGCTTTTCCAGGCCTTGCGAATGCGGTGACCTAGGATCGGCGCCTCAAGACGCGGATTGCAGCCGACCAGCAGCACAGCGCGCGCCTGCTCGACTTCGGCCAGCGGCAGCTCGAAGGCCGTGGCGACGGGAGAGTCGGCGAAGTCCAGCGTGCCAAGCCGGTGGTCGATGTTGCTGCAGCCGAGACGGGCCGCGAGCCGCGCCAGCAGGGCGCCCTCTTCCAGCGAGGTCGAGGGATGCACCAGCACGCCGGTCTGCTCGCCGCTGGCGGCACGCAACAGCTCGGCGGCGCGGGCGATGCCCTGCTCCAGGCTGACTTCCTTCCAGTTCGCACCCTCGCGGACCAAGGCGGTGGTGGCGCGATCGGCCGCGGTCAGGCCGGTGTGGCTGTAGCGGTCGCGATCCGACAGCCAGCTCTCATTGATCGACTCGTTGTCGCGCGGCACCACGCGCATCACTTCGCCGCGGCGCACGTGCAGGTACAGGTTTGAGCCCAGGGCGTCGTGGTAGCCGATCGACTCGCGCGCGGCCAGTTCCCAGGCACGGGCGCGGTAGCGGAAGGGCTTGTTGGTCAGCGCGCCGACCGGGCAGACATCGATGATGTTGCCGGACAGCTCGCTGTCGATGTTCTTGCCGATGTAGGTGCCGATCTCGAGGCGATCGCCACGCCCCATGCCGCCCAGCTCGTAGGTGCCGGCGATCTCGCCGACGAAGCGCACGCAGCGGGTGCAATGGATGCAACGGGTCATGTCGGTGGCGACCAGCGGGCCGACATTCTCGTCCGGCACCACGCGTTTGCGCTCGACGAAGCGGCTGACCGAGCGGCCATAGCCCATGGCCACGTCCTGCAGCTCGCACTCGCCGCCCTGGTCGCAGATCGGGCAGTCCAGCGGATGGTTGATCAGCAGGAACTCCATGACGTTGCGCTGCGAGTCGAGCGCACGCTTGGACTGCGTGTAGATCTTCATGCCCTCCATCACCGGCGTGGCGCAGGCCGGCGCGGGCTTGGGCATCTTCTCGACGTCGACCAGGCACATACGGCAGTTGGCCGCGATCGGCAGCTTCTTGTGGTAGCAGAAGCGCGGGATCGGGATACCGGCCTTGTCGGCGGCCTCGATGATCATCGAACCCTTGGGCACCGCCATCGCGGTGCCGTCGATTTCGATGTTGACCTGGTCGGGCGCCACGTTGGGCGCAGACGGTGCGGCGCTCATGCCTTCACCACAGGGATTCGGGATTCGGGATTCGGGATTCGTTCAGAGCGGGATACGCCTGGAGTGGGGGCACCGGCTCTTTCGAATCCCGAATCCCCAATCCCGAATCCCGCGTCGCAACAGCGCGCAAGGCTCATGCGGCCACCCCCATCTCCGCTTCGACCATCGATCGGCCGTGCGCGACGTAGTACTCGAACTCATGCCAGTAGTGGCGCAGGAAGCCCTGCACCGGCCAGGCAGCGGCTTCGCCGAAGGCACAGATGGTGTGGCCTTCGATCTGGCCGGCGGCGGCCTTCAACATGTGGATGTCTTCGACCGTGCCGCGGCCCTCGACGATGCGCGAGAGCACGCGGTACATCCAGCCCGTGCCTTCGCGGCAGGGCGTGCACTGGCCGCAGCTTTCCTTGTAGTAGAACTGCGAGATGCGGCGGCAGGCCTTGACCATGCAGGTGGTCTCGTCCATCACGATCACGGCGCCCGAACCCAGACCGGAGCCCGCCTTCTGCAGGGCGTCGTAGTCCATGGTCAGTTCCATGATGGTGTCGGCCGGCAGCACCGGCATCGACGAACCGCCGGGGATCACGGCCTTGAGCTTGCGGCCACCGCGCACGCCGCCCGCCATCGCCAACAGGTCCTTGAAGGGCGTGCCCAAGCGGATCTCGAAGTTGCCGGGATTGTTGACGTGGCCCGACACCGAGAACACCTTGGGTCCGCCGTTGTTGGGCTTGCCAAGGTTCAGAAACCACTCGGGGCCGTTGCGGATGATCGCCGGCACCGAGGCATAGGTCTCGGTGTTGTTGATCGTGGTCGGACGGCCGAACAGACCGAAGTTGGCCGGGAACGGCGGCTTGAAGCGCGGCTGGCCCTTCTTGCCTTCCAGCGATTCCATCAGCGCGGTTTCTTCGCCGCAGATGTAGGCGCCAGCACCGAGCGCTGCGTAGATGTCGATGTCGACGCCCGACCCCAGCACGTTCTTGCCCAGCCAGCCGTTGGCGTAGGCCTCCTTCAGCGCCTCCTCGAAGTGCTCGAAGGGCTCGTGGTGGAACTCGCCGCGCAGGTAGTTGTAGGCCACGGTGCTGCCGGTGGCGTAGCACGCAATCGCCATGCCTTCGATCACCGCGTGCGGGTTGTAGCGCAGGATGTCGCGATCCTTGCAGGTGCCCGGTTCGGACTCGTCGGAGTTGCAGAGGATGTACTTCTGCCCCGGCGCATTGCGCGGCATGAAGCTCCACTTCAGGCCAGCCGGGAAACCGGCGCCGCCGCGGCCGCGCAGGCCGCTCTGCTTGACCATGTCGATCACCTGCTCCTGCGGGATCTTCTCGGTCAGCACGCGACGCAGCGCCTGGTAACCACCCACTTTCAGGTAGTTCTCGTAACTCCACGGCTTCTCGAAGTGAAGCGTGGTGTAGACGACGCTGTGCTCTTGCGGTTCCGGTCCGTACGCCATTGCCTTCTCGCCTCTTCCTCATCTGCCCGCCGCGGGATGGCGACGGGCCTGCCAAAGCAGGTGCGGCGCGGCGTTCGGTGTCCAAACGTCGCGGCCGGCGGCCCCTACTTCAGCGAATCCAGGATCTGGTCCATCGATGCCGGGGTGAGCTTCTCGTGGTAGTGGCCATTGACCACCATCATCGGCGCCCCGCAGCAGGCGGCCAGGCACTCTTCCTCGCGCTTCAGGTAGATGCGGCCGTCCGGGGTGCTCTCACCGAGCTTGATGCCCAGACGCTTCTCGACGTGGGCGACCAGATCCTCGGCGCCGTTCAACCAGCAGCTGATGTTGGTGCAGATCGCCACGTTGTTCCGGCCGACCGGCTTCAGCTCGAACATCGAGTAGAAGCTGGCGACTTCATAGGCCCAAACGGAAGGCAGGTCCAGGTAGCGCGCCACCGCGGTGACGAGTTCATCGGTGAGGTAGCCACCGTTCTGCTCCTGCGCCGCCATCAGCCCCTGGATCAGCGCCGAGCGCTTGCGATCCGGCGGGAACTTGCCGACCCAGTGGTCGATATGGTGGCGGGTGTGCTCGCTGAGCACGGCGAGCGGGTCGACCTCGCGTACCGTCTCGAAATTGCCGGTGGCTTTCATGGGTGGAGAGCTGGGATTCGGGATTCGGGATTCGGGATTCGGAATAGCGGGCCGCGCTGGCCCGGGTCGGAGCTGCAAGGACACGAAGCCGGAACGGACGTCGCGCCGCAGCCGCTGTTCACGGCTGTCGCGAATCCCGAATCCCGAATCCCGAATCCCGAGCTCATCGATCAATCTCTCCAAACACGACGTCGTAGGTGCCGATCATCGCCACCACGTCCGGCAGCATGTGCCCGCGCACGATCGAGTCCATCGAGGACAGGTGGGCGAAACCGGGGGCACGCAGCTTGACGCGGAACGGCTTGTTGGCGCCGTCGGAAATCAGATAGCAGCCGAACTCACCCTTGGGCGCCTCGACGGCGGCGTAGGTCTCGCCGGCCGGCACGCAGTAGCCCTCGGTGAACAGCTTGAAGTGGTGGATCAAGGCTTCCATGTCGTCCTTCATCTCCTCGCGGGAGGGCGGCGACACCTTGAAGTTCTTCAGCATCACCGGGCCGGGGTTGGCGCGGAGCCACTGGATGCACTGCTTGATGATGCGGTTGCTCTGGCGCATCTCCTCGACGCGCACGAGGTAGCGGTCGTAGCAGTCGCCGTTGACGCCCACCGGGATGTCGAAATCGACTTCGGCGTACTTGGCGTAGGGCTGCTTCTTGCGCAGGTCCCAAGCCACGCCTGAGCCGCGCAGCATCGGGCCGCTCATGCCCCAGGCCAGGGCATGGTCGGGGCTGACCACGCCGATGCCGACGGTGCGCTGCTTCCAGATGCGGTTGTCGGTCAGCAGGGTTTCGTATTCGTCGATCTTCGAGGGGAAGTCGTCGGTGAAGGCCTCGAGGAAGTCGAGCATCGAGCCCTCGCGCCAGGCGTTGCGGCGCTTCAGCTCCTTGCCCTTGGCCCAGGGCGATTCCTTGTACTGCGGCATGCGCTCGGGCAGGTCACGGTAGACGCCACCAGGACGGTAGTAGGCCGCGTGCATGCGCGCGCCCGAGACCGCCTCGTAGCAGTCCATCAGCTCCTCGCGCTCACGGAAGGCATACAGGATCACCGCCATCGCACCGAGGTCGAGACCGTTCGAGCCGATCCACATCAGGTGGTTCAGCACGCGGGTGATTTCATCGAACATCGTGCGGATCCACTGCGCGCGCTCTGGCGCCTGGATCCCCAGCAGGTTCTCGATGGCACGCACGTAGGCGTGCTCGTTGCACATCATCGAGACGTAGTCCAGGCGATCCATGTAGCCGATCGACTGGTTGAAGGGCTTCGACTCGGCCAGCTTCTCGGTGCCGCGATGCAGCAGGCCGACGTGGGGGTCGGCGCGCACCACGGTCTCGCCGTCCAGCTCCAGCACCAGGCGCAGCACGCCGTGGGCGGCCGGATGCTGCGGGCCGAAGTTCATCGTGTAGTTGCGGATTTCCTGCATGGCTTACTTGCCCTGCCCTGCGCTGCGCTCGGCCTGGGCCTGCTCGTAGCGCGAATCGTGGCGAACCACGCGCGGCACGCCGACGCGCGGATCGATGCTGACCGGCTCGTACACCACGCGGCCCTTTTCCGGGTCGTAGCGCACTTCGACGTTACCGATCAGCGGGAAGTCCTTGCGGAACGGATGCCCGACGAAGCCGTAGTCCGTCAGGATGCGGCGCAGGTCCGGATGGCCCTCGAAAACGATGCCGTAGAGGTCGAAGGCCTCGCGCTCGAACCAGTTGGCGCCCGGCCACAGCTCGGTCACGCTGGGCACCACGGGCAGCGCGTCGTCGGCGCCGAAGCAGCGCACGCGCAGGCGGCGGTTGTGGACGATCGAAAGAAGATGGAACACCGCGGCAAAGCGCCCAGCGCCCGAGGACACGGCGGGGCGCTGCTCCCAGTTGAAGCGGCCGGGACCGTACCCTTCAACGCCTCGCGAGAAGCCTTCGGCGGAGACGTCCGAGGTGTCCCACTCGACATCACCGAAGCCCAGATAGTCGACGCCGCACACATCCACAAGAAGTTCGAAGCGGAACTCCGGGTCGTCGCGCAGGGTGCGGCAGACATCGATCAGGCTGTCAGGCGCGACCTCGATGGAGGTCTCGTCGCGCTCGACGTGCAGCTTCTGCAGCTTGCCGTCGAAGCGGGCGCGCAGGCGCTCGGCCAAGGTGGAGGTTTCGTCTGCCATGGCCTGCTCAGCGCGCGATCGTGTTGGTGCGGCGGATCTTCTTCTGCAGCTGCAGGATGCCGTAGATCAAGGCCTCGGCCGTGGGCGGGCAGCCCGGCACGTAGACATCGACCGGCACCACGCGATCACAGCCGCGGACCACCGAATAGGAGTAATGGTAGTAGCCACCGCCATTGGCGCAGCTGCCCATAGAGATCACCCACTTGGGGTTGGGCATCTGGTCGTAGACCTTGCGCAGCGCCGGCGCCATCTTGTTGACCAGGGTGCCGGCCACGATCATCACATCTGACTGGCGCGGCGAAGGGCGGAAGATCACGCCGTAGCGGTCCAGGTCGAGCCGCGACATGCCGGCGTGCATCATCTCGACCGCGCAGCAGGCCAGACCAAAGGTCATCGGCCACATCGAGCCGGTGCGCGCCCAGTTCAGCAGCGCATCGACCGAGGTCGTGACGAAGCCGCGCTCAAGCAGCGGGTTCTCGCCCTCGGGCCGGAGGATGTCGTCGAGACGACCGATCGGCTCGGGGTTGTGCAGCAGCTGGCTCACTCCCATTCCAGCGCTCCCTTCTTCCATTCGTAGATGAAGCCGATCACGAGGATGCCCAGGAACACCGCCATGGCGGCGATCGCGGTCACGCCGATGTCCTTGAACACCAGCGCCCACGGGAACAGGAAGGCGATCTCGAGATCGAAGATGATGAAGAGGATGGCGACGAGGTAGAAGCGCACGTCGAACTTCATGCGCGCGTCTTCGAAGGCTTCAAAGCCACACTCGTAGGGCGAGCCCTTCTCGCCGTCGGGCGACTTCGGACCCAGCAGCCAGCCCAGGAAGAGCAGGACCACGCCAATGCCGGCAGCTACGCCGAGGAACATCAGGATCGGCAGGTAATCGGCCAACACGCGTCGCCACCTCCGCGCCGCGATGGGGCGCATCAGCGCAGCGGAGAGCGCGAGTGCAGCTCCGCTGCCGTTTCAGGATGTTGGTGCCCAGGGCGGGACTCGAACCCGCACAGCTTGCGCCGCTACCCCCTCAAGATAGTGTGTCTACCAATTCCACCACCTGGGCAAGGGATCGCTGGATGGCGTCTTGCGCGCCTCATTCCAGCGGAGTCGGATTGTATCAGGCGATCACTCGCCCGACCCACCCTCCGACGGGGGATTTTCCCGACTTTCGTCCTGCTCCACAGGCTGCTCGGAAGCAGCTTCGGGAGCCGTGGCGGCGGGCGCCACCACAGCCTCGGGAATCTGGCTGGCCGGCGCTTCGACGGCGGCCGGAATCTGCTGGCTTGCAGCAGGCTGGACGCTGCCCATCACGCCGAGATCGTCGACCGGGCCCGCACGCAGGCCGCCGCGAGCGACATACATGGCCATGCCGAGACTGATCGCGAAGAAGAGGATCGCCAGCACCGCCGTCGACTTCGACAGGAAGTTGGCCGACCCGCGCGAGCCGAACACCGTAGCCGAGGCGCCAGCGCCGAAGCCGGAGCCGGCCGCCGCGCCTGCGCCGCGCTGCAGCAGGATCATCACGATCATGGCCACGGCGACCAGGACGTACAGGATGTTGGCGAGAGTCAGGACAGTGGAGGACATGGATACCAGCTTGTATCGGAATTCATCCGCGGGAAGCAGCCGCAGCCGCGATCCCCAGAAAATCGGCAGCCACCAGAGCGGCGCCACCAATCAGACCGCCATCGACATCCGGCTGTGCGAACAGCGAAGCCGCGTTGTCGGGCTTGACGCTGCCGCCGTACAGGATGACCAGCGAGTTCGCCATATTAGCATCGACTGCGGAGATTTCGCTACGGATGAACGCATGGGCATCCTGCGCCTGCTGCGGACTCGCGGTGAGCCCGGTGCCGATCGCCCACACCGGCTCGTAGGCCAGCACGCAGCGCGACAGCAAGTCGCTGCCCAGGGCGCGCACCGGCGCAAGCTGGGCGCGCAGCACCGATTCGGTGGATCCCGCTTCGCGCTCGGCGCGGGTTTCGCCCACGCAGACCACGGCCGTGAGGCCGGCGCTGACAGCCGCCCTCGCCTTGCGCGCGACCAGCTCGGATGTCTCCCCGTGGTAGCTGCGCCGCTCGCTGTGTCCGACCAAAGTCCAACGCGCACCAATTTCGTACAGCATGGCTGCAGAGACTTCGCCGGTGAATGCGCCACGTTCGTGCTCGGACACGTCCTGGGCACCGAACTCGATGCCGCGGCCCGCGTAGGCCTGGGCCAGCTCGGCCAGATAGGCGAGCGGCGGAAACACCGGCAGCTCGACGCCGTCGGGCCGCGAGCCGGCGAGCAGCGCATCGAGCAGCGCGCGCGCGCTGTCGCGACTGCCGTTGAGCTTCCAGTTTCCCGCGACGATGGTGCTGCGCATGGACGCTACTCCGTTATGAGCGAATTCGGGATGGCCGGTACAAGGCGCCGCACCGGCCATGGCGGCGCGCAGGATACGCGTCTCGCGGGCAAGCTCCAACGAATGCCGAGGAGCCGAAGACCCGATCCCGCACAGGCACAGCTGGGCGATGCCGCTGCCACCTAGCGGTACAGGATGTCCCTCTGCATCGGCGCAAGCCGGGCGAGCAGGCGGTTCTGGGCGGCGAAAGGCACACCCTGTTCCTGCATCGACTGCTGCAGGCATTCGACGAGCGCGTTGAAGTCCGCCTGCGTATAGCCCCGCCCGGCATGGCTTTGCTGCATGCTGTCCCCGGTGTAGACGCAGGGCCCGCCGGCTTCCGCGCAGAGCTGCTCGATCAGCTTCTCGCGCAGTCTCAGAATGTTGCTCTCGGCAAAATGATGGGCGATGCGGGGGTCCTCGCTGATGGCGAAGAGCAGCCCATCGACGATCGCGGTGACGCCCTGCAGCCCGCCCAGATCGGCGAACAGCGCGTCATCCTGCAGTGTCGGCCGTGATCCCGAGGCGCAGGCGGACAGCAATAGGGCCAGAATCCACCCAACCGCTCTGGAGGCTCGCGGCCGGACGGAATGCGCGAGCGCGCCGGTGTGGTCCACATGCATCAGCCTTGCCTCCGTGACAAGCGGGGTCTCAGTCAAGCACGGACAGCGGCTGCCATCCATCAAACCGGCTGCACCAGCCAGGCAGGTCGGCGCCCGCCATCGGCCGGCTGAACAGGTAGCCCTGCCCGAGGTCGCAGCCCAGCTCCTGCAGCACCGCGAGGCCTGCCGGCGTTTCGATGCCCTCGGCGATCACCTGCATGCCGAAGCGGTGGCCCAGCTCAACCGCGATTCGCACAAGCTCCTCCTCCGCGCTGCCCGGCTGCAGGGTCAGGACGAAGCTCTTGTCGATCTTCAGCTCGTCTGCCGGGAGGTGCTGCAGCTGGGCGAGGGACGATTGCCCGGTGCCGAAATCGTCGATGGCGACGCGCACGCCGGCAGCACGCAGGCGCTGCAGCTGCTCGATCGCGGTGGCGAGGTCGGTCACGACGGCGCTTTCAGTCACCTCGACGATCAGACGCGAGGCCGGGAAGTCCTGCCCTGCGAGCTCGCTCTCGATGCGCGCGGCCAGACCAGGGTCGGCAAGATCCAGTGCCGACAGGTTGACCGCCACCGCCAGATCGATGCCCGCCACACCCCAGGCGCGACAGCTGCGGATCGCCTCGGCAAGCGCGAACCGGGTCAGCGCGCCAACGAGGCCGGCGCGCTCGGATATCGGGATGAACTCGTCGGGAAACACCAGACCGAGTTCAGGATGCCGCCAGCGCAACAGCGCCTCCGCATGCACCACCCGCCCGCTGCGAAGATCGACCTTGGGCTGGAACACCAGGAACAGCTCGCCGCGATCTGCAGCCTGACGCAGATCCGCCATCAGTCTCAGCTGCCGCAGATGACGATCCTCCCGACCCGGCCGGTAGGCACAGACGGGCAAGCCCTCGCGCTTGGCATCCGCCAGGGCGAGCTGGGCGCGGCGCAGAAGCGCACGACCATTGTCGGCATCACCGGGAAGGCAGGCGAGACCGGCGGTGAACTCGACGCGCACTGGCGCGGCTCCGACCCAGTACGCGCTGCCAATGCGTGCCAACACATCGAGCGCCCAGCCCATCGGCGGTTTCCCGGGCGCACCTCGCGCCAGAAGCATGAACTCGTTGGCGCCCAGCCGGGCAAGGCCGTCCTCGGGAAAGGCTTCGCGCAGGCGCAGGCCCAGGCTCCTGAGCAGGGCATCGCCGGCTTCGGCACCAAGGCTGTCGTTGATCTGCGCGAAGCGGCGGATGTCGATCAACAGCAGGCACCAGCGCTGCCCATCGCGGGGTTGGACCAGAGCGTCCAGCATCGCCAGGGCTGCCGGGCGGTTGGGCAGGCCGGTCAGTCCGTCTTCGATTGCCTGCTTCTGGATCCGCGACTCACGCGCCTGGATCTGCAGCTGCATCGCATCTACCGCAGATGCCAACACGCTCAGCTCTTCGCCCCCAGAACGCGGCATGGCTACGGCGTAGTCGCCGCCAGCAATGCGCTCCACCGCCTCGGTGAGAGCACGCAAGGGCCGGCCAATGCCACGCGCTGCCAGGAGCGCGGCCAGCACCGCCGGCAAGGCCATCAGCAGCGAAAGGCTGAGGATATTGCTGCGCAGCGCGCGCATGGGCTCTTCGAAGCGATCGCGGTCGAACTGCAGCACGCGCACCATGGCCTGACCATCCACACTGCGCAGCGCGCTGCGAAGGCTCACAACCGCATCGTCGGCGGCCTGGTCGTCGGCCAGGGCCTGCAGCAATGCGGACTGCTGGTCACTCGACAGGCTGCTCGCCAGCACGACGCCGCGCTCAGGGACCACCAGGCTGAGGTCGGCACCGGTGAGGGCACTGAAGTCGGTCAACACGCCGCGGCTGATGGCGAAGCCGAAACCCGCCCATGCCACCCGCTGCGGCGCGCGCACCGGCACCAGCGCCAGCTGGATGGCGACGCCTTCGATCTGCACCAGTCCGACCGATCCGCGCGCGGCATCAGGGCTCTCCACCATATCGCGCAGCGCCGGACGCAGTGCGTCGAGCTCGAACTCGGGCAGGGTCGCGATCGGTTCGCCGGTGGGCGAGAGCAGAAGGGCGAAATCCGCTTCCACCCGGGCGGCGTGGTTCAGCAGCGCGGAAACGCCGGTGGCGCGATCGCCGCTCGCCACCGCCTCGCGAAAGCCGAAATCTTCCGCCAGCACCGAGACCGCCGACAGCAGTCGCTGCCCTCGCAGTTCGAGGAAGCGCTCCCAGACGCGCTCGGCCGCTGCCAGCTCCGCGCCCGCGACGCGATCGACCACGCCGCGCGTGCCGAACTGCACGGCCAGCGCCGATGCGGCCAGCAACAGCAGCACCACCAGCAGAACGAGCCCGATCAGACGCGCGCGGAGGCTGGAGCGGAGCCGGAGCACGCCTCAGGGATCCTTGCGAAGGGCCCGGAAGCGCTCCTGCAGGGCGCGCAGCTGTGCATCCTCTGAGAGCGCAGGCCCCTGAGGCGGCGTGAGCGTCAAGGCCAGCGGCAGCCGGAGCACTTCTGCATCGTCCAGTCGGACCGATTGCTCGATCCAGGGCGCATCGCCTGCAAGCCGCGCATGCCAGACCCGCAGGACATGATCGCCCGGCGGTGCCTCGATCCAGTGCTCGGTGGGTACGCCGGGATCGACCTCGCGGTGGTGCGGCGTATCCATCACCAGGATATGGGCCTGCATCCAGTCGTGGATGTTGCAGCCGAGCACCACGACGCCGGCCTCGGGAAACTCGACCGGCTCGGCGTTGCCCCCCGCGTACAGCGGCAGCTCGAAGCGACGCGCGGCGGAGAACGAATAGACGTGGTGGCGGATGTCGTCGCTGTTCGGGAAAGCCACCGTGCTGCCGACCGGCACGACCAGCAGGGTCGGCGCGAACTGGCGCCCGCGCTGGTCCATCACCGCCTGTACGGGCGCGACCTGGGCGGCGGCAGCCGGCGAATGCAGGCTGAGCACGAGCGCGCCGTCGCCGGGGTCCCCTTCGATGTCCAGATCCAGCTCCAACCGCGCCGCGCACGCGACCGTCGCGTGCAGCGCGAGCGCAAGGACAACCTGGGCTGCCGCCCACTTCCGCCTTCCCCGTCCTGCCAGCATCGGGCACCTCGTGTTGAGCCGACTCCGGCACGGATACTCCGCCGGGCGTGTGCGGCATGCAAAGGGTGTGCTTGGCCATGTGTGCAGGCGCCGCGACGCGGCGAGTTGAGGTCGCGATGCGAGACTGCTGCAAGCCGACCGTGACTGGCCGTTCCGCAGTCCCTTCTCCGCGCTGTGGAAGAATGCCCACGTCGGCGCACGCCCGGAAAGGGCCGCAGTGCGCCCTTCCAAACCAGCCAAACGGGGAACAAGGCTCCATGGATACCGAGTACGTCCTGATCACTGGCGCATCGGCCGGCATCGGCGAAGCCTTGGCGCGCGAGTACGCCCGGCGCGGTCGCGCGCTGGTGCTGCTGGCGCGTCGCACCGAGCGCCTGGAGGCGCTGGCCGCGGAGCTCCGTCCGCAGGTGGCGGTGGAGATTCTGGCGGCGGATCTGGCGGACCCGTCGGCACCCGCGGCCATCGTCGACGCGCTCGAACAACGCCGCCTGAGGATCGGCGGACTGGTCAACAACGCGGGATACGGCCTGCCAGGCGCATTCCATGTGCCGGACTGGCCCGCGCATGCCCGCTTCCTGCAGGTCATGGTGACCGCGGTCTGCGAGCTGAGCTGGCGCCTGCTGCCGGCCATGCAGGCATGCGGGCGCGGCGAGATCCTGAATGTCGCCTCCCTGGCCGGCCACGTTCCCGGCTCGGCCGGCCACACCCTGTACGCCGCCTCGAAGGCCTTCATGATCCGCTTCTCGGAGTCGCTGGCCTTGGAGAACGCCGAACGCGGGATCCGCGTCTGCGCGCTCTGTCCCGGCTTCACCTACTCCGAGTTCCACGACATTACCGGCACGCGTCCGCAGGTCTCGCGCATGCCGCGCTGGATGTGGATGAGCGCGGAGGAGGTCGCTCGCGAGGGGCTGGATGCGCTTGCTGCCGGCAAGGTCGTGCACGTGCCCGGGCGGGCCAATCGGCTGATCAAGGCGGTGACCCAGCTGCTTCCGGACCGGATGGCGCTCAAGCTGGTGCAGAAGCGCTCACGCGACTTCCGCTCGCTGGACTGAGAGCATGTGAGAGCCATCCGCCTACTGCGGCCGCAAAAGAAAAGCCCCGGGCGCAGGCCCGGGGCTTCGAATGGAGCGGGAAACGAGACTCGAACTCGCGACCCCGACCTTGGCAAGGTCGTGCTCTACCAACTGAGCTATTCCCGCATTCAGATTGTCATTCGCAAGATGGAGGCCTGGGTCGGAATCGAACCGGCGTACACGGCTTTGCAGGCCGCTGCATGACCACTCTGCCACCAGGCCGTGGCGGTGCATCCTAACACCAGCGGCACCTGCCGAAGCCTGCGACGGCGACAACCGGTTCCGCCTAAAAACAAAACCCCGGAGGACCGAAGTCACCACGGGGTTTCGTGGATCTGGAGCGGGAAACGAGACTCGAACTCGCGACCCCGACCTTGGCAAGGTCGTG
>NZ_CALART010000034.1 GCF_937888285.1 uncultured Aquimonas sp.
CGCGGATGCTGCTTCGACGCCTGACCACCTAATTTGTCAACACCCTCTCAGCGCGCGCCCTTGCCGAACAGCACCACTTCGAAGGTCTGCAGCAGCACCAGCAGATCGAACATCAGGCTGTGGTTCTTCACGTAGTACAGGTCGTACTTCAGCTTTTCCTCGGCGTCCTTGACCGAGGCGCCATAGGCATAGCGCAGCTGGGCCCAGCCGGTGATGCCGGGCTTCACCGTGTGGCGCAGCGCGTAGTAGGGAATTTCCGCGGCCAGCTGTTCGACGAAGGTCGGACGCTCGGGCCGCGGGCCGACGAAGCTCATTTCGCCGCGCAGCACGTTGATGACCTGCGGCAGCTCGTCGATGCGCAGCTTGCGGATCACCCGGCCGACGCGGGTGATGCGGTCGTCGTCGGTCTGCGCCCAGCGCGCGACGCCGTCCTTCTCGGCGTCCTCGCGCATGCTGCGGAACTTGAGCACGCGGAACACCTGGCCGCCCTGGCCGACCCGCTCCTGGCGGTAGATGATCGAGCCGCGGAAGCCGCTCTCGGCCCAGATCAGGAGCGCGGTCACGAGCATCAGCGGCGAGGCCAGCAGCAGCAGCAGGGTCGAGGCGGCGACGTCGAAAGCGCGCTTGCTGGCCACCCGCAGGGCGCCGGCGTCGAAGCCGCGCGAGAACACCAGCCAGGACGGGTTGAGCACGTTCATCTTGATCTTGCCGCTCTCGTGCTCGAAGAAGGTGCCGACCTCGGTGACGACCAGGCCGCGCAGGCGAGCCTGGATCAGCGCATCCATGGGCAGGATGCCGCGGCGTTCGTCCACCGCGATCACGATCTCGTCGATGTCGTGCTCGCGCACCAGGGCCAGCAGGCCGGGCGCGGGGTCCAGCCGGAGCTCCTGCGGAATCGCGTCGGCGTCGCCCGGCATCGGCAGGTAGCCGACGACCTGGAAAGTGCGCTGGTCGGACAGGCGGCGCAGGCGGGTGGCGATCAGCGCGGCCTTCTCGCCCACGCCGAGCACCAGCACCCGCCGCCGCAGCGCTTCGACGCCCACCGACTTCAGGGCGAAATAGCGGGTGAGCATGATCGAGGCCAGGCCCAGCAGCATGGCGATGAACATCACGCCGCGGCCGATCGGACTGACCGGCAGCGCGTACTGCAGGGCGATCAGGAACAGGCCGCCGGCCAGGAAGGCGACCGCCGCCCGCACGATGTGCCCGCTCAGGCCTTCGCGGCTCTGCGAGATGTACATGCCGAGCGCGGTCATCGCCAGCACATGTACGCTGGCGAACAGCAGGGCCCTCGGCAGGATCTCGCCGAAAGCGCGCGACAGCAGCTCGGTATCGCCGAGGAAGCGCAGGCCGGCGGCGGCATAGAACACCAGCACCAGCACGGTGAATTCGGCCAGGGCGAGCAGCAGGACCCAGCGACGGGCGGGGTGGAAGGCATCGGTGATCGAGCGCATGGTCGGGGCGGGAGCGGTCTGCTCGGTCGGGCGTGAAGACTGGTAAACTGTGAGCCACATCACATTGGATGGCAAGACCATGACGTTTGCGCGATCGGCCGATGAGGCTTCCCTGCGTTTGGCGGTGATCGGCCTCGGCTATGTCGGCCTGCCGCTGGCCGTGGAGTTCGGCCGCCAGATCGACACCCTCGGTTTCGACATCAATCCCAGCCGCGTGGATGAGCTGAAGGCCGGGCGCGACCACACCCTGGAGGTGTCGGGCGAGGAGCTGGCGGCGGCCGAAGCGCTGGGTTTCACCACCGATCCGGCCGCCCTGGGCGCCTGCAACGTGTTCGTGGTGACCGTGCCGACCCCGATCGACGAGGCCAAGCGCCCGGACTTCCGCCCGCTGGTCGGCGCCAGCGAAACCGTCGGCCGTGCGTTGAAACCCGGCGACGTGGTGATCTTCGAATCGACCGTCTATCCGGGCGCCACCGAAGAAGTCTGCGTGCCGGTGATGGAGCGCCTGTCGGGCCTCACGTACAACCTCGACTTCTTCTGTGGCTACAGCCCCGAGCGCATCAACCCGGGCGACCGCGCGCATCGCCTCCCTGACATCGTTAAGGTGACCTCGGGCTCGACGCCCGAAGTCGCCGAGTTCGTCGACGCGCTGTACCGGCGGATCATCCGCGCGGGCACCCACAAGGCCAGCAGCATCCGTGTCGCCGAGGCCGCCAAGGTCATCGAGAACACCCAGCGCGACCTCAACATCGCGCTGATCAACGAGCTGGCGCAGATCTTCCACCGGCTCGGCATCGACACCCAGGACGTGCTGGCCGCGGCCGGCACCAAGTGGAACTTCCTGCCCTTCCGGCCGGGTCTGGTCGGCGGCCACTGCATCGGCGTCGATCCCTACTACCTCACCCACAAGGCGCAGGAAATCGGCCATCACCCGGATGTGATCCTGGCCGGCCGCCGCATCAACGACGGCATGGGCGCCTACGTGGCGCAGCGGGTGGTGCGGCTGATGGCGCGCCGGCGCCTGCCGCTGGTCGATGCGCGCGTGCTGGTGCTGGGACTGGCCTTCAAGGAGAACTGCCCTGACCTGCGCAACACCCGGGTCATCGACGTGATCGACGCGCTGGCCGACTACGGCCTCAAGGTCGACGTGCACGACCCCTGGGTCGACGGCGCCGAAGCCCGCCACGAGTACGGCCTCGATCTGATCGACACCCCGGCACCGGCGCTGTACGACGCCATCGTGCTCGCCGTCGGCCACCGCGAGTTCGCCGCCCTGGGCGCCGCCGGCATCCGCGCCTACGGCAAGCCCGGCTCGGTGCTGTTCGATGTGAAGAGCCTGCTGCCGCGCGAGGCGGTCGATGAGAGGCTTTGAGGCCGGGATTGGGGATTCGGGATTCGGGATTCGTCCGAAGGGCGCAAAGCGCTCGCGAACGCTGGCGCGCCGGCTTCGACATCCGCTGGAGCGATCCCTGCCCACTCGGAGTGGCTCAGCAGACCGTCACTGCGGAAATCCAAGGCACAGCTTCAAGACCTCGCCAAAAGTCCAACCTTCGGTCGAATCCCGAATCCCCAATCCCGAATCCCAGCCTTTACTGTGATCTGAAACACACTTTCACCCCGGCCGCTGCTATCCTGCGTCGCGGAAAGTCGTGAACCACATCCCACTTCTGCGAGCCCTGCTTCATGCGCGTTCTGGTCACCGGCGCCGCCGGCTTCATTGGTTCCACCCTCAGCCATCGCCTGCTCGACCGCGGCGACGAGGTGCTGGGCTATGACAACCTCAATGACTACTACGACGTGCGCCTGAAAGAGGCCCGGCTTGAGCGGCTCTCGCCGCGCGCCGGCTTCGCTTTCCTGAAGGCATCACTCGAAGACCGCGCGGCGATGGAGCAGGCGTTCGCCGAGTTCCGCCCCGACCGCGTGGTCAACCTGGCGGCCCAGGCCGGCGTGCGCTATTCGCTGGAAAATCCGCGGGCCTACATCGACGCCAACATCGTCGGCTTCCTCAACATCCTCGAATGCTGCCGCCACGGCGGTATCGAGCATCTGGTCTATGCCAGCTCCAGCTCGGTCTACGGCGCCAACCGCAAGCTGCCCTTCGCGGTCGAGGACAGCGTCGACCACCCGGTCAGCCTGTATGCGGCGACCAAGAAGTCGAACGAGCTGATGGCCCACACCTACAGCCACCTGTTCGGCCTGCCGACCACCGGCCTGCGCTTCTTCACCGTCTACGGGCCCTGGGGCCGGCCGGACATGGCCCTGTTCCTGTTCACCCGCAAGATCCTCGCCGGCGAGCCGATCGACGTCTTCAACTTCGGCCAGCACACCCGCGACTTCACCTACATCGACGACATCGTCGAGGGCGTGATCCGCACGCTCGACCGCGTGCCCGGGCCGGACCCGGCCTTCGATCCGCTGCTGCCCTCGCCAGCCAGCTCCAGCGCGCCCTATCGCGTCTACAACATCGGCAACCACCGGCCGGTGCAGCTGTCGCGCTACATCGAGCTGATCGAGCAGGCGCTCGGCCGCACGGCCGAGAAGCGCCTGCTGCCGCTGCAGCCCGGCGACGTACCCGACACCGAGGCCGATGTCGATGCGCTGATGCGCGACACCGGCTACAGCCCGGCGACCCCGGTCGAGGTGGGCATCCAGCGCTTCGTCGACTGGTATCGCGGTTTCTACGGAGTCTGAACACGCAGCGTCGGGGGACCTGCCCATGGCCATCGCCACGTCCGAGCCCACACCCTTGCGGCACTGGCTGCCGAGCGCAGCCCAGCGCTGGCCCGCCGCGCCGGCTCTGGTCAGCGCGGACGCGCGGCTCGACTACGCGCAGCTGTGGCGAGCGGTGCTACTGCGTGCTGAAGCCCTGCGCGCGGCCGGGCTCACACGCGGCGAACGCATCGCGCTGGCTGCAGAGCGCCGCGCCGACACCCTGATCGACCTGCTGGCGGCGATCGAGCTCGGCCTCTGCTATGTGCCGCTCGACCCCGGCTATCCCGATGCGCGGCTGGCCGCGATGCTGGAGGACGCGGCACCGCGCGCGGTGCTGGGCCGCGAATCCGATCTGCTGTCGCTGGAAGCGCGGCTGGGCCCGCTGCAGCGCCTCGACGCGATGCAGGCGCACACCCGGCCGCATGCCGGCGAAGGCGAACTCACCTACGTGCTGTTCACCTCCGGCTCGACCGGCCGACCCAAGGGCGTGGCCATGGGCCCGCAGCCGCTCGCGCATCTCATCGACTGGCACGCCGCGCACCCGCGCCTCGGCCAGCCGGCGGTCACCGCCCTGTTCGCGCCGCTGTCCTTCGATGTGCATTTCCAGGAGATCCTGTCGACGATCGCCACGGGCGGCAGCCTGGTCCTGCTGTCCGAGGCCGAACGACGCGACCCCGAGGCCCTGCGCGCGGCGCTGCTGCGCGAGGGCGTGCAGCGTCTGTTCCTGCCCTATGTCGCCCTGCAGATGCTGGCCGAGGCCTGCGTCGAGGCCGCGCCGCCGCCGCTGCGCGATGTGGTCAGCGCCGGCGAGCAGCTGCAGGTGACCGACAGCATCCGCCGGCTGTTCGCGCGCCTGCCCGGCAGCGCCCTGCACAACCACTACGGGCCGACCGAATCGCACGTGGTCACCGCCTTCGAGCTGGAAGGCGATCCGGCGGCGTGGCCTGCGATCCCGCCGATCGGCCGCGCCCTGCCGCATGTGCGGATCGCGCTGGGGCCGCTTGAAGACGCGGCAGCCGCGGATGAAGGCGAGCTGCTGCTCGGCGGCGAGACGCTGGCCTGCGGCTATCTCGGCCGCGCCGAGCTGAGCGCCGAGCGCTTCACGGAAACACCGAACGGCACGCAGTACCGCACCGGCGACCGCGTGCGCCTGGATGCCGACGGCGTGCTGCACTACCTCGGCCGCGCCGATGCGCAGCTCAAGATCGACGGCTACCGCGTCGAGCCCGGCGAGATCGAACTGGCCCTGCTCGGCGAGGGCGCGCTGCGCGATGCCGCGGTCGGCGCCAGCGAGCTGCCTGGGCTCGGCCGGCAGCTGGTCGCCTGGGTGGTGGCGCGCCAGGCCGGCGACGACAGCGCATTGATCGAAGCCCTGCGCGCGCATCTGCACGAGCGCCTGCCGGCCTATATGCAGCCGCTGCGCTATGTGCTGCTGCCGCGCTTGCCGACCACGCCCAGCGGCAAGATCGACCGCCGCGGCCTGCCGGCGCCGCAGATCGATACGAGCGTCGACCGCACGCTGCCGCCGCGCGCGCGCCTCTTGGCGCTGTGGCGCGAGGCACTGGGCCGCGGCGATCTCTCCGAACACGACTCGGTGTTCGCCGCCGGCGCGCGCTCGCTGAGCGTGCTGCGAGTGGTCGCGCAGGCGCGCGCGCAGGGCATCGAAGGCCTGAGCGTCGCACTGGTCTACGACCGTCCCAGCGTGGCCGCTCAGGTCGAGGCGCTGGAGCACGGCCCCGAAACCGCGACGGCGGCGCGGCGCAACCCGGCCGACGCGCAGGCACCAATCGCCATCATCGGCTGGGCCCTGCGTGCACCGGGCAGCGGCGATGTCGAAGCCTTCTGGCAGAACCTGCTGGAGGGCGTCGAAGGCCTGCGTCGCTTCAGTCGCGACGAACTCGACCCCGCGCTGCCGCGCGCGCTGATCGAGCGGCCCAACTTCGTCGCCGCGCGCGGCGTGCTCGAGGATGCCGATCGTTTCGATGCGGCCTTCTTCGGCCTGTCGAAGAGCGAGGCCACCCTGCTCGACCCGCAGCAGCGCCTGCTGCTGGAGCTGGCCTGGACCGCACTGGAAGACGCCGCCCTCGATCCGCAGGCGCTGGCGGCGCGTGGCGAGCGCGTCGGCGTCTATGCCGGCACCGGCAACAACAGCTATGCGCCGGCCCTGCGCGCCGCCGAGCCCGAGCGCGTGGCCGCCAGCGGCGAGTTCGCCCTGATGCTGGCCAGCGAGAAGGACTACGCGGCGACGCGCATCGCCCATCGGCTCGACCTGCACGGGCCGGCGCTCAGCGTGCACACGGCCTGCTCGACCGGCCTCGTCGCCGTCGCCGAAGCCGTGCAGGCCCTGCGTGCAGGCCGCTGCGAAGTCGCCATCGCTGGCGGCGCCTCGGTGCTGGTGCCGCAGCGGTCCGGCTACCTGCACGTCGAGGGCGGCATGGAATCCGCGGATGGCCGCTGTCGACCCTTCGACGCGGAAGCCTCGGGCACCGTGTTCAGCAGCGCCGGCGCGCTGGTGGTGCTGAAGCTGCTTGAACGCGCGCTGGAAGACGGCGACACCGTGCACGCGCTGATCCGCGGCGTCGGCCTGAACAACGACGGCGCCGGCAAGGCCAGCTTCACCGCACCCAGCGTGCAGGGCCAGGCCGAGTGCATCCGGATGGCGCTGGACGACGCAGGGCTGCCGGCCAGCGCGATCGGCTATGTGGAGGCGCACGGCACCGGCACCGCGCTCGGCGATCCGATCGAAGTCGAAGCCCTGCGCCGCGCCTATGCCGAAGACGCCGTTCCGGCGACTTCGGTGGTGCTGGGCTCGCTGAAGTCCAACCTCGGCCACACCATCGCCGCCGCCGGCGTGCTCGGGCTGATCAAGGCCGCGCTCTGTCTTGCGCGCGAGCGCATCCCCGGCACCCTGCACTACCGCGCGCCGAACCCGCAGATCGATTTCGCCGCCACGCCCTTCCGGGTCAGCGCTGAAGCCCAGCCCTGGCCGCGCGGCGCGTTGCCGCGGGCAGCGGCGGTCAGCAGCTTCGGCGTCGGCGGCACCAATGCGCATGTGGTTCTCAGCGAAGCGCCTTCGCTCGCGCCGCTCCGCGCAGAGGACGAAGCGCGCAGCCTGCGCCTGTTCCCGCTGTCCGCACGCAGCGCCGAGGCGCTGGCTGCGCGTGCGACCGATCTGGCCGATGCGCTGGAGCGCGAGGCCCTGCCGCTGGACGCTGTGCTGGCCACCCTGGTGCGCGGCCGCAGCGCGCTGCCGCTGCGACGTGCGGTCGCCGCCCGCGATCGCGCCGAACTCGTCGCTGCCCTGCGCCGCGAAGCCAAGCCGGAGAGCGCCGAGCCGGCGCCGCGTCTGGTCTTCCTGTTTCCCGGCCAGGGCTCGCAGCATCCGGGCATGGCCGCCGCCCTGCATGCGGAAGTGCCGGCCTTTGCCGAAGCGCTTGATGCCGCGCTGGCCGCCGCCCAGCCGCTGCTCGACATCGATCTGCGCGCCCTGCTGCTCGGAGCCGGCGACAGCCGCGCCAGCGCCCTGCTGGCCGAAACCCGCTACGCCCAGCCGGCCCTGTACTGCATGGAGGTCGCACTGGCGCAGTGGCTGGCCAGCCTGGGCCTTCAGCCCACCGCGCTGATCGGCCACAGCCTGGGCGAGTACGCAGCTGCCGCCGTCGCCGGCGTGCTGTCGATCGAAGACGGCGCGCGTGCGGTCTGCGCGCGTGCAGCGGCGATGTGGACGCAGCCGCGCGGCGGCATGCTGGCGGTGCGCGCTGGCGCCGATGCGCTGGCTGCGCATCTCCACGACGGCATCGAGATCGTCGGCTACAACGCGCCGCAGCTCTGCGTGCTCGCCGGCCCTGCCGCCGCCATCGATGCGCTCGAAGGCGCGCTGGGCGAAGCCGGACTGCAGGCGACGCGACTAATGGTCTCGCACGCCTTCCACAGCGCGGCCATGGACGGCGCGCTGCCGGCGGTGCAGCAGGCGCTGTCGGAGATCCCGCTGAACCCGCCGCAGCTGCCGGTCTACTCCTGCGTCAGCGGCGCGCCGCTGCGTGCTGACGAGGCGAGTGACCCCGCCTACTGGGCGCGCCAGGTGCGCGCGCCGGTGCGCTTTTCCGATGCGCTGACGCGCGAGCTGGCCGAACCCGGCACCGTGCTGGTCGAACTCGGGCCCGGCCAGGCCCTGACCGCGCTGGCCCGCCAGCACCGCGATGCCCAGGGCCGCGCGCCGCGCGTGCAGCCCCTGCTGCCGCCGCCGACTGCCGCGGCCGATGCGGCCCTGCACGCGGTCGAAGCCATCGGTCGCCTGTGGTGCGCCGGCCTGCCGCTGGACTGGCCGCTGCCGCGCGATGCCCGGCGCGCGCCGCTGCCGACCTATCGCTTCGCCGACACCCGCTTCTGGTTCCGCGCGCGCCAGCCCGACAGCGCCGCGACGACCATTGATTCAGCCGCTGAACCGCTGGCCGCGCCGACTCGCGCGGCCGAGGACCTGCCCATGGCCGACCGTCGCCCCACCCTCGCCATCGAACTGCGCTGCCTGCTGGCCGATGTGGCCGGGCTCGCGCCCGAGGATCTGTCGCCATCGGAAAGCCTGGTCGAACAGGGCCTGGACTCGCTGAGCCTGACCCAGGCCACGCTGGAGCTGGAGCGCGTGTTCGGGATCAAGCTGCGCTTCCGCCGGCTGATGGAAGACCTCGACAGCGTCGAGCGCCTGGTCGAGTTCCTGCACGCCGAGCTGCCGCCGGAACGCTTTGCGCCGGCACCGGCTCCGGTCGCTGCGAACACCCTGCCGGCTGCCGCCGTTGTGCAGGCGAGCGTGACTGCAACAAGCGCGGCGGCCGGCGCGAGCCCGCAGCCCGTCGCCCTGCCCGCCCTGCCCGCCGATGCGGGCGTACTCGGCCTGATCCAGCAGCAGATGGCGCTGATGCAGCAGCAGCTGGCCCTGCTGGGCAGTGCCGCGCTGCCGTTGCCTTCTGCCGCACCTGCGCCGAGCGCGGCGGCGCAGACTGGCGTGGCCCAGAACACGGCGACGTCCACCGCGACCGCGCCATCCGCACTGGCGACTGCCGCGCGGCCCAGCGTGTCCACGGCGACCACCAACGCGCCCAGCCCGGAGGGTGAGGACAAGGCCGACCTCATCGCCAAGCCCTTCGGCGCCTCGGCGCGGATCACGGTCAAGCCGCTGCAGCAGATGAGCGCCGCGCAGCGCGCCTGGCTCGATGACTTCACCCGCCGCTATCTCGAACGCAGCGGCAAGTCCCGCGCCTTCAGCCAGCAGCACCGCGCGCGCATGGCCGATCCGCGGGTCGTCACCGGCTTCAACCCGCTGTGGAAGGATCTGGTCTATCCGATCGTGGCCGACCGTTCGGAGGGCGCCCGGATCCGGGACCTCGACGGCAACGACTACATCGATCTGCTCAGCTGCTTCGGCGCCAACCTGCTCGGCTACCAGCCCAAGGCCCTGGTGGCGGCGATGCACGCCCAGCTCGAACGCGGGCTGGAAGTCGGACCGCAGCATCCGCTGGCGGCCGAGGTGGCCGACCTGATCAGCGAATTCACCGGCCACGCCCGCGTCGGCTTCTGCAACACCGGCTCGGAAGCGGTGATGGGCGCCATGCGCATCGCCCGCACGGTGACCGGACGCAAGACCATCGCCATCTTCACCAACAGCTACCACGGCATCTTCGACGAGGTGATCGTGCGCGGCACCCGCCAGCTGCGCTCGCTGTCGGCCGCCCCCGGCATCCTCGCCAACGCGGTCGAGAACGTGCTGGTGCTGGACTACGCCTCCGACGAGGCGCTGACGATCCTGCGCGAACGCGGCCACGCGCTGGCGGCGGTGATGATCGAGCCGATCCAGAACAAATACCCGACCCTGCAGCCGCGCGCCTTCGTGCAGGCCCTGCGCGAGATCTGCGACGGCTGCGGCGCGGCGCTGATCTTCGATGAGGTGGTCACGGGCTTCCGTCTGGCGCCGGGCGGCGCCCAGCAGTTCTACGGCGTGCGCGCGGATCTCTGCACCTACGGCAAGATCATCGGCGGCGGCCTGCCCTTTGCCGCGATCGCCGGCAGCGCGCACTGGCTGGACGCGCTCGACGGCGGCCACTGGGCCTACGGCGACGACAGCTATCCCGAGGCCGGCGTCACCTACTTCGCCGGCACCTTCGTCCGCCACCCGCTGGCGCTGGCCGCGGCCCGGGCCACGCTGCTGGAACTGAAGCGTGGCGGCCAGGCGTTCTATGACGAATTGAACGCGCGCACCCAGGGCCTGGTCGACCGGCTCAACACCGCGTTCGTCGCCCGCAGCGCGCCGGTGAAGGCCGTGCACTGCGCCTCGCTGTGGCGCCTGCAGTGGGACGAGGACCAGAAATACGTCAGCCTGTTCTACTACCTGGCGCGCTTCCACGGCCTGCACCTGTACGAGCAGTTCGGCCACTTCGTCACGGCGGCCATGGGCGCAGCCGAGCTGGACCGCATCGTCGAGGTCTTCGTCGGTGCGCTGGATGAGCTGATGGCGCTGGGTTTCATCAGCCGTCGCGACGGCGCACCGCCGCCGGAGCGCGCGCGCGTCGAGCCGGGCGAGACGAACACCAACGCGAGCGCGCCGCTGGAAGGCCCGCTGAGCCCCGGCCAGGCCGAGCGCTGGCTGGCCGCGAGCTTCGACGAGAACGCCCTGCGCGCGCTGGACGAAACTTTCAGCTTGGAGCTGCGCGGCGGGCTCGACCGCGCGGCGCTGGAAGCCGCCCTGCACGCGCTCTGCGAGCGCCATGCCGCGTTCCGCCTGCGGCTGGCCGAAGACGAACCGCGCCAGGCGCTGGATGCCTCGATCCAGCCGCGCTGCCGCATCCACACGCTGGAAGGCACGCTCGAGGCGCAGGAGCGCGCGCTTGCGGCCGCGCTGGAGGCCGCGGCCGCGCAGCGCTTCGCGCTGGGGCGCGCACCGATGCTGGCGCTGGACCTGTTCTGGCTGGGCGAGACGCGTGCGGTGCTGCATCTGATCGCCAGCCATCTGGTGTTCGACGGCTGGGCTGCCAGCGTGTTCCTCGCCGAACTGGCCGAGCTGTACCGGGCGCGCATCGAGGGCCGCGCGCCGGCACTGGCGCCTGCCGAGTCACCGTTCGCCTTTGCGAAGGCCGAGTCCGAGCGCATGGCGGGCCCCGAGGGCCAGGCGGCGCTGCGCGCCTGGATGGACAGCCTGCGCGATCCGCCTGCGCCGCTGGTGCTGGGCGACCGCGAGCCCGGCGCCCGCCGCAGCTTTGCCGCCGATACGCGCGCGCTCGGTTTCGAGGGCGCCCTGGTCGCAGGCCTGAAAGCGGTGGCGAAGCGCGAGCGCTGCACCCTGTTCCAGCTGTTGCTGGCCGCCACCGCCGTCGCCGTGCAGCGCCTGTCGCAGCGCGACGATTTCGTTCTGAGCCTGCCCTATGCCAGCCAGGCCCTGGGCCGGCATCCAGCCCTGCTGGCCGACGGCGTTCTCGACCTGCCGATCCGAGTGCAGCTGCCGCCGGCGTCGAGCGCGCGCGCCGCCCTGCCGCTGGCACGCGCCGTGCTGATGGACGCGCTGGAGCAGCCGCTGGTCACCCAGGGGGCCCTCGCGCGTGCACTCGGCCTGGCCTCGCGCGGCAACCGGCCGCCGCTGTCGGGCGTGTTCTTCAACCTCAACCCGCGCATTGACCTCTCCGGCTTCGCGCCGCTGTCGGCGCAGATGCGCGAGGGCCGCAAGCCGGGCCTGCTGGGCGAGCTGATCTTCAACTTCTACGACGAGGGCGAACGGATCGCGCTCGACCTGCACCACAGCGTCGAGTTCTTCAGCGCCGCGCGCATCACGGCAGTCGCGCAAGCGCTCGAGACCGCGCTGCACGAGCTGGCGGGACTCGCGCCCCCCGCGTCGCGCCCGGCCATCGACGTGACGCCCGCGCTGCAGGCGGTGCCCACGCCCGCGCCCGCCCCGATCGCGGCAACGCCCTGCGCCGTGGCGCCGCCCGGCCACGTGCTGCCGATGTTCACCGAGGCGCTGCGCGCGCATCCACAGGCCGAGGCCCTGCGCTTCGGTGGGCGGAGCCTCAGCTATGCCGAACTCGGCGCACGCGTGGCCGGTATCGCCGCCGTGCTGACAGCCGCCGGCGTGCAGCCGGGCCAGCGGGTGGGCCTGTACTTGCGCCGCGGCCCCGACCTGCCTGCGGCGATGCTCGGGGTGTTCGCCGCCGGCGCCGCCTACGTGCCGCTGGACCCGGCCTTTCCGCGCGGCCGCCTGCTGCACATGGCGGACGACGCCGAGCTTGATGTTCTGCTCTGCGACGATCCGGCCTCGGTGCCGGCCGAGCTGGCCGAAGGTCGACGCTGCCTGGCCCTGCCGGCGATCGCGTCGGCCGCGCAGTTCGATGCCGCGCTCTGGCCGGTGGATCCCGAGGCCCTGGCCTATGTGCTCTACACCTCGGGCTCGACCGGCAAGCCCAAGGGCGTGGCGGTGCGCCAGCGCAACGTGGCGAGTTTCCTGGCCGCGATGCAGGTCGAGCCTGGCCTCGCCGCCGGCGATCGCCTGCTGGCGGTGACCACGCCTTCGTTCGACATCTCGGTGCTGGAACTGCTGCTGCCCCTGACCGTCGGTGCGACCTGCGTGATCGCCAGCGAGGACGAGGCCAAGAACCCGCCCCTGCTGTGGCCGCTGCTGCGCGACGAGCGCTGCACGCATCTGCAGACCACGCCCTCGGTGCTGCAGATGTGGCTGTCCGATGGCGAGCTGTCGGATCTCGCCGGTCGCTGCGTGCTGCTCGGCGGCGAAGGCCTGCCGGGGGCGCTGGCCACCCGCCTGCTTCCGGTGGTCAAGGCGTTGTGGAACATGTACGGGCCGACCGAGACCACGGTCTGGTCCAGCTGCTGGCGCGTCGAGGCCCCGGAGCGCGGCATCCTGATCGGTGCGCCGATCGCCGGCACCCAGCTGTATCTGCTGGACCCCGAGCAGCGTCCGGTGCCGACCGGCGCCGAGGGCGAGCTGTGCATTGCCGGGCTCGGCGTGGCGGCGGGCTATCTCAACCGGCCGGAGCTCAGCGCCGAGCGCTTCGTGCAGCTGCCCGGCATCGAGGGCCCGCTGTACCGCACCGGTGATCTGGCGGTGCTGGAAGCGCCCGCCCGACTGCGCCACCTCGGCCGCATGGACGCGCAGATCAAGCTGCGCGGCTACCGCATCGAGCTCGGCGAGATCGAGTCGGTGCTGCTGGAGCAGCCGGAGATCGAGCAGGCCGCCGTGCTGGTGCGCGAGGACCGCCCCGGTGATCAACGCCTGGTCGCGTATGTGGTGCTGGGCGCGGGGCACTCGCTCGACGAAGCCGCGCTGCGGCAGCGCTGCGCCTGGCAGCTGGCCGAGTACATGGTGCCCCAGCATGTGCTGGCGCTCGACGCCCTGCCCCTGCTGCCGAACGGCAAGACCGACCGCAAGGCCCTGCCGGCGCCGCCGCAGCAGGTGGCCGCAGGACGCGCCCCGGCCAGCGCGCTTGAGGCCAGCGTCGCGGCCGCCATGGCCGAGCTGCTGGGCCTGCCGGAGGTGTGTATGGAGCAGAGCTTCTTCGCGCTGGGCGGCCATTCGCTGCTCGCCATCCAGCTGGTGACCCGGCTGAACAAGGCCACCGGTGCGGCGCTGAAAATGCGCGACATCTTCGAGCAGGGCTCGGCCGAGAAGCTGGCTGCGCTGGTCGATGCCCAGCGCAGCGGCAGGGTCGAGCGCGAGGAGCTGGCGCCGATCGCCCGCGCGCCGGACCAGCAGCACGGTCCGCAGTCGACGATGCAGGCGCGGGTGTTCCAGCTCTGCGAGCTCGACCCTTCGCGCAACACCTACAACATGCCCTCGGCGCATCGGCTGCGCGGGCCGCTGGATCGCGCGCGCCTTGAGGCCGCGCTGCGCGCCTTTGTCGCCCAGCAGCCGGTGCTGCGCACGCGGCTGGCGCGTGGGCCGGAGGGGCTGCAGCAGGAGGTGCTCGCCGAGGTGCCGGTGTTCCTGCCCGACACCATCGACCTGCGCGCGCTGCCGCCCGAGCAGCGCGAGGCCGTGCTGATCCAGCGCATCGATGCGCTGATCGACACGCCGATCGCCACCGACCGCGCGCCGCTGTGGCGGCTGGCGCTGTTCCAGCTCGACGCGGAGGACCACGTGCTGTTCCTGATGACCCACCACGCGATCTGGGACGGCTGGAGCTTCGACGTGTTCTACCAGGCCATGGCGGCGGCCTGCGCCGAGCCTGCGCAGCCCCTGCCCGCCCTGCCGGTGAGCTATGTGGACTACGCGAACTGGCAGCGCGACTGGCTGCGCAGCCCGGCCTATGCCCGCCAGCTTGCGTACTGGCGCGAGCGCCTGCAGGGACGTCGCTACCTGCCGCTGCCGACCGAGCATGCGCGCAGCAGCGGCATGAGCGGGGCGGGCCTGAGCCTGATGCACGAGCTGCCGAAGTCCTACATGGAGGCCCTGCAGCAGCGCGCGCGCAGCTGGGATGCGACGCCCTATATGCTGCTGCTGGCCGCGTTTGCGGCCGCCCTGCAGCGCGCCTCGGGTCTGTCCGAGCTGCTGATCGGCACGCCGGTGCGCGGCCGCAACCACCCGGAGCTGGAGGCGCTGGCCGGCTACTTCGTGAACCTGCTGGCCCTGCCTGTCGATGTCGATGGCGGCGGCACCCTGCGCGCTCTGGTGGCCGCGCTGAAGCCGCGGGTGATCGAAGCCTTCGCCCATGCCGACGTGCAGCTCGAAGACCTGATGCCGCTGCTGCAGGGCGCAGGCATGGGCGCGGGACGGCTCTACCAGGCCTCGTTCTCGTTCCAGGACGTACGCGCGCGGCCCGAGCGCTGGGGCGCCCTGCAGCACAGCCGCTTCGAGACCCGCACGCCAGGCGTCACCGAAGATCTGGCTCTGTTCCTGGTCGAAACCAACCACGGCCTGCACGTGCTGCTGAGCGGCAACAGCGCGCTGTACCGGCGCGAGACCCTGCAGGCCTTTCTGGACGGCCTGGTGGCCATGATGCAGGCGCTGCTGGCGGATTCGCCCACGCCTCTCGCGACGCTGAGCTTTGCTGCCGACTTCCGCGCGCATACGGGGGCTGCCATCGATACCCCGGCGGCGGCCGTGGTCGCATCCGCGCCTACCGCGAGCGCTCCGGCCCCGGCAACGCCGATCGCGACGGCGCCACGCACCGCGGCCGACTACGAGGCGGTGCTGGTCGCGCTGTGGTCGGAGCTGCTGCCCGAAACCGAAGTCACCGCGGACGCCAACTTCTTCGACCTCGGCGGCCATTCGCTGCTGGCGCTGTCGATGATCAACCGCCTGGAAGCGCTGTGCGGCCAACGCCCCAATCTGCTGCGCGTCGGCCAGGCCAGCCTGCGCGGCCTCGCCGAAGAGCTGGCCCGCGCTGCGCCCATCGGCGAGCCCACCCACTCCACCCCTGCCGGGGCCGCACCCACGCGCGGCTGGCTGCGGCGCCTGTTCGGACGCTGAGGATTCCCTACCGATGAGCCTGTCTTCCCTGCGCCACTGGGCCGCACGCGCCGACCACCCGCTGGCGCGCGCGCTGCGCTCTGGCAAGCGGCGCCTGCACCACTTCACCCTGCCGGCGCCGAAGCTGCTGGTGCTGCCGATGCTGTGGCTGTTCCTCGGCCTGCGCAGCGTGGTCTTCTTCGTCCGCGGCAAGCTGATCGCCGAGCCCCTGCTGAAGGCCTACTGCACCCGCTTCGGACGCGGCGTCACCGCCGGCATCTACGTACCCTGGGTGATGGGCCGCGGCGAGCTGGTGCTGGGCGACCACGTGCACTTCAACGGCAAGCTGAGCCTCAAATTCGCCGCCAGCTTCGTGGCGCGGCCGAAGCTGCATATCGGCGACCACTGCGATATCGGCCATGAAGTGGCCTTCGTGGTCGGCCGCGAGATCCGGCTGGGTCGGCATGTGCAGGTCGCCAGCGGAGTGAGCTTCCGCGATTCCGCCGGCCACGCCAGCGACCCTGCCGCACGCCTCGCCGGCGCGCCGCCCAGCGACGAGGACGTGCGCGCGATCGTCGTGCAGGACAACGTCTGGATCGGCGCCGACGCGATGATCCTGCCCGGCGTCGAGATCGGCGAAGGCAGCATCGTCACCGCGCGCAGCATCGTCAGCACCCACGTGGCGCCCTACACCATCGTTGCCGGCAGCCCGGCGCGCCGGGTCGGAGTGCTGCCGCGGCCGGACGAGGCCGCCTCGGCGCCTGCGGTCGAAGCGATGTCCGATTCGGCGCAGGCGGACGCCCGGGCACGGCCCGACGCCGCCTGAGTGCTAGCATTCCGCGCCCCGGCATGGCCTGCCGGCCGCCCTTGAGCCCGGAGCGCGCGCGTGCCCGCCACGCCGCGGGTCCGTGGCCTCCTTCCTCCACGCACGGGCGCATCCGCCCGCACACCCGGAACACCTGCATGAGCCCGATCGAAACCCAGGTCCGCGCCTTCCTGGCCGATGCCTTCCCCACCGCGGGCGACGCGCCGCTCGACGCCGAGACCAGCCTGTTCGAGGCCGGCATCATCGATTCGATGGGCGTGCTGACGCTCGTGACCTGGCTGGAGGAGACCTACGGCTTCACCGTCGACGACGATGAAGTGCTGCCGGAGAACATCGACGGCGTCGGCGCCCTGGTCCGCTACATCGGCCGCAAGACCGGAGCCTGATCGCCATGAAGCGTTTCGAAGCCTTCCTGCGCGAAGCCGCCGCGCGCCGTCCGCTGCACACCGCCCTGGTCTGTGGCGAGGAGCGTCTCGACTACGCCGGCTTCGACGCCGCCGTCGAGCGCTGCGCCGCGGCACTGGTGCACGCGGCGCAGCTGGCGAACGGCGAGCGCTGCGTGGTGTTCGCCGAGAACCGCATCGAAACCTGCGTGTCGATCTTCGCCACCCTGCGCGCCGGCGGCGTGTTCAGCGTGATCAACCCGACCACCAAGGCGCACAAGCTGGCCTTCGTGCTGGGCAACTGCGAGGCCAGCGTGCTGATCACCCAGCTGAGCCTGCTGCCGGCCGCGCTGGAAGCCGCCGCACAGACGCCCAGCCTGCGCCGCATCGTGGTGATGGATGCGACGCCGGAATCGGATCTCGGCGCGCTGGGCCTGGGCTGGGCGCAGTTCCTCGACGCCACCGATGCACGGCTGCCGGCGGCCCCGCGCGGCATCGATATCGACCTGGCCATGCTGGTCTACACCTCGGGGTCCACCGGCAACCCCAAGGGCGTCATGATGACGCACAAGAACATCCTGCACGCCGCCAGCTCGATCACCACCTATCTCGAAGCCAGCGAGGACGAGGTCGTGCTGAGCGTGCTGCCGCTGGCTTTCGACTACGGCCTCTACCAGCTGCTGATGGCGGTGCTGAAGGGCTACACCCTGGTGCTGGAGCGCAGCTTCGCGTTCCCGCAGAAGGTGCTGCCGCTGCTGGAGCGCGAGCGCGTCACCGGCTTCCCGCTGGTGCCGACGATCGCCGCCATGCTGGTGCAGATGAAGAGCCTGAAGCCCGAGTGGGTGGCGCCCGTTCGATTCCTGACCAATACCGCAGCGGCGCTGCCGCCGGCGCACATCCTGAAGCTGCAGGAGATCTTCCCGAACGCGCGCGTGTTCTCGATGTACGGCATGACCGAGTCGAAGCGCTGCACCTGGCTGCCGCCGGCGGAGCTTGCGCGGCGCCCGGACAGCGTCGGCATCGCCATTCCCGGCACCGAGATCTGGGTCGCCGACGATGAAGGTCGGCCGCTGCCGCCGAACACCGTGGGTGAACTCGTGGTGCGCGGCGGGCATGTGATGCAGGGCTACTGGCGCAATGAGGAGGCGACCGCGAAGACGCTGAAGCCCGGCCGCTATCCCTGGGAGAAGGTGCTGCACACCGGCGACCTGTTCCGCATGGACGACGAAGGCTTCGTCTACTTCGTCGGCCGCAAGGACGACATCATCAAGTCGCGCGGCGAGAAGGTCGCGCCAAAGGAAGTCGAGGCCGCGCTGTACGCCCTGCCCGGCATCCGCGAAGCCGCCGTGGTCGGCGTGCCCGACGAGGTACTGGGCCGCGCCATCCGCGCCGTGGTGGTGCTGGCCGAGGGTGTCACGCTCGACGCCCGCGCGATCATCGCCCACTGCCGCAGCCAGCTCGAGGACTTCATGGTGCCGCGCGAGGTCGAGTTCCGCGACAGCCTGCCCAAGACCAACACCGGCAAGATCCAGCGCGCGCGCCTCCAGGCCGAGGCCGAGGGGCGCGAGTTCAACGAGGATTGAGCAGCGTCAGCGCCTTGCTGATCCGGCTGAGAAGCGGCGGCAGCGGGTCAAGGCCGCCAGGCGCGCCAAAGACCGGTGGAACGTAGCGCCCGGACGAGCGCAGAAGCCTCGCTCCCCGAACACCGCCCTTGGGCCCGCGTGCCCGCCAGCGCGAGAACAGGCTCTTTGCGGAGGCGACGGCGTGGCCGTCTGCACAAGGCGTGCGGCCAGGCATGTGGTTCACCGTGCATCCAGATCGCGCTGTGCCGCTCCCAGAGAACAGAACGCTCGCGACCCCATGAATCGTCGCCCCCCATGAATGCGGGGCCCCAGTCCCCGCTTTCGCGAGGACAGGCTCTTCGCGAGGAAGACGAATCCGGGTGTCTTCGAGAAGACCTGTGGCACGGCGCCGCGCCGGGAAGCTCTCAAGAAACAGATCGCTTGCGACCCCATTGATCGTCGCCCCCACGTAGGTGGGGGCCCAGTGTCGCTTGCCGCAGTCGCACGAGTCCTGGATCCCCGCATGCGCGGGGATGACGACCCCGTGTTTCTTCGAGAACACCTGGCCCGCCGCGCGGGGCTGAGAAGCTCTCAGGTTGTCGCTCTTCGCTCTTCGCTCTTCGCTCTTTGCTGTTGCCGTGGCTCCTGCGGGCAGGAGCCCGCGCTCTTCCACGGGGCCCCTGGGGAGCGGCGGGAGTTCGTGGATCAGCCCGCAGGGGCGGCCGCAGGGATGCGGCCGATGTTCGTGACAGGCCAGGGACGGCCTGTCCACGAACACCCACGGACTCACGCGAACCCTTCGCGCACGGAGGCGCGAAGGGCGCGGACGAGGGGTGGCCTTTCTTTTGGTTACTTTTCTTTGGCCACTCAAAGAAAAGTGACTCGGGCCGGCCGAAGGACGGACCGAAAGCTCTTGCTCT
>NZ_CALART010000035.1 GCF_937888285.1 uncultured Aquimonas sp.
ACTCAAAGAAAAGTGACTCGGGCCGGCCGAAGGACGGACCGAAAGCTCTTGCTCTGCGCTTCAAGCGACCAAGCGACCAAGCGAAACCGGGGCGAGCGTCGAGCGCATGGTGGGCCAGGGCCCACCCTATGACAGCACCGAGGTCGGGCTGCCCGCACGCGGGAATGGCCATGGATGGCCATGCTTTGGGAGCGCGGAAGGGCTGACCGAAAGCTCTTGCTCTGCGATTCAAGCGACAGAGCGACAGAGCGACAGAACCCCCAAGCAACACCGGGGCGAGTGCGAAGGCCATGGTGGGCCAGGGCCCACCCTATGACAGCACCGAGGTCGGGCTGCCCGCACGCGGGAATGGCCATGGATGGCCATGCTTTGGGAGCGCGGAAGGGCTGACCGAAAGCTCTTGCTCTTCGCCTCCAAACACCAAGCGACGAAGCAAGACCGAGGCGAGAGCGGAGCCCATGGTGGGCCAGGGCCCACCCTAGGGGCTTGCCCACACCGTGTAGAAGTCCGCGAACATGCGCGGATGCCGCGCCTCCAGCTCGGCCCAGGCCATCACGTCCTGCGGCAGTGCGTCCTGCTTCGGCAGCAGCGCCCGCTCGTCCGGGCCCAGCTCCAGACCGCGGAAGCGCAGGCCTGCCGCGTGGATCTGCTGGGTCAGGCCGGGCAGATCGAGCGGCGTGGCGTCCCAGTCCAGCAGCAGGGCGCGACAGGGACCGAGCGCATGGAACTCGGGAAGGGTGTGCAGCGCGCTGATCGGAGAACTCTCCGGCAGGTCGAGCAGCTGCGCGCGGGCCGTTCGCAGATCGTCGCGGCCGGGGTCGAAGCCGATCGTCTGCAGGTGGGCGCGGGCGGCAGCCAGGGCGATGCGCAGGCGCGCGCTGGGCACCCGCAGCCGCAGCAGTCCGCGCGGCGCCAGCCAGGGCTTGAGCTCGGCCAGACGCGCCTGCAGCGGGCCCTTTGGCAGCAGCAGGCGTCCGCTGTCGATGACGGTGTATCCGCCCGAGCCGGCGGCCTCCAGGCCGCCACGCCCCACGCTCAGCTGCGGCAGGCGAAGGCGCTGGGCCTGTTCGGCCAGCGCGGCGGCGAGCGCGGCATCGGGCTCCAGTGCGCGCAGGCTGGCGCCGCGCAGGCGCAGGGCCAGCTCGAAGGCCCATTCGCCGTGGCCGGCGGCCAACGCCAGCACACGCGGGTTGCCCAGCTTGGGCAGGCGCGGCAGCGCAAAAGGGGCAATGCGCTCGGCCAGGTAGTCGGCCAGCGCCAGCCCGCGCGGACTCGCTGGAAGATGGGTCCAGCGGAGACTGGGCAGGGGGCCGGGGTCGGCCGCCGCCTGCGCCAGCAGGGCCTGCACCGGGGCGGGACCACCGCGCGGCTTCAGCGCCTCGAAAGCGGCGATCTCGGCGATTGGTCGATAGGCGAGCAGCGCCGGCAGCCAGGCCACCGGCCAGGGTTCCTGCCGCGCCAACGTCGCCTGCAGGCGGCTGCGCAGGGCTTTGACCGCGCCGCGCTCGGCTTCGGTTTCCGGCCACACGTGGTGCTGGCGCAGGGCGTGCGCGGCCAGCGCACACAGGAAGGACAGCAACAGGTCGTCAAGCGGTGCCTCGACACTGCTGCGCGCAGCCCGCTCGAACAGAATCCCGCGCAGCTGCGCCAGCAGGCGCTGCAGGTCGCGATCGGGCAGCACCGGCTGGCGCAGCAGGGCGCGCACCAGCGGGTTGCCGTACACAGCCGCGCCCAGGCGCAGGTCGGAGGCGCTGTGCGGCGGCAGCGGCTGTGGCCAGGCATCGCGTACGCGCTCAAGCCAGACCCGCGTGCGCGGATCCGCGTGCAGGGCCTCGCAGGCCGGCCGCAGCAGGCGCCGCGGCGGCGCCCATGGGGTGTCGAGCGCACGCACCAGCAGGGCGGGATCGATGGACTCAGACAGGGCGACGCCCGCTTCAGCGCGACGGCGCAGCAGCAGACCGGCCCAGGCCTCGCCGGCGGCCAGCGGGCGCGGGTCATCCCGCAGCAGCGCGGCCAGTTCCGCCTGCGCGGTGTCGAGCTGTCCTGCAGCGGCCCTCAACAGCGCGTGATGTGCGCGGTTGCCGCTGTGCTCGGGACGCAGCTGCAGGGCGCGCGCGCTGTCGACCAGCGCTTCCTCGAAACGTCCCAGCTCGGCCAGCAGTGCACTGCGGTGGAAGAACAGTTCGGCGTCGGCGGGCGCGCGCTCAAGGGCGCGGTCGATCTCCTCAAGCGCCGACTGCGGCCCGCTCTGGCTGCGCCGCACTTCGGCAAGGATGGCGTGGGCCTCCGCACAGCCCGGGTCGATCTCCAACGCACGCGCAGCCAGGGCTCGAGCCTCCTCGTGGCGGCCCTTGAGCACCAGCACGGTGGCGAGGTTGGACAGCACGGACACGCGCTCGGGCACCAGCGTCAGCGCCTCGCGGTACAGGGCCTCAGCCTCGTCCAGGCGGCCGCGCTGGTGGTAGTCCAAGGCCGTGAAGAACAGGTCCTTGGCGCGTTCGGTGGGGTCCATCGGTGGCTGCGTGCGCGGTTCGAGGCCGACTAGGGTGCACCATTCCCGCAGTGTCGGCATCCAGCTACGCGCGCCCGGCGCAGCCATCGCCCGCCACGATCGCGCCTGCTCCTCGGCATGCACTGGCGCTTGCGGCGACGCGGCGGCGCCCGTTGAGATCCGTAAGCGCGCCGGCGGGGTTTTGGCTACCCTGCCGTGCGCGCCGGCTGACCGAGCCTCGGCGGCAGGAGTGGCGAGCGGAGGTCGGGCGATGATCGAAGCCGAGGAGCTGCAGCCGCCAGCGATCACCCGCCTGCTTCGACAGTGGCAGGGCGGCGATGCGTCGGCTCGCGAACGACTGGTCGAAGCCGTGTACGGGCAGGTGCGGGCGATCGCCCAGCGCAGCGCGCGCGCCCTGCCCGGCGGCAGCCTGTCGGCGACCGAGCTGGCGCACGAGGCCCTGCTGCGACTGCTGGAGGCCGAGGCCAGCTGGGAAGACCGTCGGCACTTCTTCAACGTCGTCGCCCAGGCCACCCGCCAGGTGCTGGTGGATGCGGCGCGTCGACGCCTGCGCGACAAGCGCGGCGGCGGCGCCGTACCGCTCAGCCTGTCGGCGGCCGATGGCGTGGCCTGCGAGGAGGACGCCACCCTGCTGCGCCTGCACGAGGCGCTGGAAGCGCTGGCGCGGCAGGACGGGCGACGCGCGCAGGCGCTGGAGTTGACCTATTTCGCTGGCCTTGACCGCGAGCAGGTGGCGCGCGCGCTGTGCGTCTCGGTGCCTACCGTCGACCGCGACCTGCGCTTCGGTCGCGCTTGGCTGAAACAGGCCCTGGAGTCGGAGTGAATCCTCGAGTGACGGCTGCGCCTGATCCGATCGCCCGCGCCGCGACGTACATCCGATCACTCCCATCCGCGCCCCACAGGCCGATCCCCCATGTCCGAGCCCGCGCCCTCGCTTGATGTGCTCGCAGCCCACTTCGACGCGCTGGTGGCGCTGCCGCCGGCAGCGCGCGCCGAGGCGCTGGCCGCACTCGCGCTCACGCCCGCGGAGCGGCACGCGCTGGTGGGCCTGCTGCGCGCCGACGAGGACGCCGAGACGGTGATCCGCGGCGCGCTGGCAGCCACCGCCTTGCGGCTGGAAAGTGAACGCCCCGCGGCCAGCGCAGGCAGCCGCATCGGCCCCTGGGAAGTGCTGCGCGAACTCGGCGCCGGCGGTATGGGCACGGTGTTCGAGGTGCAGCGCGTGGACGGCGGCTACCGCCAGCGCGGCGCGCTCAAGCTGCTGCGCGGATTTCCCACCGAGGACGGCCGCCGCAGGATCCGCCAGGAGCGGCAGGTGCTGGCTAGCCTGGAGCACCCCTGGATCGCCCGCCTGATCGACGGCGGCGAGCTCGCCGACGGACAGCCCTACTTCGTCATGGAGTACGTCGAGGGCGAGGACGTCTGCGCCCATGCCGCCCGCCAACACCTGGACCGCGGCGCGCGGGTGGCGCTGGTGCAGCGCATCGCCGAAGCGGTGGCACACGCCCATCAGCGGCTGGTGATCCATCGCGACCTCAAGCCCTCGAACGTGTTGGTGGCCGCCGACGGCACGCCGCGCGTGCTCGACTTCGGCGTGGCCAAGCTGGTCGATGTCGGCGGCGACAGCCGCGACACCTCGACGCGGGTGTGGACGCCGGGCTATGCCAGCCCCGAACAGTCCGCCGGCCGCGCGGTGACCACCGCCACCGACGTGTTTTCGCTGGGCATGCTGCTGCGCGAGCTGCTTGAAGCGCGCCGGCCCGACGGCGGCGCCAGCGCGGCGGGGCTGCTGCCGGTGGCGCTGGATGCCGACCTGCGCGCGATCCTCGCCCAGGCCACCGCGCCAGAGGCGAGCGAGCGCTATCCCAGCGTCGAGGCCCTGCGCGACGAGCTGCAGCGCTGGCGCGAGGGCCGGCCGGTGCGGGCGATGCGGCCGCGCCCGCTGTACCGGCTGTCGCGCTTCGCCCGCCGCCATCGCGGCAGCGTCAGCATTGCCGTGCTGGTGCTGCTGGCCCTGCTGCTGTTCCTGTGGCGGCTGGGCGTGGAGCGCGACCGCGCGCTGGCGGCCGAGGCCCGCGCCGAGCAGCAGCGTGCGCTGGCCGAACAGTCGGCCGCGCAGGCCCAGGCCACGCTCAATTTCTTCAGCGGCCTGCTGCTGGAGCTGTCGCCCGACGGCGATGTCGACGCCCCGATCACCCTGCGCCGCATGCTGGAGCGCGGCGCCGATCGGGTCCGCCGCGAGCTGCCGCAGGGCGCCTCCGAAGTCGCCCTCGTCAATGCCTACCTGGGTTCGCTGCACGCGATGCTGGGCGAGGCGACGCAGGCCGAGCCGCTGCTGCGCGACAGCCTGCAGGCGCTGTCGGAGCAGGGCCTGGACCGCGGGCCGGCCTATGCGCGCGCCGCCTCGCAGTACGCGCAGCTGCTAGTCGACCTCGGCCGTCTGCCGGAAGCCACGCCTTGGCTGGAGCGCGCCGAGCGCGCCTACGCGGCCCTGCCCAGCGCGGACGCGCGGGCGATGGCGACAGCCCAGCGCGTGCAGGCGGCCACCTATGCCGAGCGCTTCGACGAGGCCGAGCGCGAAGCGCGGCTCGGCCTCACGGTCGCACTGCGAGAGCGCGCCAGCGCCGATGCGGTGGCCACGCTCGATCAGCAGCTGGCCGGCGCGCTGAACTCGCAGGCGCGCTCGGCCGAGGCCGCCGACGCCGCCGCCGCCGGGCTGGCCCGACTGCGCGAGGCCGGGCTCGGCAACTCGCTGTTCGCCTACCAGTTCGAGTTCGAAGCCGGCCGCGCGCGGCTTGGTCTGGGCGAAGCGCAGACCGCGCTGGACCACTTCGATCGTGCCCGCGCCCTGTACGTGCAGGCGCGCGGCGAAGGCGGCCTGCTGCGGATCATCGTCGACGAGTGGCGGATGAGTGCCCTGCAGGCGCTCGGTCGGCCGGCCGAGGTGCGCGCGCTGGCCGAGCAGGTGCAGGCCGACTGGCAGGGCCTGGGCCGGGCGCCCGATGCGCTGTCGCGCTGGATTCTGGCGCATGCGCGCCTGTCCGAGGGCGACCTGGTCGGCGCACGCGCCGACGTCGAAGCTCTACTCGCCGATGCCAGCGGCTTTGCGGGGCTACAGCCCGGCCAGGCCGATCGCGTGCGCTGGGGCGCGGCGCGCGTGCTGGCTTTGGGCGGCGCTGCGGCGCGCGCGAAAACCTTGATTGCGGACGGGCTCGGAGCCGCAACATCAAGCGACGGCGAGAACCCTTCGGCCGAGCGCTGGCGCCTGCTGGCGGTCGAGGTGCAGCTGCTGGATGGCGAGGCCGAAGCAGCCGCCCGCGCACTGGACGCACTGGAAGCCGAGGCCGGCGGCGCCCTGGCGCTGCGCGAGCGTCAGGGCCTGCACGCGGCGCGGCTGCAGGCGCAGGTGCGCACGGCCAGCGATGCGCTTGAGGCCGCGGGCGAAGCGCTGGACTGGGCCGTGCAGCAGACCCGAACCGCCGCTGCGCTGGAGCTGGCACGGCTGGCGGTCGATCGCGTCGACTGGCTGCGCGCCCGCGGCGAACGCGCCGCCGCGGCAGGCCTGCTGGGCACACACCTGCCCGAGCTGCGCGCGCGGCTGCGCAACGAGCAGCCGGACCGGGCCCGCGCCGAGGCGCTGGCGGCTTCGCTGGGGCTGGAGCTCGCGCCGCGCTGAGCCGCGCGTGATGGGATCCCGCACGCAAGGGCGTAGCAGACAGGGCACCTCTCTGGAGTCCGCCCCATGCGCCCTGCCTGTTCGTTCGTCTGTCTCGTTGTTTCCGCCGCGCTATGGGCCGGCGCCGCACAGGCGCAGTCCTACGCCTTCTTCCGTGTCGATGGCCCCGGCGGCGTGCAGGCCAACGGCGGTGTCTTCGAGCCCGCGCTGTCGGCCGACGGCCGCGTGCTGGTCTTCAACGTCGGCAGCGGCAGCCTGCTCTCGGGCGGCGCTTCCGGCGCCCAGGTGATCGCACTCGATCTCGGCAGCGGCGTGCTGTCGGTGGTCAGCGGCACGCCCGGCGGCCAGGCCTCGGCGGCCTCGACCGTCAACGAGAAGGCGGTGGCCTCGGCCAACGGCCGCTTCGTCGCCTTCGACACGGCCTCGTCGACCTACACCGGCGGCGCGGCCGGCGTGCATGTGGTGCGCATCGACCGCGTCACCGGCATGGCCGCCCTGGTCAACCTCACCGCCAGCGGCACTCTGCCAACGGGCACGCTGTCCCGCGTGGGCGGCATTTCAGGCGATGGCCGCTACGTCGCGTTCAGCTCCAACGCCAGCGGCCTGGTGGCGGGCGACGCGGGCTCATCGAGCTTCGCCGTCTACGTGCGCGACCTGAGCTCAGGCACGACCCAGCGCATCGACCTCACGCCGGGCGGCGGCCCGGGCAACGGCGGCGCCGGCAGCGAGCGGCCGACGATCAGCGAGGACGGCCGCTGGGTGGCCTTCGCCAGCAGCGCCAGCAACCTGCTGGGCACGCCGACCAGCGGCTCGGTGCGCATCTACCTGCGCGATCGGATCGCCGGCACCACCAGCCAGGCCAGTCTGGGCCCGGGCGGCAGCGATCTGAGCGGCGCGCGCAACCCGGTGATCTCGCCCGATGCCAGCCTCGTGGTGTTCGGTTCGACCGCGGGCGGCGCCAGCGCCACCCAGCTGTGGGTGCGCCGTCTGAACCAGCCGGCCGCCGTCGCGGTGCCCGCCGCTGCCGGCATGGGGATCTGCGACAGCGCGCGGATCAGCAACACGGGCCTGGTGATCGCGCAGTGCCGGCGCGGTGTCGGCCAGCCCGCGCAGGCCTATGCCTGGTCGCTGGCCCAGCCCACCCTGCCGCCCGAGCTGATCAGCGGCAGCGATGCCGGCAACACCGTGCCCGGCAACGGAACGAGCGGCGTACGCGTGGCGGTCAGCCGCGACGCCAGCGTGTTCGCCTTCGACTCGCTGGCCAGTGACCTGGTCAGCGGCGACAGCAACAACGCCAGCGACGTCTTCGTCTACGCCCTGCCGGCGGTGCTGGAGGGGCTGTTCTCGGATGGGTTCGAGTAGCGTCTTCCGCAGGCTCGACTCACACCAGCGCCTCCACCACTTCCGGATGCCCCAGGAACTCGCGCGGGCTCGCGGTCTTGCCGTAGGCACCGGACTGGAACACCACCACCAGATCACCCTCCTGCGCCACGCCCAGATCAGCGCGGTCGGCGAGCAGGTCGAGCGGCGTGCACAGCGGGCCGACCACGCTGGCGGTTTCGCGATCGCCGGGTCGCGCATTGACCATGGCCGGATAGTTCTTGCGCAGCACCTGTCCGAAGTTGCCGCTGGCGGCGAGGTGGTGGTGCATGCCGCCGTCGCAGACGAGGAAGACCTGCCCGCGCGAGAGCTTGCGGTCGATCACCCGCGCCACGTAGACGCCGGCCTCGCCCGCCAGATAGCGGCCGAGCTCCAGCACCAGATGGCCCTGCGGAAACTCGCGGGCGCAGCGCTCGGCGAGACCGTGCAGGCAGTCGGCCACCGGCGCGAGCTCAAGCGGCGTATCCGCGAGCGTGTACGGGATGCCGAAGCCGCCGCCGAGGTTCAGGCTGCGCACCGGCGCCGGCAGCTGCTCGGCCCAGCCGAGGATCAGCTCGTAGCTCCTGGTCTGCGCCTCGACAATCGCCTCGGCCTTCAGGTTCTGCGAGCCGGCGTAGAGGTGGAAACCCTCGAAGGCCAGCCCGAGCGCGCGGATCTCGGCCAGCAGATCCGGCACCCGTTCGGCATCGACGCCGAACTGCTTGGCGCCGCCGCCCATGCGCATGCCCGAAGCCTTCAACTCGAAAGGCGGGTTGATGCGGATCGCCACCCGCGCGGCCTCGCCGCTGGCGTCGCTGGCCTGGGCGAGCGCGCGCAGCTCGCGGAAGCTCTCGATGTTGATCAGGATGCCCGCGGCCTGCGCCTGCTTCAGATCGGCATCGCTCTTGCCCGGGCCGGCGAAGCTGACGTGCTGCGCGTCCATGCCGGCATCGAGTGCAACGCGCAGCTCGCCGACCGAAGCCACGTCCAGCCCGTCGGTGAGTCCCGCCATGTGCGCGACCACCGCCGGCATCGGGTTGCACTTCACCGCGTAGTGCAGGTGCACGGCTGGCGGCAGCACGCCACGCAGCTGCGCGACCCGCGCGCTCAGCCGGCTGCGGTCGTAGACGTAGCAGGGCGTGCGGCCGATGGCGTCGACCACCCGCGACAGCGGGCGCCCGCCGATCAGCAGTTCGCCGCGGGCGTCCACGCGCCAGGGCAGGCCCTGGGCCCAGGGCAGTTCGAGTTCGGGGCTGGAGGGCTGGATCATAGCGGTCGCGTTGTGTGACGGGGCGCACATTGTGCCGGATCAGGCCGCGCAGCGCGGCCCTGCTCGGGGCCAGGCAGCCTGCTGCGCGCTGAACGCGCAGCCTGCGCGACGGGCCGGACTGCGAACCCGCCCGGCAGCGCAAACCGGCCTCGCTTCACTGTTCCGCACATGCATGGCGCAAGGGCGAAGCCTCTCACAGTTGTTCACAGGAACTGTCACGATTCTTGGCCGCACCGCGCCGGCACCACCCGGCGCCCTGCCCCTGACCGATGAGTCCGACCATGTCCCTGCGCGCCCTCGCCCTCTACCTGTCCGCCCTGCTCGCCAGCAGTGCTGCGCCCGCCGCCGAGTGGTTCGTCAGCCCGACCGGCAACGACAGCAGCGGCACCGGCAGCCAGGCCAACCCCTTCCGCACGGTCAAGCGCGTGCTCAGCACCACAAACGGCGTGGTCAGCCATGGCGACACCGTGACCCTGCGCGGGCCGGCCGGCAACCGCACCTACAACGAATGCGACGTGCGCCTGCGCGTGCGCCTGACCCTGCGCTCCTTCCCCGGCGAACGCGCGCACCTCCACTGCGACATCACCACCAACAACAGCGCGACGATCCAGATCGACCCGGGCGCGTCCGGCAGCGTGCTGCGCGATCTCGAAGTCAGCGGCGGCCGCTACTACGGCGTGTTCCTGCAGACCGGCTGGTACCAGGGCGGCGGCGAGCAGCTGACCGGCGCCCGCGACGTGCTGATCGAGGACCTGCTGATCCACAGCACCGGCCGCGACGGCATCAAGGTCACGCCGAAGTCCGACCGCCTGACCGTGCGCCGCACCGAGATCCACAGCACCGGCATGATCTATCCGGCCGGCACGCCGCTGGACAACCGCAACGCCGACGGCATCGACAACGTGCAGGGCTCGGGCATGCGGGTCGAGGACAGCTACCTGCACAACATCTCGACCACCGGCCTGTACTTCAAGGGCGGCGCCCAGGATGTGGTGATCGAGCGCAACGTCATCGACGGCACCGGTATCGGCGGCATCCTGGTCGGCTTCGACACCAGCGTCGAGTTCTTCGACCGCCAGGCCAACCCGGGCTGGTACGAGTCGATCCGCGGCACCGTGCGCAACAACCTGGTGATGAACACCCAGTACGCGGGCATCGGCCTGTATGCGTCGCAGGACGCCCTGGTCGCCCACAACACCCTGGTCAACACCGCCCAGACCGGCCATGCGGCCCTGTACTTCGGCGTGGTCTTCCAGGACTGGGACCCGATCGCCGGCCGCCCGCCCAACCTGCGCCCGCGCGTGCTCAACAACCTGGTGATCCAGAACGCCGGCAAGTGCATGGACATCCGCTACAGCAGCGAGCTGGGCGGCCTGTCCGGGCTGTCGGGCGCGACCGGCAGCAACTTCAACGCCTTCCGCGCGGCCAGCGGCAGCTGCCGCTTCACCGACCAGCGACCCGGCAGCCCGGTCGGCAGCAGCGGCACGCTGGCGCAGTGGCGCAGCCACACCGGCGGTGACGGCAGCAGCCTGCAGGGCAACTACAGCGTCGATGCCGCCGGCCGCCTGCCCGCCGGCAGCCCGCTGATCAATGCCGGCACGCCACTGGCGGAAGTGAGCGACGACTTCGACCGCGAGCCGCGCGATAGCCAGCCCGACATCGGTGCCGACGAGCTGGCCGCAGACTTCATCTTCGCCGGCGGCTTCGAATAGGCCTTCGACCCTCCGGATAGCGTGATCCAATCCGCAGTTCCTGCCTATACTGTGATGGATATCACCGTATAGGCTCTCGCGATGCTTCGCCTTCGCCCGTGGCTCCTGACGATGGCCCTGCTCGCGGCCGCTCCACTGCCCGCCGCCGAATGGTTCGTGGCGCTCGACGGCGATGACGCCCGCGGCAACGGCAGCCGCGAACAGCCCTTCCGCAGCGTCGGCCGGGTGCTCAGCACCAGCAATGGCGTGGTCAGCCCCGGCGACACCGTCACCCTGCGCGGCAGCGGCGAAGGCCGCTACGAGGAATGCCAGCTGCGCCTGCGCATGCCCCTGACCCTGCGCGCCGCACCCGGCGAACGCGTCCACGTGCACTGCGACCCGGCGACGCCCGATTCCTCGGTGGTGCAGATCGACCCCACCGCCTCGGGCAGCACGCTGATCGGCCTGGAGCTGTCGGGCGCGCAGTACTACGGCGTGTTCCTGCAGAGCTGGTGGGAGCGCGAGGGCGAAGCGACCGCCACCGGCGCCTCGGACGTGCTGCTCGAAGACCTGCACATCCACCACACCGGCCGCGACGGCATCAAGCTGACGCCGAAGTCGAACCGGGTGACGATCCGCCGCTGCCATATCCACCACACCGGCGCGCTGTATCCGCCCGGCACGCCGCTGGAGCGCAGGAACGCCGACGGCATCGACAACGTCGGCGGCCATGACATGCGGGTCGAGGACTGCCACATCCACGACATCGCCACCTCGGGCCTGTACTTCAAGGGCGGCGCCCGGCGCGCGCTGATCCAGCGCAACCGCATCGAGAACGTCGGCATGTCCGGCATCCTGGTCGGCTTCGACACCAGCGAGAAGTTCTTCGACACCCTCGACAACCCGGACTACTACGAGTCCATCGACGCGCGCGTGCACAACAACCTGATTCGCGGCGCGGCCTATGCCGGCATCGGCCTGTACGCCTCGAAGAACGCGCAGCTGCGCAACAACACGATCATCGATGCGGCGCGCGAGGGCCATGCCGCGCTGTACTTCGGCATCGTCTTCCAGGACTGGGACGAACGCGCCGGCCGGCCGCCGAACCGCGGCGCCGACATCCGCCACACCCTGGTGCTGCAGGACGGCGGCGCCTGCATGGCGGTGCGCTGGTCGCAGGAGCTGGGCGGCCTGGCCGGGCTCGAAGGCCCGGTCGGCTCCGACCACAACGTGTTCCACGACCGCCGCGGCAGTTGTGGATTCAGCGACAGCCGACCCGGCAGCCGCATTCCGGTGCCGGCCAGTCTGGCGCGCTGGCGGCAGGCACTGGGCGCCGACCTCGACAGCCGGGAGCAGGCGTTCACCCTGGATGCCCGCGGCGCCCTGCCGCTGGATTCGCCCCTGCGCGGCAGCGCCGGCAGCACCGCACCCGAGGACGACCTCTACGGCCGCCGTCGCGGCAAGGCCGCCGACCCCGGCGCGGTGCAGGCGGATGCGGGTTGAGGCGAGCGGCACAGGCCGCTGCCCGCCTCTGCGCATGTGCCCGGCTACGGTCGGGCGCAAGCGGCAGGAAAAAAACTCCGCCGGCCTGATCGATCTCGCCGCCGAATTGCGAGTAGGCCTTCTGTCGACCCGAGTTGTCTCGTTCGACCACGGGCGGAGCTCCGCCGCCCTGGCTCTGGTTATCACTCGCAGCGCGAGTTTTCGTGTTCGGCGTGACCCCCCGACCCTGGCACGCAGGGTCGGGGGCTTTCCGGGCCCGTTGCCAGACAGTGGCGACCGCGAAACACAGGCCGCCAGTGCGCGAAGCCGAGCGGCGATACCTGCCCTCATCTCGCGCCGCCGCCGGCCCGGAACCTGCAGGGCGACGCGCGCATGAACGCGCTCGACTTCCTCCCCGGCCCCAACGGCGCGCTGGCATGCCGCTACTGGCAGGGCGACGCGCAGCGCGCACCGGTACTGCTGCTGCCGCCCCTGCATGAGGAAATGAACCGCTCGCGCGTGCAGCTGCGGCGCATCGGCGAGCACCTGCAGGCGCTCGGCCACAGCGTGCTGCTGGGCGACCTGTCGGGCACGGGCGACAGCGCGGGCGAATTCGGCGAGGCCTCGCTCGATCGCTGGCGCGCAGACGTCGATGTCCTGTTCGATCACCTGCAGACCGGCCACGGCGCGGCGCCGGTCGCCGTGGCCCTGCGCGGCGGCGCGCTGCTGATTTCCGCACGCTGCCGGCACTGGATCGCCGCCTTTCCGCTGGCCAGCGGACAGCAGCAGATCCAGCTGTGGCTGCGCCAGCGCCTGTACATGGGGCGCTTCCAGGGCGAGGACATCGACCGCGACCGCCTGCTCGAGACCTGGCGTCGGGAAGGTATCGAGCTGGCCGGCTATGCGCTGTCCGCGGCCCTGCTCGCCGAACTGGAACCCGCGCGGCTGCCGCTGGCTGCAAAGCCGGTCACCGGACACGTTCTGGAATGGCAGCAGGCACAGCCCTCGCCAAGCTTCGCCGCCGCGGTGGCGAAGGCTTCGCTGCAGTGGCGCTCACTGTCCGGCCCGGCCTTCTGGCAGACCCCTGAAACCGCCGTGATCGACGGCCTGCCGGAGGCGATCGCCGCATGGATGCCCACGTAGTGCCCGCCGGCGCGGCCATGCCCGAGCCCTTCTTCATTCCGCTCGGCGAGGCGCGGCTCGCGGCGATGCTGCACCACGGCCGCGCGAACGCCGCGGTCGGCGTGCTGATCGTGGTCGGCGGCCCGCAGTACCGCGTCGGCGCGCACCGGCAGTTCCTGCTGCTGGCGCGCCGACTGGCGGCCGCCGGCATTCCCTGCCTGCGCTTCGACCTGCGCGGCATGGGCGACAGCAGCGGCGAGGCAGTCGACTACCTGCAGGCCCGCGCCGACATCGACGCCGCCATCGACGCCTTCAAGACGCGCTGCCCTGGCCTGCGCGGCATCGTGCCCTGGGGCCTCTGCGATGGCGCAGCCGCGATCCTGCTGCATGCGGCGACGCGGTCGGACATCGCCGGCCTGGTGCTGTTGAACCCCTGGGTGCGCCAGCAGCACACGCACGCACAGAGCCTGGTGCGCCACTACTACTGGAACCGCCTGCGTTCCAGGGACTTCTGGCGCAAGCTGCTGCGCGGCGGCGTCGACATCGGCCGCGCCCTGCGCGGCCTGCTGTCGGCGCTGCGGCAGAGCCGTCCTGCAACGGAGCCTGCCGAGGACAGCGAGGCCAGGACGGCGGTGACGGCGCAGAACTTCGTCGCGCGCATGGCCGCGCGCTGGCAGCGCTGCGAAGCGCCGAGCCTGGTATTGCTGTCGGGCGACGATCTGGTCGCCGCCGAATTCCGCCGGCTGTGCAGCGACAACCCGCACTGGAAGGCACGGCTGAGCCACCCGCGGGTGACCTGCATCGAACTGCCCGGCGCCGATCACACCTGCTCCAGCGCGCAGCACCGCGCCCGAGTGGAAGACGAGACCCTGGCCTTCGTGCAGAGCCTCGAAGGCGTGGCCTCCAAGCGTTGAAGCGGCATCGATGCGGTGACGTGAGGCGGTCAAGCGCGCGCAAGACAGCATCCGAGGCGTAGGCGTGATGCGAGCAGCCAAGCCTGTGTAGGGGCACTCGCCCCCTGAGCCTCACGCGATCCGCCGAACCCGAGGCAAGCCTGAGGCGATCAGCCAAACCTGAGGCAAGCCCCCGGCAGGTGCGCTGCGCTTACCTGCCCTACGCGCACAGGCGCATTCGGTTTTGACGTTCGCTTGGCGTCTTCCGCTCTTGTAGGGCTGGTAAGCGCAGCGCACCTGCCAGCACGTCCTCACGACGCGAACCACCACCCGACACCACGACGCGCGCTCGCACCTCCGCGCCTTCAAACCCACCGTCACGCAAGCCCCTCTCCCCTCGCGGGAAGCGCAGGAGAGTGTGTGTCGGCTGCCGGTGGCAGCCGACACTCTCCGCAGCCCGAGCGAAGCGAAGGCAGGTTGGGGAGAGGGGGCGACGCTCGCCCCGAGCCCTGGCGCTTTGGCGAGGCGCCTGCCTCAGCATTCCGACCTCGCCGCTGGCGTAGCCCGCCCGTGCGAATACTTCGCCGACCTTGATCGAATCCGTCCCCGTTTTACGGGTGGTGATCCTGCCGACGCAGGTTGTCCTGCGGCGACCCCGGGCGGGCTCCGCCGACCCGGCGCTTGCTATCGCTCACCTTCGAGCAGTGTTCTGGGCATTCGCCCCGGCCCTGGCGACAGTCAGGGCCGGGGATTCTTCTCAGGAGGCCCCGCTGACCGCCGCTGCTCTTGATTGCCACTGCCGTCGCGCTGCTACTCGAACCCGCTGCCAAACACCCGGTTCAGATCGACAAAGCTGCGGCTGGCCTCGGACGTGTTGCCGTAGGCGCCGAGATTGACCCGTCCACCGTTCGGCACCGACTCATTCGCGTACGGCGAACCCGTATCCCCCGCATCGATCGCCGGGCTGTTGCGCCCATCGGGCACCCAGCCAGCCGGGCTGTAACGCCCGCCCATCGACTGCACGTGGTAATCCCCACCCGGCGCCGATACGAACAGCGGATCGACGTTGCGATTTCCCGTACCCGCCTGCGCAGTGATCGAGTGGGTGATGGCGAAGCTGCCGCCGCTGTTGGTCGCGAACTCACGCGTATTGCCCCACAGGATCGAGTTCTTCAGCGTCAGCGTGGAGCTGGCCTCGATCAGGATCGCCGCACCGCCCGGCGCACTGGCCGCGCAGGCATGGCCGGCGATGGTCAGATGCTCGGCGGTGACCCGCGACACCCCGCCCGGGCCGCCATCGACATAGATCGCCGCGCCGTAGCGGTTGCCGCCGGTGCAGCGATTGGCCACCACCAGATCGTTGCGCATCGTGCCGGTCGAGCCTTCGTCCCAGAACACGCCCGAGCCCGCGGAAGGCGCGCCGTTGTCGGTGATCAGATTGCGCTCGGTGGTGGCCACCGCGCCGTCGAACATCAGCCCGCCGCCCCAGCCGTAACCCGCAGTGGCACCGACCACGTTGCCGCGCACGATGTTGCCGCGCAGCTCGGTCACCGCCGTCGACAGATACACCCCACCGCCGTGGTCGCTGTGCGCGGTGTTGTTGGCGATGCGGTTGCGCAGCAGCAGGGCCTGGCGGCCGCTGATGGTGATGCCCGCGCCCTTGCCGGCGCGGTTGTCCTCGATGAGGTTGTCCTCGACGCGCAGGGTGCCGCCGCCGCTCTCGGTGCCGTTGCGCACATACACTCCGCCGCCGCGGGAATCCTGCCCCGTGTGGTTGCGACTGCGGTTGGCGCGGATGCGGTTGTGGCTGATCACGAGCGTCACCCCGCTACCGAGCGTGGCGTAGACACCGCCGCCGTGGCCGTAGCCGTTCTGCCAGCTGGTGCCGAGGCCGACGCCGCCGGTGATCTCGAAGCCATCCAGCACGGTTTCGCCACTGCCGCCCAGATGCAGCTGGATCGCGGGATTCAGGCCCTGACCGTCGAGCACGCTGCGATGCACCGAAGCATCGCGCGCTGCGAAGTCCGCGCTGAAGCCGCCGAGCAGGCTGAGCCGCTTGCTGCTGGGCGTCGACAGGCTGCCCAGCGCGAGGTTCTCGCGATAGGTGCCCGCGGCCACCTGCACGGTGTCGCCGGCCTTGGCGCCCGCCAACGCTGCCGCGACCGTCGCCAGCGGCGCCGAGGCCGTGCCCGTACCGCCGGCTGCGGCGCCGGCACGCACGCAGATCACCGCCACGCCGGCGCTTGTGAACCCCGTGCAGGCGTAGCGCAGCCCGTTGTCCGCCCCCTGCGGGCCCTCGCCGATGACCGCAGCGTGGCCGGGTACAGCGGCCAGCAGCGTGGCCCAGACCAGGAGCGCGGTCCGCGTTGTTCGACGGAAACCACGTTGCCGCTTGAGGAAGGAATCAGGCATCGCCGTGCGCCCCTGCTGCGGCCGACTGCGCGGCGAGCACCCACGCAAACGGCCAAAAGAGTGCGCATGATCACCCTTTGAATGTGATTGTTCTAGCGTCTCGGCCGCACGTCGAACCCATGGGGCGGTTCTTGACCCGCCGCACTTCGATACGCCCGCTGGAAACTGGGACACCGCGATGGCCAATCGCCCCTGAAGGCCTTCGGCTTGTGGAAGCGCGCTTGGCTCTCGACGCGCAGGGCTTGAACCGAGCGCAGGCTGCGGTCGCCTGCAAGCAGGCTCCACAAAGCGCGAGGGCAGACGAATCTAAGGGTGGGTCACGATCACCTGCACAGCGGCGCGGGGCCGAGAAGCTTCTCCGGAGCCAGATGCGATAGCGACTGCATCTCCTCGAAGTACCGGAGGCATAGTGCGGGTCTGCGAAGGCCTCAGACCATCACGCGACTGTCGCGCAACTTGGCACTTGCGCGGCGGCGGCTGGCCAGGTGCACGTTATCATTGCTCTGATGCAGTCCGTCGACTATTGTGCCGAGGGACAATCTGTGGCGATGTTCATCTACGCCTTGTCCGGTGTTTCCCGGGCCAGTTTGTACGGAGTGCCGAATCACGGAGGACACCATGAGCAAGGGCTTTCGAAACTTCTGTCCAACTGCATCGCTGACATTGGCGGTGTCGCTCGGCATGCCGCACGCGATCGCGCAGCAGCCGGGCATGCCCAAAGGCACGGGGCCCGATATCGGCGTCAACCCCACGGCTTTGACGATCAGCCTGGCCCCAGGTCAATCCGCCACCACCACGACATTCCGCATCAACAACACCGGAGGTGCGAGCCTGAACTGGACCGCGCCCGGCGCCACCGTCGCAACCACCGTGTTGAACCAGGTCACCGATATCGGTGCCGGTATCTCCACCTACTACGTCGGGTTGAGTACCGGCGCCTACCGCGCTGTCGATTTCACTGTGCCCGCCGGCAACACGCGGCTGCGCAGCATCCAGGTCTACGGTGACGACCCCACGCGAACTCTGGCGGCGCAGCCGTCGATCACCTGGTGGATCTTTCCCGACGCCAGTGGCGTGCCTGCGGGCAACCCCGAAACCCATCCGGCAGCCGCCGTTTGGCGCCACACCGCGCTGATCGGTCGACCCGGCATGACCATCACCAACGAAGACCCGCGGCTTGACCTGGTCGCGGCCGGCCAGCAACTCGTGCTTGCACCGGGAACGTACTGGGTTTCCGTCGTTCCGAACTACGTCAATACGCCGCCCGATAACAGGCAGAACGCGTGGTATTGGCAGGCTTCGACAAATTCCATGGTCGGTTCGCCAACGGCGTTCTTCGCGCCCATACTCTTCGGCGGCACCAGCGGATGGGAGGCAACGCCCGTGAACGCCAGGAATGAGCTGGCAATCAGCATTGCCGGCGAAGTCCCATGCTCCGCTCCGTGGTTGCAGGTCGTCACATCGAGCGGCTCCGTAGCCGTAGGTGGCAACGTCACCGTCAGTGTTTCCATCAACGCCGCGGGCATCGGCTCCGGCCCGCATCTGAGCAACATCTGTATCCAGAGCAACGACGCCGATACACCGGTGCTGCGAATCCCCGTGCGTCTCGTGGGTGGCACGAGCATGTTCAGGAACGGATTCGAGTCAACCCAGTGAGACCTTGCAGGCCATCGACGTCACTCCGGCCGCGCCGGGCATAGGGTGGGCCCTGGCCCACGCTCGCCCCGGTTTTGCTTGGGCCCTCTATCGCTTGAAGCGCAAAAACAAAGACTTCTGGTCAGCCCTTCGGGCTAACCGACCTGCTTTCGCCTAGGCGGTGGCCTGCAGGGGACGCTGCGAACAGCGGTCCCCTGCACGCGTATTCACTCACTCGGAGGGTTTGGATGCCGCGGCACGTACACCCTTGAAGTCCAGCACAAGGCGGGAGGGTCGCAGCATCCAACATGCTCAGTTCTCGAACCCGTCTCCGAACAGCGCGACATCGCGGCTCGCGCCAACCACGATGCGGGGGCGTTCGAACGCCTGATGGCCCCCGGCGACGATGGCCGTGCTTCCGGAGCCGATCAGGCTGGGGTTGGAAAAGGGCTGACCATCGCTCGTTTGCAGTGGCGTGATTGCGAGTACGCGCGCACCGGCGATGCTCAGCCTCGCAACGCTCGGGCTGGCACCTGCCACGCTGGTGCCCAAGGTCACGTTCAAGCGTCCTTCCGATCCCGCCGCCGCTTGACGGATTGTTGTCGCGGCAGGCAAGCCCGCTACCTGGGCTGCGCTGGGCGCTGCACTCCAGGAGGTGCGCGTCCACAGACGGTAGCCGGGCGTACCCGTCGCAGGACACTCCAACAGGTGGACCAGCTGCGCGCCCAGCCTGAAGACCCACCCTGACGATGTGGTGCCTGACCCCGAGCACTCCAGCGATTGGGTCGCCAGCGTCGCTCCGTCGGTGAGCGAAACCGTCAGCTCCCGGACAAAGAACGGCGGCGGCCCGCTTCGGCCCCAGATGCGTGCTTCCTGGGCGCTCTCGTCGACCAGCATGCGGTCCAGGTCACCGGAAGTCGCGCCGAAAGACCGGATCCATCTGATAGATCCGTCGTCGTTGAAGCGGTGGAGTATGTCGGTAAAGAGGTTCTCTGACGCGAACACTCGCGACAGCACCAGCGCGCCACCGTCAGCGAGCCGCTGAGCTTGCCGGATAGTCGCCGAAGTTGTGCCGAACTCAGGAGACGAAATAAAGCCGGACCAGAGTGGTTTACCCGTTGCGAGGTCGTACCACGCCAGCACCCCGCCACCTGAGCGACTGCCGCCGATCAACACTCGTGAGCGGCCAGGATCGACTTCGAGCACCGCAGGTCGGAAGGTGCCAAACCCTCCGGAGAGCACAGGCCGCACATAGGTAACCTCACCGGTCTCCAGATCAACGCGGAGCATCTCGCCTTCCTGAGCAGAGCTTCGGCTCAGTACGCCCACCAGGCTGCTCTCATCGACTTGCTTGGCATCCACCCAAGACCAGTCGCTACCCGTTTGCGGCAGATGCTCGGTTCTCCAGAGCTGCTCGCCCTCGGCATCCAGACGGATCAGGGCCAAGACCTGCTGCCCAAGCCCGCCGCGTCGACTCAGGACCACACTGCTGCCGTCCGACAGCGTCAGGCCTCCGGAGGTGAACTCGGCATAGCCGGACGCCTGAACGACGGTGCTGGCGCCCACGGTGGCAGCTGTCGTATCGAACCGTGTGAGCAACAGCGCGGGCTGTCCGCTCGCGGCGTCCCTGACGCCTGCCAGCGCGAGACCTTGCGCTGCAGTCCATGTGAGCTCATCGGCAAACTGGGCTTCGCTACCGGCGGGCAGTCCGGTACTGGAGACAAGGTTCCCGGTGCCTGCATTCACGAGCAGCAGGCGACGTCCCGGGTTGGCGCCGAACTGGGTGTCTCGGAACTGCGAATTCGCCAACAGCACGGCGATGCGCTGGGTATCGGGCGACAGGCGCGCACTGCGCGGAAAGCGCGGTCCCGTGATCGCCTCGGAGGCGAAGAGTCGCCAGTTCTCGCTGCCGTCGACCACACGGAAGGAACGCAGGTAGACCTGGGCCGTTGCACCCGGGATGAAGGAGACCGTGAATGCGTTCCCTTGGGCGATCCATACGGCGAGCGGCGTGTGGGACTGCAGGCTCTGCCCCTCACTCAAGGACCAGATCAGGCTGCCATCGCTTCCGGCGCGGAGCTCAAGCCCGCCGCCGCTGCCGCCGTGAAAGAGTGCAATGCGGTCCTGCTCGTCGATTGCGACCCGTGCCGCTGAAGGAATGGGCGTGTTGGTCGCGCCCGCGGTCTGCCAGATCAAGGATCCGTCCGCGGAGGAAACCCGGACCAGGACACCGCGGGAACCCACAGCCAGAAGATCACCATTCGAAAACTGCGCGGCCTTGAAGTAAGTGAGTACGGGGCTGGGCGACGAGGCGGGCAGAGTCCACAGCGTGAGGCCATCGCTGCCCGAAAGCAGTGCGGCGTAGGGTGTCTGAGAGAACGGAAACACGAGGACTTCGCCTACAGCGTAGACATTGCCGCCGGGCGCAGCCTGGAGGGATTGAACACTCGCCGAAAGCTGATGCTGCCAAAGGACAAGGCCTGTGCTGCCGTCGACGGCGTAGACGCGTCGTGTGAAAGCCACCACCAGCTTTCCGCCCGACAGCTCGACGACTGCCGTGGCGACCGTCGACTCGCCTGAGGTGGCAGGGCCGAGATTCGTCGTCCAGAGAACAGAACCATCGGCAGCGACGCGCGAAATGATCCTCACGCGCGCGCTTTCGCTCGTAAGGAATCCTGTCTCGCCCTCGCCGGCGAGCAGCACGGAACCGTCGGAAAGCTCCTGCGCCTGACCGAGAAGCACCGGTAGCGGCCCCTGCGGCGGAACAAGTGAGGTCGACCAGTCGAGGGCTCGCGCACCCGCTGGAAGACAAGTGATGACGAGAAGGAACAAGAGGGTCAATCGATAAGGCATGGTCGGCTTCCAAAAGGGCGGCAGATGCAGCGCCGCGAAGTCTGGCGACGGGCAGGAGGACTGTCCACAGGCAGGCACGGGTGAGCTGGTCGGCCCTGCGGGCTGCCCCGCCCTGCGCCCGTCATAGGATGGGCCCTGGCCCACCATGAGCTTCAGCCTCGCCTCGGCGTTGTCGTGTCGCTTGGTCGCTTGAAGCGAAGAGCAAGAGCCTTCGGCCAGCCCAGCGGGCCGCCCGACCTCACGGCTGTCATAGGGTGGGCCCTGGCCCACCATGAGCTTCAGGCTCGTCTCGGTGTTGTCGTGTCGCTTCGTCGCTTGAAGCGAAGAGCAAGAGCCTTCGGCCAGCCCAGCGGGCCGCCCGACCTCACAGCTGTCATAGGGTGGGCCCTGGCCCACCATGAGCTCCACCGTCGCCCCGGTTTCGCCTTGTCGCTTCGTCGCTCGAAGCGAAGAGCAAGAGCTTTCGGACAACCCTTCGGGCCGCCCGACCTCACGGCTGTCATAGGGTGGGCCCTGGCCCACCATGGACTCCACCCTCGCCCCGGTTTCGCGTTGTCGCTTCGTCGCTCGAAGCGAAGAGCAAGAGCTTTCGGTCCGTCCTTCGGCCGGCCCGACCTCGCGGCTGTCATAGGGTGGGCCCTGGCCCACCATGAGCTCCATCCTCGCCTCGGTGTCGTTGTGTCGCTTCGTTGCTTGAAGCGAAGAGCAAGAGCTTTCGGTCCGTCCTTCGGCCGGCCCGACCTACTTCTCTTTGCGTGGCCAAAGAGAAGTAGGCAAGAGAAAGGCCACCCCTCGTCCGCGCCCTCTGCGCATCCCTGCGCAGAGGGTTCGCCTGAGTCCGTGGGTGTTCGTGGACAGGCCTTCCCTGGCCTGTCACGAACATCGGCCGCATCCCTGCGGCCGCCCCTTCGGGCTGAACCACGAACTCCCGCCGCTCCCCAGGGGACCCGTGAAGAGCGCGGGCTCCTGCCCGCAAGAGCGAGAGCACAAGCCTCAGCAACCAAGAGCCAGAAACGAAGAGCGGAGAGCGAAGAACAGCTGAGGCTGTGCAGCGACCACCCGCCTTCGACACGGCTCCGACTCCACAGGCCGTATCCCGACCTTCCAAACCACACCACCGCCGCAATCCCCTAGCCTGTGCCTCGCCCAACCGACGCGCGCACCCCCATGCCCGACCTCAGCACCCGACTTCGCCAGCAGCTCGGCCTCGCCCAACCCGTGGCGGTGAACGTCGAACGCACCGAACCGCTCGACTTCAACGGCTACACCCGCGAGCGGATCGAGTACCCCGGGCTGGAGGGCGATGTGATTCCGGCCTTCCTGTTCACCCCGAAGCAGCGCGCACCGCTGGGCGGCGTGGTGGTCTTCCATCAGCACAACGGCGAGTTCCACTTCGGCAAGAGCGAAGTGGCCGGCGAGGTGGGCGACCCCTTCCAGGCCTTCGGGCCGGCGCTGGCCCGGCGCGGACTGGTCGTGCTGGCACCGGACGCCCTCAGCTTCGAAGACCGCCGCGGCGCGGTGCAGGGCGTGCAGCCGGACACCTACGACTGGCTGCAGCACTACAACGCCCTGTGCCATCGCCTGCTGCACGGAGACACCCTGATGCGCAAAGGTCTGGACGACGCGCAGCGGGCCCTGAGCGTGCTGCTGCAGCTCGCGCCGGTCGACAAGCGCAGGGTCGGCATCGCCGGACACAGCTACGGCGGCTACACCGCGCTCTACCACGCGGCCCTGGACACCCGCTGCCGCTTCGCCTGCATCAGCGGCGCGGTCTGCAGCTTCGAAACCCGCCGCCTCGCCGGCACCGGCATCACCCTGTTCGAAACCGTGCCCGGCCTGGCCCTGGACCTCGACACCCACGACCTGCTGGCCGCCATCGCCCCGCGCCCGACCCTGGTGGTGTCAGGCAGCGAGGACAAGTACTCGCGCGACGCCGACGCAGTGGTCGCCAAGGCCGGCGGCGATCACATCACCGAGCTGCGGGTGCAAAGCGGGCATGCGCTGGATCGGGAGCGGTTCGAGGCGATGGTGGAGTGGGTGGTGGGGCGGGTAGAGGTGAGGCGCGTTCGACTGGACGCATAGGGCTTGGAGCGGCCGTTTCTCGTAGGCAGCGTCGAAACGGCGCGGATATTGGCCGGAACTCTGGGGAAGCCAGGCGAATCTACTGCGCCTCCGGGGGTCTCGCCTCGCCACCGTGATTCGTCCAGAGAAAGTGCATTCTGACCCGTGTTCTTGACCCCAAAGCGCTCAGCCAACTCGTAGTCGCTGCCCGTCGCGGCCTGGATCTCGCGGCGGATCGCAGGCGTTGTTCGGGCGTTCTTGTGCAGGCGGATGTTCATGCGGTCCTCGGCGTGGAAAGGTCGGACAGAAGGCCAACCAGAACCTCGCGCCCGATCAGCAGTGCTGACCGATTATGCAGGATGCATTCATCCGGGACCCTACATATAGGCAGCACCACAAATCGCTATTGGCTGCAGCGGCAGAGGTTGGGACTATTGCTTCCACATGCGTTGCAGACCCACGGCAGCGCGAACTCAGCGATGCGAGCTTCTGACAATGAACTGTAGTGGCTTGCAGCTGGCGCTCTCCGATTCATCGACAGGTCTGTCGCCGCCTCAAGCTTCCTCTTCCACGGCGTGTGATGCTTCTTCCACTTATCCCACAAGACTTCCGCATACGTTGTCGGCGTAGTTTCGCCCGTCACTGCTCTCACGAAGTTAAGTTGTGCAGCCGTCAACGGCTCAAGGGAACCGCTTTGCAATGCCTCCATCCAAGCACCATATCTTGCGAGGTATTGACGCTCTGACGCTGAGAACTGGAACCCTAGATGTGCAAACCCGTCGGGTGGTTTCCCGATGAGCTGCTTGTGCTTTTGCTTAGGGTCCACAGGGTGTCTCCAACCCGACTTATCGCTCGATCCGAGGTACACGCAGCGGCAGTGATGATGTTCGCACCATTCAATGAGCGAAGCAAAAACGGCGGCTAGACTCACTGCTGTTGAGGCGCTTTACCGAGTGGCAAAACGCAAGGTCCTACAGGTGCTTAATCTCAACGTCGCCCCATTTCTCCTTGAGGTACTCAGCAACAAGCCGTCTATGGCAATGGTGGGGTGTGGGTTCGCTGCAAAGCAAGCATGCGCCGTCCAGCAGATTTCGATCGATATTGGACTCGATATGCCGTGAACCCATCAATTCCAAGAACTTCCGTTCGTAGGCTGACCAGTCGCCACCGTTCTTCTTGTACTCGTCAAGAATATCTTTATTGGGCGCTAGCATCGGGGCATGAACGTAGTCAATGTCAAGAACGGTCTTGAGGAAGAATCTCAGATCGTCCTTTTTAGTGAATCCGGCCAACTGCGACACGTTGTTAAGTCTGGTGTCGACGACACGCTTAAGTCCAGTCTGCTTTAGCCGCGAGAAGAACTGCTCGGCCGACTTCTTGGTGAAACCCATGGTAAAGATCTTCATTGCTCAGCGACCTCAGCCTTTAACATCTGCTCATCTTGATAGGCGACTTTCTCGCCCTGGAGTAGGTAGGCCTCATCAATGAAGCACTCTCGTGTCTTGAACATATCGCCCTCAGGCAGTTTCCACGCCGAGAGAAGCCGACGCTCCAGGCTAGCATGAGACTCAAGGACTCCGTCCAAATGGATGTGAGAGACTGATCTTCCCCTGTCGAAAAAGGCTCGAGCGACAAGCAGCGCGCGATGGCACTCAATAGGATCCCTTTCTGCACACACAAAGGCAATTCGGTACTTCTTCATTCCCTCAAAAACTCTTTGCATTCCCTCCGCAAACAGAGGTGATTTTGCAACTCTAGAGTACTGGACCTTACCATTACGGTAGCAGGATGGATCTGAGCTTCTTGCTCCGAACTCTTTACCCAAGAAGGTGTATGCAAGACCTGCCTTCGATAGCGCAGTGCGCAGCGCGTCCTTAGAGTATTGAGGAAAATACCGACTAAAGGGAACTGAACGCACATCTGCTACAGCTGTTGCGCCCGCACTACTTAAGAGCGCGATGAAGCGCTCGATGGGCTGGGTTGAGTGCCCAAGGGTCAGCAGCTCGTAGTTGTCAGAACCGTCTGTCATGAAGGACCGCCGCGATCAGCTTGTAAAAGTATCCTTGGTAGGGGTCACCGAGGCTCACGGCAAGCACAGGTTCGTCAAGGGTGTACCTGCCATCCGGGCGAGCGAGGTACTCGGCTTCGATTTGCGGGTCGGTTACCGCGAGGCAGTAGGGCAACTGTTCATGCGTGAACTCTCCGCGAACAATTCGCTTCGGATAATCACCGGATTTGGCTCCGACAACTAGGGTCAGTGATGGAACTTTGACTAGATATAGCGACGCCTCAGATATGAAGGTGTCAGGAACCCGGTTATTAGTGAACGCATAGCCGCTGAACCCGGGGTCCCAAAGCGAAGCTGGATTGTCGAGCCACGCGTCGATGCTTCCGAAGTCGAGGGTCCCCTGTTGCGCCCAATAGTAGCCGTCGTCGATCAGGTGATTCTCAGGCTGGTGTGGGAGCGCCTGGTGCGCCAGAAACTGAACAGAAAGAACGTGCAACAAATCGGGGTCACGTCCATCCTGGTAGCGACGTTCGGCAATCGAGATCTCGTGCGTCGGTCGGGGGCTAACCGGCCTTATCCATGCTCCTGGTCGCCCCTGAATAAGTTCTTTGCCGGCAACGCACCGACCCGACGTCTTCCGAGAGTTTGCGAAGCACACAAATTCCTTCAAGTAAGGCAATGAGGCCTCCCGATGTACCGTTTGTGGAAGCTAGCGTTAGATATGAACGGAACGTGCCAGTCTGCTGAAGCGCGTCGGCAGGCGGGGCGGATTAACCGCCATTTATGGCCACAAATCCATTGCATCTGGCCCGCCGGCCATAGCTCGCGAGTCGACTTCAAATCACGATCTTCCATAGAGCCACCCGGATTCAAGCGTCTTCCCATTGATCCACGCGTGCCCGCTCCGATGCTAGGTCAGGCAGCGGCCTAAGCGCCATCATCTCAACTCACCTGCAACTTCAACCATTCATCCTGCCAGCAAGCTACCGCGATCGATGGCCTCTATCAACCCGCGTTTCTAGACGCTCTCCCTGCCTCTGTTCGGATTTGGCACAAACCCAGCACCCCCCAAGCCGCATGCCTCGAGGCATATCCACTCGAGGAAGCCCACCCTCACCCCGTACAAAACACCCGCGGCAACCCGAATATCCCCTCAAACAGCGCCGGCGCCACATACGGCTCGATCGGCTCGCGCCGGATGTCGTAGTCGTCCCCCGCGTCCATGCCTTGAAACCCGCCGTAGTACGAGAAGGCATAGCGCACCCCGGCCTCACGCAGCACTTGGCGAGTGTCGGTGTTGAAGCTGTCGCGGTTGCCGACCGGGTAGGCGAAGGCGGTCAAGGGGCGGCCCAGTTCGGTGTGCAGGCGTTCGGCGCAGCCGAGGATCTCTTCGCGCTGCTCGTCGATCGGCAGTCGCGACAGCACGGGGTGGTGCATGGTGTGGCCGCCGATGTGCATGCCGTTCGCCTGCATGTCGCGCAGCATGTCCCAGCTCATCCACTGCTCGCGGGCGGCGGGCTGTTCGGCTTCGGGCAGTTGGGCCAGGCGCTGCAGCAGGGCCTGGGCGCGTTCGCCGGGCAGTCGCTTGTACAGGCGCAGCAGTTGACGCACGGTTTCGGGTTTGGCGGCGGGGCTCAGGTCCAGGGTCGGCAGTTCGAAGTCCGGGAGCTCCAGGCTGCTGGCGCTGGTGCTGTCGATCAGGGCGTTGATGGCGTCCCACCAGGGCAGGCGCGGGTTGTCGATGTAGCCGGTGGCGATGAAGAAAGTGGCGCGTGCGCCTTCGTGGCGCAGCACCTCGAAGGCGGCGTGGTAGTTGTCGCTGTAGCCGTCATCGAAGGTCACCAGCACGAAGCGGCCGCGGCTGCGACGGGCGTCTTCGATGTCGTCGGGGGTGATCAGCTCGGCGTGGCGCTTGAGAAAGCGGATCTGCGCGGCGAATTCGTCGACGCTGGCGCTGATCACGCCGGGGTCGCAGTAGCTGGGCAGGTTGCTGGCGATGCGGTGGTAGTTCAGGCACAGCAGGCCGCGTGGGCGGTAGACGGTGCGCAGCAGGGCCAGGGCGCCGCTGTGTTTCAGGGCGTGGGCCAGCAGCAGTCGCTTCATGCGGTATCTCCCCTCAGAGGCCGCGATGTGTGGGGTCCGCGCTGCGGCCCCGTGGACGCGGGCGCTTGCGCGCGCCGCCGTGTGTTTGAGGCGCGCCCGCGCGCGGTGTCGCGCCTGCGGTCGCGCCTGACTTGGCGTCGCGCGCTTCCGCTGTTGCCGTCGCCCCCGCGCAGGCGGGGGCCCAGGTGAGGCTCGACGCAGTCGCAAGACCACTGGATCCCCGCCTGCGCGGGGATGACGAATGCCGGTGTCTTCGGAATCCGCTGGCCCGCGCCACGGAGCTGAGAGGGTGGCAGCGTGCAGCCACGCGCAGTGTCGCGCCTGCGTTCGCGCCTGCCTTGGCATCGCGCGCTTCCGCTGTCGCCGGCGCCCCTGCGCAGGCGAGGGCCCAGGAGAGGCTCGACGCAGTCGCAAGACCACTGGATCCCCGCCTGCGCGGGGATGACGAA
>NZ_CALART010000036.1 GCF_937888285.1 uncultured Aquimonas sp.
CGCCTCGTCCGTCCGAGCCGCCCACTATACCGCGATTTTTGTGGTTGTAAAGAGGGTGATGCAGGGAATCTTCCGATCGCCCATCCTTCGCCAAGGTCGCCCTCATCCACCACCTCGCCACGGAGCCCAAGCCATGCGCCTAGCGCTCGCCCTCGCGATCTCCCTGCTCGTCAGCGCCTGCCACGCACGACCCACCGCCTGGGTGGAGCTCAAGGGTCAACGCATCCATGTAGAAGTTGTCGACACCGAGCCGCTGCGGCAACTCGGCCTGATGCATCGGGAGTCCCTGCCGCCAGACCAGGGCATGCTGTTCGTGTTCGATCGCCCCCAGCGCCTTGCGTTCTGGATGAAGAACACGCTGATCCCGCTCGACATCCTCTACTTTGACGAGCAGCTGCGGCTGGTGTCCGTGTCGCGCAACGTGCCGCCCTGCAAGAGCGCCGTATGCCCCAACTACCCAAGTGCGGGGCCCGCGCTGTACACGCTTGAGCTCAATGCAGGCCAGGCTGCGCAGCTCGGCGTCGTGCGCGGTGACCCTTTGGTGCTCGGCCCGGGCATCCCTCTGCGCGGCAAGCCATGACGGCACCGGCGAGCGCGGCAACGCCGCCGCGCTCGCCGGTGGGCTCTCCGCTCAGGCCTGGATCTCGACCATCTCGAAGTCGGACTTGGTGACGCCGCAGTCAGGGCACAGCCAGGTCTCCGGAACGTCCTCCCAGGCCGTTCCGGGCGCGATGCCCTCGTCCGGGAGCCCGAGCGCCTCGCTGTAGATGAATCCGCATACGACGCACATCCAATGCCGCGCGCCAACCGCGGCTGCCTTCGTGCTCATGGTTTTCTGAACCTGTGTGGTGTAGGACGGCTGGTATTCTTTCACGCTCGCCGTGAGCAGCCCATGCGGTACCCGTTATGCCCACGCCCCTGCGCGGCGTCTACCTGATCACGCCCGACGTGACCGACACCCAGCGCCTGCTCGACCTGACCACTAACGCGCTCGCTGCCGGCGTTGCACTGCTGCAGTATCGCAACAAGCGGGCCGATACCGCGCTGCGCCGCGAGCAGGCGCAACTGCTCGCGGCGCTCTGCCAGCACCATCGGGTGCCCTTCCTGGTCAATGACGACGTCGCCCTCGCCGCCGAACTGGGGGTGGGCGTTCACCTTGGCGGCGGGGATGAAGACCTCGGCGTCGCCCGTTCGGCGCTTGGCCGGGCAGCCTTGATCGGCGCGTCCTGCTACGCGAGCCTGGGTCGCGCGCATCAGGCCTGCGCTGCCGGCGCCGACTATCTCGCCTTCGGCACCTTTGCAGCCTCCCCGACGAAGCCACTCGCCGCTCGCGCCGACCTTGGCCTGCTCGGGCAGGCTCGCGGGCTGGGGCGTCCACTTGTTGCGATCGGTGGCATCACACCCGCGCTCGCCCCAACCCTCGTCGCGGCAGGCGCTGATCTGCTCGCTGTCATTTCTAGCGTTTACGAGTCCGCCAGCCCGGCTGCCGCCGTGCGCGCGCTTCGCCAAGCCTTCCCCGAGTTCCAAGGAGATTCCGATGCAGAGCAACCACGCGCTGTTTGAGCGCGCCCAACAGCTGATGCCCGGCGGCGTGAATTCGCCGGTGCGCGCTTTCCGTTCGGTGGGCGGCGAGCCCTTCTTCGCCACGCGTGCCGAAGGGGCCTGCCTCTGGGATGTCGAAGGCCAGCGCTACATCGACTACATCGGCAGCTGGGGCCCGATGATCGCCGGGCATGCGCATCCCAAGGTGCTGGAGGCAGTGAGGCGCACAGCGGCGAATGGCCTCAGCTTCGGCGTACCCAATCCGCTGGAAGTCACCATGGCCGAGACCGTTGCCAGGCTCGTGCCCTCGATGGAGATGAGCCGCATGGTGAACTCGGGTACCGAGGCCACGATGTCGGCGATCCGCCTGGCGCGCGGCTACACCGGGCGCTCGCGGGTGGTGAAGTTCGAGGGCTGCTACCACGGCCATGGCGACGCCTTCCTGGTCAAGGCGGGCTCCGGAATGCTCACCTTCGGCGTGCCGACCTCGCCCGGCGTGCCCAGCGGGCTTGCCGATCTCACCCTCACCCTTGCCTACAACGACTTCGAAGCTGCGACGTCGCTGTTCGAGCAGCACGGCAGCGAAATCGCCTGCCTCATCATCGAGCCGATCGCCGGCAACATGAACTGCATCCTGCCCAAGCCAGGCTACCTGCAGCATCTCCGCGAGCTGTGCAGCCGGCACGGCGCGCTGCTGATCTTCGACGAGGTGATGACCGGTTTCCGCGTGGCTCTGGGCGGCGCGCAGGCGCTGTATGGGGTCACGCCGGACTTGAGCACCTTTGGCAAGATCATCGGCGGCGGCATGCCGGTGGGCGCCTACGGCGGACGCCGCGAGCTCATGTCGCAGGTCGCACCTTCGGGCCCGATCTACCAGGCGGGCACCCTGTCTGGGAATCCGGTGGCGATGGCCGCCGGTCTCGCCACCCTGGAGCTCATCCAGGCGCCCGGGTTCTACGAGGACCTGATGCGCAAGACCGATCTGCTCTGTGATGGCCTCGAGCAAGCCGCGCGCGAGGCCGGCGTCGAGGTCACCACCAATCGCGTGCCCGGCATGTTCGGCCTGTTCTTCACCGACCAGAAGGTGGAGAGCTTCGCCCAGGCGACGGCGTGCGACATCCCAGCCTTCAACCGCTTCTTCCACGGCCTGCTGAAGCGCGGCGTGTACTTCGCGCCGTCCGCCTATGAGGCCGGGTTCCTCTCGGCGGCGCACAGCGAGGCCGATATCGAGGCCACGCTGGCTGCGGCCCGCGAAGCGTTCAAGGAAGCGAAAGCTGCCTGAGGCTGCACCCGGAGCGGCGCGAACGCGTCGTTCCGGGTGCGCACGGTTCAGCCAAACACGGCCCGCAGCGCGCGCTCCAGCCGCAGCAGGCCCTCGGCCAGCTCATCCGCGCGGATGTTGAGCGCTGGCACGAAGCGGAGGACGCCAACGCCAGCGGAGAGGACCAGCAGTCCCTCGCCTGCCGCAGCGTCCAGCACTTCGGCCGCGCGCGCGGCGTGTTCTTCAATCAGCACGCCACCTTGCATCAATCCGCGGCCCCGCACACCGCTGAACACGCCAAGGCGGCTGTTGATGTCGTGCAGGCCGGCAACCAGCTGCGCGCCACGAGCTTCCACGTTCGCCAGCAGCTCGGGCGATTTCAACTTGGCCAGCGCCACCCGCGCCACGGCGGCGGCCAGCGGATTGCCGCCGAAGGTCGTGCCGTGGCTGCCGAAGCCCAGGCTCTCGGCCGCACGCCTGCCAACCAGTAGGGCACCGATAGGGAACCCCCCGCCCAGCGCCTTGGCCAGGCTGACGCTATCGGGCTCCAGGCCTTCGCCGTGGCAAGCGAACAGGCGGCCGGTGCGGCCCATGCCGCACTGGATCTCATCCAGCATCAGCAGCGCGCCGGTTTCATCGCAGCGGCGCCGCAGATGTGCGAGAAAGCCCGGTGCCGCAGGCATCACGCCGCCCTCGCCCTGGATGGGCTCGACCAGCACCGCGCAGACATCGGCGTCGAAGGCGGCATCGAAAGCGGCGATGTCGTTGAAGTCGACATAGCGGAAGCCGCCCGGCAGGGGCTCGAAGCCCTCCTGGTACTTGGGCTGCGCGGTGGCGGTGATGGCCGCCAGCGTGCGCCCGTGGAAACTGCCGCGAAAGGTGAGTATCACCCGCTGCGCCGGGGGCCTGCCTTGGGCTGCCGCGTGCTTGCGGGCAAGCTTGATCGCCGCTTCGTTGGCCTCCGCACCCGAATTGCACAGGAACACGCGCTCGGCAAAGCCCGAAGCCACAGCCAGCTCTTCGGCCAGGCGCACCGGCGGCTCGCTGTAGAAGATATTGCTGGTGTGCCAGAGCTTGCCGCTCTGCTCGATCAGGGCTGCACGCAGGTCCGGGTCGGCGTGGCCGAGCGCATTCACGGCGATGCCCCCGGCGAGATCGATGTAGTCGCGGCCAGCGCTGTCCCATACGCGCGAGCCCTCTCCGCGTTCCAGGATCAGCTCGCGCGGGCGATAGATCGGCAGGTAGCGACGACGCGCGGTAGCAAGCAGTTCGTCGACGGGCGCGTGGCTGGACATCGAAGCGGGTCTCTTGGGTGGGCGGGCCGCGCAGTATCGCAAAGCCGGGCGGCGGCTGACCTTCGACCATTGCCGCGCAGTGCGAGCGCGCACACACTGCGCGCGCCCGAACCCTCAGGACCGGCCATGCGCCTTGAAACCCGCGCCGTGCACATCGGCGCCGAGCCCGATCGCGAGACTGGCGCCCTGGCAGCGCCGCTGAACCTCTCCACCACCTTCCTGCACGCACCCGATGGCACCCAGGACCACGGCTACCTGTACCAGCGCGACAACAACCCGACCCAGGTGCGGCTGGAACACGCCGCCGCTGCGCTCGACGGCGCGGTCCGCAGCCTGCTGCTGTCGACCGGCATGGCCGCGGCGAGCTGCCTTCTGCAGGCGCTGCCGTCCGGCGGCAACGTGGTGTTCCAGCGCGACCTCTACCACGGGGTTCGCGAGCTGGCCGAGCACTGGCTGCCGCGCTGGGGCCTGAGCTCACGCTTCGTCGACGGCCGCGACTCCGCCTCCGTGCGCGCGGCAGTGGATGGCGAGACCCGTGCGCTCTGGATCGAAACGCCCTCGAACCCGCTGATGCAGGTGGTCGACATCGCCGCCTGTGCCGAGATCGCCAAGGCGAATGGCGCGCTGCTGGTGGTGGACAGCACCTTCGCCACGCCGATCCTGCAGCAGCCGATCGCGCTGGGGGCCGACGTGGTCATGCATTCGGCCACCAAGTACATGGGCGGGCATTCCGACGTGATGGGTGGGCTGCTCTGCTTCGCCCGCGACGACGCGCTGGCCGCGCGCTGCTACGAGGTGCGCAAGCTGCTCGGCGCCAGCGCCAGCCCCTTCAACGCCTGGCTGATCCTGCGCGGACTGCGCTCGCTGCCGGCGCGAATGGCCATGCACTGCGCGAACGCCGAGAAGATCGCTGCTGCGCTGGCCGCGCACCCTGCCGTTTCGGTGGTGCACTACCCCGGGCTCGCCTCGCACGCAGGCCACGCGCTGGCGGCGAAGCAGATGAAGCACCCCGGCGGCATGCTGAGCTTCGAGCTGGCTGAGGGCCGCGAGGCCGCGCTCAAGGTCGCCGGCAGCACGCAGCTGTTCCATTGCGCGACCTCACTGGGCGGCTGCGAGTCGCTGATCGAGCACCGCGCCTCGGTCGAGGGCCCGCATCCGGTCTCGCCGCAGGGTCTGCTGCGTGTCTCGGTGGGCCTCGAACACGCCGACGACCTGATCGAAGACCTGCAGCAGGCCCTGCACGGGCTGTAGTCGCGCGATCAGCCGGTGTTCTGCACGCCGGCGGCGATGCCGTTGACCGTGGCCACCAGCGCATGGAACAGCGCATCCTCCGGTCGCCCCGCCGCGCGCCAGCGGCGCAGCAGGTCGACCTGCAGCAGACTGATGGGATCGACGTAAGGATTGCGCAGACGGATCGAAAGCCGCAGCCGGCGATCGCCGGCCAGCAGTTCCTGCGCGCCTTTGAGTTCAAGCACCGCGCGCCGCGTGCGCTCCAACTCGGCCTCGATGCGCGGGAACAGGGCTGCGTGCAGCTCGCCGCCCGCCAGCTGCGAGTAGCGCGCGAAGATGTCGAGTTCGGTCTTGGCCAGCACCATCTCGACGTCATCGACCAGGGTGGCGAAGAACGGCCAGTCGCGCGCCATTTCGGCCATGGCCTCGATGCCCTTGGCCTCGATCGCGGCGGCCAGCCCGCTGCCGACGCCGTACCAGGCAGTGAGGTTGCAGCGGTTCTGCGACCAGGCGAACACCCAGGGAATCGCGCGCAGCGACTCGACGCCCGCCTGGCCGCCGGCCGCGCGCTTGGCCGGGCGCGAACCCAGCTTCAGGCGCTCGATTACATCGATCGGCGTCGCCTCCCGGAAATAGGGCACGAAGGCCGGCTCCTCGTGCACGAAGGCCCGGTAGACCCGGCGCGATTCGTTGGCGATCAGGGCCATGGCCTCGCGCCAGGCCGGCTCGCGCGGCTCGGGCGGGCGCGGGCGCGCGGTCGCGCGCAGGACCGCGCCAGCGGTCTGCTCCAGATTGCGCAGGGCCAAGGCGCGGATGCCGTACTTGCGATGGATGACCTCGCCCTGTTCGGTGAGGCGCAGGTAGCCGTCGACGCTGCCGCGCGGCGCGGCGATCACCGCGCGCTCGGTCTTGCTGCCGCCGCGGCTGGCCGAGCCGCCGCGACCGTGGAAGAACAGGATGCGCACGCCGCGCTCGGCGCCCAGCGCACAGAGCGCGATCTGGGCGCGCTGGATCGCCCAGCGCGAGGCCGCAAGCCCTGCATCCTTGGCGCTGTCCGAGTAGCCAAGCATCACCACCTGGCGCTCGCCGCGCGCCGCGACATGGGCGCGATAGACGGGATCCTCCAGCAGGGCCGCGACCACCTCGGGTGCCGCTGCGAGGTCGTCCACGGTCTCGAACAGCGGGGCGACGTCCAGCGGCACCCGGCCTTGCGCATCGGCATGACCGCCCATCCGCGCCAGCGCCAGCACGGCCAGTGCGTCGGCGGCGCTGCGGCTCATGCTGACGATATAGGGTCCGAAGGCCTCGGCGCCGTAGCGCGGGCGCAGGTCGGCCAGCTTGGCGAAGACATCGAGCACGCGCTGGGTGCCGGGCTCGGTGGAACTGCGCTTGCCGAGCTCGCCGCCGAGAAGTTCAGCGAGTCGCGCCGCCCGATTCTCGGCTGAGCGCTGCGGCCAGTCGGGATCGCCGAGCAGGTCAGCGAGCGCCGCATCATGCACGCGCGAGTCCTGGCGCTGGTCGAGGGTGGCCAGATGGAAGCCGAAGGCCTCGACCCGGCGCAGCAGGCGCCGCAGGGCGAAGAAGCCTGCGTGTTCGCCGCGCTGGCTCTTCAGCGAGTGGGCGATGAGGTTCAGGTCGTCCAGCAGGCCGGCCGGGCCGCGATAGCCCTCAGCAGCCTCGGCTTCAGTCGCCTCCAGTCGCAGGATCATCAGGTTCAGCAGCTGCCGGTAGGGCATGTCGTCGTGGCGCGAGCGCAGGTGCTGCGCGGCCTCGCCGAGGCGAGCGCGGTAATCGTCGATGCGCTTGAGCACGCGCGGATCCACGCCGATGCGGCTGGTCGACTGGGTCAGCAGGCCGGCAAGGTGGGCGAGATCGCCACGGTAGTTCGACAGGATCAGGCTGCGCTGCGCCGCCAGGCTGGCCTCGATGGTGTCGGCACCAACGAATGGATTGCCGTCCATGTCCCCGCCAACCCACGAGCCGAAGCGCAGGATCGGCGGCAGCGCCGGCAGCGGGCGTCCGTAGACGCTTTCCACCGCATCGGCGAGCAACTCGTGGAAGACCGGCAGGATCAGGTAGAGCACGTGGCCCAGGTAGTAGCTGACGTGCTCCAGCTCATCGGCCACCGTGGGCTTCTCGATCGCGTTCTCGGCGGTCTGCCAGCCGCTGGTGAGCGCCATGCGGATGCGCGCCAGATCAAGCCGCCGCTCGCCCGGAGTGCGCGAGCGGTCGAGGTCGTCGATCAACGCGCGGACGACCTCGGCTTCCTTTTCCAGCAGGGCGCGGCGCACGGCCTCGGTGGGATGGGCGGTGAACACCGGCTCGATGTGCAGGCGGCGGATCAGCGCCACCAGCTCGTCGAACTCGACACCCGCTGCCTTGAGCTCGCTGACCGCGGCCAGCAGGCCGCCAGGCTGCGGCGCGGCCGTGGCCTGCTTCTGGTAATCGCGGCGACGGCGGATGCGGTGGATGCGCTCGGCCAGGTTGACCACGCCGAAATAGGTGGCGAACGAGCGCACCAGTCCTTCGGCCTCGTCGAGAGGCAGGCCGTCGACCGCTGCGGCCAGCGCATCAAGGCCGTCGCCCTGCTCGCGGCGCTGGATGGCGAGGCGGCGCAGGGCCTCGACGCGCTCGAAGAAGGCCTCGCCCTCCTGGTCGGCAATCACTTCGCCCACCAGCGCGCCCAGCCGCTTCACGTCCTCGCGCAAGGGCTGATCGCTCTGCGGCAGATCGACTTCGCGCAGGGTTTCGGGTTCGGCGGCGAGGCTGGCGGGGCGGGACATCGCGGCTCCGGAAGTCTGTGCAGTGCAGCAGTGCACGCTAGCGCAGGCGGGCCGGGATGGGAATGGCGCCGCGTTGCCGGCCCGAGATGGCCTATCCGCGGCGCGTGATCCGGTACTCGCGGCTCCGCGATCAGGCGGCGCGTAAATTCAAGGGCGTTTGGCGAGCCAGTGACCGTGAAACTCGCGCGGCGCGCACCCGTCACGGGCGGCCAGAGGCGGCTACCGTAGGCGGACGGTTCTCACCTGCCCTCAGTCCGAGGCGAGTGATTCGCCCAGGATCGCCAGCGGGTTCGGCTCCGCCGCTGTGCCCGTGCGCGACGGCGCCAGCAGGCAGACGGGCTGCGGCAGACCCAGCAGGAAGCCTTGGCCATAGCGGCAGCCCAGTTCGCGGACGCGCGTCAACTGCGCCTGCGATTCAATGCCTTCGGCGACAACTTCCATGCCCAGCGAGGCGCCGAGCGCACAGATCGCGCGCAGCACGGCCAAGGCATTGCCCGGCTCCGCCTGGTCGACTGCCTCGACGAAGCTGCGGTCGATCTTGAGCACCTGCAGCGGAAACTGGTGCAGGTAGCTGAGCGAGGAATAGCCGGTGCCGAAATCGTCGAGCGCAAGCGATACACCAAGGGATCGAAGCTCGCCGAACAGGTGGCGCGCCAGTTCCGGCTGTTCGAACAGGCTGCGTTCGGTGACTTCGATTCGCAGCCGCTGGGGCGGCAACTCGTAGCGCGCCAGCATACGCGCCAGCTCGGGCACGAACTGCGCCGAGCGCAAATGACGAGCCCCGACATTGATGCTGACGTAGCCGCCGCCGGCGATCAGCTGCCAGGCCTGGGCGAACACCAGCTCGTAGATCTGCCAATCGATGGCTTCCAGCAGGCCGGACTCCTCGGCCTGGGTCAGGAAGTCCGCCGGCGCCAGCAGGCCGCGCTGCGGGTGTCGCCAGCGCAGCAGGGCTTCGTAACCTGCGATCTGGCCGCTGTCGAGGTCCAGGATCGGCTGGAACACCGGCTCGAACTCGCTGCGCACCAGGGCGCGCCGCAGATTGCCCTCCAGCTCCAGCTGCAGCAGGGCCTCGCGGCGCAGCGCCTCGTCGAACAGCTCGAAGCGCCGGCGGCCGTTCGCCTTGGCACGGTACAGGGCGACATCGGCGTCGCGCAGGAGTTCGGCGGCGGTCCGGTAATGCGGCTGTGCCAGCACGATGCCGATGCTGACCGAGCTGTAGAGCTCCTTGCCGCCCGCGCGGATGGGCACGTCCATGGCCGCGATGATGCGCGCCGCGGCTTCCGTGGCCTGGGTCTCGGCCTCGACGCCCTCGATCAGGATCGCGAACTCGTCGCCGCCGAGACGCGCGATCGTGCCGCGCCGACCGACGCTGGCCGCGATCCGCGCGCCGGCCTCCTTCAGCAGCTCATCGCCAACCAGATGGCCCACCGAGTCATTGACCACCTTGAAGCGATCAAGATCGAGGAACAGCACCGCGAAGCAGTCGGCCTGCCCACGCCCGTAGCGCTGCAGGGCTTCGTCCAGCCGGGTCATCAGATAGCTGCGGTTCGGCAGACCGGTGAGCGCGTCATGCAGGGCGGCGTGCTTCAGCTGCCACTCGATGCGCTCGCGCTCGGTGATCTGCTGGCGAAGGTCGCGATTGGCCTCGAACAGGGCCTCGGTGCGCTGTTCGACGCGGCGCTCCAGCTCCGCATAGGCGTGCCGCAGCGAATCGGTCGCGCGCTTGCGCTCCAGCGCATTGGCGATGTGGTAGGAAACGAAGGTCAGCAGCTCCTGGTCGCGCCGCTGGTAGCCGCGTGCATCGTCGTAGCTCTGCACGGCGAGCACGCCGACCGTGGTGCTGGCGCAGGTCAACGGAACGCCCAGCCAGATCTGCGCCTGGGTGCCAGAGGACTCGACCTCGCCGCTGCGCTGCAGGGCATTGATGGCGGCACGATCAGCGAGAACGGCGCGCCCGGTGCGCAGGACGTACTCGGTCATCCCGCGCGCCATACGACGCGCCGGACGCTTGCGGTCGAACTGGTCGACCGAATAAGGAAAGCTGATTTCCTCGCGCGCCGCATCATGCAGGGCGATGTAGAAGTTCTCAGCGAACAGCAGCTCGCCCACCACCCGGTGCACGGCGCCGAAGAAGTCCTCAAGGCTGCCGCCCGAGGATCCGAGTTCGGCGATCCTGAACAGCGCGGCCTGCAGCCGATCGGCGCGATGGCGCTCCTCGATCTCAGCGCGGAGCGCCTCATTGGCAACACGCAGCTCGTCGGTGCGCTGGCCGACCCTGCGCTCCAGCTCTTCGTGGGCGAGCTTGCGCTCCAGCGCTGTCGCGATGTGCTGTGCCACATAGGTCAGCAGGGTGCGGTCGCGCTCGCTGTAGCGTCGCTCGGGGTCGTAGCTCTGCACCACGACCACGCCGAACACTTCGCCGCCACGCTGCAGCGGCACCCCAAGCCAGTCCAGCGACTGCGGACCAAAGCTGCAGGAGCGCTCGGGCAATCCCACCTGGCGCAAAAGGTCGCTGGAGGCACCCATCAGCGGCTTTCCCCGCCGGAAGACCTGGTCGGTCAGCGAGCCGAGATAGTCCTGGCGCGGGATGGGCGTTCCGATGGGGGGGCCTTCGCGGTCTTCGGTATCGCGGAAATAGGGAAAAACCAGGGCATCGCGCTCGACATCGAGCAGGGCGATGTAGAAGTTCTCGGCGTACATCAAGCCACCGAGGATGGCGTGGACGCCGGCAATCAGCTCGCTGGCCGCGCCTTCGCCGCTGGCGAGGTCGGCGATCGAGAACAGCGCCCGCTGCAGCTGCTCGGCTTCGGCCAGCCGCGCCAGCACGCTCTGCAGGCGATCTACCTCCAAAGCCGCAGGCAGCCCGGCTCGCAGCACGCGCTCCAGCCCTTCCAGCTCGTCATTCGCCGGCACCGGCCCGGCCTGCCAGACGAAGGTCAGGTGCAAGGGCTCGGGCGTCAGGCCGATGAGTGCGTGCTCGATGGCGCCGCCCTTCGCTTCAGCCGCCTCTCCGGCCCCACGCAGCAGATCACCCGGCAGTTGAACCTCGGCCTCCAGAGGCGACTCGCCCCGGCAATGCAGCGAAAGCTTCAGCCCGCGCCGCCCGACCGCCAGAGTCTCCAGGCCGCGCAGCAGAACCTCGCATACTCCCGGGCAGTGTGCCGGCGCTTGCGCAGCCTCGCGGACCAGGGGCATGGTGCCCTCGCCCAACTTGTCTGCGCCGTTCCAGGAAGCCATGGGCTGCGTCTGTACCCGAAGATTGAGAAAGGCCCGCGCGACACGGGAATCGATCCTGCGGCCACGGCTCCAGGCCAGTGGCAGTGCATGCTCGCACGCGATCGCCGCCCGATTATGCGGGGTTTTGAGGGGCGTGCCATCCCGCGCGCGCCAGGTGCCTGGCCTCCAAGAACGGGCTTTGCGGTCGGACGCGCTGGGCTGCGACCGGGGCTTCGGCAGCACTCGTCATACACACACCTGATGCCTTTCGATTCCGTTATCTGCGGGTTAAACTGCCGGCCAGACTTGAACTCTGCAGCTGTTCTGGTGTCCGCACCGGACGCAGCTTCAGGCACCACCGCGGCATACGACGCGACGGCACCAATCACTTCCCAGCCCCGGGTCAGCACTGACAGTGAGCACTCGCCCCGCCCTCTCCAGCCTTGCACTGACCTTCGGGTCGGTTCTTTGCTGCAGCACTGCGGGCGCGGTCGAAGAGGCGCTGCCGCGCGCGGAGACGGCCTCGGAGCGCGTGCTCATGCAGGCAGAACGCGACATGGAGGCCTCCGAGGGCAGCCTGCTGGATCGCATGCTGGGCATCGCGAGCAGCCTGGGGCGCAACAGCCAGCGGCCCGTGCGGGCGAACGCCGAAAGCCGCGGCATGCAGGCGCTTGGGCTCTCGCCCAGCCAGCCGGGGCTTGCGATCCTGTGCGCCAGTGGGGATGCCGGCATGCTGGGGTTCAGCGAGCAATGCATGCTGGCGCGACTTGAGATCGACTCAGCCTCCCTGCCCGGCTACGGCAGCGGCGTGGGCGTCTCCGGAGCATGGTTCATTGAGCGCGCCGGTATCGACGTCAACTACGGCCTGTCGTGGCTCAGCGTGCAGGCGCCGCAGCAGTCCGGCTCCCGGTCCGCGCGCTGGAATGCACTGCCCGGACTCTCCGAGGTCACGCCGCTACATCTGGCGCTGCCGCTCGCGGAATCGGACGCCCGCGTGCTGCAGCTTGGCGCCGAGGTGGGGTTGGGCTCGGAGGGCTGGCTGCGGATCGACGCGCAGAACCTGCGCAGCCAGGGCCGCACCGTCGACCTGTGGGGCACTTCGGTGCCGGTGTACGAGAGTGACGCCCTGCGGCTGTCGGGCGGGAGCGGCGCCTTCAGCAGCAGCCTGACGGCCCGCCTGCTCGAGTTCCGCGGCCTGCCTGGCGTCCTCAACAGTCTGGACCTCGGAATTTCCTGGCGTACGCCCTGGCGCGGTGAGTTGACCGTCGGTGCAACACAGTACTGGACACGCGGCGACACCAGCGCGTGGCCCCTGCGTGAACTGCCTCCCGCCGAAGAAACCAGCGGCCGCGTGCCCTACGTGCGCTACCAGCAGGACCTGTAGTGCAGCGATCCAGAGCGCGCGCGTGCCGCGACCTGCGCCTGATGCTGTTCCGCTAGCCCTGTTCCGTTTGAGCTGTCCTGCCGGCGCCACCCGCTGCGTCCCGGCGCGCAGCGCACGGGGACGCGATCATGGCCGGATCAGGCAGCCTTGCGCGCGCGCAGCAGGGCCTGCCTTTGCTGCAGGGCCTCAAGCAGTCCGGCTGGCGTGCGCGGCCCCAACTCGCGCAGGAACTGCTCGACCTCCTGCAGCTCGCGCTGCCAGCCCTCGGCATCGACCGACAACAATGCATCGAGCTCGGACGCGGCAAGCTGCAGACCTTCCGTACGCAGGCCGGTGCCCGTTGGCAAACGGCCGATCGGTGTCTCCACGCACTCGGCGCGCCCCTCGCAGCGCGCGATGATCCACTCCAGCACGCGCATGTTCTCGCCGAAACCCGGCCACAGGAACCTGCCGTCCGCGCCCTTGCGGAACCAGTTGACGTTGAAGATCTTCGGCAGGCGCGCAGTTTCTAGGTCGAAACTGAGCCAGTGGCCGAAGTAATCGGCGAAGTTGTAGCCGCAGAAGGGCTTCATCGCCATCGGGTCGCGGCGCACGATGCCAACCGCACCGGTGGCTGCAGCGGTGGTTTCCGAGGCCATCGAGGCGCCCATCAGCACGCCGTGGGTCCAGTCCTCGGCCTCCATTACCAGCGGCACCAGGCTGGCTCTGCGGCCACCGAAAATGATGGCCGAGATCGGCACGCCAGCGGCGTTCTCGGCTTCGGCGCTGTAGCTCGGGCACTGTTTGGCGCTGACCGTGAAGCGCGAGTTCGGGTGTGCCGCGGGGCCCTTGGCGGGATCGAAGGCGCGCCCCTGCCAGTCCTTGGCTGGCGTGCCTGGCAGGCCTTCCCACCACGGCTGGTTGTCGGCGGTGACACCAGTGTTGGTGAAGATCGCATCGCGGCCGAGCATTGCCAGCGCGTTGGGGTTGGTCGCCTCGCTGGTGCCCGGAGCGACTCCGAAGAAGCCCGCCTCGGGATTGATCGCATACAGCCGGCCGTCGGCGCCCGGCTGCATCCAGGCGATGTCGTCGCCAATCGTGGAGATTTTCCAGCCTTCGCGGCGGTAGCCCTCGGGCGGAATCAGCATGGCGAGGTTGGTCTTGCCGCAGGCGCTCGGGAACGCCGCAGCGATGTAATGGGTGTCACCCTTCGGCGTCTCTACGCCCAGGATCAGCATGTGCTCGGCAAGCCAGCCCTCGCTGCGGGCCTGGTGGCTGGCGATGCGCAGGGCGTGGCATTTCTTGCCCAGCAGGGCATTGCCGCCATAGCCGGAGCCGTAGGACTGGATCTCCAGGTCCTCGGGGAAATGCATGATGAAGCGGCGCTCCGGATCGAGCTCGCCGGTGGAGTGCAGGCCCTTGACGAAGCGGCCCTCGCGCTCGATCCGGCGCTGCGCATCCGCGCCCATGCGGGTCATCAGGCGCATGTTGACGACCACATAGGGACTGTCGGTGATCTCGACACCGCAGCGCGACAGCGGCGAATCGATGGGCCCCATGCAGTAGGGCACGACGTAGAGGGTACGGCCCTGCATGCAGCCCTCGAACAGGGCCTGCATCTTCGCGCGGGCTTCGTCGGGGGCCATCCAGTTGTTGTTGGCCCCAGCCTCGTCGCGCTCGCGCGTGCAGACGAAGGTCAGGTGCTCGACGCGGGCCACATCGGAGGCGTTCGACCGGTGCAGGTAGCAGTCCGGATGGGTGTCGGGGTTCAGCGCCAGCAGATCGCCGCTTTCGAGCATCAGTGCGGTCAGACGCTTATGTTCGGCTTCGCTGCCGTCGCACCAGTGGATGGCATCGGGACGCGTGAGCTGGGCAACCTGCCCAACCCACTGGTTGAGCGCTGCGAGCGTGCTGGACATGCAAGGGCTCCATTGCCGGCCGCCGGGTCACCGTCGCGGTGACCGCCAGGCAGCGGCCGATTCGGGCTGCAGACCTTAGCCAGACCAGTTCGACCGAACAAGTCCAATACCAGTCCAGTGCCTGGACCGGGGCCCATGGGAAACCGGTGACATCGTTGCCGGGGCTGGATTGCCGTCGACAGGCCGAACATCGATGTTACGTGCGCCAGAGAGCCCGGGAGCCCCTGCCGAGCGGCGTCCACTGCGCTGCTTGGTTCAGCGGCCGAGCAATTTCCGCGGCGGAAGGCGTGCTCAGCCCGGAACGCACTCAGCCCGGAATCAGAGTCGACATGACATGGGCCAGATACTCGTCGAACTCCTCGTGCCGCATGCGCGGCTGGCCCAGCTGCAGCGACAGCTGCAGAAAGCCCACGTAGGCGGCATACGTGAGTCGAGCGCGGTGCTGGGCCTCGATGCGCGGCAGCCCGACCTGGCGGTAGGCCAGGGTCAGCCAATCCATGCGGCGCGCCGACACGCGCTGCATCACCGGCTGCACCACGGCGTGGTCCATGGCCTTCAGCAGCTCGGAATAGATGGCATGCGAGGCGGTCTGCGTGCCGACCAGCCGGAACAGCTGCTCCAGCCGGCTGCGCGGGTCCTCGATGCCTTCGAGCTGGGCGAACACTTCCTCCAGCTCACGCTGCTCCCAGCGCTCCAGGGCCGCCCGCAGCAAGGCCTCGCGTGACGGGAAGTGCCAGTAGAAGCTGCCCTTGGTGACGCCCAGTCGACGCGCCAGCGGCTCGACGGCCACCGCGGCAACGCCCTGCTCGGCGATCAGGTCCAGGGCACCCTGGGCCCAATCGTTCGCGGAAAGCCGCGGCGCCTTGTCAACTTTCTTGGAGGGGGCGTTCATTCAGCGGAGTGTAGCGGGCAGCCCCCGCCTTGCAAATCCGCATTGTCCCCGGGCATGACCCGTTTTCCGCACGCGAATCAATGCACTGCGACATTTCACCCAATCCATACGCTCGCGTATTGATTCGCGGACAGGCTGCCAACATACTTCGCGGTACGTTCGCCGCCGCCCGCGGCGATCGCGTCGTGTCTCGTGCCCGGGCTCGAATCGGGGCGCGTAGGCTGCGACGGTCGCACCCTCGCCTCGCGGAACATCCGCGCCGGACTGCATCGGAGCATCGCCATGAGCATCCTGCTGCCCTTCCTCGCCCTGCTGGTCGCCGGCCTCGCCGCGGCCTACTTCCGAACCAACCTCAAGACCTGGGCCGCGCTCAGCGTGGCTGCCCTGGTGGCTGCCGTGCTGCTGCAGGCGAGTGTGGTCGCCACGGTCATCGCCGGCCTGCTGTTCGCCGCGATCGGCGTGCCGCTGCTGCACACGCCGACCCGCCGCCACAAGATCACCGCCTCCCTGCTGAAGATCTACACCCGCATGCTGCCGCAGCTCTCGGACACCGAGAAGACGGCGCTGGAAGCCGGCACGGTGGGCTGGGAAGGCGAGCTGTTCTCGGGCCTGCCGAAGTGGAAGCAGCTGCTGGCCCAGCCCAAGCCGGAACTCACCGCCGAGGAGCAGGCCTTCCTCAACGGCCCCTGCGAAGAGGTGTGCCGGATGACCAACGACTGGGAGGTCAGCCACGAGCGCGCTGACCTGCCGCCGCAGGTCTGGGACTACCTCAAGAAGCACAAGTTTTTCGGAATGATCATCCCGCGCGAATACGGCGGCCTCGGCTTCTCGGCCTTGGCGCATTCGCGTGTGCTGCAGAAGCTGAACTCGGCTTCGGCCACGCTGGGCTCGACGGTCGCCGTGCCAAACTCGCTGGGCCCCGCCGAACTCCTGCTGCACTACGGCACCGACGAACAGAAGAACCACTACTTGCCGCGCCTGGCCGACGGCCGCGAGATTCCCTGCTTCGCGCTGACCGGGCCGTCGGCCGGTTCTGACGCGACCTCGCTGCCCGACTACGGCATCGTCTGCGAAGGCGAGTGGGAAGGCGCCAAGGTCGTCGGCGTGCGGCTCACCTTCGACAAGCGCTACATCACCCTGGCCCCGGTCGCGAGCGTCGTGGGCCTCGCTTTCCGTCTGCACGATCCCGATGGCCTGCTGGGCGACGAGAAGGATCGCGGCATCACGCTCGCGCTGATCCCACGCAACACGCCAGGCATGGAAATCGGCCGCCGCCACTTCCCGCTGAACGTGCCCTTCCAGAACGGCCCTGTCCGCGGCAAGGACGTGTTCCTGCCGCTGTCGGCACTGATCGGCGGCGAGAAGATGATCGGCGAAGGCTGGCGCATGCTGGTTGAATGCCTGTCGGTGGGCCGCGCGATCTCGCTGCCCTCGGCCGGCACCGCCGGCGTCAAGATGGGAGCGCTCGTCACCGGCGCCTATGCGCGCATCCGCAAGCAGTTCGGCCTGCCGATCGGTCGCTTCGAGGGCGTTGAAGAAGCCCTGGCACGCATTGCCGGCCGCGCGTATGCGATCAGCGCCCTGTCCGAATCCACCGCCGCCGCCGTGGACCGCGGCGAGAAGCCCTCGGTGCCGTCGGCGATCGCCAAGTACCACGCCACCGAGACCTATCGCGAAGTCATCAAGGACGCGATGGACGTGCACGGCGGCAAGGGGATCATCCTCGGGCCGCGCAACTACCTGGGCCGCGCCTGGCAGGGCTCGCCGATCTCGATCACCGTCGAGGGCGCCAACATCCTCACCCGCAGCATGATGATCTTCGGACAGGGCGCGATCCGCTGCCATCCCTGGGTGCTGAAGGAAATGCAGGCTGCCCAGCATCCGGATCCGGCGACCCGGCTGAAGGATTTCGACCGCACCCTGTTCGGCCATATCGGCTTCGCGATCTCCAACGCGGCGCGCAGCCTGATCCTTGGCCTGACCGGCGCGCGCATCGGCCTGGTGCCGGGTGACGCCTACACGCGCCGGTTCTATCGCCGCATGAACCGCTACTCGGCCAACCTGGCGCTGGTGGCCGACACCTCGATGCTCACCCTGGGCGGCAAGCTCAAGTTCAAGGAAAGCCTGTCGGGCCGCCTGGGCGACGTGCTCAGCCTGCTCTACATCGGCTCGGCGATCCTGAAGCGCTATGAGGACAACGGCCAGCCCGCTGGCGACCAGCCCCTGCTGGCCTGGGCGATGTTCGACATCAACCACCGCATCGAGCTCGCCCTTTCGGCGGCGTTGCGCAACTTCCCGATCCGTCCGGTCGGCTGGGCGCTGTGGCTGCTGGTCTTCCCCTGGGGCCGCCGCGCGCAGGCGCCGTCGGATCGCCTCGGCCACCGCGCCGCTGCCCTGCTGATGACCCCGTCCGATACCCGCGACCGCCTGTGCGAGGGCGTGTTCATCACGCCCTGCGAGAACAACCCGGCGGGTCGCGTCAATGCCGCCCTGCCGCGCGTGATCGCCGCCGAGCCGGTCGAGCGCAAGCTGGTCAAGGCGATCAAGGCCGGCGAAATCAGTGCGCTGGACGCCGACGAGCAGCTCAACGAGGCGCGCCTGAAGGGTGTGCTCAGTGCGGAGGAGGTCAATCTGCTGCGCGAGGTCCGGGTGCTGATCGAGGACGTGATCGGCGTCGACGACTTCGATCCGGCCGATCTCGAATCCGCGGCGATGGCGCGACGTCGCGCCAAGGGGCTGGACCAGGCGGCCTGAGTCCAAGCCGTTCAAGCAGCAACCCACAGCCCCCGCCCCGAGCGGGGGCTGTGCGTTTGGCCGGTCGCGGATGAAAGCGCCGGCGTAAACAAACATCAAGTCGACACCGGCTTACCGGGGGTTTAACGCCGCGGGTGGTCTCCTATGAGCCGGTCATGCGCAAGGAGCGCTCCATGGCACGCACACCGCGACTGGTTTCCCTGCTGCGTTCGGTGCTGGAAGACGGCATCCGCGGTCCCAAGCCCGATCTGGCCTGGCTGGCCCGCGAGCTTGGCGCCTTGGTGCATCTCGGGTCGGACGGCCGCTACGAGCAGCAGCTGAACGGCCTGCGCGGCCGCGCCAAACGGGGCTTCACCCGCCTGCTGATCCTCGACTCCAAGCGCCCGGCCTTCAGCGCCACCCTCCTGATTTGGCCGCCTGGCCACGTCACGCCAGTCAATTCGATGAGCGGTGACTACGGCATGGAGCTCGTCCTGCAGGGTTCGCTGGAGGTACAGGAATACGCCATCGGCGGCGACGGCGAGCCGCCCAGCCAGCGCAAGATCACCTGGCTGGGCGAAAGCGATGCGCTGTGGTTCGAGCGCAGCGAGAACCTGGCCCACCGCTGTCGCAATCTCAGCAGCCAGAACTGGGCGATCACCCTGCATCTGCACGGGGGCGCCCTGCCCCGCTATCGGCTGTTCGAGCGCACCGAAGGCGAGAAGCGCTGGCGCGTGCGGCCACGGATCGCGCGGGTGCATGGGCGGGTGATGGTGTAGGCGCGCCTGCGGCGCGCCGGGCAGCATCGCCCGCGTGAAAGTTCGCGGTGAGCCGTGCACTGGAACAACCGGGCTGCTTTGGACAATGGCTTCGGCCTTGGTGCGCCACAGGCGCACCCTACGAGTCTTGGGACACGTTGCGCACATCAACGCCCCAAGCATCATGCGCGTAGGGTGCGCCTGCGACGCACCGCGACGCTCAAGGACCCACGCCCGTCGACGCGTGACATACCGACTACTTCGCATGTCGCGTGTTCGCAGCGCCCCCCAACGTGCGGCGCTACAGCCCTCCCGCCGCCCGCGCCACCGCGCGGAACAGGGCGCGCCCTTTGTTGAGCGTCTCCTCCCACTCCTTCTCCGGATCGGAGTCGAAGACGATGCCGGCGCCGGCCTGCACGTGCAGGCGACCGTCCTGGATCACCGCGGTGCGGATGGCGATTGCGGTGTCGGCATCGCCATGCCAGCCGAGGTAGCCCACGGCGCCCGAATAGATGTTGCGCTTGACCGGCTCCAACTCCTGGATGACCTCCAGCGCGCGGATCTTGGGAGCGCCGCTGACCGTGCCGGCCGGGAAGGTCGCACGCAGCACGTCGCCGAAATCCAGACCGTCGGCCAGATCGCCCTCGACCTGGCTGACGATGTGCATCACGTGCGAATAGCGCTCGATGATGAACTGGTCGGGCAGGCTGACGCTGCCGGTCCTGGCGACGCGGCCGACATCGTTGCGGCCAAGATCGATCAGCATCAGATGCTCGGCGCGCTCCTTGGGGTCGGCCAGCAGGTCGGCTTCCAGCGCCGCGTCTTGTTCAGGCGTGGCGCCACGCGGGCGGGTGCCAGCGATCGGGCGCAAGGTGATGCGGCCCTGCTCCAGACGCACCAGGATCTCCGGCGAGGAGCCGACGATCTGGGTACCGCCGAGATCGAGGAAGTACATGTAGGGCGAAGGGTTCAGCGCGCGCAGCGCGCGGTACACATCCACCGGCCGTGCCTTGAACGGGATCGACATGCGCTGCGACAGCACTACCTGGAAGATGTCGCCGGCGCGGATGTAGTCCTTGCAGCGGTCAACCGCGGCGAGAAAGCCCTCCTTGGTGAAGCCGCTGACGAAGTCGGACTCCGACACCGTCGACGGATCCAGCACTTCCGGATAGCTCGGCGCGCCCATGCGCAGGCGATGGGTGAGTGCATCCAGCCGGCGCACACCACGCGCATAGGCCTGCGGCTCGGCGGTATCGACGTGCACGACCAGGAAGAGCTTGCCGTGCAGGTTGTCGAAGACCGCGACTTCCTCGCTCAGCATCAGCAGCGCATCCGGCGTACCCAGCATGTCGGGCGTGTCGGAGGCCGCGAAGCGCGGCTCGATCCAGGCGATCGTCTCGAAACCGAAGTAACCGACCAGGCCGCCGGTGAAGGCCGGCAGGCCCGCGAGCTTCGGCACTTTGAACGAGGCGCGCAGGGCTTCGATCTCGGCCAGCGGATCGGACAGCTCGCGGGTCTCGACCACCGCCCCGCAGTCCTCGACGCTGAGCGTATTGCCGCGCAGGCTGAAGACGCGCCGCGCCGGCAGGCCGATGATCGAATAGCGCGCCCAGTTCTCGCCGCCCTGCACCGACTCGAACAGGTAGGAGTACGGCCCATCGGCCAGCTTCAGGTAGACCGACAGCGGCGTGTCGAGATCGGACAGCAGCTCGCGCACCAGCGGGATGCGGTTGTAGCCCTGGGCGGCGAGCGAATCGAATTCGGCGGCGGTGATCACGTGTGCGTGGACTTGCAGCTTGGAGGCCGCGGAGTATGCCAGCGCCGTTCCGGGCGCACGGTGCAGGCGCAGGGACGGGGCGCAAATCGACTTGACGCGAGCCCGAGACCATCGGGCTCTGCAAAGGGTCTCCCTGGCCCAACCGCTCCGCATAGGGTGGGCCCTGGCCCACCATGGCCTGCAGGCTCGCCAAGCCTGTTGATGTTGATCGATGCAACGCCACGCCACGCCTGCGGCGGAGCACTACCGAGGCGAGAGTCTCGCCCATGGTGGGCCAGGGCCCACCCTATCAAGCGGCGCGTTTGCGCGGCATGCCGCGCAAACGCGCCGTCTGCCTTCGGCCCCGGCCCTCGCGCACAGCGCTCGGGCGTTCGACGGCGCGCGCGGCATGCCGCGCAAACGCGCCGTCTGCCTTCGGCCCCGGCCCTCGCGCACA
>NZ_CALART010000037.1 GCF_937888285.1 uncultured Aquimonas sp.
GCAGTCCGTTGAATCACGGAGATTGGAGCAAAACACTCGGTTGACCGCACGACGCTACTCCGGGTCCCGCGTACCGGCTGTTTGGAGCGAGCTTGCTCGCGACCCGCAGTGGGCGCACAGAGCGGAGGCCGCGCTCGCCTGCAAGCAGGCTCCCACACACAGCTGGGGCGTACTGGGGCGACCAGTCGGTCAAACGCGTTCTGCTTTTCGAGAGGCCGGGATCGGGAATTGGGCATATGGGATTCGTCCACAGCCTGCTGTGGGCCAAGGCCGCGCATCCACCTGGCTCGCTCTCACACCTGCTGGTGACCGCAGCCTAGGGCGCAGTCTCCGCCATCGTCTCTTCCATCCACGCCGCGTAGTGCTGCAGCCGAACGCCGATGCCGGACTCGCCGTACTTGCCGGGTTTGATCTCAGTGCCCTCGACAATGCTGCGCTTCCAGGCGGCGACGCCCGCCAGCTGCCAGCTGTCCTCCACGGCAATCAACAGCGGCCCGCCGCTGTCGCCGCTGCCCATGCTGGCCTCCAGCGGCAGCGCGGCGGGCGGGGCGTCGAAGGTGTAGGCAAGCCAGCGGCCTTCATCGCGGTCGATCACGTTGTATCCCTGGCGCAGCGCGTTGCGCCGGGGTGCATCGAGACGATGGCCCTCCGCGCCCGTGCCCGTCGCACCTCGGCCGAGGATGCGTACCGTCTCGCCGAGCGCCGGGCCCTGGTAGAGCGGCACCGGCGGGATGTCCTGCACGGGTTCGGCCAGTTCGATCAGCGCGATGTCGTCGGTGCCCGTCTGGAACGCGAAGAACTCGGCCCAGTCGCCGGAAGCCAGCGCCGCCTCGACCATCGCCTGCGGCGGCTGCCGATAGCCGGGATGGATCACCACGCGGCGCACTGCGCGCTGCACGCCGCCGAGCTCCACGCAGTCCAGCGCGGGGCTGACCGCGTGCGCCGCCGTCACCACCCATTGCGGGGCGATCAGCACGCCGTGGGCTTCCATCGGCAGGTCGACGAGGGCAGGGAAGTCGGCGGCCGCGATCCGATACTCCGCATCGGGCACGTCGTCGCGGATGACGATGGCGCTGGCGGTGGACGTGCCAGCGAGCAGGAGCAACCAGAACAGGCGAGTCATGGAGGTAGGGAACCTTGAATGTGGCTCACCGCGGACGCGGCGGGCCGGTGGGGTGGGCGGCAGGGATCCGGGCTCGAACACAACAAGCCCGAGGCGAGCTTCGGCAGACGGGAATGCATCAGCGCATCAGCGGATCGGGCCGCGCACCGTCGGCAGTGCGCCGGGTCTTCGGGTCGTTGCCGCGAAAGGCCCTCAGCAACTGGTGGCTGGCGTATGTGTACCAGCCGAGGATCAGCACGATGGCGAGGCGCTGGCTGAGGCCGCGCAGCGGGTCAAGGCCGGAGAGGTTCAGCCACAGGTAGGCCATGCTGAGCACTGCGACGGTGAGACACACACGGCGCACGCTCCGGCCCATCCCCGACTCCGCCGCGAAGCAGGCCGGCACGAGGGGAATGAAGAAGCCGACGCCGTACAGCCCGTGCAGCGGACTGCCGGTGACCCAGAGGCCAGCCGAGATGAAGTTGGCCGCCACCGCCGCGGAGGTCAGCGCCGTGAACGTGAAGCGCGCGGGCTCGATCAGCCAGGCGCCGAGACCGAACAGCAGGATCGACAGCCCACAGACCAAGGGGGCCACCCGCATCAGCGCGGCCACCGGATGGTCGAGCAGCTGCAGTTCGCTGACGTGCTGGCTCAGCGAGGAATACCCGGGCGCGCTGAACCCGATGAGGATGGGCAGCAGCAGGGCGGCGAGCGGAAGGATCCGCGACTGTCGCAGCAGGAGTTGACGCACGGTTGGGGTTTTCACGGCAGGGGAGGTCGTGGACAAGACTGTGCGGCTCGCCGCCGCCTGCCAAGGCGCGGGCAGCCAAGCGGCCTCAGGGTGCAGCGAACCGTGTGCCCGCGGCGGCGAAGCGGTTCGATCCGGCCGCACTGGTTGCCCTCAGCGCGTGGAAACAGTCTCCGATGCGCTCGCCAGTGATCGAAACCCGGCGCAGCGCGCGCATGCCGCGGCGCCTGCACCAGGTTGACCCGCCCATCGAAGGTGGCGCTCTCGGACGGCGCGCTAGCGCCGTACGCCCAGCACCGCGAAGCGCGCCTCGAACTCGGCGCGTCGATCGCGGCTTAGCTTTACCACTGTCCCGTCGACCAGTTTGAGCTCGCAGCCCCCGCGAAACAGTGGATGCACCTCGCGCACGCGCGCCAGGTTGACGATCGCGCCGCGGTGCACGCGCACGAACTGCTCGGGGTCGAGCTGTCGCTCCATCGCGTCCAGGCTCTCGCGCAGCAGATGGCTCACACCGCCGCACTGCAGCTCGACGTAGTAGTCGGCCGCGCGCACGCAGTCGATCTCGGCGGCCTCCACCACCACGCTCTTGTCGCGGCCGGGGATCAGGAAGCGCGAGCGATGGCGGGGCTGCTCGCGGACCAGGCCGGCCTGGGTCAGCGCCGACTGCCGCTGCGCCTGCACGCGCGCCTTGGCGCGCCCCAGCGCCGCATGGAAGCGTGCGTCGGTGAACGGCTTGAGCAGGTAGTCCAGGGCCTGTGCCTCGAAGGCCTGCAGCGCGTAGCGATCGAAGGCGGTGACGAAGACCACCGCAGGTATGGCCTCGGTCCCGATCAGATCAAGCAGGGCGAAGCCATCCAGCTCGGGCATCTGCACATCGAGAAACAGAATGTCCGGCCGCAGGCGCGCGACCGCCGCCACGGCCTCGGTGCCGGCGCACTCGCCGACCACCTCGACCTCGGCGTCGGCCGCCAGCAGCACGCGCAGGTTCTCGCGCGCCAGGGGCTCGTCGTCGACCAGCAGCACCTTCATGGGCGTGGGGGCGGGCCGGCTCATGCGAGCGACTCGAAGGGCAGTTCCACGCGCGCGATCACCTGCTCGCCCGCCTGGGTGAGCGCGAAGCCGGCCTGATCGCCGTACAGCGCCCGCAGCCGCTCGCGGGTGTTGCGCAGGCCGATGCCCTCGCTCACGGGTGAGGCGAGTTGGCCGCGGTTGGCCACCTGCAGCTGCAGGCCATTGCCGACCAGCAGCGCCGCCACTTCGATGCGGTGCGCGCCGCTCAAGCGCTCCACGCCGTGGCGCACCGCGTTCTCCACCAGCGGCTGCAGGATCAGGATCGGCACGGCGGCCTGGGTGAGCGGCGGCGGCAGCGAGACCTCGAACGTCATCCGGTCCGGAAACCGCGCCCGGTGGATCTCCAGGAAGCGCGTAAGCATCTCGACCTCCTCGTCCAGGCGCACCCGCTGACGGCCGGCGTGGTCGAGCGAATAGCGCAGCAGATCGCCGAGGCCGGCGACCACGCCGATGGCCTCATCGCCGCGTCCCGTACGCACCAGGCCGGTGATGGCGTTGAGCGTGTTGAACAGGAAGTGCGGCCGAAGCTGCAGCTCCAGCGCATGCAGCCTCGCATCCACCAGCGAGCGGCGCAGCTCCTCGGCCTCGGCCGCCTGCTCGCGCGAGCGCCGGCCGTAGTCCAGAGCCAGCACCGCGCCCAGCACCAGCAGATAGAGAATCCACTCCAGCAGCAGCGGCGTCAGCAGGGCCTGCTCCAGCTGGATGTCGGCAGCCGACGCGGTCATCGCGTCGTAGGGCTGCAGCCACAGCATCAGGCCCAGCGAGTAGAGCGCATGCAGCAGCCCGATGACCGTGGCCGCCAGGAAGTGCACCCCAAAGGACAGGGCACGTGGCGGCGTCATCGGAAAGCGCCGGGCCAGCCACACAATACCCACCGTCGGCGCCAGCCACACGATCCACACCGCCACATGGAAGCCCAGCAGCAGGGCGATGTTGTGCCCGTGCGTGATCATGCTGATCCACACCTGGATGCCGGCGACAAGACCGAACAGCAGCCAGAACCCAGCGGCGGCGAGCAGAAAGGGGCGGGAGATCATCGCGAGAGTGTGCAGGATGGCGCAGGGCGATGGGCGGCCCAGCACCGCGGCGGAGCCCAGCATCGGATGAACGATTGCGGGCGCCATCGAAGCGCGCGCCTCAAGGAGCCTGCTCGCAGGCGACCGCAGCCTTCGCGTTGGCCGCAAGCGGAGTTCTCGCAGACAGCACCGATCAGGCAACGCCTCTGATCCGTCGCCGGAGCCATGGCGGTTCCTCGGCCCCTCCAGCATTATTTGCTCCCTCGCTCCCTCGCTCCCTCGCTCCCTCGCTCCCTCGCTCCCTCACTCCCTCGGCGCTACGCCTCTCTGGCCTCCTTCGATGCAACTGCTCATAACCACCACTCATCAGCCGGCCACCGATCTCGGCTATCTGCTCTCGAAGAACCCCGAGCGTCATCAGACGTTCTCGCTGTCCTTCGGCACTGCCCATGTCTTCTATCCCGAGGCCTCGCCGCAGCGCTGCTCGGTCGCGCTGGTGGTCGATGTCGACCCCGTGGGGCTGGTGCGCGGGCGCGGCGAGGGCGATGGGCCCTTGACCCAGTACGTCAACGATCGCCCCTACACCGCCTCGTCGTTCCTGGCCGTCGCAATCGCGCAGGTGTTTTCCAGCGGTATGGCGGGCAGCAGCAAGGCGCGTGCGGAGCTGGCTGCCGCGGCGATGCCGCTGGAGGCCGAGGTTCCGGTTCTGCGCTGCCGTGCGGGCGCGGCCAAGCTGCGTGCCTGCTTCGAGCCGCTGGGCTATCAGGTCGACATTCAAGCGCTGCCACTCGACGAAACCTTTGCCGACTGGGGCGAGAGCCACTACTTCAGCCTGAAACTCAGCGGACAACTGCGCCTGTGCGAGCTGCTGCAGCACCTGTATGTGCTGCTGCCGGCGCTGGATGGCGACAAGCATTACTTCGTCGGCAGTGACGAGGTGCAGAAGCTGTTGGCGAAGGGTGGCGACTGGCTGGCCGCGCATCCCGAGCGTGACTGGATCCTCTCGAACTACTTGAAGCGCCAGCGCTCGCTGGTGCGCGAGGCCCTGGGGCAGCTTCTCGCCGCGCCAGAGGAAGACGTCGAATCCGGCGAGCGCGAGAAGGAGGCTGGCGAGCAGCAGCTGGAACGCGCGCTCAGCCTCAACGATCGCCGCATGGCCGCGGTGGAGGATGTGCTGCTGCGCAGCGGTGCGGCCACCGTGCTGGATGTCGGCTGCGGCGAAGGCCGGCTGCTGGCGCGGCTGCTGGAGCAGCGCCAGTTCCGCAAGATCCTCGGCATGGATGTGTCCGCGCTCTGCCTCGAACGCGCCGCCGAGCGCCTCAAGTTGGATCGGCTTGCGCCCTTGCAGCGCGCCCGCATCGAGCTGCTGCAGGGCAGCCTGACCTATCGCGATGCGCGCATGGCCGGCTTCGACGCCGCCTGTGCCATCGAGGTGATCGAACACATCGACGCCAGTCGCCTGATGGCCTTCGAACGCACGCTGTTCGAGTACGCCGCGCCGGGCCTGGTGATCGTGACCACCCCGAACGTCGAGTACAACCTGCGCTTTGCCAGCCTGCCTGCCGGCGCGATGCGCCACCGCGACCACCGCTTCGAGTGGACACGCGCCGAGTTCCAGGCCTGGGCGAACGGCGTCTGCGAGCGCCACGGCTACACGGTGGAGTTTCTGCCGATCGGCGACGTCGATCCTGAGCTGGGGCCGCCGACCCAGATGGGAGTGTTCAGCCGATGAGCACCGTCCGCATTCCCGAGCTGTCCCTGGTCGCGCTGATCGGCGCGTCGGGCTCCGGCAAGTCGACCTTTGCGCGCACGCACTTCAAGCCGACGGAAGTGATCTCCTCGGACTACTGCCGCGCGCTCGTGTCCGACGACGAGAACGATCAGGCCGCCACCAAGGACGCCTTCGACGTTCTCTACTACATCGCCGGCAAGCGCCTGGCCGCCGGCAAGCTCACCGTGGTGGACGCCACCAATGTGCGGCCGGAAGACCGCAAGCGACTGGTGGCGCTGGCGCGCGAGCACCATGTGCTGGCCTCGGCCATCGTGTTCGATCTGCCCGAGCGCTTGCTGCACGAGCGCAACGAGGCTCGCCCCGACCGCGACTTCGGCCCGCATGTGGTGCGCTTGCAGACGCAAAGCCTGCACCGCTCCCTGCGCAGCCTGGAGAAGGAAGGCTTCAAGGTCGCCGCAGTGCTGCGCAGCGTGGAAGCCGTCGCCGAGGTGCAGATCACCCGCGAGAAGGCCTGGAACGACAAGCGCGACCAGCACGGCCCCTTCGACATCATCGGCGACGTGCACGGCTGCCTCGACGAGTGCGTGCAGCTGCTGCGCGCCCTGGGCTACACGGTGGCCGGCACCCGCGAGGCGCCTGAAGTCACCGCGCCCGAAGGCCGCCGCGCGATCTTTGTCGGTGACCTCGTCGACCGCGGGCCGGACTCACCCGGCGTGCTGCGTCTGGTGATGGCCATGGTCGCGAACGGCACCGCCCTGTGCGTGCCTGGCAATCACGACGTCAAGCTGATGAAGAAGCTGCGCGGCCGCGACGTCAAGGTCAGTCATGGCCTCGCAGAAACGCTGCAGCAGCTGGAGTCCGAGCCCGACGAATTCCGCCGTGCCGCCGCCGACTGGATCTACTCGCTGGTCAGCCATCTGGTGCTGGATGACGGCAAGCTGGTCGTCGCCCACGCCGGCATGAAGGAGAAGCTGCAGGGCCGCGCCTCCGGCGCCGTGCGCGACTTCGCGCTCTACGGCGAGACCACCGGCGAGACCGACGAGTACGGCCTGCCGGTGCGCTTCGACTGGGCCAGCGAGTACCGCGGCCAGGCGATGGTCGTCTACGGCCACACGCCGGTGCCCGAAGCCGAATGGGTGAACCGCACGATCTGCGTCGATACCGGCTGCGTGTTTGGCGGCAAGCTCACCGCGCTGCGCTACCCGGAGCGCGAGCTGGTCAGCGTGCCGGCCGCGCGCACCTACTACGAGCCGATCAAACCACTGGCCCCGCCCGCGGCCCCGACGCGCGACGCCAGCGTGCTTGATGTGGAAGACGTGCTGGGCAAGCGCATTCTCAAACCGCGCCTCGGCCGCAGCGTGACCATCCGCGAGGAGAACGCGCGCGCCGCGCTCGAGGTGATGAGCCGCTTCGCCGTCGACCCGCGCTGGCTGGTCTACCTGCCGCCCACGATGTCGCCGCCCGCGGCTGCAGCCGCGGGTGATCTGCTGGAGCGACCGCTGGAAGCCTTCGACTACTACCGCAGCGAGGGCGTCACCCAGCTGGTGTGCCAAGAGAAGCACATGGGTTCGCGCGCCGTCGTGGTGCTGTGCCGCGACGAAGAGGTTGCCGCACGCCGCTTCGGCATCCGTGGCGATGGGCGCGGCGTGATCTACACCCGCACCGGCCGCCGTTTCTTCGGCGACGGCGGCATCGAGGAGGCGCTGCTCGCCAAGCTCGACACCGCAATGCAGACCAGCGGCCTGTGGGACGAACTCGCCACCGACTGGATCGTGCTGGATGCCGAACTGCTGCCCTGGTCCGCGAAAGCCGGCGACCTGCTGCGCCAGCAATACGCGCCGACCGGCACCGTCGCCACGCAGGCGCTGCGCGCATCCTCCGCATGGGCGGATCAAGCCGCCGCGCGCGGCATCGACCTAGGCGCACTGCCCGCGACGCTGGCCCAGCGCAGCGACGCCGTGAGCCGCTACGTGGCCGAGTACCGCCGCTATTGCTGGCCAGTGAACAGCGTCAACGACCTGCGTCTCGCGCCCTTCCACGTACTCGCCTACGAGGGCGCAGCGACGCTGGAACAAGGCCACCGCTGGCACCTGGACCTGATCGACCGCCTGTGCGCCGCCGACGCCGGTCTCTTCCGCATCACCCAGCGCCGCTTCGTCGACCTGAGCCAGCCCGAGAGCGAGGCCGCCGCCACCGCCTGGTGGCACGAGATCACCTCAGCGCAAAGCGAGGGCATGGTCATCAAACCGCTCGACGGCCTGGTCCAGGGCAAGAAGGGTCTGCTGCAGCCGGCCATCAAATGCCGCGGCCGCGAGTACCTGCGCATCATCTACGGGCCCACCTACACGGAACCCGCCAACCTCGACCGCCTGCGCCAGCGTGGGCTGGCGCCCAAGCGAGCCCTGGCCCTGCGCGAGTTCATGCTGGGGCACGAGGCACTGCACCGCTTCGTCGAACGCGAACCGCTGTACCGGGTGCACGAATGCGTGTTCGGCGTGCTGGCGCTGGAGAGCGAGCCGGTGGATCCGAGGCTTTGACGGGGGCTGTGGCGGCGCTTTGGCACGCGGGTCACATGACGTAGAAGCAGGAAACGGATGAGAAGCAGATGGCTGAACTCGTAGTGGTGCAGACGACATGCGCATAGACCTGTCCTGGGGCACCGACCGCGCGCGCACCGAACATCCGGCCGCCCGGATCGCCGAGATCCTGCTTGGGCAACAGGTGTCGGCCCGTTCCTTCGGCCCTGCTCTGGAATGGCTCGACGTGCTGTTCGTGCCCGGCAAGCGCGGCACCAAGACGCTCAAGCACGTCTGGAGGTGGCGGGGCACGCGCAGTGAGCACCTGATCGTCGAACTTCAGGCCCCTGAACTCGAGGGCATGGCGATCGAGAAGGCCGTTCGCGCCCTGATCGAAGCGGTCCCCGAGGCCCTTGCCCGCGCGCAGCCAGCGCTTGATGCCGCGCTGGACTTCGATCTGGAAGCTGCGCAAGCGGCCGTGACGAGCTGTCTTGCTGAACCGATCGACGCGCGCGTCGTGCAACGGCTCAGCAAGGACCTCAACGGGGCGATCGCACGGCGAATGGCGGCCGTGCAGGTGGGCCGCGATGCGCTTAGGCGGCAATGGAAGCGTCCGCTCGTCAAGTCGCTTCGTTGGGTGCGGCTGCACGCTGTCGGCCCGCATGCCGCGCGCAAGGGGCCGCTGGCGGACGCTTGTCGTCTCGTGAGTGTACTGATCGGAAGTGCACTGTCAGCCCAGATCGAAACCCCGGGGTATGACGAGATCTACGTCAATCTCGGCAGCGACGACACCACGGTCCGATTCAACCGTACCGCGCTGGAGGACTGGTGCGAGAACGCATGGGCCGTCGTGTCAGAACGCTCACTTGGTGAGCGCAATGAGGCGCGGCTGCGGCGGACGGTGTTCGACGCCGCGCGCATGGCGTTGCTTGAGCTGGCCGAAGTCGACCATCTCGACGGCGGCAAGATCGCGGACTCGCTGGATACCGTCGACGTCGAGGGTCTGTCGACCGTATTTGTCTACCGTCGAGCGGAGAAGGCCGAGCGCCTCGTGGAAGTTTCCTACTCGCTCAGGGAGCGCAAGGATCAAGGCTGCATCCTGCGGCCCATCTTCTACCTTGAAGCCAAGACTCCCCAGGCGAGCCGCCCGATGCGCTGGCCACTCGGCCCGATCGATCTTTTCAGCGCTGGAAGAGTGCTCACCAAGCTCCAGCTGACGGCGCGCGAGGTCCGGATCGATGTAGACGGCAAGACCCTTCGGTTTCCGTTGAATGGCTAACGTTGAGACACGTCTGCAGACGCAGTAAGACTTGGAATGAAATGTGTATCCGAGTACCGCCGCTGCTGCTGGTCAGTCAACTGCGTCGCTGACCTGCGCCTCGTGCCCCTCCACATGCTCGCCTACTGGGTCGTGGCGACGCTGGAGAAGAGCAGTTGCTGGCTTCTGGACCTGATCGACCGCTTGAGTCCGGCCATCAACATGGCAGGGGCCCAAGGTGCTGCACACAGCTTCAGCAGAACAGCGATGCACGTGGTGATTCCGGCTCGTGAGCGTCAGGGTTTCGAGGCGCGCGCCCGAGAAAGCCGCGCCTTGCGCAGCAGCCGCTCGGTGCGCATGACGTGGACGATGAACACGCGCGGCCCTTCGTGGCGATAGAACACGCGGCAGGGCGGTTCGACGAGTTGGCGATAGCTTGAGCGGCCCAACTCGGGGACGCGGACACCACTCTGTGGGTGCTCGGCCAGCTGATCCATATGCGCGAGCACGCGCTGCACGAGTTCCGCCGCGGCGGCTGGGTTCTCCAACGCAATGTAGTCGGCGATGGCTTCGAGGTCGGCCGGTGCCGACTCGGACGAAGCTACTTTAGCCATCCTGCCAGTCGGGCCTTGGCCTGATCATGGGTGAGCACACGACCTTCCGCGACGTCCTGTTCGCCGCGGGCGATGCCTTCGAGCACGTTCATGCGCTGCTGCATGAGCTCGTAGGTCTCTACGTCCACCAGATAGGCGCTGGGCAGACCGTGCTGGGTGATCAGGATCGGCTGCCTGCTCCGCTCAAGGTCTGCGAGCAGCTCAGTGGCCTGGCGCTTGAGGGTCGTGACGGGTTCGGTACGCATGGAGTGAGGCTAGAGTGGCACTTGCTGGGCCGCAAGCCGAAGAAGGGTCCGGCTCATCTCGGACCCCTCAATGAGCGCTGCTCCGCTGCCATCTTGGATCCCAGGTTGTGAGGCGAGGCGCGCCACAAGATTATCGGGCGGCGCGGGTCTATCAGAACAAGAGCTGATTCGCCAGCGCGCGTATTGGGAAGTGAACCTGCCCCAATTCTCTTCGACCCCATTCTCTTCGTATTAGCTTGCGCGCCCAGATCGAAGCTCTCACGCAGCGCGCCACCCACGTCCCCACGTGCAGCCGCCCAAGATCATCCGAAAAATGATCCTGCCCACTTTGTTGGTGCATCGGACGAAATGACCCGGAACGGGTCCACGAGCGCTATGGCAGTGAGGACTCTGCCTTCGAAGTGAGGCTAGCGCACCCGGCCGGTGACGCCCTTTGTCGCGGCAGCATTACCGATCCGTTACCACGACATGGTCGCTGCGAGGAGACCCCATGGCCTGTCTTCTGCACGATGCTTGTGCCGTATGTCACGGCTTGAACGATCTACAAGGATGGCCATGAAGCTCAAGCGGGGAATGGCGCTGATGGCGCTCACGATAGGGTGCTCTATCACTGCGGTTCATGCAGGCAATAACGGCGGTGATCTGGGCGACCAGGAGGGGCCGATCGGTCCGGACGATGTCCAGTACGCCACGACCGAAATTCTGCCAGGCAGCGGCGTACAGTACGGGAACTTCTATGAAGTCACGTCGGTTGATCCCGTGGGCCAGACGTTCACGGCGCGGGTCAATCCTGTGACTCGCGAAGTCATCGCCATCAGCGGCGATGAAATCATTTACAACCAGCTGACCGCAGAACAGTGGCAAATTGCAGAGTCCAAACACGAACAGGTTCGAGCCATGGGCCTGCCGGCACTTCCCGTTGCGATCGGCATCGGAGCGGGCATGTGCTACCTCAACGACAACATCAACAAGCGCCTCATGATCAGGGCGTGCGAGGCCGAAGGCGGAACTCCGCTTGTCGAGTTTTCCGGAATCTGTGGCATGGGGGCGACCTACACCTGCCAGAGATTGCCGCCACCGACGCCGACTCCGACGCCCACTCCCACTCCGTCACCGACGCCCACACCGGGAACTGGTCCCACCGGCCTTTGGTACATCGGGCCGAACGGCGGACTCTGGGGTGCCACTGCCACCACCAATCTGTCCGTCCAGACCTTCGATTCGGATTGGTTCGGCGGCTCGCGTTGCTTCGGCTGCCCCTGAGCGATGGAATCACCCCCGGCGCGCGCTCGCGCGCCGGGGGTTTCCGTTGACAGCGAGCGGGTGGCGGCTGACTCGTCTGCGGCCGTGTCCCGGTCCACCTGGCGAGCACCTGCGCCAAGACGGGGGCTGCCAAAACGGGCGGAACCAGAACAGAACCAGAACAGGGGTCAGAACACATTTTCCCGGGCAACCTGCAAGGGATCCGACAGCCAACGTAGATCGCGCACTTAATCGCCTCCCAAAAGCGCACTCTGTTCTGCTTGCTGGGGCGCGAGGGCCAGCACCGCCTTGTCGAGCGCGTGCCGTTCTACCGGTTGCACGAGTGCATACTCAGCGTGCTGGCGCTGAAGAGCGAGTTGTGGTCCCGGGGCCTTGAGTCGAGGCATCCTACTTTCGCTGGGACGTCGGGTAGGGAGCATGTGGCAAAACATGACCTGATCCCGAATGCCCGCTCGCTCGCGCCGCGCGATTGCCATTTGGTAGGCGGCACGCTCTACTGCCGAACTCTCGCATGCATCCCCTTTCCGACATGAACTTCACGCCTCGCAAGCGCGCGTTGATTCTGCTTCTGGCCGTCTGCGCCGGGCCTGCCATGGCCGCAGCACCCAACCCGGACGCTGCACAACTCCAGGCTGCGATTGATGCGTTCTGGCAGGCGCGCGCCGCTGCCGAAGGGACCGAAGCTGCAAGCCCCGCGTGGAAAATCACGGAAGCGCTCGGTTGCATGCCGGCGTTCGATTCCGATCGTGGCGGCGTCTGGCGCGACCACTGGATCTGCCTCGGTGCCACCACGAATGTGGACTTCCATGCCGACGCGCTGGTGCAGGTCGACGGCAGCGACTGGAAGGTGGTCGACCTCGGCGGCGCCGCCCCCGCGTGTGCGCCGATCAAGGAAGCCGAATCAGCGCTCCGCGCGATCACCGGCATCGACCAGCTGGACATCACCGGTGAGATCGACGATGGCGAAGGCATGCTGACCGATCAGCGCAACGGCGACCCGACGGTGCGGCATCCGTACCGTGTCATGTGCCGCTACGAGTCGAACCTCGCCAGCTACCACGTCTTTCTGACCTACGCCGACGGCCGCTACGTCTTCGACCCGGGCGACATGAGCGGCACGGGTGTACCGACGCCGTGGCACATTCACGGTAAGCCGGTGACTTCCGCGGAGTAGATGGCGCGGCGGTCGCACCAGCGAGCGCGCATGTGGCAAAACAAGACCTGACCCCCGATTTGCGGGCGGCGCAATGGTGACCCCCTTCTCGGCGACTGAGGTTCGACGCTAATCAGGTTCCAATAAGCGCTTCAATGGGCGAAGTGGTTATAATCTTCTGCGTCGGATGGAGTTCGGAAATGACGCTCCTTAGTCTAAATGAATAAGCGACGGATTCTTTTACATACCGCCGCATGAGCTGAAAACACGGGCCGCCGCTTATGCCTTTCAGTTCGGGTGGCTTCAGAAATGTCCCGTCTGAGAGTGTCACTTTCTTTGGGTCGTAAGCAATTCCAAGGTATTTCGCAAGTGCTGACTTCGGCGCTTGGGTCGTTGTTTTGCTGGCGAAGATGTTGAGACAGTGACGGTCAGTGCTATTGAACTTCAGCTTTAGTTCGTTTCGTGTTGCCGGGTATCCCATTGCAACGAATACTTCCAAAGGGCACCACTCAGACCAGTCCCGAGCTAGTGGGCAGTGCTTGACGCTTGACAATCCCAGGTGGCGGAGTTGCTGTGCATCGACTCTGGCGAATCCTATATCCAGCTTCTTATCCCCTTGGAACTCAAGCGAATCAAGGTCGAATGCCTTTCCTCCGATGTTCGCGATACGAACTGAGTAACGTTTGAAGTCCTCAAGGACATGGTAAGCCGTGAAGAAGTACATCTCGGTTTTGATTGATGTCAAAAAGCCCGTCCCAAATCCCTCGGCTGAGACGAATCTTTTGCTGGACTCGCCGAATATCGGGCAAGTAATTTCGGCCCAACGTTCAGCTGCTTCTTCAATATCCTTAAGCATGCAGAGTCTCCACAGATTGCTAACGCAAGGTGAGCGAGAGATGACGCGAAATCCTGTGCCGCGCTCTCCTCTGATCCCGGATGGCATGCTACCCGCTCATGCGTTGTTCCTCATCCGGCGGTTGCCAAGGCGCTGGTCGCACTCATTGCAGAATAAAAACACGGGTCAAAGTACACTTTGCGCGCCATCCCGCAGGGACGCTGGCAGCCAAGGAAGACTGCACACTTGACTCCCTCCATAAAGTGCACTCTGTCCCCTGCTTTGCCTGTTCTGCAGTAGCAGCTGTTCAGTTGATCAGTTCAACCTCGCCTTCATTGAACCATCCATACTGAAGTATGGCGTTTCGAGCTAGTGCAGGATCGGGCGAGTAGTAGACGATCGCCAAACTCTTCTCGGCCCGGCTGCATGTAACGTAGAACAAGCGGCGGGTGCGGTCCGGACCGGTCTCTCGGCCGGCAGCCTCGTTCTCAAGGTCAGCCTTTGACTTCTCCTTGGTGCCGAAAAACTTGTCGTAGGCAAAAAGGAAGCCTCGCGCCTCGTCGTCGTTAATCACGACCAGCACGCGTGGGAATTCAAGCCCCTTGACGCCCTGGTGCGTCCCGAACTGCGACTGTCCTCGCGCGTACAGGTCGTAGCGCTCGATCTGGCTCAGGGGGGCTGCAAGTGCTTTGCTCCATGCGCTCAGCTCAGAACTCGTGTCTTCGGCTTCCCCTTCCTCGGCGCTCCTCATCGGATCGCCGTGCCCCGCGTTGTCTTCCGACGCTACTGCCGTGTCACCTGGAACGAATGGCGCCAGCGTTTCCGGGATGACAAACAGACCCGACTGCGCAACAAAATCGAGCACCGCTTGAGCAGTGATCTCTGGCTGTTCCGTGATTAGCGCCAGAAGCCCGTCGCACGCTGCCTTGGCCCTGCCGAGCTGCGCGACCTGATTCGATCCAGCTTCTTGAAGCGCTGTGGGGTCCAGGAGTGGCGATGAAGCCTTGATGATCGCCGTGGCCCCAAACCGGTCGTTCGCGCGAAGCGCCTTCACCAGCGGTAACACGTCTCGAATGAAGAAACCAAGACCTGCGCCGGCGCCTTGGAGCAGGCTCGTCCTGAGGTTGTCGATCGTCCACAGCGGCTCGAAGAACTCCACGAAGCCGAACCGCCGCGCAGACATCAGATGCTCAAGGGCAAGCGTCTTTACCGTGTCAGAATTCTGCCAGGCCGGGTCGTTGGCTATCGTCGCCATACGTTGGCGCACCGCCGCTTCGATGGCGAAGGGGGCGGCGTCTGCTTGCGGCGCAATGAAGACCCGCACCACGCCTTCTTCAGCGTCGCTGCGTGGGACCTGTTCCTCGCCGTCGACATCGTGGCGGATGCTGTTGATGACATCGACGACGCGCGACGGGCACCGGTGATTCATGCGCTTGCGAGGCATGGCCCACCGAGCTGGAATGGCCTTGTCCAGCCGCTCTTTTCCATCCGAGTAGATGCGCTGCATCATGTCGCCGAACAGTCCCAGGCTGAACCGTCCTTGGAACTCTTCCTCCAGATGCAGGAACGCGTCCATGAGCGCCTTGTTTGTGTCCTGGCTCTCATCAATGAGCAAGACTGGACACCGGCTGACCAACATCCGCCGCAGCCCAGGCTTGCTGGTCAAGAAGGCAGCCGTCATGGCGATGACCTCCGAGTGATTCAAAGAGTCGCGCGCGCGGTTGTCGCTTGTCGGGCTGTAGATGAACTTGACGATGGAGTCCAGCCGCGCGAGACGGCGACGCTTGCTCTCCATAGACCGTAGCCGTTCAATGCCGGCTTTCGTGCTGGGTCGCCCCTTCTTGTGTAGTTCCTCGAGCTCAGCAATCTCGTCTTCGAGGTTCTTGGCGACCCACTGACGGATATCGGCGTTGAAGCCCTCGATCAGCGACCACGAGAACGCGTGGATCGTCATGACCTCTACCCGAGGGTCGAACTCAAGACGTTGCTTGATTTCGTCGCAGGCGGCGTTGGTGTACGTGATGACGCCAATTTTCTTGCCAGTCAGAGTCAGCTGCCGGCCGTGCTCGCCGTCGATAGTCTTTCTGACGGCGCTGACCAACGACCGCGTCTTTCCTGATCCAGCGCCAGCGTAAAGGAAGAAGCTTCTCGGCGTGCGCAGGTCGAGACACCCGATGATCGTTGCGTCGGCCTCAGCGTCGAATTGATCGTCGGTGGCAGTCATGGTGTCGCCGCCGGCCCTGGGCCCGCGCCGGTTACTCCTGAAACGGCCGTGGGCGTCGCTGGAATCAAGATTTCCAGCTGCTTCTTCTTCATCTGTTCCAGCAGCCACTCCAGCCCCTCGGCGATGTACTGCGGCACCTTCAGACTTCTAAAGTTATCGGCCATCAAGACGTCGAGGGCGAACTCTGCTTTCTTGCCGTCCTTGAGCGCGGTGTACAAGCTGGCACCAACCGCGGTTGCGCCGCCACTCGTGGCGATGGCAGTCCGGAATTTGGCGTTGAGTCCACAACCGGCAAACGACGCAAAAAAGTCCAAGTTCTCGAACACGAGTGCGTCCTCAAACGTGTAGGGGTAGACGGTCTCCTTGGTGGCAGTGCCCGGCATCGTGACCTCAACCGGTGTCTGGTACGCCGCGCGCACAGCGAACAGCGTGTCGCCGGCATCTGTGCGGGTCTTAGCTGCAGGCTCCGCGCCGATGAGGGCGTCTACATCCTCTAGGGCTGGCACCCAGGTCTTGAGGGTGGCGTTGTTGGTTTTCTGGCCGGCGCCCAAGGCCGGTTGAACTGATGAGCCGCCCGTCGCTGTCAGGCTGTCCAGGTCGGTGACGATCAGCGTCAGCAGGCCCAGATGCTCGATCAACGAACGAAGACGATGCGCGTGGCTACCGCCAATCTCCAGGAAGGTGACGTAGCTCTGATGCAGCACCTTGTAGTGAGCCCGAATGAAGTTGGGTATGAGCATGCGCTCGGCCGGGCCCTCGACAAGGATCGCTGCGTCGGCGAAGAACAGATCGGCGTGTTGCGAACGCAAGTACCGGGTGACGAAGCGTTCAGTCGCCGTACCCTCCCCGAAGACCTGCGAAAGGTTGACCACCGTCGACACCGGCACCTTGGCCACCATGCCCGCCGGCAGCCTCCGGAAGTACCGCAAGCTAGCGAACGCCGTCTCGTGCGCAATGTGGCTCGAATGCGTGGTGACGATTAACTGCGTGCGTAGGGCGTCGCTTTCTCCCAGCTCTGGGTGCCGTCGCAGCACCTCGTAAGCCTTCTTGATGAAGACCTGCTGCACCTGCGCATGCAGGTGGGCTTCAGGCTCCTCAACGAGCACGAGGTGAAGCGGTTCAATGCTCGCAGCTTCAGCACCCTTGGAAGCTTTACCGACGCGCATCCATGCATCGCGGAAGCTCATGAGCCGGAAGATCATCGAAATGAGGTTCTGGTAGCCCAGCCCGTTGCTACCCTCCGGCAGCAGCAGGAGCGGCGTCACCGCGCCCGCATCCGAAACCACGTCAACCTGGAAATTAACTGCTGCGCTGTGGTTCAACCCATCGATCGCACGCAATCGTGTCGATACGTGCGGCCGCGGGTCGCTGACGCCCGGATAGCCCAGGCCCGCCACCTCGGTGAAGCATTCGTTGAAGCTCTCCATCAGCTTCAGGTCGAATGCATCCTCAGCCGCCTCTATCGCCTGTAGAGCCTCCAGGTCCGTTGGGTCCGGCCCCTTGGCAGGATCTAGATGCTTGGCGTAGTAGCTTCTGAGCCGTTCCGACAACCGCGTTGCGCCCGCCGAAGTTCGCTGTTCGCCCTCTTCCTCGACACCACTCGGGATCTCACCAAAGCCGCGCTGCGCGGGGATGTCATGCACCTTAATTAGACCACTGAGAGGGTCGCCCTCGATCGGCAATGCCGATGCCGGAAGCGTCTGTGGCACGGCCCGAAGCCTTTCAGGATCGGCAAGAAGAGCTGGATCCAGCGGATATGCCCGGATCGTGAACATCGAACTCAGCCGCTTAGTGAGGAAGTCGACCAAGGTTTCTGGCCAAACTGTCAGCTTAGGCGCGGGCGCCGCGCCGGCGGCCTTGGCAGCCGCCGCAGCCACTGCTGCAGTGCGCATGACATTGGCGTCGGTGATCGCGGAGATGAACTCCTTGAAGAGCGCATTGAGGTCTTTAGGCTCGTAGCGCAGTCGTACTCCCAGCCGTCCGCCCGTCCACTCCATCAGCGGGACCAAGTCTCGGACTCGGTGGATTTCGTCCTCCTTGACCTGCAGCCAAAGATCCAACGCCGGCAGAGCGTGCACCCAGGGATTCAAGTTGATGTCTGCCACCCCACCGGCGTGGCTCGCTTGAAGCCATGCTTCGCCGATGTCCAAGAGCGCCTGCAAGTGGCACAACGTGAAGTCGTGGATTTCGAAAGGACAGCGGCGCGGCGTCAGGAAACGCCGCAGGGCCAACATGGCTGAGGTCTTGCCGCTGTTGTTCGCACCGACGAACAGCGTCGTCTTAGGCGAGAAATCCACGCGCGCTGACAAGAGCTTCCTGAAATTCGCGATCTCGACGAATTCGATGTGCATTTGGCACCTTCTCTCTTTTCTGAGCGAACCCTACTTCCCCGGCATAGCAAACCCCCGCCCACGCGCCCCAGCCCGCGGATGCGGCCGCTCTTCATCCTGATGCCGTCCATCCCCATCATCCCCGCGCAGCTTGTAAGCCGGCGTCCACCGCGGGTCCTGCGGTTTCGGCGCCTTGATCTCGAACCCGCTGCGGCTCGTCGTGTCGGCGTGTGCAATCTCCAGCGTGTACGTGCCCGGCACCGGATACAGCCGATGCCCCAGGCGCTGGGATTCGGCGTAGGGCTGGTGCTTGCGCTCCTCGCGCTTGTCGGCGTCCAGCGCTTCCAGCGCCTGTTTCTCGGCGGCGAGGGTGAGTTCGGCGTCCAGCGCCAGATTCCAGCGGAAGCTGTTCAGGCCGACCTGCGCCTCACGCTCAAACGTGGCCAGCGGGCGGTCTTTCTCGTCCAGCAGGCGGAAGCGCACGGGGCCGGCGGCTTTGGCCCAGTAGGTGCCGGTGAGTTCGGGCAGGTGTTCGGGGCGGTCGAACCAGGGGTCGGGGCGGCGGCGCCAGTCGCGTGAGGCCTTCAAGTCATCGATGTGGAACAGGTGCACGGCGCTGCTGCGCACCTCGCTGCTGAGCTGCTGCACCGGCAGCACGTCGACGATCCAGGCGCTGCGGCCGTGGGTACCGGCGATCAGTTCGCGGTCGCGCGGGTGTACGAACAGGTCGTGCACGGGCACGTTGGGCAGGCCGCCGTCCAGCGCCTGCCAGCTGCGGCCGCGGTCCAGGCTGGCGTACACGCCGCGGTCGGTGCCGACGTAGAGCAGGTCGGGGTTGACGGTGTCCTCGCGGATCACGTTGACGGGCTCGGCGGGCAGGCCCTCGGCAATCGACTGCCAGCTCGCGCCGAAGTCGTCGCTGCGGTACAGGTAGACGCGGTCGTCGTCCTGCCGGTAGCCGTTCAAGCTGAGATAGATGCGCTCGCTGCTGTGGCGCGAGAGTTCGATGCGGCTCACCCAGCGGTCGGCCGGCAGGGCGGCATCCACCTGCTGCCAGCGCACGCCGCCGTCGGTGCTGACGTGCACGTGGCCGTCGTCGGTGCCTACGCCCAGGCGGCCGAAGTGCAGCGGCGATTCGGACACCGTGGTGATGGTGGCGAAGGGCACGTTGCCGCGCTCTTTCGAGCTCGTCATGTCGGGGCTGATGGCGGCCCAGCTGCGGCCGCGGTCGAAGCTGCGGTACAGGCGGTTGCTGGCCATGTAGACGGTGCGCGCGTCGTGCGGCGACAGGATCACCGGCGTGCTCCAGTTGTAGCGCAGCAGGGGCTCGTTGAGCGCTGCGCGCGGGCGCACCTCGTGGCGTTTGCCGGCGCTGTCGATGCGCGTGTAGTAGCCGAACTGGTAGCCGGTGTAGGTGTCGCCGGATTCATCGTCCACCGCCACCCACATGCCGTCGCCGCCGTTGATGTAGGACCAGTCTTCGCCCAGCTCCCAGCGCGTGCGGCTGCTGCCTTTCCAGGTGCCGTTGTCCTGCATGCCGCCGTAGACGTTGTAGGGCTCGGCCATGTCGGCGTAGATGGTGTAGAACTGGCCGAGCGGCTGCGCATCGAGCCGGCGCCAGGTGATGCCGGCGTCGTAGCTCACGTCCAGCCCGCCGTCGTTGCCCACGATGAGGCGCTGCGGGAAGTTCGGGTCGATCCACATCGCCTGGTAGTCGACGTGCACGCTGGGGTGGTTGGTGTAGCCGGACCAGGAGCGCCCGCCGTCAGAGGAGACGATCAGCGGCACGCCCATGGTGTAGACGCGCTCGGCATCGCTGGGGTCGACCGCGATTTCGCCGAAGTAGTAGCCATAGGTGTAGGTGACTTCGCGGATGGGCTCCTCATGCGTGCGGCGCCAGCTCGCGCCGCCGTCGTCGCTGCGCCAGACGGTGTGGCCCCAGGCGGGGTTGTCGAACAGGGCGGCGTTGCCGTCTTCGAGGCGGCTGATGAGCTGCTGCAGGGTGATCGAGCCGTCGCGCACGCTCGCGATCAGGCCCTTGGCGTCGAGCTCGACCGGCAGGTCGGCGCCGCGGATGAAGCGTTCGACTTCAGCCGGGTCCTGCCTGAGGAACTCGTCCTTGCTCATCGTGCGCAGGCGCTGCGGAGAGAGCGGGCGGTCGCCGAGGTCGCGCAGGGCTTCGGGCAGTTCGGCCCAGTGGTCGATGCTGGCGTAGACGGTGTCGGGCTGGCTGGCGGCGATGGCGAGGCCAATGCGGCCGACGCTGTCACCCTGCGGCAGGCCGCCGCTCAGCTGACGCCAGCTGCGGCCGCCGTCCTCCGACTTGTAGATGCCCGAGCCGTCGCCGCTTTCGGTGAACTGCCAGGGCGTGCGCGTGCGCGTCCACAGCGCGGCGAAGAGCACGTCGGGGCGGGTCGGGTCGATGACGAGGTCGCTGGCGCCGGTCCAGTCGTCGGTCGGTTTCAGAACCTGCGTCCAGGTGTCGCCGCCGTCTTCGGTGAGGAAGACGCCGCGCTGGCCGCCGGGCGAGTAGAGCTTGCCGGCAGCGGCCACGAGCACGCGCCGGCTGTCGCGCGGGTCGACGAGGATCTCGGCGATGCGGTCGGTGCCGGTCAGGCCCTTGCGCGCGAAGCTCTGGCCGCCGTCATGGCTGACGAACACGCCGTGGCCGCCGTAGTTGGAGCGCGCGGCATTGGGTTCGCCGGCGCCGATCCACAGCGTTTCGGGCTGGGACGGGTCGACTGCAATGGCGCCGATCACGGTGTTCGGCAGCTGATCGGTGAGGGGCTCGAAGCTGCCGCCGTTGTTGGTGGTCTTCCACACGCCGCCGGTGGCGTAGGCCACGTAGAAGGTGTAGGGCTGGCCGGGCAACGAGGCCAGATCGACCACGCGCCCGCCTTGCCCGGTAGGGCCGATGTTGCGCCAGCTCAGGCCCTTGAAGATCGAGGCGTCCTGCATCTGCTGGTGCTGCTGCCAGGCGGCTTCGCGCTGCTCGGGCGTGCTGGGCGCGCCGGGCTTCGGCCGTGCTGCATGCGTAGGTGTGGCAAGGCAGAGCAGCAGCAGGGTTCCGATCCAGGGGGCGATGCGCATCGGTGAGTCTCCGGGCGGTGGTGCGGGGCAGGGCAGGGCAGGTGTGGTGTTTCGCAGATGGGGGGGCGTGTGGCAAGTGCTGTTTCCCCTCTCTCCCTATTGGCGAGCGAGGCTGGGGGCGTTGAACGCGTGCGGCGAGGCTTATCCCCCTCTCCCCAACCTGCCTTCGCTTCGCTCGGGCTCCAGAGAGCGTCGGCTGCCACCGGCAGCCGACAAGTGCTCTCTTCCGCTTCCCACGAGGGGAGGGGGGGCTCAGCAGCGGGCGATGTCGCTTGCTGGAGCGAGCTTTGCTCCCCTCTCCCCTTGAGGGAGAGGGGTCGGGGGAGAGGGGTAGAAGGCTTGCGGCGAGAGTCGTCCCCCTCTCCCCAACCCCTCTCCCTCCAGGGGAGAGGGGCTTAGCGGCTCGCGATTTCGATTGCCGGGGCGTCCCCTCTCCCCAATGTAACTTCGCTTCGCTCGGGCTCCAGAGAGCGTCGGCTGCCACCGGCAGCCGACAAGCGCTCTCCTCCGCTTCCCACGAAGGGAGAGAGGTTTGAGAGCGAGGCTCTCACAGCGGGGGCGGCGCGCTCGGCCTCCCGATGTTGGGCTTCGCTGCGCTCGGCGCCAACGTAGAACATCGCGCTCTGCATGATCTTGCTCGCCCCGCACAACTTCAGCCCGTCCCGCACCACCTGCACCCGCAAACCACAACGCCCGCAGTGCGCGGGCGTTGTGGTGTCTACCGACTCTGTTCAAGCGCCGATCAGTGCACCGGCACCGCCGTGCGCGTTCCGAAGCCGGGGCCGTAGACCACGGCATTGCCGAGCACGCGCTGCATGCCGAGGCTGGCGCCGCGGAAGGTGGGGTTGGTGGCGAACAGGATGATCTGGCCGGCGCCCTTCGACTCGCGTGTCACCCAGGCGGTGTTGGCGATGCGCTCCTGTGCTTCCGGCCACAGGAGGCCGCCCAGGCGCAGTTCCAGGGTCTGGCCCGGCGGCAGGCCGGCCCAACCGTAAGCGGTCCAGTGCTCGCTCGCCTTCTTGCCGGACTCCGCGCGCCACACGCCGTGGCGATACGGCGCTTCGACGCTGCCGGAAGCCATCAGCGGGGTGCTGGAGTCGACCAGCACCGGCAGATGATCGCGGCAGCCGAAGCTCAGCCAGTGGGTGTCGTCGCAGCGGGTGGCGACGAAGCTGCCCACCGGCATGAACACCTGCTGGAAGCTGTCGCGCTCGGTCAATGCATCGCCGTCGAGGCTCTTGGCGTCGGGGTCCAGGCTGAAGGCGCCGCTGCGGCCGCTGGCGGCGCCGCGGGCGTAGGGGTCGCCTTCGAGGCTGGTGCGTGCAGACGCCGCCAGCCATTCGCGGGCGAGGCGGTCGCGGTAGGGCTTGAGCTCCTTCAGCGCGTCGGGCAAGCCGCGCGCGGCCGACAGGCCGTCTTCGCGGGCCAGTGCAGTCGAGGCATTGCCCAGCGCGATCAGGGTGCCGCCGGCTTCCACCCAGGGCTTCAGCGCGTCGCTGACTTCCTTGGGCAGGCTGCCGCCCCAGCGCTCGGGCAGCACGATCACGCGATAGGCCCGCAGGTCCATGCGGGCGACGGCACTTTCGTCGAGCAGGCTCGGGTTCACGCCGAGGCCGTGCTCCAGGTAGTGCCAGACCGCGCCGAAGGTGTGCGGGTTGACCGCGCCCTTGCCGAGCACCGCGACCGCGCCGGGCTGCAGCAGGGCGAATTCACCGCCGCCGAGATCGGGCAGGTCACCGGGGCCTTCGCCGCTGCGCAGGGCCGCGAAGCCCTGCGGTGCGTCCTTCGCGGCCGCAGCGAGCGCTTCGCGCAGGCGTTGCGCATCGAGCTGCGGATGGTCGTAGCGGGTCACGATCAGACTGCCGCGCGGGTAGTCGCGGCCGTCGAAGCGCAGGTCCTTGCGCGCCACGCGCGGGCGGATGCCGGCGGCCAGCAGCTTGGCGGCGACCGGCAGCGCAGCATCGTCATGCCCGGACAGCGCCCAGCCGACGGCTGAGTCGGCCGGCAGCATTGGCTGCGCGTTCGCCGCGCTCGCGGCTTCGGCCTGCTGCGGCAGGCCGCCCTCGATGCGCCAGGCCGGCAGGCCGTAGAACATCGGCAGACTCCAGGCGGTGACGTCGTAGATCGTGCCCTGTCCCGTGCGCATCAGGGCCTCGCGCTCCTTCTTGAGCGACTCGCGATCGATCTGCGGGTCGAATTCCATCAGGGTCGCGGCGAGCCGGCCCAGCGGCTGCCGGGTTGACACCAGCAGGCTGCCCGCCGGCACTTCGGTGCGCGTCTTGCGGCCGTCGAAACCCTCCGCCTCGACCGTCCACGCGCTCGACAGACGGCGTGCTTCCACGCCCTGCATCTGCAGCACGCGCAGCAGCTGCGCGCCGCGCGCCGGGTGCTGGCTGACGTCAATGGCGTAGACGCCGTTCGCGTAGTCGCCGCGTGCGCCGGTGAGCGCGTTGCGGTCGTCCCAGAAGGCCTGCAGCAGGTCGGCGCGACGCGCGCGCATCGAGTCGATGTTGGCGACTGCGCTTGCAAGCTGGCGGGCCACGCCGTCGGCATGGAACTGCACCTCGCCATTGGCCTGGCGCACGCCGAAATCGGCCACGCGTGCCTGTTCGTAGAGGATGTTGACCGCGCCGCGCAGGCCGCCCCAGGCATCGGAATAGCCCGGATACCAGCCCTCGTTCCATTCGCCCGAGTAGTAGACCCAGCCGCGCTGGTCGAAGGCCTGCGCCTGCTCCCGGCCGAACTCCGCAGCGAACTGCATGAAGCGCGGCGACAGGTGCGGGTTCATCGGTGCGCGCGCCGGCGAGAACAGGAAGGTGTCGTCCGAGCCCATTTCGTGGGCGTCGATGAACACCACCGGGTGCCAGCGCTTGAGGAATTCCAGCCGGCCCTGCGTCTCCGGCTGGGTCGCGAAGATCCAGTCGCGATTCATGTCGAACACGTAGTGGTTGCCGCGGCCGAAGGGCCAGCTGGTGCCGCGCGACATCGACTGGCCGTCGTAGCCCGGGGCGGCGCCACGGAAGCCGCGCAGGTCGGCGATCGCGCGCGCCCTGCCGTCGGGGTTCATCAGCGGATCGATCAGCAGGATGGTGTCATCGAGACGCGCGGTGTGGGCGGGATCGTTCGAGGCGATCAGGCCGTAGATCAGTCCGAGTGCGGCGTCGCCGCCGCTGTGCTCGTTGCCGTGGATGCTGTGGGCGACATAGGCCACGGCCGGCGCATCGCGCAGGATCTCGCTGGCGCGGGCGGCCGAGGTGCGGCGCGGGTCGGCGAGCTCGTCCAGCGCGTTCTGGATCTCGTCGAGCCGGGCAAGGTTGGCGGGGCTGGACACGATCGCCACCGACAGCGGCCGGCCCTGGTGGCTGCGTGCGTACTCGACGACGCGGATGCGGTTCGAGGTGTTCGCCCACTGCTGCAGCGCGGCGTGGATCTGCTCGGGGCTGGCCGCCTGCTGGCCCAGCGGAAACCCGAGCAGGGTGTCGGGATGCGGCACCGCGGGGTCAGCCTCGAACTGCCCGAACACCTGTACCACCGGGTGCACCGGCACAGGATCGGCCGCATTGACCGCGAGCGGCAGGGCAGCGGCCAGCGCGAGCGCCAGCAGGGAAGAGCGGAGCAGGGTGGGGCGGTGCAGGCGCATGCGCGGTTCCGGCGATGGGAAGGCGCGCAGTCTGCATCGTCCGAGCTGCGCCGCGTACGTGCAGGTGGTCAGGCCGGGGCGGCCGGACTGCGGGCGGGCGTGGCCGGCAGGGTCGACCGGCTTCAACGTGGATGGCGCCCGAGTCGGGCGCGAGCCGGGTGGGCGCGTACACTGCGGACTGTCCCGTCTGGCCTCACCGATGTCCGAACCGATCCGTCTGTCCAAGCGCGTCATCGAGCTCACCGGCTGCTCGCGCGCCCAGTCCGAGCGCTACATCGAAGGCGGTTGCGTGAGGGTCGATGGCGAGATCATCGATCGGCCCGAGTGGCCGGTGACCGACCAGCGCGTTGAGGTCGACCTCGAGATCGCGGCGGCGCCCGTGCAGCCGATGACCCTGCTGTGGAACAAGCCCGCCGGCGCGCGCATCGACCCCGAGCTGCTCACGCCGGCGAACCATTGGGGCGATGACCCCAGCGGCATCCGCCAGCTGCGCCGCCATCTGCGTCATCTGACTCCGCTGCTGCCGCTGGAGTTGGCGAGCAGTGGGCTGCAGGTCTTCACCCAGGATGGACGCCTGCTGCATCGCATGCGTGATGACGGCATGCGCCTGGAGCAGGAGTTCGTGGTCGAGGTCAGCGGCAGCCTGGTCGCCTACGGCCTGCATCGGCTGAGCCATGGGCTGGTCTTCAACGGGCGCGCGCTGCCGCCCTGCAAGGTGAGCTGGCAGAACGAAACCCGCCTGCGCTTTGCGATCAAGGACGTGCGTCCAGGCCAGCTTGCGTGGATGTGCGCGCAGGTCGGCCTGCAGGTGCTGGGCGTGCGGCGCCTGCGGATCGGTCGCGTGCCGCTCGCCAAGCTGCCCGAGTCGAGCTGGCGCTACCTGCCGCCGGGTGAGCGGCTCTAGCACCGCTCGCAATTGACCGAGCGCATACGCGTGCAGCGGATCGCGCATCTCGGTTCCGGTGCGCGAAGTCGGATCCAGCGGCACCGACTGACCTTGGGTTGGGATAGCCTTGTGGGCATCCAATGTGTTTCGGGAGCCCTCCATGCACCGCATGCTTCGCCTCGGCGCCATCGCCGCCTCCGGTCTCGCGCTGATGCTTCCCGCGGCCTCCCAGGCCGGCAGCGTCGACTGCGAGATGCGCTTCAATCTGTCTGGCTGGTCGGCCTTCTACAAGCGCTCCAGCGGCGAGGGCACCATCAGCTGCAACAACGGCCAGACCCTGCGCGTGCGGCTGGAGGCGCGCGGCGGCGGCATCTCGTTCGGCAAATCGCGGATCGAGAACGGTGTCGGCGAGTTCTCCGGCGTCGACGACATCCGCGAGCTGATCGGCGGCTATGCCAGCGCCGAGGCCCATGCCGGCGCGGGCCGCTCGGCCAAGGGGCAGGTCGTCACCAAGGGCGAGATCTCGCTGGCCCTGTCGGGCACCGGCAAGGGCTGGGATGTGGGGGTCGCTTTCGGCAGCTTTGTCATCAGCGAGCGCTGACGCTCGGGTGCGAGCCTAGCGTCTGGCGAAACTCCCGCATTCGCCACCCTGAGTGAAACAAGCGCGTGGGACCTCGCCCACGATGGCGATGCCCCTCGGCGCTCGGCGACCTTCACGCGCTTCCGTGCTGCATTGCCGCCGCACCCTTGGTGCTGGCGCGCGCCTCGTCGCATCCGCGGCCTGAGTTGCCGCTGGCTACCGTTGCTTCTGACGCGAAGCCTGGGGTGGGTTCGAGCTTGCGGTGGGCCAGGGCCCACCCTAGAAGCGGAAGCCTACCGAGAGATAGCTCTCGCCCTTGTTGGGCTGGCGCGTGCGTGCGTTCGAGAGATGGCCGAGACCGAGCTCGATGCGGCCGAGGCGGATGCCGAGGTGGCTGTGGAACTGGTAGCCGCTGCTGAGATAGTCGGTGACGTGACTGACCAGGGCCAGACCCGAGGCAAGCGTGACCCTACCGAAGTCGTAGCCCAGCTGCATCGAGGCGAAGTGCACGCGTTCGTCGCTGCCGGGCGGCGCGTTCCGGTGGCGGCCGATGCTGCCGAGGTTGAAGGCATAGAAGTCCAGCCCGAGCGGTAGACCCTCGCGCGGGCGTCCGTGCTGGAGCAGCACGAAGTTGGTGTTGCGGGTGTCGGGTGCATCGCTGATGCCCCCCTGCAGGCTGGTCCAGGGCTCTCGTGCCGGAGTGGCCCCCTGCGCCGTGGCGGCAAGCGTGCAGCCCAGAGCGAGGGCGGCGAGCAGCAGCTTCGGCCGCAGCGTGGGGCGCGGGCCGCGCGGGTGCGAATCGGAGAATGACATTCAGCGTCCTTGAGTCGACAGCGCGGGGCAGGGCATCCGTTCCCGCGGGCTGGGTGGTCACAGGATATGGAGGCTGAGTCCGCGCTTTCCAGCGTTTGTCGTGCACCGCAGTGTTGCACTTCACGCCGCATGAGCGAGGTTCTGCGGCCTGGAGCACGCGCGGCAGCATTACACTGCCGGCCCCGACGCCAGCGCGAGCTGATCATGGATGACGCCCGTTCCCGCCTGCTGATCCACGGTGCCTCCGGTCGCATGGGGCGCAGCCTGCTGTCGCTGGTCGCCGAACACCCCGGCCTGCATCTGGTCGCCGCGGTGGCGAACGCGCCGCGCGCGGACCTGGGGGCGCTGGCCGTTCTCAGGCCCGCGCACATCGGGCAGGCGCCGGCCTTCGATGTCGTGATCGATTTCAGCGCTCCAGCCGCCATTCCTGCGCTCGCTCAGGCCTGCGCGGCGCGCGGTGCGGCGCTGGTCTCCGGTACGACGGGGCTCGATGCGAGCGCGCTGGCCGCACTCGACCAGGCGGCCCTGCAGGTGCCGGTGCTGTGGGCGGCCAACTTCTCGCTGGGCGTGGCTCTGTTGGCGGCGCTGGCGCGACAGGCCGCCGCGGCAGTGCCGGACTGGGACTGCGAGATCATCGAAACCCACCACAGGCGCAAGCAGGACGCGCCTTCGGGTACGGCACTGCGGCTGGGCGAGGCCATCGCTGCGGGGCGAGAGCAGGATCTCGCCGCGGTCGCAAGGCATGGCCGCGAAGGCGCGCACGCGGTTCGGGTCGCTGGCGAAATCGGCTTCCACGCGGTGCGCGGTGGCGATGTCGTGGGCGATCACCAGATCCTGCTGGCGGGAGAAGCCGAGGTCATCGAGCTCACCCACCGCGCCGCCAGTCGCGAAGTGTTTGCGCGTGGGGCGCTCAAGGCCGCCGCGTGGCTGGCCGGTCGCGCCCCGGGACGCTATGTGATCGAGGACGTGCTCGGGCTGCGGCCGCGCTGAGGGCTTGCCGAAGGCGCGGACGCCCCAGGCGCGGACGCCCAAGGCAACTCTGATCAGGTCCCTCCTGGCCTTGATCAGGGGGCGCGAGTCCGGCACATGTCCGGACTCGCTCGCGCTGGATCGAGCATCGCGTGTTCGAATCATGGGCGCGCCCTGCATGGCGCGCGGCAACGCTGAATTCTTCAGCGTTGCCGCAAGGTCGAGCCGGGAAGCGTGACGCGAGCGGCGTTTGCTGCGCCCGCACAGGTGGACAGCCTGTGACGTGAAACCGTAAGATTCCGCCTCGCCTGCTTCACCTTTCGCCCCCTCCACTCGACAGCCTCCGGACCTGCTAGATGCAAGCCCGGCGGTTTCGCGCAAGCTGCGTCCGGCGCAGTCCGTGGGGGTGCCTCCCCAGCTCCTGACAAGGCGAATCGCTCGTGACCCAACCCGCTCTACTGGCCCTGGCCGATGGCACCGTCTACCGCGGTGTCTCGGTGGGCGTTTCCGGCTGCACGGTCGGCGAGGTGGTGTTCAACACCGCCATGACCGGCTACCAGGAGATCCTGACTGATCCCTCCTATGCGCAGCAGATCGTCACCCTGACCTACCCGCACATCGGCAACACCGGCTGCACCGATGTCGATGACGAAGCCGCGCGCGTGTTCGCGTCCGGGCTGATCATTCGCGAGCAGCCGACGCCGGCCAGCAATTGGCGCAGCCAGGCCGATCTGCCGGCGTGGCTCAAGGCGCGCGGCGTGGTCGCCATCGCCGAAATCGACACCCGTGCGCTGACCCGTCGCCTGCGCGATTCGGGCGCCCAGAACGGCTGCATCCTCGCCGGCGAGAGCGCGACGGCCGAAGAGGCCCTGCGCCGCGCCCGCGAGTTCCCCGGCTTGAAGGGCATGGACCTGGCCAAGGTCGTCAGCGTGGATGCGCCCTACGCATGGACGGAGGGGCGCTATGTCCTCGATCGCCAGGCCTTCGAGACGCCGGCCTCGCGCTTCCATGTGGTCGCCTACGACTTCGGTGTGAAGCGCAACATCCTGCGCATGCTGGCCGAGCGCGGCTGCCGCCTGACCGTGGTGCCGGCGCAGACCAGCGCCGACGAGGTGCTGGCGCTCAAGCCCGACGGCGTGTTCCTGTCCAACGGCCCCGGCGACCCCGAGCCCTGCGACTACGCGATCGCCGCGATCCGCCGTTTCATCGAGGTGAAGCTGCCGACCTTTGGCATCTGCCTCGGCCACCAGCTGCTCGGGCTGGCGTCAGGCGCGCGCACGTTGAAGATGAAGTTCGGCCATCACGGCGCCAACCATCCCGTGCAGGATCTCGACAGCGGGCGGGTGATGATCTCCAGCCAGAACCACGGTTTCGCGGTCGATGAGGCCAGCCTGCCGGCGAACGTTCGCGCCACGCACCGCTCGCTGTTCGACGGCAGCCTGCAGGGCATCGCGCTGACCGATGCGCCGGCCTTCAGCTTCCAGGGGCACCCGGAAGCGGCACCGGGGCCGCATGATGTGGCTGGGCTGTTCGATCGCTTCATCGAGTTGATGTCCGCTTCGCGCTGATCCCGGCAGGAGTCCGCCATGGCACGCACCCCCCCATCACGCAACAGCGGTCGCAGGCGCCCGGGCCGTTGGCTGTGGCTGCTGCTGAGTCGCGTGGGGCTGCCGCTGCTGGCGCTCTACGGCCTGCTGTGGTGGCGCGTCGATGCGACCATCTCGAAGGAGCTGAAGGCGCTGGAAGCCGTCGCCGATGTGCAGCGCGGGCGCAGCTTCTTCACCTTCGACGGCGAGGTGGGGGTTGGACACCTTGAGATCACTCCGCGCCTGCCCGGAATCAGCGGCACCAGCCTGCGCATGGGGCGGGTGGCGATCGAGACGCCGGGCTTCGTGTGGCTGCTGAAGGCCAGCGTGTTCGGCCCGCCGCAGCAGCTGCCGCGACGCCTGGGCTTCAATGTCGCCAACCTCGTGGTCGAGGGGGCTCCCAGCGGGCCCGAGTCGGGCTTCATCGGCACCTACAGCGCCATGCCCTTCGAGGCGGCGGGCTGCGGCGTCAACAGCTTCTCGCGCAGCGATCTGGTCGAGATGGGGCTGCCGCCCAGCGACACCGTGCTCAGCGCGCGGTTCGAGCATTCCGATGCCGGGATGCTGAACTTCAGCCTCGACCTCGGCACGGCGGGGGTGGGGCGCATGGAGTGGCGGCTGGGGCTCGCCGTCACGGCGTCATCGGTGGCCGCGGAGGATGTCGCTTCGGGCCGGCTGGTCAACCTCAGCCTGGCCTTCATCGACGAGGGCTTCATGCAGGCCCGCAACGGCTGGTGCACCGACCGCGTCACCACCAGCCTCGCTGATTTCAATGCCCTGCATTCCGATGCCGTGCGCGCGCTGCTGCGCACGGTCGGCCTGCAGCCCGATGCCGACCTGCTGCGCGCGTTCGCGAAGTTCGCCGCCGAGGGTGGTGAGTTCCGCATCGAGACCCGGCCCTCCGCCGCGCTCGGCCTGCTCCAGCTCGGCGGCATGGATGGCGAAGCCCTGCGCCAGGCGCTGGCGCCGTACGTGCGGGTCACCGGCATCGATCCGGTGCGCTTCGCGTTCGCCCAGGTCCGGCCGATGAGCCTGCGCGAGCAGCAGGTGGCTGCTGAAGTCGCGCGCACGCGGCTTGAAGATGGCGTGCCGCTGGACCCGGAAATCGAAGAGGTGGTCAGTGCGCCACCCAACATTCCCGAGCCGCAGCCGCCGCGCCAGGAGATTCCGCTGCCGGCGCGCGACGGCCGCATCGCCTACGCCGACCTCGGGCCCTACCTGGGCCGCGAGATCGAGATCCTCACTATTTACGGCAGCCGCCGCCGCGGCGAGCTGATCAACCATGCGCAGGCGCGTCTGGTGCTGCGTCTGCCGCCCAGCGAGGGCGGCTTCGACCTCACCGTTCCCGCCGAGACCGTGCAGACCGTGCGCGTGCTCGACGCCGCCGCCATCCAACCCGATTCCTCGACCGACCTGACCGATGCCCAAGCGAACTGATCTCAAGACCATCCTCATCATCGGCGCCGGGCCGATCGTCATCGGCCAGGCCTGCGAGTTCGACTATTCGGGCGCGCAGGCCTGCAAGGCCCTGAAGGCGGAAGGCTTCCGCGTGGTGCTGGTCAATTCCAATCCGGCCACGATCATGACCGACCCCGACACGGCGGACGCGGTCTACATCGAGCCGATCAACCCGGCCACGGTCGAGAAGATCATCGCCAAGGAGAAGCCCTGCGCCCTGCTGCCGACCATGGGCGGACAGACCGCGCTGAACTGCGCGCTCGACATGGCCGATGCCGGCACGCTGGAGAAGTACGGGGTCGAGCTGATCGGCGCATCAAGAGAGGCCATCCGCATGGCCGAGGACCGCGAGCTGTTCCGCGTCGCCATGGGCGAGATCGGCCTCGAATGCCCCAAGGCCGAGGTCGCGCGCAGCTTCGAACAGGCGGTCGAGATCCAGGCCAAGGTCGGCTATCCGACCATCATCCGGCCGAGCTTCACCCTGGGCGGCAGTGGCGGCGGCATCGCCTACAACCGCGAGGAGTTCGAGGAGATCGTCAAGCGCGGCCTTGAGCTTTCGCCCGTCCATGAGGTGCTGGTCGAAGAGTCGGTGCTCGGCTGGAAGGAGTACGAGATGGAAGTGGTCCGCGACCGCGCGGACAACTGCATCATCGTCTGCTCGATCGAGAACATCGACGCCATGGGCGTGCACACCGGTGACTCGATCACCGTGGCCCCGGCGCAGACGCTGACCGACAAGGAGTACCAGCGCCTGCGCGACGCCTCGATCGCGGTGCTTCGCAAGATCGGCGTCGACACCGGCGGCTCCAACGTGCAGTTCGGGATCAACCCGAAGAACGGTCGCGTGGTCGTCATCGAGATGAACCCGCGCGTCTCGCGTTCCTCGGCGCTGGCGTCGAAGGCCACCGGCTTCCCGATCGCCAAGGTCGCGGCCAAGCTGGCCGTGGGCTACACGCTGGACGAGCTGCGCAACGAGATCACCGGTGGAGCGACGCCGGCGAGCTTCGAGCCGACCATCGACTACGTGGTCACCAAGATTCCGCGCTTCGCTTTCGAGAAGTTCCCGGCCGCCGATTCGCGCCTGACCACCCAGATGAAGTCGGTGGGCGAGGTGATGGCGATGGGCCGCTCGCAGTCGGAGTCGCTGCAGAAGGCCCTGCGCGGCCTGGAGACCGGCCGCACCGGCTTCGACCCGATGCTGCCGGCCGAGCTCGATGCCGACGGCATGCTCGAACTGCGCCGCCAGCTGCGCGAGCCCGGGCCGGACCGCCTGTTCTACGTCGGCGATGCCTTTCGCCATAGCCTCGGCGTGGATGAAGTCCACGCGCTGTCCGGCATCGACCCCTGGTTCCTGCGCCAGATCGAGCACCTGATCCGCACCGAGGGCGAGGTGACTGCCGGCGGTCTGGCCGCACTCGATGCGGCCCGCCTGCGCGCGTTGAAGCGCCTGGGCTTCTCCGACATGCGTCTGGCCAAGCTGCTGGGCACCGACGAGAAAGCCGTGCGCGCCCTGCGCCATGCCTTCGGCGTGCGCCCGGTGTTCAAGCGCGTCGACAGCTGCGCCGCCGAGTTCGCCACCAGCACGGCCTACCTGTACTCGACCTACGAGGACGAGTGCGAAGCCGAGCCGACCGACCGCGACAAGATCATGGTGCTGGGCGGCGGCCCGAACCGCATCGGCCAGGGCATCGAGTTCGACTACTGCTGCGTGCATGCAGCACTCGCCCTGCGCGAGGACGGGTTCGAGACCATCATGGTCAACTGCAATCCGGAGACGGTCTCGACCGACTACGACACCTCCGATCGCCTGTACTTCGAGCCGCTGACGCTGGAGGACGTGCTGGAGATCGTGGAAAAGGAGAAGCCCAAGGGCGTGATCGTGCAGTACGGCGGTCAGACCCCGCTGAAGCTCGCGCGCGCACTCGAAGAAGCGGGTGTGCCGATCATCGGCACCAGCCCGGACTCGATCGATCTCGCAGAAGACCGCGAGCGCTTCCAGCAGATGATCGTCAAGCTCGGTCTGAACCAGCCGCCGAACCGCACTGCGCGCACGCCTGAGCAGGCCCTGCTGATCGCCAGGGAGATCGGCTACCCGCTGGTGGTGCGTCCGAGCTATGTGCTGGGCGGCCGCGCGATGGAAGTCGTGTACTCCGACGCCGACCTCTCGCGCTACATCCGCGATGCGGTCAGCGTGTCCAACGAGTCGCCGGTGCTGCTCGACCGCTTCCTCGACAACGCGGTCGAGATCGATGTCGACGTGGTCGCTGACGCCGAGGGCAATGTGCTGATCGGCGGCATCATGGAGCACATCGAGGAAGCCGGCGTGCACTCGGGCGATTCCTCCTGCTCGCTGCCGCCGTACTCGCTGTCGAAAGACCTGCAGGACCAGCTGCGCGTACAGGTCGCGGCGATGGCGCGCGAGCTCAAGGTGATCGGCTTGATGAACACCCAGTTCGCCGTGCTGCCGGACGGCGAGGGCGGTGGCACTGTTTACATCCTCGAAGTGAACCCGCGCGCCTCGCGCACCGTGCCCTTCGTGTCCAAGGCCACCGGCCGGCCGCTGGCCAAGATCGCCGCGCGCTGCATGGTCGGCCAGAGCCTGCCGCAGCAGGGCGCGACCGAGGAGATCGTGCCCGACTACTGGTCGGTCAAGGAGGCGATCTTCCCCTTCGCCAAGTTCCAGAACGTCGACCCCATCCTCGGCCCCGAGATGCGCTCCACCGGCGAGGTGATGGGCGTGGGCCGCAGCTTCGGCGCGGCGTTCGCGCGCGCGCAGGAGGCGGCCAGCATCAAGGTGCCGCCGCCGGGCAAGGCCTTCGTCTCGGTGCGCGACCCCGACAAGCAGCGCCTGCTGCCGGTCGCCGAGCTGCTGATCAAGCAGGGTTTCAGCCTGATTGCGACCGCCGGCACCGCGGCCTTCCTGCGCGACAAGGGCTTCGACTGCGCCGTGGTCAACAAGGTGGCCGAGGGCCGCCCGCACGTGGTCGACCTGATCAAGAACGGCGAAATCGTGTATATCGTCAACACCACCGAGGGCCGCCAGGCGATCGCGGATTCCTTCTCGATCCGCCGCGAGGCGCTGCAGCATCGGGTGACCTATTCCACCACTGTCTCCGGCGCGCGTGCCCTGCTGCACTCGCTGGAGTTCCGCGGCTCGGGCGACGTGCTGTCGCTGCAGGAGCTGCACGAGGAGTTGAACGCATGAGAGCCCCCCTCACGCTGAAAGGATCGCAGCGTCTGCGCGAGGAACTGGAGTACCTGAAGTCGGTGAAGCGCCCGGAAGTGATCGCCGCGATCGCCGAGGCGCGTGCGCACGGTGACCTCAAGGAGAACGCCGAATACCACGCCGCCCGCGAACAGCAGGGCTTCATCGAAGGCCGCATCAAGGAGCTGGAATCCACGCTCTCGCACGCCCAGGTGATCGACGTTTCCAAGCTGGCCGCCGGCAGCAAGATCGTGTTCGGCGCCACCGTCGAGCTGGCCGACAGCGAGACCGACGAAGAGGTCACCTACCAGATCGTCGGCGACCTCGAGTCCGACATCAAACAGGGCCTGATCTCGGTATCGGCGCCGATCGCACGCGCCCTGATCGGCAAGAACGAGGGTGACTCGGTCACCATCGCCGCGCCCAGCGGCGAGCGTAGCTACGACATCATCAGCGTGCGCTACGCCGGATGAGCGGCAGCGGCTGCATCCTGCTGCTTCCGGCCCGCGCGAAGCTGCGCGGCGAGCTCGCGCAGGCGCCCTCGCTGCAGAAGCTGATCGGCCGCGGCGATGCGCTGGAAGACGGCGAGGCCGGTGAGCTGGGCCAGCTGGGGCGGCTGTTCGACATCACCCCGCTGGGCTTGCCCGCGGCCGCCCTGTCCCGGCACTTCGACTGTGGCGATGCCGCGGGCAGCCAGTGGCTGCGTGCCGATCCCGCGACCCTGCAGCCGGAGATGAACGGCGTGCGCCTGATGGCGGTCGGCGAGCTGGGCCTGCGCCCGGACGAGGCCGAGGCGCTGGCGCTCGCCGTGCAGCCGCTGTTCGGTGATGCGGGCATGCCGCTCACGGCGCCCACCACGTCACGCTGGTATCTGCGGGTCGAAGCCGGCGCCCGCCTGCCGGCGTTCTCTGCACCCGAAGATGCGATCGGCGATGACTATGGCGTGCATCTGCCCTATGGCGACGAGGGCCGTCGCTGGCGCGCGCTGCTGAACGAGGCGCAGGTGGTCCTGCACAACCACCCGGTCAACCAGGCCCGCGTCAGCGCCGGTCGTGCACCTGCCAATGCGCTGTGGGTCTGGGGCGGCGGCGCGCTGCCCGAGCAGGTCGTGTCCGGCGTCGGCACCCTGTATTCCTCGGAGCCGCTGGCCTGTGCGCTGGCCCAGCTGTCGGGCATCGACATCCAGCGCATCGAAAGCGACGAGCTTCCGACCGAGCTGGAGGACTGTGCCATCGATCTGCGCATCGCCCGCAGTCTTGAGGCCCTGGAGGCGGCGGTGTTCGCGCCGCTGATCGAGCGCGTCGGCAAAGGCAAGTTGTCCAGCCTGACCGTCGACTTCGGCGATGGGCACGGCTGGAACTACCGCCGCAGCCACGGCCTGCGGCTCTGGAAGCGTCCGGCCACGAGCTTCAGCTAGTCCATGCGCATCGAACGTCGCAGCGTGCCGCAGGTGCCGCTGCTCGATGACGCCCGTCTGCATCCGGTCCTGCGTCGCGTGTATGCCGCGCGTGGCGTGCGCGAGGCCGACGAGCTCGATCTGCGCCTCGCCGGGCTGCTGGCGCCCAACCTCGGCGGCATCGATGCGGCCATCGAGCTGCTGCTGCGCGCACGTGGCCAGGGGCAGTCCGTGCTGGTGGTGGGCGACTTCGATGCCGACGGCGCCACCGGCACCGCGGTCGCCGTGCGCGGTCTGCGCATGCTCGGCTTCGGGCGCGTCGGCTACCGCGTGCCGAATCGCTTCCTGCATGGCTACGGACTGTCGCCCCTGCTGGTGGCCGAGCTTGAGCCGGCGCCGGGGCTGATCCTCACGGTCGACAACGGAGTGGCGGCTCATGCCGGCATCGAGGCGGCGCATGCGCGCGGCATTCCGGTGCTGGTCACCGACCACCATCTGGCCGGCGACAGCCTGCCCCCGGCCGATGCGATGGTGAATCCTAACGTGCCGGGCTGCGGCTTCCCCAGCAAGGCGCTGGCGGGTGTCGGCGTGGTGTTCTACCTGCTGCTGGCCCTGCGCGCGCGCCTGCGCGACGAGGGTGCCTTTGCAGGCTCGGAGCCTGACCTCGGTCAGCTGCTGGATCTGGTCGCGCTGGGCACGGTGGCGGACCTCGTGCCGCTTGATCGCAACAACCGCCTGCTGGTGCAGGCCGGGCTGAAGCGTATCCGCGCCGGTCGCGCCTGCGCCGGCGTGCGTGCTCTCTACCGGGTCGCGGGGCGTGACCCGAGCCGCGCTTCGGCGACCGACTTCGGCTTCGTACTCGGGCCCCGCATCAACGCCGCCGGTCGCCTGGAGGACATGGCGGTCGGCATCGAGTGCCTGCTGAGCGAGGACGAGGCCACCGCGCTGGCCTTGGCGCAGCGGCTGCAGGCCCTGAACGCCGAGCGCCGCGAGCTGCAGCAGCAGATGGTCGAGCAGGCCGAGGCCGCGGTGCTGCGCGCGGATCTGTCCGCGCAGGCCCACGTGGCGGCGGGGCTTGCGCTGGCTGATGCCGGCTGGCACGCGGGCGTGGTCGGCCTGGTGGCGTCCAAGCTCAAGGAGAGGCTGCATCGACCCGTGTTTGCGCTGGCGCCGGGCGATGACGAAGGCCGCGAGTGGAAGGGCTCAGGCCGTTCGATCCCCGGCTTCCACCTGCGCGACTGCCTGGCCGAGATGGAGGCCCTGCATCCCGGCCTGATGCTGCGCTTCGGTGGCCATGCGATGGCTGCCGGCGTGTCGGTGGCGGAGGCCCAAGTCGAGCGCTTCTGCCGGGTGTTCGCCGAGGTGGTGGAACGGCGCATCGATCCCGCCCTGCTGTCGCCGGTCCTGCTCAGCGACGGTGAGCTGGGCGTGGCCGACTTCGACCTGCGCCTGGCCGAGACCCTGCGCGAAGCCGGGCCCTTTGGCCAAGCCTTCCCCGAACCGCTGTTCGACAACAGCTTCGAGGTGCTGGACTGGCGCCTGATGGGCGAGCGCCACCTGCGCTTCTCGCTGCGTCATACCGACAGCCGCGTGCCGCTGTCCGCGGTGTTCTTCGGCGGCTGGGCCGGCAGCCCGCCGCCGCGGCAGGTGCGGGTCGCCTATCAGCTCGGCATCGACGACTACCGTGGCGCCCCCGAGCTGCGCCTGTTCGTCCGGCATCTGCTGCCCGCCTGAATCGTGGCTGTCACCACCCCGACGCGCTGATACGTCGGGCATCGGTTTGCCGTCATCCGCTGCAGGGCCGGGGGTGCCGGCCGGGGTGATGCGCCATGAACGAGTTCCAGTCCTGCTTCGGTTTCTCCTCAGTTCGCCGGGTGCTGGCCGGCACCGTGCTTGCGCTCGCCGCGCTCGCTGGCCCAGGGGCAGCCAGTGCGCAGACCCAGTGGCGCTCGGGCTCGATCGTCTACACGCCGCTGATCGATCAGCTGGGCAACTACCAGGCCAATGGCACCGGCTATTTCGTCTCGCAGGCGGTGATCTCCAGCCCGCCGCAGCCGACCGTCGGGCAGCGCTTCTACCTGAGCGTCTACATCTCGGCGATCGCCTCGCCACCGGTCGGGCGCTTCATGTACCCGCATCTGCAGCTGCCGGCCGGCGTCAGCGTGGTGGCGGATCCGGCGGTGCCGCTGCGCTGCTTCTATCGGCCGATGAGCGGTGGCAACCAGTTCTTCGAGTTCACCAGCCAGGTGCTCACCGATACCAGCTTCGGCGCCAGCCTGCGCATCGCCGGCTGTCCGCAGCCGTCCAGCGCGGCCCTGCCGCTGCGCAACCTGTTCAACGGCGCCAGCGGGACCGGTCTGCTGATCACCCGCCGCGACCCGCAGGTCAACAACGAGGCCTGGCCGATGGGCAGCTATGCCGCCTACGAGTTCCTGGTGCCGGTGGTCAGCACCGGTGTACTCGACGGCATCAGCCAATCGGCCCTGTTCCGCGCGCCGACCTATTCGATGCAGGGCGATGGCCTGAGCGCCTGGGCCTACCCGCAGCTCAGCCTGCTGGTACACCCGGCCAGCGGCGGCAGCGGCTCGGCCGACATGCGGGTGGCTTCGATCAACACCACCACGCCCACCAACCCGCTCAATCGCCGGGTGGTGGCGCGCTGCCAGAATGACGGCCCGAACTCGGCGCAGAACGCCAGCTGCAGCTTCACCCGACTGCCGGCCGCGGCCAGCCAGGGCTGCAGCCCGGCGGGCGTGCAGGCCAGCCTGGGCGTGGGTGGCTTCATCGACTGCTGGGCCGAGTTCCCGGGCACGCTGAATGGCGATACGGTCGAGGTGACCGCGGCCTCGGCGACCCCGGACCCGAACCCCCAGAACAACGGCATCGGCATCAGCATCCAGCCGATGCCGGGCAGCGTGCTGCTGTTCCGCTCGGGCTTCGAGCTGTAGGAAGCCCGGGCGGTGAGGGTCGTCGATGTGCGTTGCGCCGCCAGCCTCCGGTCGTCCCTCTCTCCATCCCCCAGGCCTTGTCAGCCTCGCGAAGGCAGGGCTACAGAGTGCTTGCGATCGAGGTGAGCGGTTCTGGGTCACCGCCGACGCGGGGACGACGGTGAGGGGGCGTCGTGGAAGCGAGAGTCCTGAACTCGCTGCGGCGCGGACGGGGACTGGCGAAGTCTGCATCGGGCTCCGGCAGTGCTGTTGAAGGTACCTTAGGCCCGGGACGGGTCGGGGTGCTCTGCTACACTTCGCGGTCTTTTTCCGCGCTGTCGTCGCAGGGTGCCCCTCATGTTCGAAGTCAATCCCGTCCGCAACCAGATCGCCGACCTCTCGCAGCGGCTGTCCCTGCTTCGGGGGTTTCTTTGACTACGACCGCAAGGTCGAACGTCTTGAGGAAGTGACCCGCGAGCTGGAAAGCCCGGACGTCTGGAACAACCCCGAGAACGCCCAGCAGCTGGGCCGCGAACGCGCCCAGCTGGAGAAGGTCGTGGTCGGCATCCGCGATCTTCAGCAGGCCCTGAAGGACGCCGGCGAGTTCCTCGATCTCGCCGAGATGGAAAGCGACGAAGACACCTTCAACTCGGTCGTGGCCGATGTCGAGAAGCACACCGCCGCCGTCGAGAAGCTGGAGTTCCAGCGCATGTTCTCCGGCAAGATGGACTCGACCAACGCCTTCGTCGACATCCAGGCGGGCGCCGGCGGCACCGAGGCCCAGGACTGGGCCGAGATGCTGCTGCGCATGTACCTGCGCTGGGCCGAGTCGCGCGGCTGGAAGACCGAGCTGATGGAAGTCAGCGGCGGCGATGTCGCCGGCATCAAGTCGGCCACCTTCCGCGTCGAGGGTGATTTCGCCTATGGCTGGCTGAAGACCGAAACCGGCGTGCATCGGCTGGTGCGCAAGTCGCCCTTCGACTCGGACAACCGCCGCCATACGAGCTTCACTTCGGTCTTCGTGAGCCCCGAGGTCGACGACAACATCGACATCGAGATCAACCCGGCCGACCTGAAGACCGATGTGTATCGCTCCTCAGGCGCCGGCGGCCAGCACGTCAACAAGACCGAGTCGGCGGTGCGCATCACCCACGTGCCCAGCGGCATCGTGGTGGCCTGCCAGAACGGTCGCAGCCAGCACCAGAACCGCGACACCGCCATGAAAATGCTGGCGGCCAAGCTCTACGAGCTTGAACTGCAGAAGCGCAACGCGGAAAAAGATGCGGTGGAAGCCACCAAGTCCGACATCGGCTGGGGCAGCCAGATCCGCAACTACGTGCTCGACCAGAGCCGCATCAAGGACCTGCGCACCGGCATCGAACGCAGCGACACGCAGAAGGTGCTGGACGGCGATCTCGACGAGTTCGTCGAGGCCAGCCTGAAGGCGGGGCTTGAGGCGGGCTCCAAGCGTTCGGACGCCGTTTGAGGCGTCGGGATTGGGGATTCGGGATTCGGGATTCGTAGGAACCCGCGCTCCGTTCCCTGATTCTGGCGCGTCCTTACCGCCACCAATCCTCGACCTTCGAAGCCCCGCTCTTCCGAATCCCGAATCCCCACTCCCGAATCCCGGCTCCCCAATGACCACTCAGCCCAACGCCGCGCCCGCCACCGACGAGAATTTCCTGATCGCCGAGCGCCGCAGCAAACTGAAAGCGCTGCGTGACATCGGCCCGGCGTTCCCTAACGACTTCCGCCGCGAGCACTACGCCGGCGACCTGCAGGCCGAGTACGCCGACGCCGAACGCTTCAGCGCCGAGGCGCTGGCGGAGACCGGCCGCACGGTGCAGCTCGGCGGTCGCCTGCTGGCCAAGCGCGTGATGGGCAAGGCCAGCTTCGCCCAGATCCAGGACGAGTCCGGCCGCATCCAGCTCTACCTGACCCGCGACGGCATCGGCGAAGAGAGCTATGCCGCCTTCAAGGGCATGGACATCGGCGACATCGTCGGCGTCAGCGGCGGCTTGACCCGCACCCGCACCGGCGAGCTCTCGGTCGAGGTGAAATCGCTGCGCCTGCTGACCAAGGCGCTGCGGCCGCTGCCGGACAAGTTCCACGGCATGACAGATGTCGAGCAGCGCTACCGCCAGCGCTATGTCGACCTGATTGTGAACCCGGAGGCGCGCGAGGTCTTCGTGCAGCGCTCGAAGATCATCCGCGCCATGCGCAGCTGGCTGGATGCGCGGCGCTTCCTCGAAGTGGAAACGCCGATGATGCATTACATCCCCGGTGGCGCCACCGCGCGTCCCTTCACCACTCACCACAACGCGCTGGACCTGCAGCTCTACCTTCGCGTCGCGCCCGAGCTGTACCTGAAGCGCCTCGTGGTCGGCGGGCTGGAGCGGGTCTACGAGATCAACCGCAACTTCCGCAATGAGGGCGTGTCCACCCGCCACAATCCCGAGTTCACGATGCTCGAGCTGTACGAGGCCTACGCCACGTACCACGAGATCATGGACCTCACCGAGCAGGTGATCCGCCATTGCGCGGTCGAGGTGTTTGGCACGCCGGTGCGCGAGTGGGAAGGTGCGACCATCGACCTGGGTCCCGATTTCCGCCGCTGGCGCATGGACGAGGCGGTGCGCCACTTCAACCCGGAGATCAGCGAGGCCGACTGCCGTGACCGCGAGGCGCTGGCCGCGCACTGTGCGCGCCTGAAGATCCCGGTCAAGAAGGGCTATGGCTGGGGCAAGCTGCTGCTGGAGATCTTCGAGAAGACCGTCGAAGGCCAGCTGATCCAGCCGACCTTCATCACCCACCATCCGGTCGAAGTCAGCCCCTTGGCGCGCGAAAGCGACAGCGAGCCCGGCATCACCGAGCGCTTCGAGCTGTTCATCAACGGCCGCGAAATCGCCAACGGCTTCAGCGAGCTCAACGACGCCGAAGACCAGGCCGCGCGCTTCCGCGCCCAGGTCGAGCAGAAGGAGGGCGGCGACGACGAGGCCATGCACTTCGATGCCGACTACATCCGCGCGCTGGAATACGGCATGGCGCCGACCGGAGGCCTCGGCATTGGCATCGACCGTCTGGTGATGCTGCTGACCAACTGCGCCTCGATCCGCGACGTGCTGCTGTTCCCTTACATGCGGCCCGAGGCGGACTGATCATGCTGGGCGCTGCGCGCGCGCCGGCTCGCTGGCGCGTGTGGATCGAACCGTGGATCCGTGGCCTGGTGGCAGGCTGTGTGCTGCTGCTCGGCTCAAGCCCGGGCTTGCATGCAGCATCAGAACAAGGCGGCGCGCCAGAGCCGGGGTCGTCATCCGCGGCATCCAGCGATGAGCTGCGCGAGCGCCTCGCCGCCTGCGCCAGCTGCCATGGCGCACAGGGCGAGGGCGCGAGCGACAGCGAGTACGCCCCGCATCTCGCCGGCAAGCCTGCGCAGTACCTGTACGAGCAGCTGCGTGGCTTCCGCGATGGCGGTCGCCAGCACGTGCAGATGGCCTGGCTGGTGCGCCATCTCGATGACGCCTACTTGCGCGAGATCGGCGAGTTCTATGCCGCACTGCCGCCCAAGACTGCGCCCGTCGAAGTGCTGGCCGCGCGCGTTGAGCGGCCCGGCGACTCGATCGCCCGGCAGCTGGTGGCGCAGGGCGATGCCGCGCGCGGCCTTCACGCCTGCAGCGCCTGTCATGGCGCCGATCTGGTAGGCGTGGAGCCCGGCGTGCCGGCCCTGGTCGGCCTGCCCGCCGAATACGTGGTCGCCCAGTTCGGCGCCTGGCGCACCGGTGTGCGCACGGCGGTCGCGCCGGACTGCATGGCCGATATCGCGAAGTCGCTGACGCCGGCCGAGATCCGCGCCATTGCCGAATGGCTGGCCGTACAGGGCCACAGCGAGCCGCGTCGCCCGGCGCCGGCCGGCAGCCTCGCCCTGCCTGTGGCCTGCGGCTCGAATCCGGTCGCTGCGCCCGTGGCTGTGTTGGACGCAGAGGCACGGCCATGAGCCGCCGCATACCGCGCTGGCTGCCGGCCGCCGCCCTGCTTGCGCCGCTGCTGATGCTGCTGCTGAGCCTCGCGCTCTACGGCCTGGTGCAGCAGGGCGGGCTGGCGCCGTTCCGCGTGCCGACGGGAGAGGCCCGCGTGGTGCCGACCGATCCCGCCCTGGTCGAGCGCGGTGCGTACCTCGCGCGCATCGGCAACTGCGCGGGCTGCCATACCGCGACCGGCGGCGAGGCCTACGCCGGTGGACGCGCCTTCAGCAGCGACTACGGCACGGTCTATTCGAGCAACCTCACCCCGGATCCCGCGTTCGGCATCGGCGACTGGTCGCTGGCCGAATTCGCGCACGCCATGCGCCACGGCGTCAGCCGCAACGGCATCGCGTCGCCGGTGTTTCCGTACGCCAATTTCGCCCAGCTGCCCGAGCGCGATATCGAAGCCCTGTTCGCCTACCTCGGCCAGCTCGCGCCGGTGGCGCGCGCCCAGCCCGAGGCGGTGATGGTCTTCCCGGCCAACCTGCCGGGGGCGCTGCTGACCTGGCGTCTGCTCTACCACCGGCCCGCCGAGCTGCAGCCCGTGGACGGCATGGACGCGGACTGGCAGCGCGGGCGTGAGCTGGTGAACGGCATTGGCCACTGCGCGATGTGCCACGGCCAGCGCGGGCGCTTCGCCTCGCTGGCGGCCGATGCCGAACTCGGCGGCAGCCGCATTTCGGGCTGGTATGCGCCGCCCTTGCACGCGGGTTCGCTGGACGGACGTTTCGAGCCGGGCAGCGTCGCCACCTACCTGCGCGGCGGCACTGCGCATGATCGCGGCGGCTATGGCGCCATGGCCGATGTGATCGCCACCAGTACGCGCCACCTGAGTGAGCAGGACGCACAGGGCATCGAAACCTACCTGCGCAGCCTGCCGGCGCTGACGCTGGCCGAGGGGCCCGCGAATCGCCTGCGCGCCAGCGGCGAGCATCTGCGCGAGGGCCGTGCCCTGTACGCACAGCACTGCGCCGACTGCCATGGCGACGAAGGCCGCGGTGAGCCGGGGCGCTATCCCGCGCTGGTGGATTCGGCCGCGGTGATCGGCAGCGATCCGGTCAACCTGGTCAAGCTGATCGCGCTCGGCGCCATCGCCCCGAGCACGTCGCTCAATCCTCGCCCGCACAGCATGCCGCCCTCGGCGCATCGTCTGAACGCGCGCGAGATCGCGGCCCTGGTCAACGACATCCGCGAGCGCTGGGGCTCACGTCCGCGCCCGATCACGCCTGATGAAGTGCGCGAGCTGGGCGGCATGGTCCGGCGCTGAACAAGGAAACCTGCATGTCCCCGAGCGTCGCCCAGAACCTGGCCCTGATCCTGTTCCTGCCCTGGTATCTGGTGATCCTGATCGTCTACTGGCGCATGCGCCGCACGCCCGCGCCGTGGTCAGGACGCTTGTTCGATCTCGCGGCGATCGCGGTGTCCATCGTCGCCGCTGGCATCGCCGGTCCCTGGGCGCTGGCCCACGCCGATGACAGCATCGGCACGATGTGGCCGCAGATCCTCGCCACCGTGGTCGGCTACGGCGCCTTCCTCGCGGTGATCACGCTGGCGGCCCTGCTGCGGCGAATGCTCGCGGGCACCCGGCCGACTTCGGGCTGAAGCCGACAACGCCACCCTGAGAGCTTGCCAGCCGCGCGTCGCGGCCCGGTGTTCTCGAAGAAACATGGGTTCGTCATCCCCGCGAAGAGCCTGCCCTCGCGAAGGCGGGGGCGGGGATCCAGACCTCTTGCGAGTGAGGACGCCATTTTCTGGGTCCCGTCCCCGCCTTCGCGAGGACAGGCGCTGTGCGGGGGCGACGATTGGAGGAGGCGGAAGAGAACTCTGATTCCTGAAAGAACTCAAGCCTGCGCATCGCTCCACGCCAGCACGGTGTCGGCGAAGCGACGGATTTCGGCGAAGCGGTTGTACAGCGGCGCCGGGCTGATGCGGATCACGTCCGGCTCGCGCCAGTCGCCGAGCACGCCGTGGGCAGCGAGATACTCGAACAGCGCGCGGCCCTGGGCGCGGCCGCCGCGCACGCGCAGCGAAAGCTGCGCACCTCGGCGTTCCGGCTGCTTCGGCGTCAGCACTTCGAGCACCTGCGACAGCTCGCTTTCGATCAGCGACTCCAGATAGCCCGTCAGCCGCAGCGAGCGCTCGCGTAGCGCGGCCATGCCGCCGGCCTCGCGGAACAGCTCCAGCGAAGTGCGCACCGGGGCCAGGGCAAGGATCGGCGGGTTGCTCATCACCCAGCCTTCTGCGCCCGGCGTGGGATCAAAGCTCGACGCCATCTGGAAGCGCGTCGCCAGCTTGTGGCCGTACCAGCCGGTGAGGCGGGGCAGGGTGTTGTCATGCGCATGGCGCTCGTGCACGAAGATGCCGCTGACCGCACCGGGTCCTGCGTTGACGTACTTGTAGTGGCACCAGGTGGCGAAGTCGGCGCCGCTGTCGTGCAGGGCCAGCGGCAGGTTGCCGGCCGCGTGCGCACAGTCGAAGCCGACTGCAGCGCCCTGCGCCTTGCCCAGCCGCGCGATCTCCTTCAGATCGAAGGCCTGGCCGGTGCGGTACTGGATGCCCGGCCACAGCACCAGGGCCAGGCGCGGGCCGTGCTGCTCGATGGCGCGCGCGATGGCTTCCATTGAAATCGTCCCGCCCGGCTCATCGGGTTGAACCTCGATCAGGCACTCGGCCGGGTCGAAGCCGTGGAAGCGGATCTGCGACTCCACCGCCTGCCAGTCCGACGGAAACGCGCCCGCTTCGATCAGGATCGCCGGGCGCTCCGGCGTGGGTCGGTAGAAGCTCACCATCAGCAGGTGCAGGTTGACCGTGAGCGTGTTCATCGCCGCGACCTCGATCGGCTGCGCGCCGACCAGCTCGGCCAGCGGCGCGTTCATCGATTCGAGGTAGCGCAGCCACGGCCGCTCGCCCTTGAAGTGGCCTTCCACCGCCAGCTCGCGCCAGACCTTGAGTTCGGCCAGCACCGCGGCCTCGGCGTCCTTCGACTGCAAGCCCAAGGAATTGCCCACGAAATAGGCCAGTTCGCCCTCGCCGTGGCGCGGGATGTTGAAGCGCTCGCGGAAGCGGGAGAGCGGATCGGCCTGGTCAAGCGCGGTGGGATGCATCGGCAGAGTCTCGCTGGCGGGGCCTGCATGGTACGGAAGTGACGCCAGGCGCGTGGGGATTTGCCGCGCGAGCAAGCTCGCGCTCCGCGTCGTGCCGAAGCGCGCGCATAGGGTGGGCCCTGGCCCACCATGAGCTCGACGCTCGTCCCGGTCCTGCTTCCTGCTTCCTGCTTCCTGCTTCCGTTTCTCGCAACCGCAACGCCAACCTTAACGGCGAGGCTCATTTTCGGTGCATGTGGTGGGGTTCGGTGGGCCAGGGCCCACCCTATGGTCTTTCCGGCTCGACGCGCAGCGTGGCCATGACTTTCACGGCGTGCTGCAGCGGCTGGCTGCGGCCCTCAAGGCCCGCGATCGGATATCCACACCGCCTGTGGATAAGTGTGTGCATGGGTTTGGGGAGCGGCTGCGCAAAGCCCTGCGCATCAAGGGCTTGCTGGACTCTGGTGAAAATCTGACCAAAGCGGGATTCGATAGTTAAATCAATTGCTTACGTCGCGATCTTGAAGTCGGCTGAGATGCCCGATTCCGGAAACTGTCGCTTGACAGAGCGGCGATTTGCGCTGTGCACAACCTGCGGCCCGAGCCATCGCCCGCAGCCCTTGGAGGAGCGGCGACCCCTCGGCCTGTCAAGCACTTTCTCGGCGCGTTTTCGGTGCGATGTGCGCGGCGTTCTACAGCGGTCGCGCTGCGACCTCGCGACGGTGGAAGAGCACCCACAGGTAGGCGATCACCAGCAGCGGCGAGGCCAGGAACGAGAAGTAGGACAGCATGACCACGATCATGTAGGCCGCGTCATTGGCGCTCTGGTCCTCCGCACGGATGCCGCTCATCAGGTTGAACACCACGTGTTCGAGATTGAGCAGGGCCAGCGAAACCACGATCAGGGCCAACGGCAGCAGGCAGGCGACGATCGCCTCCCACGCCCGCAGCCCGGCATCGCGCTTCAGGAACACCAGCAGCAGGGCCACCCGCCAGCTGGCGACGATGCCGAGGAACCAGGCATTGGCTGTCAGCGCCGCCTCGCCGCTCATGAAGCGCTCCACCGGAATCGCGTAGAGCAGGGCGGGCGGTGAGGTCAGGCAGACGAACAGCAGCACGTTGCGGTAGCTCCAGCGCCGCGCGCGCAGCGGCAGGATCAGCAGCCACAGCAGCAGGGCCAGCGAGAACACATAGGCCACCGAGCCCAGTCCGGCGATCTGCCACAGCTCGGCGCGCGGGTTGTCCCAGTAGCGGCCGATGCCGGCCAGCCAGGTCATGGCCAGCCCGAAGCCGAGATAGGCGTTGGCGTGCGTGCGCACGCCCGGGCCCATGCGTCGGAACGTCAGCAGGCGGCCGACGTCACGCAGCAGCTCCGCCCACATGCTCAGCTGTGGAACCACACGCAGCGGATCAGTCCACCGCTGATCCGATAGACCGCAACCACCTCGAAGGGCTGCTCGCGCAGGCCGCTGACGCGCTCGTGGTCGACCACGGTGTCGCCCACGGCGATTCGGTTGACCAGCTCGGCGTGCAGGGCCGGCAGGTGGAAGCGCTCGTTGGCGTAGAACTCACCCAGCGCCGCCCGGCCGCGCAGGCTGGGTTCGCTGGCCGGCATGCGCCAGACCTCGACGTCTTCGGCGTAGACCTCAAGAAAGCGCTGCAGGTCATGGGCGTTGTAGGCATCGAGCTGGTGCTGGGCGACTTCGATCGGGCTCACGTGCGGGCTCTCGTGCGAGGCAGGGCTGACGCAATCTGCCACAGAGTCGCCCACGCAGGCATCGGAATCCCCGCTCTCAGCAGGTGCAGACCGAGGCCGCCGAACCCACAGCCTCCAGACCGGCATTGAACACCTCGGTGGTGATGCGCCCGCGGTTGAAGGCTACGTCGAAGAGGGGCAGGGACACCACGCCGATCCAGGCCACGTAGCCGAAGCCGACGTAGTCGCTGAAGAGAATCGTGCGCAGCCAGTCCTGGCCGAACAGATAGAAGCCGGCAACGATAAGGGTGGCGCCGAGGATCAGCAGCGCACTGGGCAACAGGTGCGGACCGGCCCGGCGGCGCAGCGCGGCAGTCAGGCCAACGGCGAGCAGCACCAGCGCGTTGGCGCCGGTGAAGATGCGGAACTCACGGTGCAGCTGGTCGGCCAGCGCGCGGTACTGCGACTGCAGAAAGTCCTTGAGCTGTTCGCTGGCGCGCTCGAGGCTGGCGATTTCCAGCAGTCTGTTCTCGGTGGCACTGAAGCGCAGCCCCTCCCGGCACTCGCAGTCGGGTCTCAGCATTTCGTTCAGAACGGCATCAATGCGCCGCGGCAGGCCTGTGGCCAGCTCGGCCTTGAGTTGGGTGATGCGCTCGGACTGGCTTGCCAGCAGGCGCTCGGCCGTCCGCCCCAGGCGCGTGTCCTGCACGCGTTCGATCTGGGCGTCGGCGCGCGCACGAAGCTCGCCGGCAACGACCTGCTTGAGCGCCGATTCGAGCTGCGTGGGTGCCAGCACGGAAACCAGGAAAGCCAGTGCGAAGGCCAGGGCGCCGCCGAAGCCGACGAGCATCAGTGAGCCGCTGTAGCGGTGGGGGTCGAGCGCTGAAGGGTCTGCTTGCATGCCTTGGTCCATTGCGTAGTGGGTCACTCTCGATGAAGTACGGAGCAAGCCGACGCGATCGGACCCTTGTGTCTACCGCGCGGGCGCCGCCGGTTGCGCTGAACTGCGCGAGCCGATTGCTGCCGCGGCAAACCCCGCCAGTGGCAGCGTGAGTACGGTCGCTACCATGAACCATGCCGGATGCGGAATCATCGCGAAGTTGGCGATGGCGCCGAGCAGGATGACCGCCGCGATCACGCCGGCGTAGAGCCGCGGTCGGCGGCCTGCGACGAGGGCGGCGAGCAGGCCGCCGAGGAAGACGCCCAGCAGCCAGGCCAGCAGCACGAACAGCAGGGCGCCGATCGGCATTGCCGCCACGTGTGCGGCCATGGCTTCGAGATCGTCGGCCTTCAGTCCAGCCGGCGGCGGATACAGTCGATGGCCAAACCACTCGACGCCGGCGATGGTGAGTCCGGCGAGCAGAACTCCGGCCACCGTGGCGGCGATGCCGCGCGCCAGCCCCTGAACGATCTCGCGAACGCTGCGTGGCATTTCTGTTCCCTTGGAGTGGCTGCAACTTGAACTCTGCCGCGGGGACTCAAGGCCTTCCTGCTGCCCAGCCCAGTAGAACGACGGGGGCTCGGCGTGACCAGGGCCCTGTCCTCCGACGGCTCTTACGCTGCAGGTTTGGTGCGGCCCCGACGTGCGCGCCCATCCTCGATCAGTTGGCGAGTTGTGCGGGCCTGTTCAGCCTGGCGTGCGTCGAGGTCGCCCAACTGTTGCGTCTGATCATCAAATGGATCGATCTGCATTCGCACGGGTCGAAACCAGACAGCGTAGAAGTTGTAGAAAATGGCCAGCAAGGCTCCCGTTGCGCCGTAGGTGAGAGCGCTCCACACGGACGCCCAGAGCGGGATCACCAAGGCGCTCCACTGTCGCGGCACCTCCCAAGTCAGCGGGCCGGCGTTGAGCTCAAGCACCGACTGTGATGGCTCCTGGCTGTGGGTGAACATCAGCAGCAAGCCGCTGAGAAGTCCCAGTAGAAGCCCGAAGAGCGCGAGGAAGCCTGCGATGTCCAGGACGCAGAGTTTGCGAAGCGAATGGTTCATATCAATGGTCGGAAGTCCGGTGCACGCGATGATCCGCGAGGTCTCCCGGCAGATCAACTTCGGGTTTGCGCAGTTGCCGCAGTGAGTTGAACCACGCGGCTTCAGGCCCAAGCCATCAGAGTCCTCAAGCCGCCGCCTCGCCCTCGTCCGCCCTGCGCAGCACTGCCACCGGCTGTGCCCAAGGGCTGCCGGGCCGGCGCTTGCTGGTGACCAGCGTGAGCTCGGAGGGCTGGAAGACATTAATGTTGTGGGTCACCGGGGTGGTCAGCACGTACTGCGCGCGGGTGGCCTTGAGGAAGGCACTGACCTTGTCGATGTTGAAGATGTCGAGATGGGCGAAGGGCTCGTCGATGAAGACGAAGCCGCCGGGGCGGTGCTCGTCGCGCATCAGGGCCACCAGCAGCAGCAGGGATTTCATCACCTGCTGGCCGCCCGAGGCCTCGCCGTCATCCATGCCGATCCAGCCCTTCTTGTCGAACTCGAAGCGCACGATCAGGCCGGACTGCGCCAGCGCGAGATCGTCGCGGCCGAACTCGGGCAGATCGACTTCGACGCCGATGCCGGCCAACTCGGCAAGGTGGCGCAGATTGCGCGCGTACTGGCGCAGGGTGGCGCGCAGCACGCTCAAGTAAGCGCCGCGCGCTTCCTCGGTGCTCTTGCGCGCGCGCTCGGCGTGCGCGCCGCGGCGTTCGAGGTCGGTCTTCAGCGCCAGATGGTCGTCGGCCAGCTTGTCGCGCAGGCCGAGCACGTTGTCGTCGGTTTCCCAGTGGCCCTCGCGCAGGCGGGCTTCGAGACGATCCACTTCGCGACGCACGGCTTGCGGCGTCTCGTAGGCGTCGCGCAGTTCGGCGAGTGCGGCGACCGTGCGCTTCTCGAACGGGATGCCGGCGCGCTTCTTGCGAAAGGCGATCAGCCGCTGCAGCTGCTCCTGGCGCGCGCCCAGCAGAGTGCGCTCGGCCTCGCTGCGCTGGCGCTCCTCCTGCTTGAGTTCGGCATCCAGACGATCGCGCTCGCGCGAGTTCTGCTGGCGGCGCTGCTGGGCTTCGGTGAAGGCCGATTCGGCCGCGGCGAAGGTTTCGGCGGCGCGCAGCACCGCGGCCTCCAGCAGCTCGCGCTGGCTCTCGGCTTCGGCGAACTCTTCGGCGCGCGCGGTGAGCTGGGCACCGGCCTGGCTGCCCTTGAGCTGGGCTTCGATCTCGTTGATGCGCTGGCTGAGCATTCGGCGCTCATCGACCAGGGCCAGCAGGCGCGATTCCAGTTCGGCCAGGCGTGACTCGCCCTCGCGCAGCTGGCGCTCGCGTGCGGCGGTGCCGAAGTAGCTGTCGTCGACGCCCAGATGGCGGCCGCCGCGACGCTCCTTGTAGTAGCCCGCCGGCGTGATCCACTCCTGCTCGCGCGGCAGGTGCGCGCCGTGTTTGACCTCGTCGACGCGCTGGATGCGCTCGAGCTGGCGCGGCAGCCACTCGGGGGGCAGGGCGGTGAACTCGACCACGTCGAGCAGGCTGCCGGGCGTGGCCTTGCCGACCGGGGCGCGGTCGGCGACCACGAAATGCTTGTAGCGCAGGCGTTCGCCGATGGCCCAGGCCGCTTCGCGGTCCTTGGCGTCTTCCAGCAGCACCACGTGGCGATAGCCGGCCAGCACGCCCTCGACCGCGGCCTGCCAAGTGGAGTCCGTGATCTCGACGATCTCGCTGAGCATGCGGTGGGCGATGCCGGCGCGATCGAGTTCGGCGCGGAACTGGCTTTCGAACTCGGGCACGTAGCGACGGCCGCTGCGCCAGGCCTGCAGGCGGCTCTTCAGCGACTCCAGCTCGCGATGGGTCGACTGTTCTTCGCTGCCCAGCGCGCCTGCCTTGGCGCGCAGGCTTTGCGCTTCTTCGCTGAGCGCGCGTACGTCGACCTGGTCCTGGGTTTCGAGCTGCGCATTGAGGCGATCGCGCTGCTGCAGCACCACCGAGTTGGCGGTATGCGCCGCACGCGCGCGCTCCAGCGCTTTCATCGCCGCCTGGCGGGCTTCCTCGGCCGCGCCCTGTTCGGCGCGCAGGCGCAGTTCGCCCTCGTCGCATTCGGCGATCAGGTGCACCAGCTCGCTGCGCTCGGCCAACAGTTCGCGCGCCTTGCGCCGCTGCACCGCCAGCTGCGGCCGCGCGTTGCGGATCGCCGCCAGCTGCTCGGCCAGCTCGACCCGCGGCAGCACGTCGATCATCAGGTCCTGGCGCTCGCGCTTCAGCGCCTGCCACTCGCCGTAGGCGCGGGCGCGGCCTTCGGCGGCCTGCAGGCTGACGCCGAGCAGGTTGAGCTGGTGGTTGAGCGAGGCCAGTTCGCGTTCGGCTTCTTCCTGCTCGTTGCGGGCGCGCTGGTAGTCGTCCAGCGTGGCCTTGTCGCCGAACACGTCGAACACAAGATCGAGCAGGGCGCGCGGCGACAGCTGGCAGAGCTTGTCGGTCGCGCCCTGTTCGAGTGTGAGCACGCGGCGGATGGCGCCGGACAGCCCGGCCGCTTCGAGGCGGATGCGGTAGTCGCGCAGGCCGATCCACTCGCCGCGCTGGTCGGCCTCCTCGATGCTGGCCGAGCCGGCGAGGATGGCGAACTGCCGCGTCCACTCGCCGCCCTTCTTCTGGATGCGGCAGAACAGGGTGGCCTGGCTGTCCATCACCGGGAAGAAGGGCCGCGCGCCGGTCGGGCCGGGCGTGTTGCCGACCACCGCGCGCAGCCAGGCGAAGGGCTTGCCGTTGTGGCGCAGATAGCTCTTGAAATCGCGGTTGCCGGCGCAGTCGATGGTCAGTAGGGTGCGCAGGGCATCGAGCAGGGTGGTCTTGCCGGAGCCATTGGGGCCCACCACGGTGATGATGTGGGCGTCCATCGGCAGGCTGAAGCGCTCCCAGTAGTCCCAGTGGACGACTTCGAGCTCGCGGAATTCGAACATGGCCTCAGGCTCCCTGCGGGCTGCTGTCGGTGCCGGCGTCCATCGCCAGCGGCGCGTTCCAGCCGGCGTCACCCACGTCGGCATCGGGCAGCGCGATCTCTTCCTCGTCGGACGAGTGCAGCGGCGCTTCGGCGAGGCGGATCGCTCGCTCGGCGCGCGCGGCCGGGCTCAGGATGTCAGCCAGTGCGCCATCGAGGATGCGGCGGCTGGTGCGCTCGTAGTCGAAGGCCAGATCGAGCAGCGGGCCTTCACTCAAGTCACCGGCGCGACGCTGGATGAAGCCATGCCGCGCCAGCACGCCCAGGTTGACGTTGACTGCCATCTTGCCGCCCAGCTTGTCGGCGAAGTCGGCGATCAGGGTGCGTTCGCTCAGCGTCGGCGACACGCCGGCGTGCACCGGGATGGGCTTCTCTTCCGCGAACATCTGCGCCTGCTGCGCGCTGGCCGAGTCGGCGTCCTGCCGCTCCACCTGACGCTGGCGCTTGGGCAGGATGATCAGCGCCCACAGCACCACCAGCAGCGCCATCGCATTGCGGTCCAGCTGCAGCTGGTTGGACAGCCAGCCCTGGTCTACGGCGAAGATCGCCTTCTCCTGCGCGCGCGCCAGCGCCACGCCGATGTGGGCGGCATAGGGATGCTCGCGCAGCACCAGTCCCGCGGCTTCGAGGCGCTTGTCGAGGTCGGCGCGGAAGGGCTCGTCGAGCAGGGCGCGACGCGCCAGTTCGTCTTCGCGCGGCAGCCAGCGCTGCGCCAGCAGGCGCGCGATCAGGGTGGCGACTGGGTCCTGCATCATTCCTCCGCGGGGGCCACGAGCGGCCGCACGTCACCCGCGCTCATCAGCGCGATGCCGCCGCGCCCGCGCAGGTCGATCTTGTCGTTGCTGAAAGTGACGCGCAGCGAAAGCCGCGCGATGTCCGCCGCCGGGCCGTCGAGCGCAGCCGATTCCGGATCGCCCAGCAGGCCGAGCAGGGACAGCCGATAGGCGCTGGCGGCGTAGTCCTCGCTGGGCACGAGCTTCGACAGCGCGGTCTCGCGCCGCACCTCGCCCAGCTCGTCGCGCCAGCGCTGCAGGCGGCTGGTGTCCTCGGTTTCGATCGGCAGCGCATCGGTGCGCGGGGCCTTGGCGCCATCGGGCAGAGCGGACACCAGCTGGGCCGCACGCTCGCGGTCGACCAGCTCGAACTCCGCCACGTCCAATGCGATCTGGTCCTGGATGAAGGCCGGGCGTGGCGGGGCGGTCCACAGCTCCTCGGCGAACTCGGCCAGACGCTCGGCGCTCTGCTCGCGCAGCCAGCCGACCAGGTCGGACGAGGACAGGCCCGACTGGCCCAGATGGATGCGGTCGCGGTCGATCTGGTTCAGCGCCCGCGCGAACACGCTGGCCTGGCGCAGCAGGGCCGACTGCGCGCGGCCGACCGCTTGCGCCAGGCGATGGGTGCTGGGGTCGAGATCGAGGTCGGGATCCGCGGTGATCTTGCGCACCACGTCCGTGCCGCGCTCGACCCACTGCCAGACCTGGTCGAGTCGGGCGGAAGCCGCGCGGATGCGGTACTCCGAGCCCGAGAGTACGGCGCGGTCGAAGTCGTCGCGCAGCTCGGTCAGGCGCGAGAGCAGGTGCGACAGCTCGTCCGAGGGCACCACGCCCACCGCCTGGCTGGCGGCGATCTGGGCGGTGAGGTAGCCGACGCCGTCATGGTCGAAGGCCTCGAACTCCAGCAGGGTGGACAGCGCGGCCAGCGTCTTGCGGCCCAGCGGGCTGACCCGATAGCGCTGGATCTCGGGCTCCCAGACCACCAGCTCGTGGTCCTTCAGGCGGCCGAGGATGGTGTCGAGCTTGACCGGGTCGATGTAGCAGAGCTGCTCGCGGACCTCGGCCGGGCTGATGTCGGGCGGGTCGATGCGTGAGCCGAGCGCACGCAGCACCAGCAGCCGCGCCAGCACGCCGCCTTCGCCGCCGTGGAACAGGGCCGAGAAGGCGCGCAGCAGCTCGCGGCCTCGCAGCAGCAGGGCCAGCCCCGGCAGCTCCTCGGCGCTGAAGCCGGGGACCAGGAAGTCGTTCAGGCGATCGTCGGGGGATTCGGTCACGGAAATCGGCAGGCCGCCGGCGGGCGCGGCGGCGTAGGGTGGTGCAAAGTCCGGTGGGCTGCAAGCCGATTTCCCGGGGCCGAAGCGGGCAGGGGAGTTGCTATGCTGTCGGCTGTTTGTCCATGTGCGCGGCCTGCCCTTTGTGATCGAGATTCCCGGCTACCGTATCGACCGCCCGATCGGCCGCGGTGGCATGTCTACGGTCTACCTGGCCCTGCAGGAGTCGGTGCAGCGCGAGGTCGCGCTCAAGATCATGTCCGGCAGCCTGCTGGGTGACGAGGAGTTCGGCGAGCGCTTCCTGCGCGAGGCGCGCATCGCCACCAGCCTGCGTCACCCGAACGTGGTCCATGTCTATGACGTGGCCCAGCACGGTGAGCACCACTACATGGCGATGGAGCACCTGCCCGGCGGGCCGGTGATCCAGCGCCGCGGCCCGCGGCGCGACTACCGCTTCGCCCTGCGGGTGATCCGCGAGATCGCCAGCGCGCTCGACTATGCGCATAAGCGCGGCGTGGTGCACCGGGACATCAAGCCGGACAACATCCTGCTGCGCGAGGACGGTAGCGCGGTGCTGACCGATTTCGGCATCGCCCGCGCGGGCGATTCGATGCGCATGACCCGCACGGGCGCGATCATCGGCACGCCGCACTACATGAGCCCGGAGCAGGCCCGCGGCCAACCGCTGGACGGTCGCGCCGACCTCTACAGCCTGGGCGTGGTGTTCTACCAGCTGCTGATGGGCGAGGTGCCGTACCAGGCCGATGACTCCGTCGCGGTCGGCATCATGCACATCACCGCGCCGCTGCCGCGCCTGCCGCAGTCGCTGTCGGAGCTGCAGCCGCTGTTCGATCGCCTGCTGGCCAAGGAGCCCGATCAGCGCTTCGCCAGCGGCGCCGAACTCGTCGCCGCCCTGGAATCCCTTTCAGCGCTGGACCTGGTGCTGCCGGAACCGGCACCGCGAGGCCGCAGCCCGCGACCGCAGGTGTCGGACACGACGCCGACTTTAGTGACCCCGCCCGAGGCGCGTGCCGCGAGGTCGGCCTCGCGCGCGGAGGGCCCTTCGCTGGGGGCCATGGATGCGATCCGGTCACGGGACACCGGGCCGCGACCGCGCGTAGCCTCCAGGCCTGCATCCCGTCGCCGCGGAGCCTCGCGAGGCGGCTGGCGCTGGGCCGTCTGGCTGCTTCCTCTGGTCATCGCGCTTGCTGCTGGCCTGGTGTTCCAGGAGCGGCTGCGTCCGCTGTGGAGCGGCTCCGACCGCAGCGAACAGCTGACGCGCGCAGAGTCAGCGCTACAGGCCGGGCGCCTGCAGGATGACGAGAACGGCCCGGGCGCGCGCAGCCTGTACAACGCCATCCTCGCCGCCGAGCCCGATCACGAGGCGGCACGTGAAGGCCTGCGCCGCGTTGGACGCGCACATCTCCAGCAGGCGCGTCAGCAGCTGCAGGCGGGCGTTACGGACGCCGCCAGGCGCGAGCTCGAACTTGCGCGCACGCTGGGCGTGGGGCGCGAGGAACTCGCGGTCGTCGAGGCGGCACTGGCCGACGCTGGCGAACGTCAGGACGGAATGCAGGAGCTCTCGCGTCGCATCGATGCCGCTGCGGAGGCCCTCGCGGCCGGCCGTATCGAGGAGCCCGTCACCGGCGCGATCGCGCTGTACCAGCAGGCGCTTGCGCTGGATGCGGCCAATCCGGTCGCCCGTGCCGGGCTGCGCGAGGCGCTCGCGCCGGTGTTGACCGCAGCGCGCGCTGACATCGACGCGGGTCGCTTTGCCGAGGGCGAGGCACGCATCGCTGTGGTGACGCAGGTCGATCCAGCCAATCTGCAGCTGCCCGAGCTGCGCGCTGCGCTGGCTGAAGCGCGCAAGGGCCGGGCCGATCAGATCGCAGCGCAGCTCCAGCTGGCGCGGCAGCGCAGTGCCCGCGGGCAGCTGACGACGCCCGTAGGGCAGAGCGCGCAGGACGCGTTCCGCGCGGTGCTTGCCCTGGATGCGGACAACAGCGAAGCGCGCGAAGGCTTGCGACGTCTCGCCCAGGACCTGCTGCGGCGCGCGGAATCGGCGAGCGCCGACTTCGATTTCGAGGCTGCCGAAGCCGCGCTGGACGCCGCCGCCCTGTTGACGCCGCCGCCAGCCGGGCTTGTTCGCGCGCGCGAGCGCATGGAAGAGGCGCGTCGCAACTACAGCCGTGTCGCCGGCGGCTCGACCAGCGACCCGGCCCGCGTGGACGCGCTGATCGCCGAGGCCGAGGCGGCCATCGCGCAGGGTCGCCTGCTGCAGCCGCCTGGCGAGAGCGCCTATGACAGCCTGCGCGCGGCGCTGGCCTTGGCGCCGACAGACAGCCGTGCGCGCACCCTGATGCAGGGCTTGCCCGCGCAGGCGCAGGCGCGCTTCGATGCCGCGCTGGCGGCCAGCCGGCCCAATGACGCCCTCCGCTATCTGGAGGGCCTGCAGGTCGTGGCACCGGGGTCGGCGGAGCTGGCGTCCATGCGCCAGCGCCTGGCTGCTGCCTATGTCGGCGTTGCCAGCGAGCGGCTGGGCCGAGGCGAGATCGCGTCGGCGCGCCAGGCCCTGGAGCGTGCCGCCGAGCTTGAGCCCAACCACATCGAGCTGCCGGCGCTTCGGGCCCGTCTGGAGCAGGCGGGAGGTTGAGCGCCCGCGAAAAAGAGCTATCGGCCTGGTGCGGCCGCCGCCGGACGCCGGTGGCAGCGGCGCTTTGGGCGAACTCAGCCGCTGTGCGGGAGCAGGAACAGACCCGCCACGCGGCGGCCCTCCAGCGCGAGCAGGTTGTAGGTGCGCGCTGCGGCGCTGTTGTCCATGGCCTCAAGGCCGACGCCGCGGCCGAGGAAGGCGGCCAGCAGCGCCGGCGGCGGAAAGATCTGGCGCTCGCCGGTGCCGAGGATGAGCACCTGCGGGGCGTAGCCCAGGATCTCCGCCACCAGCGCCTCGCCGATATCGGCAGGACGCTGTGCAGGCACCTTGTCGCGCACCCTGTCCGGCATCAGCAGCAGGCTGTCGCGGAACTCGGCGTCGTCGATGCGGATCGCATCCGCGGACACCCAGCGGACGGTGTAGAGGCCTTCCTGTCGATCTTCGGCGAGCGGCATGGGCGCGAGTCGGCTCGTGCGATGGGAGCGGGGCCAGCCTAGCGCGGCAGGCTGATCTGCGGCCGTTCCTTGGAACGCCGGAACAGGGTCGCGATATTGCCGATCCGCTGCACCAGGTTGCTGCGCGAACGCAGCACCAGCTCGGCGACGATCTCGTCGCGCGCATCGCGGTCGTCGGCTGCGATCTTGACCTTGACCAGCTCGTGGTGCTCCAGCGCGAGGTCGAGTTCGGCCAGCACGGCATCGGTGAGGCCTTTGCCGCCGACCATGATCACCGGCTTCAGGCCGTGGGAGAGCCCGCGCAGGTAGCGCTGCTGGGAGTTGCTGAGCTTCTGGAACATGCGTGGTCGTGTCCGGGATTCGGATGGAGCGGGCTGTGGGCTTGCGGGAGCTTCCGGCATCGCGGCCGAAGGCAGTGCGACGACGCTGGATGCCGCCGCGCAGCGGGCCTGGACAGGCTCCAGCCATGGCGGCAGCACGGTCGCGGACAGGTCCCGTGAAGGCGCACAGGGTATCATGCGGCCCCGCAAGCACCCGCCGGGTGCGCAGCGCCCCGTCACCCACATCGAGTCCGGCCCGGATGAACCGCAGCAAGAGCAGCCGGCGCTGGCTGGCCGAGCATTTCGCCGATCCGTACGTGAAGCGCGCCCAGAGCGAGGGCATGCGTTCGCGTGCGGTCTACAAGCTGGAAGAGCTGATCGAGCGAGACCAGCTGATCCGCCCCGGCATGGTGGTGGTCGATCTCGGTGCGGCACCCGGCGGCTGGTCGCAGCTGGTGCGCCGCGAGCTCGGCGAGCGGGGGCGGGTGATCGCGCTCGACATCCTCGAAATGCCCTCGCTCGCTGGCGTCGAGTTCATTCACGGCGATTTCAGAGAGCCGGAGCCACTGTCCCGCCTCGAAGCCGCACTGGGCGGACAGCTGGCAGACCTTGTCCTCTCCGACATGGCGCCCAATATGAGTGGCATGTCGGGCGTCGACCAGCCGCGCAGCATGCATCTGTGCGAGCTGGCCCGCGATTTCGCCGACCAGCACCTGCGGGAAGGCGGTACCCTGCTGATGAAAGTGTTCCAGGGGCAGGGCTCCGATGCCTTTCTCAAGGACCTGCGCCAGCGCTATGCGAAGGTGCAGATCCGCAAGCCGAAGGCGTCACGCAACCGCTCCCCCGAGATCTACGCGCTCGCCACCGGCAAACGGGGCGGCGCAAACGAGGCCCGAGAATGAATGACCTTGCCAAGAATCTGCTGCTCTGGGTGGTGATCGCCGTCGTATTGATGGCTGTATTCCAGAGCTTCACCCCGCGCGCCGGTTCCAACGAGCCGGTGAGCTACGACCGCTTCATCCAGCAGGTCCAGAATGGCGAGATCGCCAAGGCCATCCGCGGCGAGGATCGGGTCACCATCCATGTCGAGCGCAAGGACGGCACGCGTTTCACGACCTTTGACCCGGGTGATGCCTACTTCGTATCTGACATGATCAAGTACGGGGTCGAGACCCGCGGCACGCCGCCCTCGGGCCCGGGACTGGGCACGGTGCTGCTCTCGATCCTGCCCTACATCATCTTCATCGGCATCTTCATCTTCTTCATGCGCCAGCTGCAGGCCGGCTCCGGCGGCCGCGGCGCCATGAGCTTCGGCCGCTCGCGCGCCAAGCTGCAGGGCGAGGACCAGGTCAAGATCACCTTCGCCGATGTCGCCGGCTGCGACGAGGCCAAGGAAGAAGTCTCCGAACTGGTGGAGTTCCTGCGCGACCCGAGCAAGTTCCAGAAGCTGGGCGGCCACATTCCGCGCGGCGTACTGATGGTCGGCTCGCCCGGCACGGGCAAGACTCTGCTGGCCAAGGCCATTGCCGGCGAGGCCAAGGTGCCGTTCTTCTCGATCTCCGGCTCGGATTTCGTGGAGATGTTCGTCGGCGTGGGCGCCAGCCGCGTGCGCGACATGTTCGAGCAGGCCAAGAAGCACGCGCCCTGCATCATCTTCATCGACGAGATCGACGCCGTCGGTCGTCACCGCGGCGCCGGTCTGGGCGGTGGTCATGACGAGCGCGAGCAGACCCTGAACCAGCTGCTGGTCGAGATGGACGGCTTCGAGGGCAGCGAGGGCATCATCGTCATTGCCGCCACCAACCGCCCCGACGTGCTCGATCCGGCCCTGCTGCGCCCGGGCCGCTTCGATCGCCAGGTGGTCGTGCCGCTGCCCGACGTGCGCGGCCGCGAGCAGATCCTCAAGGTGCACATGCGCAAAGTGCCGGCCGCGGCTGACGTCGACCCCTCGGTGGTCGCACGCGGCACGCCCGGCTTCTCTGGCGCAGACCTCGCCAACCTCGTCAACGAGGCGGCTCTGTTCGCTGCGCGCGAGAACGCCCGCGAAGTGCGGATGAGCCACTTTGACAAGGCCCGCGACAAGATCCTGATGGGCGCGGAGCGCCGCTCGATGGCGATGAGCGAAGCCGAGAAGAAGCTGACCGCCTACCACGAGGCCGGCCACGCCATCGTCGGCCGCGTCGTGCCTGACCACGACCCGGTCTACAAGGTGACGATCATTCCGCGCGGCCGGGCGCTGGGCGTGACCATGTACTTGCCCGAGCAGGACCGCTACAGCTACAACCGCGTGGCCATCGAAAGCCAGCTGTGCTCGCTGTACGGCGGCCGCGTGGCCGAGGAGCTGATCTTCGGCGCGGACAAGGTCACCACGGGTGCTTCGAACGACATCGAGCGTGCCACCAAGATGGCCCGCAACATGGTCACCAAGTGGGGCCTGTCGGATGAACTCGGTCCAGTTGCCTATGGCGAGCAGGAGGACGAAGTCTTCCTCGGCCGCTCGGTGACCCAGCACAAGAACGTCTCGGACGACACCGCGCGCAAGATCGACGAGGTCGTGCGCGGCATCCTCGACCGCGCCTACCAGCGCACCCGCGCGATCCTCACCGAGAACCTCGACAAGTTGCACGTCATGGCAGATGCGCTGCTGACCTACGAGACCATCGACGCCAAGCAGATCGACGCCATCATGGAAGGCCGCCTGCCGCCGCCGCCGACCGATTGGACGAAGCAGGACAACCCGAGCCCTCCGCGCGACAGCTCAGGTCCCGCTGCAGGTGCGCTGGGTGGCCCCGCCGCCCAGACCTGATTGCAGTTCAAACCACCTGCGAACGCCCGCCACTGCGCGGGCGTTCGCGTTTCAGGCCTTGCCATTCCCCGGAAGCCTTCGATGTTCGACACCACCGACCTTGCCCCCTGTCTCGACTGCCGCGGCCGGCCGCTGCTGCTGGATCGCCCGCGCATCATGGGCGTGCTCAATCTCACGCCCGATTCGTTTTCCGACGGTGGCAGGCTCGCCGACGTCGATGCCGCGCTGTCTGCCGCGCTGCGCATGGTGGAGGAAGGCGCCGACATCATCGATGTCGGCGGCGAGTCGACCCGCCCCGGCGCGCCTGCGGTGGGCGTGCAGGAGGAGCTCGACCGCGTGCTTCCGCTGATCGAGCGCCTGGCGGCTGCGAGCCCGGTGCCGATCTCGATCGACACCTCGAAGCCGGAGGTCATGCGCGCCGCGGTGGGAGCCGGCGCCGGCCTGATCAACGATGTCTGGGCCCTGCGTCGCGAGGGCGCGCTCGAAGCCGCGGCCGAACTCGGCGTGCCGGTCTGCCTGATGCACATGCAGGGCGAGCCCGGCAGCATGCAGGCCGATCCGCAGTACACCGACGTGGTCGCCGAGGTGCAGCGCTTCCTGGCGGATCGCGTGTTCACCTGCGAGCTCGCCGGCATCCCACGCGCGCGGCTGCTGGTCGATCCGGGCTTCGGCTTCGGCAAGACGCTGGGACACAATTCAGCCCTGATGGGGGCTCTGGCGGATTTTGCGAAGGACCTGCCGCCGCTGCTGGTCGGCGTCTCGCGCAAGTCGATGATCGGCGCGATCACCGGGCGCGCGCTGGGACAGCGCATGGTCGGCTCGGCGGTGGCGGCGGTGCTGGCGGCCCAGCGCGGTGCACGCATCCTGCGCGTGCATGACGTCGCCGCGACGCGCGATGGGCTCGCCGTGCTGGCGGCGCTGCCGCCGCGAACTTCCGCACCACGGGCGTTGTCCAAGGCGCCGCTCTGGGGCGACGAGGACTGACGCCGCTGGCGCCTGATGCGCCCGCGCGCGGCCCCCGAGCTCAGGTTGATCGCTGCGTGGCGGTCCCGAACGCACACGGGTATGCTTGTGCGCTTTACGCCGACGCCAAGTGGCGGGCGTTTCACCCAGGAGGTTGTGCATGAAGTTGCGCTGGTTGGTCGTGTCCGTGGCAGTGCTGGGTATGGGTGCCGTGCAGGCACAGGACACCTCCTCGGAGAAGGGCAAGCTGAGCTACGCTATCGGTTACCAGCTGGGCCGTGAAATGGCCGAGCGTGGCGTCGATCTCGACGTCAATACCGTCGTCCGCGGTGTGCAGGAAGGCTTCGCGAAGCGCGATCCGAGCGTTCCGCCGGAAGAGATGCGCGCAGCGGTCGAGAAGATGCAGACCCAGATGCTGGAGCAGGCCCGCGCCGAGTTCGAGCGCGTGTCGGCCGAGAACAAGGCCAAGAGCGAGCAGTTCCTCGCCCAGAACCGCGGCAAGCAGGGCATCCAGAACCTCGCCTCGGGTATCCAGTACCGGATCATCGAGCAGGGCACTGGCGCCCAGCCGACCGCGAACAGCGAAGTGCAGATCCACTTCCGCGGTTCGCTGTCGACCGGTCAGGAGTTCGCCAGCACCTACACCGGCAATGAGCCGGTCACGATGAAGGTTTCGGAAGCGCCGCTGCCCGGCCTGCGAGAAGTGCTGCCGATGATGAAGACCGGCTCGCGCTGGGAAGTCTTCCTGCCGCCCGACCAGGGCTATGGCGACAACCCCCGTTCGCCGGTGGGGCCGAGCCAGGCCGTGGTGTTCGACGTCAAGCTGGTCAGCGTCAAGTAAGACCCGGAGCCTTCCGGATCGCGCCGGCCGTGGCGCGTCCGGACCGCCGCCAGCGGTGGCGGCTTCCTCGGGCTTGAGGCTTCACGGACAGGGGGCGCTGCGTCGGCAGCCGCCCCCTCTTCGTTTGTCGAGCTCACGCGGATGACACATCGACGCGCGCACGGCATGCGCCGGGCCGGCTGGGGCACGCGCAGGGGCTGGGGCAGGGTGCGCCGCCCGTCGATACTTGCAGCATTCCAGAGGAGTTGAATCGAGATGAGTGCCACTGCGGTGCCGGTATTGAGCCCGTGCATCGGCCTGTGCGAACTGGGGCCGGACGGCCTCTGCTTGGGCTGTTTGCGTACAGGTCAGGAGATCGCGGGCTGGCTCAGCTTCAGTCCTGCCCAGCGCGAGTACCTCATGGACTTCGTCCTGCCTGATCGCGCTGCGACGCCGCGCCGTGTCTGAGTGGAACCTGCCCGCCTCCGAGCTTGACGCGCGCATCGCGCGCGCGCTGTACGGCCTCGATACGCCGCCACGAGACCCGCCGCCGGTGCCTGCGGATCTTGCCGATCTGATTCCGCCCGTCGAGGCACTGCGTCCGGCTGCCGTGCTGGTCGGCCTGGTGGACCGCGGCCGTGGCACCCAGGTGATCCTCACCAAGCGCACCGAAGCGCTGGCACATCACCCGGGCCAGGTCGCATTCCCGGGTGGGCGTCACGATGCCGCCGACGGTGGCCTGCTGCAGACTGCGCTGCGCGAGGCGTGGGAGGAGATCGCCCTCAGCCCCGAGCATGCGCTGCCGCTCGGCTACATCGATCCACTACCGACCTTCACCGGCTTCCTGGTGCTGCCGGTGGTCGCCCGGGTGTCTCCTCGGCATGTGTCGCGGCCCGAGCCGGGCGAGGTCGCGGAAGTCTTCGAGGTGCCCCTGGACTTCCTGATGGATCCGTCGAACCTGCGCGTCGAACACGGCCTGCTCGCCGGACGACCCCGCCAGACCTGGCGGTTCGACTTCGCCGGCCAGCGCATCTGGGGCGCGACCGCGGCCATGCTGCTCAATCTGCGCGAAAGGTTGCGGGCCGCTTCGGCGGATTGAGGCCCAGCGCGCGTGCGGCGCGATTGCGGCGCGATTGCGGCGGGAATTGGCCCGGTTTGCGCCCGCTCGGGCGTGACGCACTGCTTTCCGAATCCGAGCCCTGGGCGGTATGGTGCGCAGCTGTCATTCGCGGCTCGGCCACGGGGAGAAGACACGGCAATGGATTGGACCACCCTGGTCAGCGCGGAGGATCTGCGCGCCCACTTCGATGCGCCTCAGCTGGCGATCGTCGACTGCCGCTTCGACTTGCGCGAACCCTCGGCGGGCGAGCGCGCATTCGCGCTCGGCCACATCGCCGGGGCCGTCTATGCCCACCTCGAGCGCGACCTCTCCGACCTCTCGCGCAGCGGTCGCGGCCGCCATCCGCTGCCCGACGCCGAGCGCTTCTGCGCGACCTTGGCGCGCTGGGGCATCACCCCGCAGCACCAGGTGGTGGCCTACGACGGCCGCGATGGTGCGATGGCCGCGCGGCTGTGGTGGATGCTGCGCCTGCTCGGCCACCGTCGCGTGGCGGTGCTGGACGGTGGTCTTGACGCGTGGATGCACGCCGGCGGACGCATGGAATCCGGCAGCGCGCGGCCGCGACCGGGCCAGTACCGCGCCCGCTTCGATGTGCGCCAGGTCATCAGCACCGCCGTGCTGGCAGCGCGCCTCGCCAACGCAGGCACCGTGCTGATCGACGCGCGCGCACGCGAGCGCTTCCGCGGCGAGGTCGAGCCGCTCGACCCTGTGGCGGGGCACATCCCCGGTGCGCTGAACCGGCCCTACATCGAGAACCTGAGCCCGGACGCACTGTTCAAGCCGGCCTCGGTGCTGCACGCCGACTTCGAGCGGCTGCTGGGTGGCCGCAGCCCCGGCGACGTGGTGCTGATGTGCGGCTCCGGCGTCACCGCCTGCCACAACCTGCTGGCGATGGAGCACGCCGGCCTGGGCGGGGCCAGCGTCTATGCCGGCTCGTGGAGCGAATGGTGCAGCGACCGCCAGCGGCCGGTCGCGCGCGGGGACCACTGATCCCCGTTCCCACGCACGTTGCGGCTTCGTCGCAGCGTTGCTTTCCGGGCCATCGGCCGGAATCGCAGTCGGGAAATGTGCCGGTCGTCAGTGGCCCGGGGGGCGCAGCTTTCCGCATTGCGAAGTCTTGTAGCAGGCTGAACCGCGGCTGGCCGCAGCGGCCCGGTTCGGGCTATTCTTCGCGGCCTTGCATCCGTGTGGAGGGAGTCCGGCTCGCCGGCGCCACGATGCAGGTCCATTCCCGGAGACCCTGAATGACCCGTCTGATCGAATTCGTGATCGCCCTGCTGCTGGTCGCACTGCTGTTCGTGCTGGTTGGTGTGTTCCTGCCCAGCCACCGCTACGTTCGCCACAGTGTCGAGACCAACCGGCCGGTGCGTCTGGTGTACGACCTGCTGAACAGCTTCCAGCGCTACGACGAGTGGCACCCGAAGCGCCAGCACGATCCCGCGATCCGCTACACCATGGAAGGCGCGCCGCGCGGCGTTGGCGCCATCCTGCGCTACGAGAGCCAGCTGCCGAAGATCGGCTCCGGCAAGTTCGAGGTCACCGAGTCGGTGCAGGACGAGCGCATCGAGTGGGCGGCCGAGACCAATGCCTATGGCACCAACAAGACCTATGTGTTCACCCTGGATGACCGCGGCAAGACCGTCGACATCAACTGGGAATACGACGTCGACTACGGCTGGAACCTGTTCGGCCGCTACGCCGGTCTGTACATCGACCGCACCGTCGGCGACGACATGCGTCTCGGCCTGACCAACCTGACCGGCCTGCTGGCGACCATTCCGAACTTCAACTACGACAATCCGATGGTCGACATCAAGGAGTCGGTCGTGCAGTCGCAGCCGGCCCTGATCCTCTCGACCAGCGCCGATCGCAACATTTCGGCGGTCGAGGAAGAGCTCGACGCGTCGATCACCAAGCTGCGCGCTGCGATCGCCAGCAATGGTCTGCAGGCGGCTGGTCCGCCGCGCCTGGTCACCACCGAGTTCGCCGACAAGAAGTACAGCTTCGACGTGGTCATTCCGGTGACCAACGAGGCACCGGCCCCCGCGCCTGCAGCCGATGCGGTCGAAGGCGAAGCGGTTGCCGAAGCGCCGGCCGCGCCTGCGCCGGTGGTCGACCCTGCCGTGGTTGCCACGCCGATCGAGGGCTTGAACCTGCCGGAAGGCATCGTGTCGGGCGTCACCTACGGCGGCAAGGTGCTGACCACCGACTACGCGGGTCACCCGGCGTCGCTGCCGCTGATCCGCGACATGCTGCGCGCCTATGCGGCTACCCACGGCCTGCGCGTCCACGACCGCGGCTACGAGGAGTACCTCACCGAGATCTCCGAGACCGCCGCCGAGGACTCGACCTTCAAGGTCTACTGGCCGATCCTCTGATCGAAGGGCCGGCCGCCAGCAGGGCTGGCGGCGCTCAAATCCGGACGGGCGCGGAGTGACTCCGCGCCCGTCTGCATTTGTGGGGTGGCCCTTCCTCCAGACGAAAGCGCTGCGCCGGGAACTTTCCTGCTTCGGTGCGGTATTCGCCGGGTCGCGCGCACTCGCTCCCGGAACGCGCCGCGCGACAGGCGGATTCGCCCCACATGACAAGAACAGGACGACATCCAATGATCGAAACGCGAGAGTTGTGCAAACGCTACGGTGACTTCACCGCGGTCGACGGCGTGGGGTTCCGCGTCGAGCCCGGCCAGGTGCTGGGCTTCCTCGGCCCGAACGGCGCCGGCAAGTCGACCACCATGAAGATGATCGCGGGCTTCCTGGCCCCGACCTCCGGCAGTGCCAGCGTCTGCGGCCACGACGTGGCCAATGAGCCGGTGGCTGCCAAGCGCGCCCTGGGCTACCTGCCTGAAGGCGCGCCCAGCTACGGCGAGATGAGCCCGCTGGGCTTCCTGAAGTTCGTCGCCGAAGTGCGCGGCATGTCGACCGCCGACACCCGTCGGCGCATCGACGAAGTGGTCGGACGGCTGCAGCTGGGCAAGGTGCTGAACCAGCCCATCGACACGCTTTCGAAGGGCTTCAAGCGCCGCGTCGGCCTGGCCCAGGCCATCCTGCACGACCCGAGGGCGCTGATCCTCGACGAGCCCACCGACGGCCTCGACCCGAACCAGAAGCACGAGGTGCGCAGCCTGATCCAGTCGATGGCCCGCGAGCGCACCATCATCATCTCGACCCACATTCTCGAAGAAGTGCACGCGGTCTGCTCGCGTGCCATCGTCATCGCCCGCGGCCGCGTGCTGGCTGACGCCACGCCCGATGAGCTGGAAGCGCGTTCGCGCTACCACCAGGCGGTGTCGCTGACCGCAGCCAACCCGGTGGCGCTGAAGGAAGGCCTGGCCCGCATCGAAGGCGTGGCCGCGGTCGAGATCGACCCGCAGGACGGCCGCATCACGGCCTTCCCGCGTCGCGGCGAGCGCATCCTCGACCGCATCAACGACTTCCTGCGCGCGCAAAACGTCAGCGTCAGCGAGATGGCGCTGGAGCGCGGACGTCTCGATGAAGTCTTCCGCCAGATCACCACGCAGTCCTCGCAGCCGCAGGAGGCCCGCGCATGAGCAATCCGACCTTCGCCATTGCCCGCCGCGAGCTCGCGGGCTATTTCGCCACGCCGGTGGCCTACGTCTTCATCGTGATCTTCCTGGCCATGGCCGGCGCGCTGACCTTCTACCTGGGCGGCCTCTACGAGCGCGGCCAGGCGGATCTGCAGCCCTTCTTCGCCTTCCACCCCTGGCTGTACCTGTTCCTGGTGCCGGCGGTGTCGATGCGGCTGTGGAGCGAGGAGCGCAAGTCCGGCAGCATCGAGCTGCTGCTGACCCTGCCGGTGACCATGTGGCAGGCGGTGCTCGGCAAGTTCCTGGCGGCCTGGGCTTTCGTCGGCATCGCGCTGCTCCTGACCTTCCCGATGTGGATCACCGTGAACTATCTCGGTGACCCCGACAACGGCGTGATCTTCGCGAGCTACATCGGCAGCCTGCTGATGGCCGGCGGCTTCCTTGCCATCGGGGCCTGCCTGTCGGCGGCCACGCGCAACCAGGTGATCGCCTTCATCCTCACCGTGGTGGTCTGCTTCCTGCTGCTGCTGGCGGGCTTCCCGCTCGTGCTCGACTTCTTCCGCGCCCTGCTGCCGGCGGTGCTGGTCGATGCGGTCGCCGGCCTGAGCTTCCTGACCCACTTCAACGCGATCTCGCGCGGCGTCATCGACCTGCGCGACCTGCTGTTCTTCGTGTTGACGATCGCGTTCTGGCTGCTGGCCAGCGCCGTGGTCATCGATCTGAAGAAAGCCGACTAAGCCCACCGAAGGAGTCCACCCCATGTCTGTGCTCAATCGACGCGCACTGACCGGCTCCACGCTGGTGGTGCTGGCCGTGCTCTTCATCGCTCTGGTGATGCTCACCGGCGTGCTGTTCCGCGGCGCCCGCGTGGATCTCACGCAGGATCGCCTGTACACCCTGTCCGACGGCACCCGCTCCCTGATCGGCAAGATCGAGGAGCCGGTGAACCTGCAGTTCTACTTCTCCGACCGCGCAGCGGCGAACTATCCGGCCCTGCGCACCTATGCCGAGCGCGTGCGCGAGCTGCTGGAGGAAATGGTCGCGGTCGCCCCAGGCAAGCTGCGCCTGGAAGTGATCGACCCGCAGCCCTTCAGCGAAGACGAGGACCGCGCCACCGCGGCCGGCCTGCAGGCCGTGCCGCTGGGCGGTGGTGCCGACACCCTGTTCTTCGGCCTGGTCGGCAGCAATGCCCTCGATGGCCAGATGGCCATCCCGTTCTTCCAGCCCGACAAGGAGACCTTCCTCGAGTACGACGTCGCCAAGCTGATCAGCGGCCTGTCCGGCCCGGCCAAGCCCAAGGTCGGCGTGCTGAGCGGCCTGAACCTGAGTGGCGGCTTCGACCCGGCGCGCGGCGGCATGACGCCGGGCTGGGTGATCAACGACGAGCTGGGCGGCCTGTTCGAGCTGCGCACGCTGGAGTCCACGGTGTCGCAGATTCCGGACGACATCGAACTGCTGATGCTGGTGCATCCGAAGAACCTGTCGGAGGACACGCTCTACGCCATCGACCAGTTCGTGCTGCGCGGCGGCCGTCTGCTGGCCTTTGTCGATCCGCACGCCGAAGCCGAAGTCGCCGGCGAAGCCGCGGACCCGATGTCGAACATGATGGCGGAGAAGTCCTCCGACCTGCCGAAGCTGTTCGAGGCCTGGGGCATCAGCTACGACCCGCAGAAGGTCGTGCTCGACGCCGAGACCGCCCTGCAGCTGCAGACCCGGCCCGACCAGCCGGCGCAGCGGCATCTGGCCGTGCTGGGTGTCGGCCGCGAGCACATGAACCAGCAGGACATCGTCACCGCCCAGCTGGACGCGGTGAACCTGTCGACCGTCGGTCACTTCGTCGTGCGTGACGACAGCACGCTCAAGCTGGAGCCGCTGATCCAGAGCTCGCTGTCGTCCGCGACCACCGGCGTCGAGCGCGTGCGCTTCCTGCCCGAGCCACGCGAGCTGTTCAACGGCTTCACGCCGAACGCGACCGAGGCCTTTGTCATCGCCGGCCGCCTCACCGGGCCGCTGAAAACCGCCTTCCCCGAGCGCAGCGGCGAGGGCCATCGCGCCGAGACCGAGCAGGCCAGCATCCTGCTGTTCGCCGACACCGACTTGCTCACCGATCGCTTGTGGGTTCAGACACAGCAGTTCTTCGGCCAGCGCGTGATGAATGCGTTTGCCAAGAACGGCGATCTCGTGGTCAATGCCGTCGACAATCTCGTTGGCAGCAGCGATCTGATCGGCGTGCGTGCGCGCAGCACCTCGGCGCGCCCATTCACCCGCGTCGAGGCGCTGAAGCGCCAGGCCGACGACCGCTTCCGCGCCAAGGAGCAGGAGCTGCAGACGCAGCTGACCGAAACCGAGCGCCAGCTCACCGAACTGCAGTCGCAGCGCAGCGCCAACGACGGAGGCCAGCTGCTCTCGGCCGAGCAGCAGGCGGCGATCAAGCGCTTCCAGGACGAGAAGCTGCGCATCCGCAAGGAGCTGCGCCAGGTGCGACGCGACCTCGACCAGGACATCTCGCGTCTCGGCACCCAGCTCAAGGTCATCAACATCGCCGGCGTGCCCCTGCTGCTGACCGTGGTGGCGGTGGCCTTCGCGCTCAGCCGCGCGCGTCGTCGCCGTGAGGAGAGCAAGGTATGAAGCAGAAGCAGATACTTGGCCTAGGCGCGGCCGCCGTCGTTCTGATGGGGCTCGCCGTTTACCTCTCGGAGTCGCGCAAGCCGGCGGCGGAAGCGCCGCTCGCAGGCCCGCTGGCACCTGGCCTCGAAGCCGGCCTTAACGAGGTCAAGCAAGTGGTCGTGCAGGCGGCCGGCGGCGAGACCATCACCCTGCAGCGCGGCGAAGCCGGCTGGGGCGTGGAAGAAAAGCTGGGCTATGCCGCGGATGTCGGCAAGCTGCGCGAGCTGCTGCTGAATCTTGCCCAGGCCCAGCGCATCGAGCCCAAGACCGCCGTCGAGGCTTCCTATCCCGTCCTGGGCGTACAGGATGTGCAGGCCGAAGGCGCCAGCAATGTGCTGCTGCGCGTTGCCGGTGCAGGGCCCGAGCTGGCGGTGATTCTCGGCCAGAACAACAGTCGCGGTGCCGGCACCTTCGTGCGCCTGCAGGGCGACGCGCAGAGCTGGCTGGTCGACCGCAATCTGGCGGCCGAGAAGACCGCCAGCGGCTGGCTGCAGCGCGACCTGATGGACATCGCCGCCAACCGCGTCACCGGCGTCGAGGTGCAGCCGCCGGAGGGCGGCCCGGTGCAGATCGAGGCCAACAGTGGAGGCGAGGGCGACTTCCGCATCGCCAACCTGCCCAGCGGCCGGGAACCCGCCAGCGCCTTTGTCGGCGACGCCACGGCCGGCTTCCTGTCGGGGTTGCGCATCGACGATGTGCGTCGCGCTGAAGGCTACACGCCGGCAGAGGACGCGCAGGCGACCACCGCAAGCTTCCGCACCCGCGAGGGCATGCTGGTTGCGATCAAGGCCCACACCGCGGGCGGCGAGACCTGGGCGAGCTTCGACGTAAGCCTGGACGAGCAGGCCGCCGCCGAGCGCATCCAGGGCGAGCAGGCGCGCGAGGCCATGGCGCACGAGCAGGCGCTCAAGGCCGCGCAGGCGTCGTCCCAGGACGATGTGACTCAGCCAAGCGCCGGCGGCGCCGCCGTTGCGGCCAAAGGGCAAATCGCCGAAGCCGATAGCGCCGCTGCAGACGCATCGGACGCGAACACCCCGGCGCCGAGCACCGCCGCAGTATCCGCCGCCGACCTGCCCGAACCGCCGAAGGCCGTCAGCGATCCCGAGGCCGATCGGGCCGAGCGGATGCAGGCGCTGCAGGACGAAGTCGCAGCGCTGAGGCGCGCCACCGAGGGCTGGGTGTTCAAGATCCCCAGCTTCAAGGCCGACAACCTGCGTCGCGGCATGGACGCGTACCTGAAGCCGAAGGGCTGACGTGGAGAGGGCGCCCACAGGGCTTGCAAACCGCCTGCTGGGCGCCCTCGGCGGCCTCGCCTGCGCGGCGGCCGTCGGTCTCGGTGCCTACGCAAGCCACAGCGCCAGCGGTCAGGCGCAAACTTGGCTGCAGACGGCCTCGCTGTACCTGTTCCTGCACGGGCTTGCCCTGCTGGCACTCAGCCCAAATGCCCGGCGCCGCCACGAGCACGCGGCGCTGGCTGCCATGGCGGCGGGCATGCTGCTGTTCTGCGGCAGCCTGATCGGCGCTGCCCTGTTCGGCTGGCCGACGCGACTGGCACCCATTGGCGGCAGCACCCTGATTCTGGCGTGGCTGGGCCTTGGTTTGGGGCGGCTGCGGCGGTAAGGGCCACAGCAGCCCGCTATCGGCCCGCAGCGTGAAGGTAAGGGAGGGCCAATGCAACGGGTCCCGAGCGTCGAGCCCTCGTTGCCGTCGAGTGCGTGCATCTATCCCTCGTGCAGTCCGGAGTGTGCATCCAGCGCATGCAGCACATGGTTTGTAAGTTCAGCGCCGGGCGGCCATTGATCCACAACATGGTGGCGGGCCGATCTCAGCTCCTGGTGCAGCGCCAAGGGCAGAGAGGCCCCATGATGTAGCCAACGACAAGCATTGAGGTTTTTCTACGGCCTGCGCTGATTTCGGTGCGCAACTTGCGTCGGCTCGGTATTGAACGTGTCCTCGACCCCGACGTTTGGCTTGAGCAGCTGACTCGGCACCTCAACGCCATTATCTCGTTCGCGTCAGCCTTCGTATCTATTCAAGAAATCTGCGTACATCGAAGGCGCGTTCAAGATCTGCGCAGACCAATTCTCGATCTCGAAGGACTCTTCGTAGTCGGACGACGATATGAATAGAACTGCCCGATCTTTGAATCGGTCGAAGATGCCTTCGTCCCTCAATGCCGACATCGCCTTTACCATGGCACGATGAAGCTGTTCGCGGAACTCCGCGAAGCGCCCTTGCTGGGACGCTTTCTGACTTGCGTTGCTTAGGGACCCTCTGATTTATCCCTCGCGCCCGCTACCATAGCGCACCCTCCGCAG
>NZ_CALART010000038.1 GCF_937888285.1 uncultured Aquimonas sp.
GGACCCTTGGCAGATCTACCATGCACTGCTGCAACCGCGCTCGATGCTGCGGGGGTGTTCGGCACTGGAGGGCGTGACGGCCGGCAATCTCGACAAGCTCGTGATGGCGGTGAGCACGACCGTAAAGGAAAACGAGTGGTCCCCGCAGCAGGCGAGGTTGGCCTGAGCGGCGCGCGGCGAACGCCGGCCTCTCGGGCTTGGCATGCATCCCGGTAAGATGCCTATCGAACTGCGCGTCGAGAATGCAGACTCTGATCGCTCATGACCACCCAGTCTGATTGATCTTGGTTAGTAATTCAGACAGCGTGATCGAGCCAACGGCGGGACTCGACCCATAGCAGCCGGCGGTTCAACAGAAGACCGGTCATTCCTGTAGCGAAGGACTAAACCGCTCGCGCGGTAACCCTTCGACGAAGCGTTGAGTGTGTTCGTGGCGCCCGTTGTTCTGCCATGTTGACGGGCGAGGCAATCCGCCTCGCCTATCGACTGGAGCAGAGCCATGGTCTCATTGACGCCCAACGTCTCGCCACTGCGCCAACGCATGATCGAAGACATGCGCATGCGCAAGATGGGAGGCAAGACCCAGATCGGCTACATCCGCGCTGTGCGCCGACTCGCCGCGTTCCTGAAGCGTTCGCCGGACACCGCCGACGCCGACGAGCTCCGGCGCTTCCAACTGCACATGGTCGACACCGGCACCTCGCCGGCCACGATCAACAGCACCCTCAGCGGACTGAAGTTCTTCTTCGACGTCACGCTCGGCCGCGCCGATCTATTGGTCAAGATGCAGCCGGTGCCCCAGCCGCGCAAGCTGCCCGTCGTGCTGAGCTGCGAGGAGGTCGCACGCCTGATCGCCGCGGCGCCGAACCTCAAGTCCCAGGCGGCGCTGTCGGTGGCGTACGGCGCGGGGCTGCGCGCCAGCGAAGTCATCTCCCTGAAGGTCACCGACATCGACAGCGAGCGCATGACGCTGCGCGTCGAGCAGGGCAAGGGCCGCAAGGATCGCTATGCCATGCTCTCGCCGATCTTGCTCGAGCGGCTGCGCGCGTGGTGGCGCCTTGGACACGCGCAAGGCAAGATGCTGCCTAACGGATGGCTGTTCCCCGGCATGAACGTGACGGACCCGTTGACCACGCGCCAACTCAACCGCGCCATCCACGCTGCAGCTGAAGCCGCGCACATCGACAAGCGCGTGTCGATGCACACGCTGCGGCACAGTTTCGCCACTCACCTGCTCGAGCAGAAGGTCGACATCCGTGTGATCCAGGTGCTGCTGGGCCACAAGCGGCTGGAGACCACTGCCCTGTACACGCACGTGGCGACCGAAGTGCTGCGCAAGGTGATCAGCCCGTTGGAGAACCTGCCACCGTCATAGGCGGCCGGTGGGGCGCGCCGCCCTCGAAGTTGCCGACATCTTCCGCATCCACGGACCCGCGTGGCGCGAGGCGCGGCGCGGTCATCTGAGCCTGACGCAGCTCAAGGTCATGTCGGCCATCGAGCAGTGCCGCAGCGCGGCGCTGGGCGGACACGTGCTGCGCTGCGAGGGCTGCGGCACGGACACGGTCGCCTACAACTCGTGCCGCAACCGGCATTGCCCGAAGTGCCAGAGCAGTGCGGCGCAACGCTGGCTCGAGGCGCGACAGGCCGATCTTCTGCCGGTGGACTACTACCACGTGGTCTTCACGCTGCCGGCGCCCATTGCCGACATCGCGTACTACAACAAGGCCGTGATCTATGAGCTGCTGTTCGACGTGGCAGCCGAGACGCTGCAGACCATCGCTGCCGACCCCAAGCACCTCGGCGCTCGCATCGCCGTCACGCTGGTGCTGCACACCTGGGGCTCGGCGCTCACGCACCACCCGCATGTGCACGGGATCGTTCCAGGCGGCGGCCTGTCACCGGACGGCCAACATTGGATCTCGTGTAAGCGGGGCTTCTTCCTGCCCGTGCGCGTGCTGTCACGGCTGTTCCGGCGGCGCTTCCTCGAAGAACTCGGCCGTGCGCACGCCTGCGAGCGGTTGCAGTTCTTCGGCGAGTACGCCGCGCTCAGCGACGCACGCGTGTTCGCGCGGTGGCTGGCGCCGCTGCGCAAGTGCGAATGGGTGGTCTACGCCAAGCGGCCGTTCGCCGGGCCTTCAGCCGTGCTGGCCTACCTGTCGCGCTACACGCACCGCGTGGCGATCTCCAACAGTCGACTCGTCGCGATGGACGAGCGCGGCGTCACGTTCCGCTGGAAGGACCATCGGGCCAAGGGCCGGACGCGCCACAAGACGATGACACTCAGCCCCGACGAGTTCATGCGCCGCTTCCTGCTGCATGTGCTGCCCAGCGGCTTTCATCGCATCCGTCACTACGGGCTGCTCGCCAACAGAGTGCGCAAGAGCAAGCTGGCACTTGCGCGCGAACTGCTGCACGTGGCGCCTGCCCCGGACGCACCGAATGCCGAACCCGCGGCACAACAGCCGCGCGAGCGACCGACCTTCGTGTGCTGGCATTGCGGCAGTGCGATGCACGTCGTCGAGGTTCTGGCGCGCACCCCGCCCATTCGCGCACCGCCGCATCCGGCGGATTCGCCATGACTGCCGTCGCACGCCGGCACTCAATCCGCGCGCTGGCCATGATCCATTCATGGCCGGCACAGCCGGCATGCGCCCAACGGCACGATCGCGGCGATCAGGGGCAACGGCGTCTCTGCCAAACCGCATGCGTTCGAGCGCACGGCTATCGGTTCGACGGTAGCAGCCAGCGGTTCTTCAACTCGCTCGACGCCGAGACCTCGAGACGATCTGCCGAATCCCCATAGGCCGCGCGCGTTCTCAAACCACGGCGACACATGCCGCGGTTTCCTCCCTCGAGGTTTGTCCAACACCTGCCCTCGGTCGGTGTCGCTCGCGGCATCGCCTCTGATCCGGGCAGGTGTCGAACAAACCTAAACGAAGGGCGACCCCAACGACTGCAGCTTCGGCGAGACCAAGGCGCCCGCGCGCACGCTGAAGTGAAACGCGTCGGCAGCGGCAAATCACGGTCGCTCGATGGTCATGCGCGGAGCGGCACTGACCTGGCTGGTGCGGGCCGTCGTCTTCAAAGACTTCACCGTGGATGCCTTCGCCGTGTTTGTGCTTGGTCGCGCGGCTCGGCCGGCTGGCTGCATCGGTGCCGTCTACGCCGAGGGGGCAATGGTCTGCAGGGTCCGGACTCAGGTCGTCCAGCGCATCAGCGTCACGAGCAGCACCAGGACGCCCAGGCCGAGGTTGATCGAGACCCATGTACGAACCTGCGCCAAGGCTGCACCACCGCCGGCCCACTCGGACGCTGTTACGGCCTGGCTGAGCCTCTTGAAAAGCACGAAGCGGATGTGCATGAAGATCGCCACCATGACGACTCCCAGCACTGCCATGACGGTCCAGGCCAGCGGCATCTCGAAGTTGCCCCCCGACTGCACCACCTGCTTGGCCACACGACCCAGCATCCACACGCCACTGGCCAGAGTCAGCAGCGAGGCCACCAGCACGGCTTGGAAGAAGCGCCCGAGCACATCGTGCATCAGCCGCAGCCGCACTGGCGACTCCAGCTGGGCGACCGCCGGTCGCAAGAAGAAGTGCGCAAACACCATGCCGCCGATCCATACGATCATGGACAGCACGTGCAGTGTTTTCAGGGTGGCGTAGATCATCGATCAGTCCCATTCAAAGTCAAACCCATCCCAGGATCCACTCGCTGCCCCAGATCCAGGTCATAAGCAACAGGCCGGTCGTGGTTGTCAATGCCACACCTGACATCAGCAGCCCCAAGATCACTGCAATGCCGTCGCGAAACACCAGTCCGAGCCCGATGAGCATCAGCGCCAGCGCTGGCAGCAGGTTGCCGAAGGGGATCGGCAGCACCACGATGATGGCCATCAATCCGACCACCACGGCAAGCGCCGATCGCCAGGTCGGCCCCACGAGGTGGCTCAGCCGAGCCCTGGCGTGGCGGCCAGCCATCTCGTAGGCAGAAGCCAGACCCTCCAGCACCCGCCGTGCCCAATGGCGCGGCAGTTCGAGATTGGCGACTCCTTGCGGCAGGCATGGCTCGCCTTGACCCCGCCACATGGCGACGGCCAACGCCGCCATCCCAACTCCAAGCACCGTGCCCACGCCCGGCACCGGCAGCAGGCAGGGCATGGCCAGCAACAGCAGCAACGTACCGTGGGCCTCCGGCCCGTGGGCTTGCGCCATCGCCCGCATTGACACCCCTTCCTCCCGAAAGGCTGCGGCCGCGTCGCGCAAACGCTGCGCGATCGGCAGCGTCATGCGTACTCACCCGCAGCCGAGTGCCCGCGCGTCTTCGCAGCCGCTCTGCGCGCCCAGTACCACCGGGCCCAGGCAGGCTTGCCGACGAAGTCGGCCGAGAGGAAGGGAAGCAGGAAGTCCATGGTTCCGTTTCAGAGGATGGAAGAGACGACAGTTCCAGCGCCACACAGGCCGCCGAAGACGCCCAGCAGCGGATCGCGTGCTCAGCCAGCCGCCAGTGAGGAACCGGCGTTGGGCCCGGATCCGCCGCTACTGCGGCGGCGCCACAGCGCAATGAGCAGATGCAACCCGGCGCCCAGCAGCACAAGCAGCACGCTGCCGATGCCCCAGACCACCCACGTCGCCACCGTCACGCCACCAGCCAGGGTCGGTGCGGCCTGCAGCAGGCTGTCGATCGCGGGCCCCAGGCCGGCCAGCAGCTGGCTCGCCCACTGCGCGATTTCCGGCGGCACCCAGGGCGCCAGCCAATCGGGCAGGGCCATGTTGGCGACGCCCGATGCGGCACCGGGCATCGCGCCGGCACTCGAAACCGCCCAGACCGCAACGGCATGCAGTGCCCAAGCGGTGACGGACCAGAACGCCAGCAACGCGACGACGACGAACCAGTTGAGGGCGTAGAACATGATGGGATCTCCGTGAGCGACAGACTGAACGACAGTGTGGCGATGGAAACGCTCTAAACAAACCATGGTCCTTCACACTTGGGGTTCGGTTTTCCTGAACCTCAGGTGCCAGCCGATGGCCGCCATCGTCAGCGCTTCAGAGCGCCCTGGTGCCCGGCGGTGCCCATCGAGCCCCCGCGGGGGGCTCAAGAAGTAACCGAACCACGATTGCTTGAGAGTCGTCACCGGGAAAGGCCGCCCTATGTTCGACATCAAGGGCGCGCGGATATCGCGCCGGCCGACCCCGTAGGCGGTGTGGGCCGCAGCCCGGGAGCATGTTTCAGCGCTAGTTGCACCAGCAGATGCGCCGACACCGGCGCGGTCAGGAACAAGAACAAGGCAATCAGCGCCTCATGAAAGCTGGGCTTGCCGGCCACGGCGGCCACCAGCGCCGATGCCAGTAGCACGCAGCCCACGCCCAGCGTGGTGGCCTTGCTCGGCCCGTGCAGGCGCTTGAAAAAGTCAGACAACCGCGCCAGGCCAATCGACCCGATCAGCGCGAAGGCGGCACCGATCACCAGCAGCGCGGCGGCCAAGGCGTCAGCCCATAGGGGTAGGTTCTGGATCATCGGCAGAGCCTCATTCGGTGATGTCTCGGCGCAGCAGGAATTTGGCCATCACCACCGTGCCGATGAAGCCCAGCAACCCAATGAGCAGCGCCACTTCGAAGTAGTGCTTGTGGCCAAAGGCCAGCCCCAGGGTGACCAGCAGCGCCAGCGCGTTGATGTAGAGCGTGTCCAGTGCCAGGATACGGTCGGGCAGACCGGGGCCGCGCAGCAAGCGCCAGGCCGCCAGGGCCAGGGCCAGTGTCAGCACGCCCAGCACCCAGGGCAGCACGGCAGCGACCATCATCCGAACACCTCCATCAGCAGCGCTTCGTAGCGCGATTTGATATCGGCCGCGATCGCGGCGGCGGCTGCATCGTCCGGCGCATGCAGCGCGTGCACCAGCAGCCAGCGGCGGTCGTCGCTCAGCTCGGCCGAGATCGTGCCCGGGGTGGTGGTGACGATGCCGGCCAGCAGCACGATGGCGAGCGGATCCCGAAGATCGATCGGAACCCACACGAAACGCGGCTGGATCGCGGCGTCTGGACCGAGCACGCGGCGGGCCACGTCGAGGTTGCTGCGCAGGATGTCCCAGAGCACCACGATGACCAACCTCATCAGCGCCTGCCATGAGCGCAGCGGCGAGCGTGCCGGCCGAAGCGGCATCAGCAGCCAGGGGATGGTCAGCGCCAGCAGCGCACCCAGCAGCCACTGGCCGGGCGAAGCCGACTCGTTGAGCATCAGCCACGCCAGCAGCAGCGCAACGCTCGTCATCGGCGAGGGCAACAGACGGTGGCGCAGGCTCATTTCAGGTCTCCTCGTTCGCGCATCTCGCGCCGCACATCCGCCGTCGCCGGCAACGGTTGTGCGCCGAGCACGGCCTTCACGTAGCTTTGCGGCGCGAACAGCTGTGCCGCAGTGGCGGCGGTGTAGCGCGCGATAGGGCCGGCGGCCACGGCGCACAGCACCACGGCAGCCAACGCGCCGACGGTGGCTGCGCGCGCCAGGCCGGGCTGGCCCGTGGGGTCTTGGGCGCGGTCAGGCATGCCTGAGGCCGGCCCGCTGCCATGCTCCCAGAACAACACACTGCCGGCGCGCGCCAGCGCCACCATTACCATAAGACTTGACGACAACACGCCGGCCACCACCCAGCCCGCCCAAGGCGTCGCACCGGCAGCCCGAAGCAGCAGCGCCTTGCCCATGAAGGCAGCGAGTGGTGGCACACCGGCCACCGCCACTGCCGCGACGAAGAAGCCGATGCCCAGCGGCGCCCAGGCCGCAGGACGCTGACCGGGCTGCAGCCTGTCACTGCCGCCGCGCGCGGCTGCGATCCGGTCGGCCAGCAGAAACCAGGCGCAGGCCACCAGAGTGCTGGGCACCAGGTAGAACAGCCCGGCAGCCAGGCCGGATTCACTGCCCAGGCCAGTGGCCAGGAGCAGGGTGCCAGCCGACGCCACCACCAAATAGGCCACCAGGGTGCGCAGCCGCAATGCCGCCAGTGCGCCGAGGGCCGCCAGCACCAGCGTGGCCAGGGCGAGCATGGACAGCAGCGGCAACGCGCCGGTGACCAGGCCCGCCGGCACGAACAGCGTAGTGGCACGCACGATGGCGTACACGCCCACCTTGGTCAGCACCGCGAACAAGGCCGCCGTGGGCGCGCTGGCGCTCGCGTAGGTGTCGGTCAGCCAAAAGTACAGCGGCAGCAGCGCCGCCTTCACCGCAAACACCACCAGCAGCATCAGCAGCGCCGACTGGGCCAGGCGCTGGTTCTGCGCAGCCAGTTGCGGCAGCTTCACCGCCAGGTCGGCCATGTTCAGCGTGCCCGCCACCGCATACAGCAAACTCACCGCGACGAGGAACAGCGCCGAGCCGGCGAGGTTGAAGACCACGTAGTGCACGCTGGCCTTCAGGCGCTCGCGGGTGGCGCCGTGCAGCAGCAGGCCGTAGCTGGCGGCCAGCAGCACCTCAAAGAAGACGAACAGGTTGAAGAGGTCGGCCGTGAGGAAGGCGCCATTCAAGCCCATGAGCTGAAACTGGAACAGTGCGTGGAAGTGACGCGACGGCGTTTCGTGCCGGCGGTCGTCGCCGGCGAGCGCGTAGGTCAATGCTGCGGCGGCCACCAGGGCGGTGACGAGCAGCATCAAGGCCGACAGTCGGTCCAGCGCCAGGGCAACGCCGTGGGGCGCGGCCCAGTTGCCAAGCAGGTAGGCGTGCACCGTGCCGTGGTCGGCCTGCTGCACCAGCAACGCGGCCAGCAGCACCCCGGCGGCCACAGCGGCGGCCGACACCACCGGCACCCAGCGCGACGCGGCCCTTTCCAGCAACAGCAGCGCCGCGCCGGCCACCAAGGGCAGCACGATGGGGAGCACCACCTCATGCCCCCCCGGCAAGAGCGTGGCGGCGGCATTCATCGCGGCCACTGTCATCGCAGCGGCTCCTCGCCATCCACATGGTCGCTGCCGACTTCGCCGCGGGTGCGCAGTGCGATGCCCAGCAGCAACGCCGTCATCGCAAAGCTGATGACGATGGCTGTCAGCACCAGCGCCTGTGGCAGCGGATCAGCATGCGTCGCGAGCGTTGCAGCCACGCCCGGCTCGACGATGGGCACTGCGTTCACCTGGACCCGGCCCATCGCGAAGATGAACAGGTTGACCGCGTAGCTCAGCAGCGTGAGGCCGAGGATGGTGTCGAAGGTGCGCGCACGCAGCAGCAGCCAAATGCCGCTGGCGGCCAGCGTACCGATGAACAGGCTGAGCAGCAGCAGCATGGTCAATCCGTGGGTGGTGCCGCGGCAGGGCGCGACAGGCGGGCGATGGCCAGCAGCATGGCCATCGTCGCGCCCACCACCACCAGGGTCACGCCCAGGTCAAAGGCCGAAGCGCTGGCCAGCGGCACGCCGCCGATGCCGGGCAGCCACGGGTAGTCGTAGGTGGTGGTGAGGAACGGCGCCGCGAACCACCAGCTCGCCAGCCCCGTGGCGGCGGCCAGCGCCAGGCCCCAGCCGATCCAGGCGCGGAAGTCACCGCCCAGCAATGGGCTGCGTTCACGCACCCAGGTCTGGCCATGCGCCACCTGCATCAACACCAGGCCGATGGCCAGCACCAGGCCGGCGATGAAACCGCCACCCGGCAGGTTGTGGCCGCGCAGGTACAGGAACACGGAGGTCAGCACCACGAAGGGCAGCACCAGCCGCGCCACGCGCTGCAGCATCAACGGATGGGCCTGACCACTGGCAACAGGTGTCTGTGCTGCCGGCGGCACCCAACCGGCCAACAACGCATGCAGCGTCAACGCGGCGATGCCCAGCACGGTGATCTCGCCCAAGGTGTCGAAGCCGCGGTAGTCGACGATGATCACGTTGACGACGTTGGCACCACCGCCCAGCGGCAGCGCGGTGGCGAAGAAGAAGTCGCTGATGCTCTGGCCCGGCCGTGTCAGCACCATCCACACCAGCGCCGCCACGCCCAAGCCCACTGCCAAGGCCAGTGCGGCGTCACGCCACGGGTGCCAGCGGTCGCCGCGCTCCGGCGGGCTCTCCTCGGGCAGCCATTTCAGCGCCAGCATGAGCAGCACCAGGCTCACCACTTCCACCAGCAGTTGTGTCAACGCCAGATCGGGCGCCGACAGGCCGACGAACACCAGGCAAACCACCAGCCCGGCACCGCCCATCAGCAGCACCGCCACCAGGCGCTGCCGATGCAAGAGCGCCGTGCCCACTGCGGCGGCGCTGCCCAGCAGCCCCAGCAAGAGCGCCAGTGGGTGCAGGCCCTGCAGGTGCAGCGCTGCCGGCTGCGCGGACGGCCCCCACGACAGCACGAAAGGCGCCGCCCCGGCGGCCAGCGCCATCAGCACCAGCAGCAGCAGGTAGCGCTGCAGGCTTCCGTTTTGCAGCGCATCCACCAACCCGCGGGCCGCGGACACCCCGCCTGCCTGCATCAGTGAGAAAAGCTCGCGCCCACCCGCCACTGCCCAACCCGGCAGGCGCGTGACGTGGTGCAGGTTCAGGCCGCGCTGCAATGCGACGTAAAGCACCACGCCGACGGCGACGGCCACGCCGCTCATCAGCAGCGCGCCGTTGAAGCCATGCCAGACCGCCAACTCGTAGGCAGGCAGCGCTGGTCCAGGCGCCCCATACAGCGCGGCCTGCGCGGCCACCGCCAACAGCGGCCCGGCCACCAGCGCCGGTGCCAGGCCTACCGCCAGGCACAGCAGCACCAACAGCATGACCGGCAGCCGCATGAAAAACGGGGGCTCGTGCGGGGTCTTCGGCAGCCCCACCGGCTCGCCATTGAAGAAGGTGTCGTGGATGAAGCGCAGCGAGTAAGCCACGCTCAGTGCGCCGGCCAGTGTGGCTGCGACGGGCAGCAGCCATTCCATCGCCGCATGCGAGTCTTTGGCCAGTGCTTCGGCAAAGAACATCTCTTTGCTGAGAAAGCCGTTGAGCAGTGGCACGCCGGCCATGCTGAGAGACGCCACGATGCCCAGGGTGGCGGTGAAAGGCATCAGCTTCATGAGGCCGTTGATGCGCCGCAGGTCGCGCGTGCCGCATTCATGGTCGATGATGCCGGCGCTCATGAACAGGCTGGCCTTGAAGATCGCGTGGTTGAGGATGTGGAACACCCCGGCCACCACGGCGAGCGGCTCCGACAGGCCGAACAGCAGCGTGATCAAGCCCAGGTGGCTGATGGTGCTGTAGGCCAGGAGGCCCTTCAGGTCGTGCTGGAAGATCGCGATGTAGGCACCCAGCAGCATCGTGACCAAGCCGACGCTGGTGACGATCCAGAACCAGGGCTCGCTGCCGCCCAGTGCCGGGTACAGGCGCGCCAGCAGGAACACGCCGCACTTCACCATCGTGGCCGAATGCAGGTAGGCCGAGACCGGCGTGGGCGCGGCCATCGCGTGCGGCAGCCAGAAGTGAAACGGAAACTGCGCGCTCTTGGTGAAGGCGCCCAGCAGCACCAGCACCAGCGCCACCTCATACAGCGCATGGGCACGCAGGCGGTCACCCGAGGCAAGCACCACGTCGAGCTCAAGGCTGCCGACGATGTGGCCTATCAGCAGCGCACCGGCCAGCAGGCACAGCCCGCCGGCGCCGGTGACGGTCAAGGCCATGCGGGCGCCCTCGCGTGCATCGCGGCCCACATCGTCGCGGCCATGCCAAAAGCCGATGAGCAGGAAGCTGGCCAGGCTGGTGAGTTCCCAGAACAGCACCAGCAGCACCAGGTTGTCGGCCAGCACCACGCCCAACATCGCACCCATGAACAGCAGCAGGAAGACGAAGAAGCGCCCACTCGGGCTGTGCGGATCGGCGGGGTCCAGGTACCAGGCTGCGTAGAGCGCCACCAGCGCGCCGATGCCACCGATCAGCAGCACGAACAGCCAAGCCAGGCCGTCCATCCGAAAGCCCAGGTCGAGCCCGAGCGCAGGCAACCATTCAACGCTGGCGCCCAGCACCTGGCCGCCCAAAACAGCCGGTGTCGCCTGCAGCGCGAGTACCGTCACCCCCAAGGCCGTTGCGCCAGCCAGCGCAGCCTGCAAGCGGCGGGCACCGGCTGGCAGGCTCGCCACCAGGGCCGCGCCCAACCACGGCAGCACGCTAAGCACGAACAGACTCATCGGCTTACTGCGCCGGGACAGCGGCCGACCGGCGAATCATCATCACCACCAGCGTCACCACCGTCAGCGGCACGACAAAACTCATCATCACGCCCGAGTAAGCGGGCAGCGCGTCGTGCTGCTGCGCGGCCAGGATCAGGTAGGCCACGTAAGCGATGTAGTAGCCGAGAAAGACGCCACCTTCCCAGCGTGCGATCTCACGGCCGGTCATGAACACCGGCAGGCAGGCCAGCGCCACCGCCAACATCACCCAGATGTCGAAGGACAGCAGCGACGGCGCCATCACCAGGCCCAGATCACCCGACACCAAGCCCGACAGACCCAGGCAACCCAGGATGTTGAAGGTGCTGCTGCCCACCACATTGCCCACCGCGATATCGCGCTCGCCCTTGAGCGCCGCGGCGATGCTGGTGGCCACCTCGGGCATGCTGGTGCCGGCGGCCACGATGGTCAGCCCGATGACCAGATCACTCACGCCCATGGCCTTTGCGAAGCCAACCGCCGAATCCACCAGCAAGTCAGAACCGAACACCAACGCCACCAGGCCGACGCCGATGAGACCCGTCTGCACCGCCCAGTGGCTGTCCCAGGCGCCCTGCGCGGCAGGCTGCAGCTCGCCGGCGAACTCGTCCTTCGCGGCTTGCGTCTCGCGGCGCGACTGCACCACCAGGAACACGGTGTAGGCCAACACCAGAGCGAACATCAGGCCACCGTCGGTCATCGACAACCGCCCGTCCAGCCCCAGCGCCAACAACAGCAGGCTGGCGCCCAGCATGATGGGCACCTCCTGGCGGATCAACTGGATGTTGACGACCAGCGGTGTGATCAACGCGCTTAAGCCCAAGATGAACAGCACGTTGAAGATGTTGCTGCCCACCACATTGCCGATGGCGATGTCAGTGCGGCCGTCCATCACGGCGCCGACGCTCACCGCCAACTCCGGTGCGCTGGTGCCGAAGGCGACGATGGTCAAGCCGACCACCAGCGGGCTGATGCCGAAGGACAGTGCCAGCTTCGATGCACCGCGGACCAGGATGTTGGCGCCGACGACCAGCAAGATCAGGCCGGCGACAAAAGTCAGGAGACTCATGGGGATGGGTGAGGTTGGTTCGATGCAACGCGCGTCGAGGATGCCAAGACCGCCAGTGTACCGCCCCGCTGGTCTTGAAAGAACCTGCATGAATCGCACCTAATATTCGGTTTTTCCGAACCGGAGGATGCATGCTGAATTATCGCCATCTTCACTACTTCTGGGTCGTCACCAAGGAGGGCGGCTTCGCCCGCGCCGCCGAGCGGCTGGACATGGCGGTGCAGACCATCAGCGCGCAGGTGCGGGAGCTGGAGAAATCGCTGGGCCACCAGCTCCTCAAGCCCTCAGGCCGCGGCGTGGCCCTCACCGAGGCGGGCCAGGCCGCCTTCGCCCGCGCCGAGGAGATCTTTCAGCTCGGCCAGGGCATCCCCGACGAGGTGCGCGAAGCGGCCAGCGGCAAGGTGGCCCGCCTGGCGGTCGGGCTCTCCGACGGCATCTCCAAGCTTGCCGCCCATGCGCTGCTGGAGCCGGTGTTGAGCACCCCCAACCTTCGGCTTGTCTGCCACGAGGGCGAGTTCGAGCAACTGCTCAGCGAACTGGCGCTGCATCACCTGGACCTGGTTCTCGCCGGCCAGGCCGCACCGCGCAACCCGAACCTGCGCCTCACCAGCGAGCGCCTCGTTGAGTCACCGGTCGAGTGGTATGGCCCGGCCCGGCTGGTCGGCAAGACCGAGCGCGACCGCTTTCCGCAAAGCCTCAACGACCTGCCGGTGCTGCTGCCCACGGGCCACTCGGCGCTGCGACCGAGGCTGGACCACTGGTTCGAGACGCAGGGCCTGCGGCCCCGCATCGCCGGCGAGTTCGAGGACAGCGCGCTGCTCGCGGTATTCGCGGCTCGCGGCCTGGGCGTCTTCCCGGTCAGTCGGCTCGGCGCGGACGACGTCGGCCTGATGCGCGGGCTTCGCTTGCTGGGAACCAGCGATGGTGTGAAGGAGGAGATCCACGCCATCCGCTCGCGTCGCGGCCAGCACCACCCCCTGGTGATGCAGGTGGTGGCTGCGGCTCGCCCTTGAACGCGTCTTGATCGCTCCCGATCAGGCAGCGTGGCGATAGGCCACCTTCGTGGAGCTCGCCTCCTCTCCATCGAAGAGCTTCCAATGGTGACGAGCCGCCTCCACCACCAAGGTTTCGCCGTCGGCGAGATGGCCATCGGCCCGCGCCGCGGCCAAGGACAGACGCAGCACCTTCCTTTGCAGCGCCGGATCCGAGATCTCGGCCATCAATGACGCCAAGGCGCTGTCATCGACGTTCCCCATGAGCGAACCTGTCTCGTACCCAACCGCCAGCAGTTCTTCGCACAACGTGTGAACGATGTGCGGCAGGAACTGGGGCTCCAGCCCGAGTTCGCGCTCCGCGCCCAACTTCTTGAGGATGTCGAACTCGGAACTGCACACGTGACCGTCGGAAATGAGCACCAACGCGACGATGCGCGCGGCGGCTTCTGGGCTGTTGTGGGGGTAGCTGCGCATGGAGGATCTCCGTTGAAAATGGTCAGGCTGAGGAGACAAGCTGGGTTTCGGACTCAGTCGCCCCGGACGGGATGGCGCCGGTCTGACTGGCGTGTCCGGCGCTCGGCCGAGATCGGGATGGGAATGAGCACCGGTTCCTGCCGCGGCACCCATTCCCTGAGAGCTTCCTTCAGCAAGCGCAGGCCCTGTACGAGGCCGGCAAACACGAGGGACGCGAGATGCAACGAGAGCTTCATGGCGGGTGAGCCCGGGAGTGATTACAGACTGGAATATTCGTCTGGTTGAACTTCGGAAGAAGCGGCCATTCCAAGACTTCAACTCAGGAAAATACGAACTCGCCAGAAGATGATGCGCCCACCGCAAAGCCGCACTCAGGTCCGGTCCGGCCGGACCTCGCTGACCTTGGCGAGCCGGAAGGCCCGGTCGTCGGTCTGGTAGTCCCACTGCTCGATCCGACAGCTTCCTGGCGTCGCATCCGCGCCCCAGCGAAGAAGGTTCACCGAGTTGGGCACGCCATCACGCACGCGGGACGACACGGCCGTGCCCGCCTGCACGACCCACAGAGGGCGCGCCAGGCCTTGCAGCGGCATGACGTAGGGGAGGTGGATGTGACCGCCGATGACGAGGTCGGCGCCGGCCTCAGCCCAGCGCCGCAGCGCGACCGCATGGCCGCGCAAACGGTTGGACACGTCCTCGGCGCGCGTGACGGCGATGGGCTGGTGCACCACGATCACGCGCAGCTGCGCAGGGTCGGCACGCTCAACCAGGCGCGCCGCACGGTCGATCTGCAAAGCGGAGACCTCACCGTCCTTGTGTCGCCACGGACGCGTGGTGTTGACGCACACCACCAGGAGTTCCGAAGATCGGTGCACGGGCTCGAGATCCGTCCCGAACGCGGTGCTGTACCGCCCATACGGGCTGTGCAGGCGTGCCCACAAATCGAACAGCGGGATGTCGTGGTTGCCCGGCACCGCCAGCACGGGCGCGGCCAGGCGGTCCGTGAAGGCGCGAGCGGCGCAGAACTGCGCGGGTCGGGCCCTCTGCGTAATGTCGCCGGACAGCACGACCAGATCGGGCCGCTGCTGGCGTGCCAATTCGGTCAGCGCGTCGACGACGGTCGGCTGCTCGGTGCCGAAGTGCGAGTCGGAGATCTGCAGCAAGACGGTCATCCGCTGGCCTCCACGCGCCGCGGCGCCAGCAAATACAGCGGCCTGGCGAGCACGCGGAAATCCAGCGGTGCACGCAGCGTCGTCACCTCGCCGTCGAAGGCCACCTTGACCCCGCGGCGCCCTTGCGGCAGCGTCGGATTGACCACCATGTGCTGAAATTCGAAGCGTTCCACCCCGGCGGCCTCGCCGAGGCGGCCCATCGCCCCGTGCAGCATCAGCCCGATCATCGGCAGCGCGCCGATGGGCCGCAGCATCAGGGCGGCCATGCTGCCGTCACCCGGCGTGCCGGCGACCGTGTCCTCCGGCTCGGCGCCGAGCTGCTGCAGCTGGAGCCAGTTGTTGCCGACGAAAAGCGTCAAGGTCTGCACGTCGCGCACCGTGCCACCCATCTCGATGTGCACGCGCAGCTTGCGCTGCGCGCGCAGCAGCGTTGCGCAGGCCGCCACAAAGGCCACCCAGCGGCTGCGCCCGAAGCGCGCCTTGTAGGCCTCGCGGTCCTCCAGCAGCTCAGGGTAGAGCCCGAGGCTGGCGTTGACGAGAAACACGCGATCGTTGACACCCGCCACCTGCACCGGGACAGACGCCGACCGCAGCAGCAATCGGACCGCTTCAGTCGGGTCGACGGGAATGCCGTGCGTGCGGGCAAAGTAGTTGAACGTGCCCTGTGGCACCACGCCCATGGCGCAGCCTGTGGCGTGTGCGGCCTGCGCCACGGTGTTGAGCGTGCCGTCGCCGCCGACGGCGACCACGGCAGTGCGGGTGGCGATCGCCCTTGCCGCAGCCTGGTGAGACACGAAGCTCAACTCGGCGGGGCTGCAGAAAAGCAAGTCTCCCCGCCGTCCACCCGCCCGCAGCGCAGCTTCGATGACTTCGCGCTTCGCTTCCGCCTCGCTGCTGCCCGCCGCCGCATTGACGACGAACTGCAGCGCGGAAGCGGAGTCGATTTCCGGGAGAGCGGCCATGGCGCCGTGCCCGCTCAGGTCTTTTCCCGCGTCAAGCGCTCCGCAAAGGAAATACCGATGGCAGAGAGCACGAAGGTGAAGTGGATGACCGCCACCATCGTCACGATCTGGATATTTTCCAAGCTCAGGTCGCCACTCAGGTAGGTCTTCAAGGCATGCACGCCAGAGATCGAGATGATGGCGAACGCCAGCTTCAACTTGAGGTTGTAGGTGTTGACGTGGTCCAGCCAGTCGGGCTTCTTCATGTCCTTCTTGTCGAAGTGCCCCGTGGTCACGAAGAGCGACACACCGGCAAGCGCCACCACCCAAACCAACTGCGCCACCATCGTCATGTCCACCAGCTCCAGCACCTTGATGATCAGATCGATCTTCGCGAGATCGCCGAACAGCAAGGTGCTCATCAGCTTGTAGGTTTCCAGCAGGAACTTTCCCAGAATGCCGAAGATGATCGCCACCAGACCCACATAGAAAAAAAGCATGGTGAATCTCATGCCGTAAAGCAGCGACCCGACCCTTGATAGCAGCATTTCCATTCTTGTCTACCTTGAAACAGAGCCGACAGTTACGTCAAACAGCGAACCAGCCGAAGCTTCCTGCGCCGCGCGGGCCAGTTCGCCCAGGCGGCTGAAGCAGACCGCGGCGGACGATCTCAATCGTGGCGCAGCAGGTCACCGAAGACGGTGTGCTCGCCCTCCTTGCGATCGGCGCCAGGCGCGTCGTACAGCACGAGCCAGCGCGCCTTGCCGCCCGACAGCGTCGGTGGCAGGTCACAGATCGCTTCGGCACGGTTGGTGCCGCGGCCGTGCGGCAGGGGCACCGACTCGGTCAGCGCCGACTCGAAGCGCACAGGCTCGCGGTTGGCAGCCAGCAAGGGCCGCGCGGCCGGCCACTTGAAGACGCGGATGTCGCCGTTCAGCACTATCGTCGGGCCGGCCAGGATGTAGAGGTCGTCGCCTGAGAAGTGCAGGTCCCGCACGCCCAGGCCGTCGAGCTGCAGGAAGTGCTTGCGGACCAGCGTGCCGCTGTCGTCCAGGGGCGCCAGTCGCAGCTGATCGCCGCGACCCTCCACCGCGATCTCGAGCAGCGCTGACCAGCCGCGAAGCACCGGGCCGCGCAGGCCGAGTAGCAGCCGACGGGCGTCCACGGCCAGGCCTTCGATGTCGAAGCCGTTGTCCTTGCCCGGGATGGCCATGTATGGCCCGAAGTGGGGGTCATCGGCGAGCGCACGGGTGAGCAGGTTCGTCTGCGCATCACCTTTCAGGAGCAGCGCCCGACGGCCGTCCCGGGCCTGGCGTACCAGGCAGGGCTCGCCCTGGGCGTCGGGCTCGATGGGCACGCAGGCCAGCAGGCGACGATTGCCGTCCAACGCCACCTTTGCCAGCCGCTTGGCGTTGTCGGCGTGCGCTCGATCCGGTTTGGCGTTCTTGCGCTGCAGGCCATGCGAGCCGACCACCCAGAGGAAGCCGTCGGCCACGGCCATGCCTTCCAGGTCGGCCTCTTCCCCGGCCGCGCCGGGCAGGTCCAGCAGATCGGCGAGCGGGAAGTCGCGCACCTCGCCGAAGCGCAAGGCCTCTCGCCCCACGGGGTCGAGCCGGCGTAGGCGGTCCAGGCCGCAGGCTTCGTCGCCCGCCACCCAGAGCCAGTCGCCGGTGAAGGCCGCGCCGGACAGATTGGATTGAACCAGGGAGTCAGGGGCGAACTCCAGACGGACGGCATTGGCGGTTCGAGCGTTGGGCATCGGGTGCTTCTCCAATGAGTGACGTGCCAGAAGGCTCGCGTGCTGCAACGCGTTCCGATCGGAGCCGTCAAACCCCGGAGTCTGCGGCCGAAGCTCAGTCCAACGTTCAGGTTTATCCGATGTTCACGTTCTTGAAAGACTGCTTTTCCAGAACCGTCAGGCGCCCCACATTCCGTCTGTCCCTCAACCGATGGAGATCCGTGATGCAAGTGCTCTTCAAGTCCCGCCATCCGCAAGCCACTGACTTGCGCGACCTGACCGAGCGCCGCGTGCGCTTCGTGCTGCGACGCCTGGGCTGGTTGGTGCCGCGCGCGGAGGTGCAGATGTCGGACGTGAACGGACCGCGCGGCGGCATCGACAAGCGCTGCCAGGTCGAACTCCGGACCGATGGCGCCGGGTCGGTCGTCGTCGCCTCCGTGGCCAACGACTGGCGCACGGCGCTCGACAACGCGCTTGCGCGCGCTGCGCGCTTCCTCATGCGCCTGTGGCGCCGGGGCAGTGACCCCCGCCGCATGCGCCAACGCCTCATCAGTTACGAACGCTGAACTCGAACGACCCCAGGACTCGACACCATGAACTCCATGACGCCCATCCCCTCGACCGCTCGGCCGGAAACCGCGCATTCGGCGCCGATCGCCGCAGGCAACGCGGCACCCACGGATGTCGCCGGTACGAGCCGTGTGCTGCGCAACGCGTACGCCTTGCTGTCGATGACGCTGCTGTTCAGCGCGGCCATCGCCGCTGCCAGCGTGGCGTTCCAGCTGCCGGCGCCGGGCCTCCTGCTGACCCTGGGCGGCTACTTCGGACTGCTCTTTGCCGTCTACAAGTTCAAGAACAGCGGCTGGGCCTTGCCGGCGGTGTTTGCGCTGACGGGCTTCATGGGCTACTCCCTGGGGCCGGTGCTGAACAAGTCGCTGGCACTGCCCGGCGGTGCACAGGTCGTGACCCTGGCCCTGGCGGCCACGGGCGCCACCTTCCTGGCCTTGTCGGCCTGGGTCTTGACGACCCGTCGCGACTTCAGCTTCATGGGCGGCTTCCTGTTCGCCGGCATGGTCATCGCGCTGATTGCCGGCCTGGGCGCCGTGTTCCTGCAGATCCCGGCGCTGGGCCTGGCCGTGGCCGCGATGGTCGCGCTGCTGTCGGCCGGCCTGATCCTGTTCGAGACCAGCCGGATCGTCACCGGTGGCGAAACCAACTACGTGCTGGCCACCGTCGGCCTCTACGTCTCGATCTTCAACCTGTTCACGAGTCTGCTGAGCCTCTTCGGCTTCGGCAGCTCGGATGAATGAACCCGCACCAGGAACACCTCATGAAATGCCCCACCTGCACCGACACCGCACTCGTGATGAGCGATCGCCAGGGCGTCGAGATCGACTACTGCCCGCAATGCCGCGGCGTCTGGCTGGATCGCGGCGAACTCGACAAGCTGATCGAGCGTTCGGGCGCGATGACGCCAGTTCCTGCCGCCAGCGCGTCAGCGCAATCACAGCCGCAATTCGCGGACTCCGACTACGAGCATGGCCGAGGCCAGCAGGGCAACCGCAAGAAGTCCTGGCTGAGCAACATCTTCGACTGACCCGCGACCCACAGCACCCACGCGAGACCCATGATGCGCAGCTATCCCGTGAACAGCCCGCAGGCCGCAGCCCGCATCGTCGCCCTGACCGTGTTCGCCGACGGCGATATCGGAGACGCCGAGATCGCTTGGCTCGACCGCCTGGTCGTGCATGAGCAGTTGGGGCTGACGCGACATGAGTTGCAAGCAGTGCTGGACACCTTCTGCGAAGACTTGCTTTCGAGCGACCAGTTGAAATGGGCCGACGCCTGCCCGGTGGACGAGCGCACGCTGGCGGATCTGATGGGTGAAATCCAGGACCCTGCGCTGCGGCTGAAACTACTGCGCCTGTGTGTCGAACTGGCTGAAGTCGACGCCCGGGTCCACGAAGGCGAGTCGATGGTGCTCGTCGCCGCGGTCGAGCATTGGGGCTTGCACCGTGAGATGTTTCGGCCGTCGTCCCGTAGCTGACCGGCTCTCCTTGCCTGAACAATCCGCGGTTTAGGTCTTTGGGCCTGCGGTGGGCAAGTCGAAAGTGCCCCATGGAGTGCCCGGGATCGTGCAGCCATCGAAATGGCTGTCCGCTATGGAGACACGACGGCTATGTCGGCTGATGGCCGCGTGCCGCCGGCTACAGGCGATGACTATGATCGTCGGGCCACGTGCTCACGTGGCCGGATGGCCTGTTCAGTAACAGTGGTATCCGCAGAGCACGACGTTGCTCAGTAGGTACTTCGAGGTCCCCGGACACGCTGCGAGCACGTTGGATGAACCTCGCCATGGGTTCGGTCAGGCGCGCCAGGGGATGCAGGAGGTAAGCCATCACGACGGTCGGTGCGCCAGCCAGCGGCCGCGCGGCGATGCCGCGGTTCAGGTAGCCAGCAAGCCTCGCAGACGGCGCGACGACGAGGCCGTACCCGGCTGACACGAGCGTCATCGCGATGTCGAAGGAGCTGACCAGCTGCTCCCGATCCTGCAGCGCATCCCCGAGGACACGCTGCGCCACAGCGCGCCACGGCTCGCCGGCCGTTGACTGCGCACGGATCAACGGCTGCTTGAGCACTTCCTGGCACGGCACTTCACGGTAGGCCAGCAAGTGGGAGCGCTTGGCCACGGCGACCGCCAGCGTGTCATGCCACAGCGGTTCGCATACCCAGCCAGGCCACTGCCGGGCAACCGCAGACAAGGCGAAGTCGAAG